>JAQWWH010000012.1 GCA_029255105.1 Flavimaricola sp. | reverse complement strand
GTGGAGGGGCTGGCCTGGGCGCTGGCCCCTTCTGCAATTGAGGCCATGCTCGAGGCGCTCCGCCGTCTTGGGCTTGATCAGCGCAGGCTGATCGGGCTGGGCGCTGTCGCCATTGGCGTGGTGCTGATCTGGATGGCTCGGTCGCTGGGGGCCTGACCCCTGCTTTCTCCTGGCTGACAGCATGGCAGGTGGGTCGGTGCGGAACCTTCCGCAGCGTTGTAATGTTTCCTGTCGCGGGACGGCAAACCCTCTGCTAGCGTCGAGTCATGTTTCGACCAAGTCCTGCGTTCCGGCTGATCCCACTTCCTTCGCTTCGGGCGTTGATATGGCTGTGTTTCTACACTGTCATCATGGTTGCCTGGCTGGGTCTGGTGCTGTTGGTTCGGCAGGATCAATCCACCCCGACGGGATTTTGGCAAAGCCTGTGCCTGCCCGCGACCTCGGCCGGCATTGCCCCCTTGTGGGGGATGTGGGCGCTGATGAGTGCTGCGATGATGTTGCCGACCTTTGCCCCCACCCTTGCGACCTATCTGGACCTGGGTCAGGCGGGTGCCACGCGGGGCCGGGAGGCGGCTGCCCTGATCGTGGGCTACCTTGCCGTCTGGCTGGGGGCCTCGGCCCTTGGGGCGCTGGCCCAGATGGCGCTTTCTTCCGTCACAGGTGCTGCAACGTCCAAGGTCGTGACCGTGGTCCTTCTGGCTATTGCGGGGCTTTATCAGCTGTCCCCGGCCAAGGCGGCCTGCCTTGCCAAATGTCGCATGCCCCTGACCTACTTTCTGGGCCGCTGGCGCCCGGGCGTGGTCCATGCCGCCCGGATGGGGGGCGAGCTTGGCCTGATCTGCCTTGGCTGCTGCTGGGCGCTCATGTTTTTGGGGCTGATCGGGGGGGCGATGTCGCTGCTCTGGATGGGGGCGGCGACCCTTTTCATGATTTTCGAAAAATTGCCTGATCTGGGCCGGGTCCTGACCCGCCCGGCAGGCTATGCGCTATTGGCGGCGGCCGGGCTGACGGCCCTGTCTGCCGTCTGGATTTGAGGGAGGACCACAAGAATGGCCAAGACTTTGCCTGAGACTTTGCCCGCATGGGCGATCAAAGGGGAGCTGATCCTGAACTGCAATTGCACGGTGTTCTGTCCCTGCGTTGTGTCACTGGGCAAGCACCCCCCGACCGAAGGCTATTGCCAGGCCTGGGTCGGCATCCGGATCGACGAGGGCCACCATGACGGCGAAAGCCTGAGCGGCCTGAACATAGGGATGCTGATGGACATCCCCGGCAATATGGGCCGGGGCAATTGGAAGGTCGCCGCTTTTATCGACGAACGCGCTTCAGAAGCTGCCTATGACGGGCTGATCCGCATCTTTTCCGGTGCAGCCCGGGGCACCACCGGCCTGTTCGGCATGCTGGTGGGCGAGTTCATGGGGGCCGAGCGTCAGCCGGTCAGCTTTGAGACCGATGGCCGCACCCGGCGTCTGACGGTCGGCAAGAAGATCAAAGGTGCGGTCACCCCGATCGGCGGGGCCGATCCGGGCCAGGAGGTGATGGTCACCAACACCGGCTACTGGATGGGCCCCGATATCACCATCGCCCAGGCCGATATGGGCCGGGTCCGCAGCCATGGCCGGGTCTGGGATTTCGAGGGCCGCAGCGCCGAGATCTGCCAGATCGACTGGTCGGGCCCATAGGGGGCGCGCAGCAGGAGACGTAGCTGGGGGCGCTGCCCCCGGCCCAACGGGCCTCCCCCGGGATATTTTTGATCCGGAGAAGCAGGGGCCTGTCTCTTGACCATTCCGCCCCTCTGGCTCAGGCATAGGCCAGCAGCGGAGGATACGATGAGCGTTTGGGATTTCTGGATCGACCGGGGCGGCACCTTTACAGACGTGGTGGGCTGTGATCCTGAGGGTGGGTTGCACCCCCTCAAGCTGTTGTCCGAGAACCCCGGCGTCTATGAGGACGCGGCCATCGAGGGGATCGCCCGGCTTTTGGGCGGCACCATCGACCCTGCCCGGATCGGGGCCGTCAAGATGGGCACGACCGTGGCGACCAATGCCCTGCTCGAGCGTAAGGGCGACCGGACCCTGCTGCTGATTACCAAGGGCTTTGCCGATGCCCTGCGTCTGGCCTACCAGGGCCGTCCGGATATCTTTGCCAAGGAAATCATCCTACCCGAACAGCTTTATTCCCGGGTCATCGAAGTGGACGAACGGTTGCGCGCCGACGGTGCCGTCGAGCGCGCCCTGAGTACCGCAGGGCTGGAGGCGGACCTGCGTGCGGCGCGTGCAGAGGGCATTGATGCGGTGGCCATCGTGCTCATGCACAGCTGGCTGAACCCGGCCCATGAAGAGGCCCTTGCGACTATGGTGCGCGACATGGGCTTTGGCCAGGTTTCGGTCAGCCACGAAGTGTCCCCTTTGGTCAAGCTGGTGGGCCGGGGCGACACGACCGTGGTTGATGCCTATCTCTCCCCGATCCTGCGCCGCTACGTGGCCCGCGTCGCCGGCGCCCTGGGGGCGACCCCGCCGGACCAGCCGGGCCCGACCCTGCAGTTCATGATGTCCTCGGGCGGGATGACGGCGGCAGAGGCGTTTCAGGGCAAGGACGCCATCCTGTCCGGTCCGGCCGGCGGCGTCGTCGGCATGGTCGAGACGGCCCGCGCGGCCGGTTTTGACAAGGTGATCGGTTTCGACATGGGCGGTACGTCAACCGACGTGGCCCATAGTGCGGGCGGGTTCGAGCGTGCCTTTGACACTGAGGTGGCGGGCGTGCGCATTCGAGCCCCCATGATGCGCATCCACACCGTTGCCGCTGGCGGCGGGTCCATCCTACACGCCGATCCGGGCAGGTTCCGCGTGGGTCCGGACAGCGCGGGGGCTGATCCGGGGCCCGCTGCCTACCGTCGCGGTGGCCCCCTGACCGTGACCGACGCCAATGTCATGCTGGGCAAGCTGAACCCCGATATCTTTCCTGCCATCTTTGGCCCCGGTCAGGACCAGCCGCTGGACCGCGAGGCTGTGGCCCGCGCCTTTGCCGCGATTGCCGAGGGCGAGGGCAAGAGCCCCGAAGAGGTGGCTGAGGGGTTTGTCACCATCGCCGTGGCCAATATGGCCAATGCCATCAAGAAGATCAGTGTGCAGCGCGGCTATGACGTGACCCGCTACCTGCTCAATTCTTTTGGGGGGGCAGGGGGCCAGCATGCCTGTCTGGTGGCTGACGCCCTGGGCATGGAAGCGATCCTGATCCATCCCCTTTCGGGCCTTTTGTCCGCTTATGGCATTGGCCTTGCCACGGTGTCGGCCAGCCGCCAGCAAGGCTTTGTCCAGCCCCTTGGACCCGAGAGCCGGGCCGAATTGGACGCACTGGGTAGCCGCCTGGAAGAGCAGGTGGCCGAGGATCTGGCGGGGCAGGGCATCGGCGCCCATGACCTGATCCGGACGCTGCATCTGCGCTATGCCGGGACCGACACCGCCCTGCCGGTTGTCTATGATGGCAACGACACGGCGGCCCGCGCTGCCTTCGAAGCCGCGCATGAGGCCCAGTTCGGTTTTGTCGACCCGGACCGCGCCGTCATCATCGAGGCAGTCGAGGTCGAGGGGGTAGAGAGCCGCGAAACCGCGACTGAGGCGGCCGACGTCGCCTTGCCCTCCCGCCCGGTTGCCCCGGGCCAGACCCGCCCGTTCTATTCGGGGGGCCGGTGGCATGACGCCGCTGTTCACTGGCGGGCCGACATCGCGCCGGGTGACCGCATCAAGGGCCCGGCGATCATCGTGGAGCCGAACCAGACCATCATCGTAGAGCCGGGCTGGCAGGCCGACCTGACCGGGGCGGATCATATCGTGATGCGCCGCCACGAAAGGGCAGCCCAGACCAAGGCCGCCGGGACCGAGGCCGATCCGATCCTGCTGGAGGTTTTCAACAACCTCTTCATGAATATCGCAGAGCAGATGGGCGTGGCCCTGCAGAACACCGCCCAGTCGGTCAACATCAAGGAACGCCTCGACTTTTCCTGCGCTGTGTTTGAGGCGAGCGGGGCGCTTGTCGCCAATGCCCCGCATATGCCGGTCCACCTCGGTTCAATGGACCGGTCGGTCGAGGCGGTGATCCGCAACAACCCGGTGATCCGTCCGGGCGATACCTTTGCCCTGAATGCCCCCTACAACGGGGGCACCCATCTGCCCGACATTACCGTCGTGTCGCCGGTCTTTGACGACGCCGAGGAAAAGATCCTGTTCTGGGTCGCATCGCGTGGCCACCACGCGGATGTGGGGGGCACTGCCCCCGGGTCCATGACGCCGCTGGCCACCACGGTGGACGAAGAGGGTGTGCTGATCGACAACCTGCACCTGGTCAAGCAAGGCCGGTTCCAGGAGGACGCCCTGATCGAAACGTTGACGGACCACCCGTGGCCCGCCCGCAACCCGGGTCAGAACGTGGCAGACCTCAAGGCGCAGGTGGCGGCAAATGCCCGGGGCGCGGCCGAGTTGCGCCGCATCGTCAAGGACTTTGGCCTTGAGGTGGTGCAGGCCTATATGGGCCACGTTCAGGACAATGCCGCCGAAGAGGTGGCCCGCCTGCTTGGCCGGCTTGAGGATTGCGCCTGCGACTACCTTACGGACACCGGCCAGACGATCCGGGTCAAGATCACGGTGGACCGTGAAAACCGTGAGGCGACGGTGGACTTTACCGGCACTTCGCCTGCCATGGACAACAACTTTAACGCGCCCGAACCGGTAGCCCGTGCGGCGGTCCTCTATGTGTTCCGGGTGATGGTCGAGGCGCCGATCCCGATGAACGCGGGCTGTCTGCGCCCCATTCGCATCATCATTCCCGAAGGCTGCATGTTGCGCCCCGCCTATCCCCGCGCCGTGGTGGCGGGCAATGTCGAGACGTCGCAGCACGTCACGAATGCCCTCTTTCAGGCGCTTGGGGCCCTGTCGAATGCCCAAGGGACGATGAACAACCTGACCTTCGGCAACGCGACACATCAGTACTACGAGACGATCTGCTCGGGCAGTTCGGCTGGTCGCATGAATGACGGGCGTACGTTTGACGGGACAAGCGGGGTGCATGTGCACATGACGAACTCGCGCCTGACCGACCCCGAAGTGCTGGAAATGCGCTTTCCGGTCCTGCTTGAGGAATTCGTCCTGCGACCCGAGTCCGGTGGCAAGGGTGCACGTCATGGCGGGGATGGCACCCGCCGCACCCTGCGGTTCCTTGAAGAAATGGATTGCGCTGTCCTGTCGTCGCACCGAAGCCGACCCCCTTTGGGGATTGCCGGGGGCGGGCCGGGACTGGTCGGCCGCACCGAAGTGCGCCGTCTGGATGGCACGGTCGAGGTGCTGGCCGCTTGCGCCCAGACCATCCTGCAGGCCGGAGAGGCGGTGACTGTCGTGACACCGACGCCGGGCGGCTATGGTGCCGAGGGGGCAGAGGACGGCTAGGGCCTGTTTCAGGCTCGTAAAGGCCGATAGTTTTTGCGAGCCATTCGCAACTCCCTTGACAAATTGAGAATAAGTCGCAATTACAAGACGAGTTCGATTTGTCAGTTTGCACATTTGTCAGTCTGCAAAAGGACCCTTTGCACAAGGACCCATAGAGGAGCGTTGATGACCCTTCCGGTCTCCCAGCCGACCACCCGCCGCGCTGCCCTGACCGGGCTGGCTGCCTCTGCTGCTTTGCTCGCCGGGCCGGCGCGGGCTCAGGCCCCCTTGGGTGTCGTCGCCACAACTGGCATGATTGCGGACACGACCCGGGTCGTCGGCGGTGACCGTGTGGCTGTGCGGGCGTTGATGGGGCCGGGGGTTGATCCTCATGCCTACCGTCAGACCCGCAGCGACATCGTCGCCCTGTCACGGGCCGATCTGGTTCTGTGGCATGGTCTCTATCTTGAGGCGCAGATGGAGGACTTCTTCGTCGACCTCACCCGCAGCCGCAACGTGGTGCCTGTTGCCGACACCCTGCCACGCGACCTTTTGCTGGCGCATGACAACTATGCCGACCGTTTTGATCCCCATGTCTGGATGGACCCTCGTCTCTGGGATCTGGTGCTGACCAATATAGCCGGGGCGCTGACAGCGGCTGATCCCGATGGGGCAGAGGTCTTTGCCGCCAATACCGCCGCCTTCCGGTCCCAGCTTCTGGCGCTCGCCGATTATGGTGACGCAGTGCTGGGCACCGTGCCTGAAGGGTCGCGGGTCTTGGTGACGGCCCATGACGCCTTCAAGTATTTTGGCCGCGCGCATGGGTTCGAGGTTCTGGGCGTCCAGGGCATCTCGACCGAAAGCGAGGCGGGGGTGCGTCGCATCGGCGAACTGGTCGACACCCTTGTGTCGCGCAATGTCCGCGCCGTTTTCGTCGAAACCTCGGTCTCGGACCGGTCGGTCCGCGCCTTGATCGAAGGGGCGGGGGCGCAGGGCCACGAGGTGGTGATCGGTGGGGAACTGTACTCCGACGCCATGGGCGAGGAGGGGAGCTATGAAGGCACCTACCTTGGGATGATCGACCACAACTTTACCACCATTGCCCGCGCCCTTGGGGGCACCGTGCCCGACCGGGGCATGGCTGGCCTGCTGGAGGCATCATGACCCCTGCCGACCTCGCACTTGCGGCCAAGGACGGCACGGTTCTGACGCCCGCGGCCGAGGCGCCAGCGCTCAGCATCAGGGGCATGACCGTGTCCTATGCCGAGAAGCCGGCGATCTTTTCGGTCGATGCGGATTTTGCCGCCGGGGCCATGACCGCCATTGTCGGGCCGAACGGGGCGGGCAAGTCCACCCTTCTGAAGGCGGCCTTGGGGGTGATCCCACGGCTGTCGGGCGAGGTGTCGGTCTTTGGCACCCCGCTTGAGACTGCCCGCGCAAGGGTGGCCTATGTGCCCCAGCGGGCCAGTGTCGACTGGGACTTTCCCACCCGGGTCATCGACGTGGTCCTGATGGGGCTATACCGAGAGCTTGGTCTTTTGGGCCGGGTTCGGGCCGCGCACCGGGCCAAGGCCGAGGCCTGCCTTGCCCGCGTGGGCATGTCCGATTTCGCGGCCCGCCAGATTGGCCAGCTGTCCGGTGGCCAGCAGCAGCGTGTCTTTCTGGCCCGCGCATTGGCGCAAGAGGCGGACCTTTACCTTCTGGATGAACCCTTTGCCGGGGTCGATGCCGCGACCGAGGCCGCGATTATCGAAGTGCTCAAGACCCTCAAGGATCAAGGCAAATCCGTGGTTGCGGTGCACCATGACCTTGCCACCGTCACCCGCTATTTCGACCGCGTCCTATTGCTGAACGTCCGCAAGATCGCGGCCGGACCGGTGGCACAGGCCTTCACCCCACAGACCCTCGCCGCGACCTACGGCGGCAGGCTGGCCTCGGCACAAATCGACCAGTTGCGGCTGGGGGATGGGGCGGGGCTACCGACCGGAGCAGGGCCAGAAGCCGGAGCAGGGCCAAAGGCATGAACCCCCTTTGGGAAGCGCTGACGCTTCAGGCGGGCTATAACGCCACGCTCGTTGCCGTCGGGGCGGCCCTGCTGGGGATCGCTGCCGGGGCGACGGGCAGTTTCATGGTCCTGCGCAAGCGGGCGCTTGTCTCTGATGCCATGGCCCATGCGACCCTGCCCGGGGTCGGGCTGGCCTTTATGCTGATGGTCGCGCTGGGCGGCGACGGGCGCAATCTGGTGGGCCTTTTGACCGGGTCGGCGGTGACAGCGGGGATCGGACTTTTGGGGGTCGACTGGTTGACGCGGCGGACGCGGCTGGCCGAGGATGCTGCGATCGGATCAATCCTGTCGGTGTTCTTCGGGTTGGGCATCGTGCTTATGACCATCATCCAGACGATGAGCAGCGGACGGCAGGCCGGGCTTGAAAGCTTTCTTCTGGGCTCCACCGCCGGGATGCTTTTGTCCGACGCGATCACCATCGCGGGGGGCGGGGCGTTGGCGCTGGGGCTGGTCTGGCTGTTGCGGCGGCCGATGACGATGGTCGCCTTTGATGCCGGCTATGCGCAGGCCGTGGGCGTTGACGTGCGGCGCACCGATCTGGCGATGATGGCGCTGGTCATGGGCGTGACGGTGATCGGGTTGAAGATTGTCGGCCTGATCCTGATTGTGGCACTTTTGATCATTCCGGCAGTGACCGCCCGTTTCTGGACCGACAGGGCAGAGGCGCTGGTCTGGATCGCAGGCGGTGTTGGCGGCGTGGCGGGCTATGCCGGGGCTGCCGTGTCGGCCAGTGCACCGGACCTGCCGACCGGGCCGATCATCGTGCTGATCGCGGCGGCCCTGTTTCTTGTGTCGCTATTCTTTGCCCCCCTGCGAGGGGTCGTTGCGGCTGTCCTGCGGCACCACCACTTTCAGGGTCGGGTGCATCGGCGGCAGGGCCTTTTGTCGCTGTCCCGTGCCGAGCCGATCCATGATCCGATGACCCTGCGCGTCCTGCGACGCGACGGGTTGATCCGGGCCGATGGCGTTGCAACAGACCGGGGCGCTGCCGAGGCCGCCCGTGCGGCCCGCGATGAGCGGCGCTGGACAGCGGCGCGCGACCTGCATCAAGACACCGCCCTGATCGGGCGCTACGACGGGCTGACCGCCATCGACGCCGTCTTTACGCCCGATCAGATCGCGGCCTTTGACCGCCACCTTGGTCGAGAGGGGATGATCTGATGGGGGCGGAGTTTGTTCAGCTTAGCCTGACGCCGATTCTGATCGGTATTCTGGCCGCCATTGCCTGCGCTTTGCCGGGCAACTTTCTGATCCTGCGGCGGCAGGCGTTGATCGGGGATGCGATCAGCCATGTCGTCCTGCCCGGGATCGTGGTTGCCTTTCTGCTGACGGGGGCCGTCGCGGCGGTGCCCATGCTGATCGGGGCGGGGCTGGCGGCGGTTGTGGCGGTGATCCTGATCGAGGCGATCAAGCGGCTGGGCCGGATCGAACCCGGGGCCGCCATGGGCGTTGTCTTTACCTCGCTTTTCGCAGGCGGGGTTCTGTTGCTTGAGCAGTCCGACACAAGTGGCGTCCATCTGGATGTGGAACACGCGCTGATGGGCAACCTCGAAAGCCTGATCTGGCTCGATGCCAATGGCTGGGCCTCTCTTGTCGATCCGCTAGCTCTGGCTGGCTTGCCGCCTGAACTGGGGCGGATCGCGGTCGTGGCGCTGGTTATTTCGGTGCTGACATGGGTGTTCTGGCGACCTCTGACCCTGACGACCTTTGACGAGGGTTTTGCCCGGACGCTGGGGCTGCCTGCCTCGGCCCTTGGGTTCGGGCTGGTGATCACGGCGGCCGTGGCGGCCGTCGCGGCCTTTGACGCGGTGGGGTCAATCATCGTGATCGCGATGTTCATCTGCCCGCCAGCTGCGGCCCGACTGATGACCGACAGCCTGGTCCGGCAGGTTTGGTGGAGCGTCGCCTTCGCCACCCTTTCGGCTATCTTGGGCTATGTGCTGGCAGGCTACGGCCCGCTCTGGCTGGGCTTTGCCGATGCGGTCAGCGCAGCGGGCATGGTGGCCTCGGTCGCCGGTGCCATTTTGCTGTTGGCTGCATTAATGGGCCCTCGCCGCGCAAGACTGGGCGAAAGCCGGGCAACCTCCTGAACCTGTGCACGATAATGCGAGGAGGCATGGCCATCCCCCGGTCAAAGCCCTAGTGTCAGACGCTGAACAGGAGCCTGACTTGACCGTTCTTGACCATGACGACCTGCTAAACCTGATTGCCTGCCCCCATTGCGACGCCCTGCACAGGGTCCAGCGTCCATCCAACGGGGAACAGGCGGTCTGCCGCCGCTGTCACGCGGTCCTCATCGCCCCGCGCCGCCGGGCGGGCATGACGATCATCATGCTGTCGGTGAGTGTCATGATTCTTGTGCTGGGCGCTTTGTGGTTTCCCTTTCTGACCATTTCGCGGTCCGGGTTTCACAACGATGCATCGCTGCTTGATGCGGCATTTGCATTTTCCAGCGGCCCCTTGTTGCCCTTGTCCCTTGCGGTTCTGGCGTTGATCGTGGTGGTTCCGCTCGCCCGTGTGATGCTGATCGTCTATGTCCTTTTACCAGTCGTTTTTGACCGTGCGCCATTTCCCGGCGCCCGCGAGGCGTTCCGCTTGTCAGAAGCCCTGCAGCCCTGGTCCATGGCCGAGGTCTTTGCACTTGGCTGTGCGGTCGCGTTGGTCAAGATCGCGGATCTTGCCCTGATCGGCTTTGGCCCAGCCTTTTGGATGTTCGCAGGGTTGGTGGTCATCATAGTCGTGCAGGACAACTTTATGTGCCGTTGGTCTATCTGGTCCTCGCTCGAGCCTGAGGATGAGCCAAAGTTCAAACCCACGTCGATGACCGACCCAGAAATCATGAACCTCCCCTCACCCGAGGCCAAGGCATGAGCGGGGACAGACATCTGAGCGCTCTGACAGCGCGGGATGCGGGCCTTGTCGCCTGCCGTCGTTGCACAAGGGTCTGGCCGGGGCACGAAACGGAATGCGGGCGCTGCGGAGCCAGTCTGGCCTCGCGGGATGACCGCAGCCTCAGCCGGGTCTGGGCCTGGTGGGTGGTTGGCCTGATCTGCTACGTCCCTGCCAACCTTTATCCCATGCTGTCGACCCGGACCCTTCTGTCGACCAGCGAAGCGACCATCGTGGGCGGCGCGATTGAGTTGATCCACCACGGCTCGATCGGGATTGCCATCGTTATCCTCGTCGCCAGTGTCCTGATACCAATGGCAAAGTTCGCTTGCATTGCGTTTCTGGCCTTGACGGTTGAGCGCCGGACCGCCCTTTCAGCAACGTCGCGTCAGCACCTTTACGAACTGGTCGAATACGTTGGCCGTTGGTCGATGATCGACGTCTTCGTCGTTGCGATCCTGTCGTCTTTGGTGCAGTTGAACGTGGCTGCCACCATCAATCCGGGCCCAGCCAGCCTCGCCTTTGCCCTGTCAGTCATCTTTACGATGCTGTCGGCGCAGGCCTTTGATTCCCGGCTGATCTGGGATGGGATCGAGGAAGCAGACAGGCCGGATGACCTGGCCATTTCAGCCGCCGGAAGGGACATGGCCCATTGAGCGACAGTATACCCGACGTTGAGGTGAAAGCCGTCAAGCGCAGCATATGGGAGCGCGTTTCCGTCGTCTGGCTTGTGCCGGTCGCGGCCCTCGTCATTGCCTTGGGCGTCGCCTGGCAAAGCTACACGGATCGCGGTCCGGTGATCGAGATCATCTTCGACAATGCCTCGGGTATTTCGCCGAATGAGACCGAATTGCGGTTCCGCAACGTGGCCGTCGGCCTTGTCGAGGGCGTGTCCTTTACCGAGGCGCTGGATCAGGTCGTGGTCGAGGTACGGCTCGACAAGAAGGTCGCGGCCTATGTGGATGACGAGGCGCAGTTCTGGGTGGTCCGCCCGGAGGTCACGACGCAAGGGGTATCCGGCCTCGATACGGTGCTGTCGGGTGTCTACCTGCAAGGCGTCTGGGATGAAGCCCCGTCCGAACTGACCTACACCTTCGAGGGATTATCCGAACCGCCCCTTTTGGCAGATGGGCGTCAGGGACTTGCGGTGACCCTGCGTTCCAGCGATGGGTCTTTGTCCGGTAATACCCCGATGCTTTACAAGGGTGTGGAGGTTGGCCGCATCGGCACCGCCAACGTGTCCTCCGATGGCTTTTCGGTCGAGGCACGGGCAGTGATCTATGCCCCTTATGACAACCTTGTCACTGACTCGACCCGCTTCTGGGACACTTCGGGCTTTTCCTTGTCGATTGGAACCTCGGGTGCTGCGGTCAATTTTGATTCTCTGGCCTCCCTCATCGCGGGTGGGGTGACCTTTGACACATTTGTGTCCGGCGCCCCTCTGGCGCGCAATGGAACAGTCTTTACCGTCTACGCAGATGACTCTTCTGCCCGGGCAAGCGTGTTTGACCGCAACGATGGCGTGAAACTGGATCTGATCGCAATCTTTGACGGCAACGTCGCAGGCTTGACCACGGGGGCCGCCGTTGAACTGAACGGTCTGAGGATTGGTGAAGTGTCCGGGCTGAATGGCGTGGTCGAAACAACCCCGGCCGGTGCAACACGGGTCCGTCTGCAAACGGTCCTGTCGATCCAGCCATCGCGTCTGGGCCTGGAAGGGGAAACCAACGAAGAGGATGCACTGGCCTTCCTGCAAGGGCAGGTTGAAAACGGTCTGCGCGCCCGCCTCGTGACGGGCAGCCTGTTGACCGGGGGGCTTAAGGTTCAGCTTTACTCGCCGCTTAACGTGATGCCGGCCGCGATTGATATGGACTATAACCCCTTCCCTCGCATTCCGACGACCACAAGCGATATCGCGGATGTCCAGGCCTCGGCCCAGGGGACCCTCGATCGGATCAACAACCTGCCCATCGAAGAACTGCTGCAAAGCGCAACCAACCTGATGACCAATGCCTCTGTCCTGATCGGTAGCGCTGACACCCAGCGTGTGCCGGGTGACATCAGCGCCCTTCTGGCCGATATCCGGGCGGTGGTCGGGTCCGAAAGCGTGCAGGGTCTGCCTGTCCAGCTGTCGGGTATCATGACCGAGCTTGAGACAACCATCACCGAAGTGCGGGTTATCCTGGCCACCGTTGAAGAACAGGCCATTGTCGCCCGCCTGGGGGGGGCCATTGACGCGGCCACCACGCTGAGCGGGCAGATCGAGCTAAGCCTGCAAGGCGTGCCAGACCTTTTGGGACAGGTCGAGGCTTTGGCCGCCACGGCCAATGATTTGCCGCTGAACGACCTGATCACCCAGATTTCGGCCCTGTCGGCGAATGCCAACGCCCTTCTCGCGTCGGAGGCCGCCCAAGCCTTGCCGGACCAGATCGGCCGCCTGACCGCAGAGTTGGAAGGCACCGCATCCGAAGTGCGCACGCTTGTCGCCGGACTTAATTCGGACGAGGCCAGCGCGAGGTTGCTGGCTGCGGTCGATGCCGCCGCCGCTGCAGCGGCCAGTCTTGACGCCTCTCTCGCCGGAGTGCCCGCGCTGGTTGAGCAGATCAACGCGGTTGCCGCCGACGCGCAGGGGCTGGAGCTTGATAGCCTGATCGCGAGCGTGACCAGCCTGATCGAAAGTGCCGATACCCTTGTGTCTGCCGAGGCAACATTGGCGCTTCCGGCCGAGTTGAATGCCTCTCTGGCCCAGTTGCGCGGTATCCTGGCCGAACTCAGCGACAGCGGCGCGATCGAAAACACCAACGCCGCCCTGTTGTCCGCACGCACCGCGGCGGATGAGATTGCCCTGGCAGCACAGGAACTGCCTGCGCTGCTGGAGCGGGCCAATGCCCTTCTGGCCCAGGCGGATACGACGTTGTCGGGCTTTGAAGATACCTCGCCTGCCATCCGCGACGCGCGGGCGGCCCTGAACGAAATCACCCGGGCGGCCCAAGCGGTCACCTCTCTGGCCCGCGCAATCGAGCGTCGGCCCAACTCTCTGCTGGTTGGACGGTGAAGATGATGAAGCTGCTGCCCCTTTCCCTTGCCTGTCTTGTGTCGCTGGCCGCCTGTGGTGACCCGGCCCAGCGGTACGCGGTTCCGGCCGTTACGCCATTGGCGACCGTCGGCATTTCCTATCGTTCGGTCGAGGTGCGCGAAGTGACCTTGCCGACCTATGCCCAACTGGAAGAGATCTTTGTTGAGACCGAGGACGGGGCACTGACCTCTTCCACCGCCTTGCTTTGGGCCGATGACCCGACCCGGGCCACAACGCTTGAACTGACCCGCGCCTTGGCTGCGATCACCGGGGCGCGGGTGGCGTCGGAACCCTGGCCCTTCGACAGTTACGCCGATGTGCGGGTCGAGGTGCGGGTTGAGGAGTTCATCGCCAGTGCGCGTGGCGAATTCCGCCTTTCGGGGCAGTACTTTGTCGCAACCCTTGATGGCAGCAGCCGGGACCGGGCGCTGCCCTTCCGGGTCAGCGTTCCGATGGCGGGCGATGCGGGCCCCGCGGGGATCGCTGCGGCACGCGGGGCGGCGATGGCCCAACTGGCCGAACAGATCGCCCGCGATGGTCTGCGCTAGTTCCGATTTTCTTCTGCCTCCGGGGTGCCTGACAGGTATCCAACCGTCTTTGACCGGTCTAAGCTTGCCTTGTTATCGGAGGAGACCGGGCAGGAGATTGTCCCTGCCGGGCAAAAGGGACGAAGACAAATGGGACGACTGGACGGCAAGACCGCATTGGTGACAGCGGCAGCGCAGGGCATCGGCAAGGCAAGCGCCATCGCCATGGCCCGCGAAGGGGCAGAGGTTCTGGCTACGGACATCAACATGGCCGCGCTGGACGAGCTTGAGGGCATTCCCGGCATCTGCACCATGCGGCTCGACGTCATGGACCCCGCCAGCATCGCCGAGGCGCAGGCAGCCCTTCCGGCCCCTTCCATCCTGTTCAACTGCGCGGGTTTCGTGGCCCACGGCACGATCCTCGACTGTGACGAGGATCAGTGGGCCTTCAGCATGGACCTGAACATGACTGCCATGTACCGGATGTGCCGGACGTTCCTACCCGGCATGATCGAAGCTGGAGGTGGGTCGATCATCAACATGTCCTCTGTCGCCTCATCGGTGATCGCGGCGCCCAACCGGTTCGTCTACGGCGCGACGAAGGCGGGCGTTGTCGGCATGACCAAATCCATCGCCGCTGATTTCATCGGGCAGGGGATCCGCTGCAACTGCATCTGCCCGGCCACCGTCGAAAGCCCCAGCCTTGAAGGCCGCCTGACCGCAACGGGTGACTATGAGGCCGCCCGCAAAGCCTTTATCGCCCGCCAGCCCATAGGGCGCATCGGCCAACCCGAAGAGATCGCGGCGCTGGTCCTGTATCTGGCGAGTGACGAGTCGTCCTACACCACCGGCATCGCCCATGTCATCGACGGCGGCTGGGCCAACGTCTAACGCAGAGGGAGGCCCTGGCATGGAACTGATCGATACCCACCTGCACATGATCCACCGCGACCGGTTCACCTATGAGTGGACGGGAAACGTCCCCGCCCTTGCCTCGGGCGATTATACGCTGGCCGATGCCAAGGCGCTGGCGGGAGGGCGGATCAAGGGCTTTATCTTTATGGAGGTCGACGTGGCCGAAGGGCAGTACCGGGACGAGGCCCGGTTTGTCCATTCGCTCATGACACCCGGTTCGGGCCTTCTGGGCCAGATCGTCGCCTGCCGTCCTGAGTATGACGAGGGTTTTGAGAACTGGGTCGAAGAGGCCTGCGAACTTGGCACCGTCGGCTTCCGCCGCATCCTGCACGAGACGACGGACGACGTGTCCCAGCCCGAGGTCTTTCGCGCCAATGTCCGCAAGATCGGTGCGGCGGGAAAGGTGTTCGACATGAACTTCCTCGCCCGCCAGTTGCCACTGGCCAAGGCGCTGGCCGAGGCCTGTCCCGACCAGCAGCTTGTCCTTGATCATTGCGGCGTGCCGGACATCGCAGGCGACGGGTTCGACCTGTGGCGGCGCAACCTGCTTGAGGTGGCAGCCCTGCCGCATGTGGCCTGCAAGCTGTCGGGCATCATGGCCTATTGCGGCCCTGACAAGGACCCGGCCACCGCGATTGGACCCTATGTCGATCAGGTGCTTGAGGCCTTTGGCCCTGACCGGGTGGTCTGGGGCAGCGACTGGCCGGTTGTCAATCTGGGCGGAGGCCTGCCTGCCTGGCTGGACGCGACCGAGGCGATCCTGTCGAAACTGTCCCCGGACGAACAGGCCGCTATCGGGCACAGGAATGCCCAAAGGGTCTATGCGCTGCCGGTCTGACCTGCAGCCAGACTTAGGTTTACCAAGGGGACGACGACATGGATCTGGAATTGGGCGGACGGGTGATCCTTGTCACCGGTGGGGCATCGGGGATCGGTGCGGCGATCGTCACAGGCCTTTTGGCCGAAGGGGCGGTGCCCGTCGTCCTTGACCGGTCAGGGTATCGGCGGGGCATGGTCCCGGAGGCGGATTGGATCACGCTGGAGCTGGGGGATGACGCCGCCTGCGCCGCCGCGATCCGTTCGGTCATGGAGAGGCATGGCCGCATTGACGGGCTGGTCAACAACGCCGGTCGCAATGACGGGGTGGACCTGGACGCGGGGCCTGCGGCCTTTCGGGCCTCTCTCAACGTCAATCTGGTGCCGGCCTATACCCTTGTCCACCTGACCCAACAGGCCCTGCGTGACAGCCGGGGGGCCATCGTCAACGTAGCGTCGAAGACGGCCCTGACCGGGCAGGGCGGAACCTCGGCCTATGTGGCGGCCAAGGCGGGGCTTCTGGGGCTGACGCGGGAATGGGCGGCGGCCTTTGCGCCCGACGGCGTTCGCGTCAACGCTGTGATCCCGGCCGAGGTGATGACGCCGATGTACGCCGATTGGCTGGCCACGTTCCCGGACCCAGCCGCAAAGGAGGCGGCGATCACCCGGACCATCCCCTTGGGCCAGCGCATGACGACGCCTGCGGAAATGGCCGATAGCGTGTTGTTCCTGCTGTCCCCCCGATCCGGCCACACGACGGGGCAATGGCATTTCGTCGATGGTGGCTACGTCCACCTTGACCGGGCGCTGACCGGAAACTGACCGGGCGACTGACTGGTAGGAAGTGACCGGAGCCAAATGACCGGAGCCAAATGACCGGGGCCAAATGACCGGGGGTGATATCCCCCGGTCGTCTGTTCTTACATCACTGCGCCCATCTGCCAGGGCACGAACTCTGCCCCGCCAAAGCCTAGCTCTTCGCTCTTGGTCTGCTGACCCGAGGCGACAGCGATGAACATCTCGAATATCTCGCGGCCCTTTTCGGCCACACTGACGCCTTCGGTGATGATGTCACCGCAGTTGATGTCCATATCCTCCGACATCCGGGCATACATTTCCGAGTTGGTGGCAAGCTTGACGCAGGGCGTCGGCTTGTACCCCGACACCGATCCCCGACCGGTGGTAAAGCAGACCAGATTGGCGCCCGAGGCGATCTGGCCGGTGACCGAGCAGGGGTCGTAGCCGGGGCTGTCCATATAGGCAAAGCCGGGCTTCGTGATCGGTTCGGCGAACTTGTAGACGCCCGACAGGGGGGCGGTGCCCCCCTTGGCAACGGCGCCAAGTGACTTTTCCAGGATGGTGGTCAGCCCGCCCCGCTTGTTGCCGGGGGAGGGGTTGTTGTCCATCTTGCCGCCATTGCTGGCGGTGTAGTCTTCCCACCACTTGATCCGCTCGATGAGCTTTTCCCCGACCTCGGGGCTGACGGCGCGGCGGGTGAGCAGGTGTTCGGCCCCATAGATCTCGGGCGTTTCAGACAGGATGGTGATCGCGCCGTGCTGGACCAGCAAGTCCGAGGCATGACCAAGGGCCGGGTTGGCGGTGATGCCCGAATAGCCGTCCGACCCGCCGCATTGCAGGCCGACCGACAGGTGGCTGAGGGGGGCGGGGGCGCGGCTGACCTTGTTGGCGACCTCGCCCATTTCCTTCAGGACCGAAAGACCCCTTTCGATTGTAGCCCGTGTGCCGCCCGTCTGCTGGATCGTCATGTAGCGGAAATTGCCGTCCGCCCGCATCCGGCCCGCCCCGATCAGGTCGGGGATCTGCATGACCTCGCAGCCCAGTCCCACCAGCAGGATGCCGCCAAAGTTGGGGTTGCGGGCATATCCCGAGAGGGTGCGGAACAGGGTGTCATAGCCTTCGTCATTGCCTGACATGCCGCATCCGGTGCCATGCACGATGGGGACAACCCCGTCGACATTCTCAAACCTGGCCAGCCAGTCCGACTTTTCGGCGGCCTCGGCGATAAAGCGGGCAACGCTGCCCGAACAGTTCACGCTTGTCAGGATGCCCAGATAGTTTCGGGTGCCAACCGTCCCGTCGGCCCTGTGGTAGCCGTCAAAGGTCCGAACCTCTGTCACCGGGGGCAGGGCGGTGTTGGCAGTGGCATGGGCATAGTCCTGGCTGTGAGGGCCCATGCCAAGGTTGTGGCTGTGGATATGGTCGCCCGGCGCGATGGCACTTGTCGCCATGCCGATGATCTGGCCGTAGCGGATGACATTTTCGCCTGATTCGATCGCCTGCGTCGCGATTTTGTGACCGCGGGGGACGGCGGCGGTCAGGGTCAGGCCCTCAGTCGCCAGGGTCGCCCCGGCAGGCAAATCGGCCAATGCAACAACGACGTTGTCATTGGGGTGCAGCCTGATACAATCTAGGCGTGTCTCATCCATGTTGGCGTCCTTATGGCGTGTAGCTTGCTTGACTCTAGCATCCCTCTTGCTAACATATTAGTATGTTAAGGGTTGGTAAACATATTGAGCAAGGTCCAATGGTGCATCGGTTAAAGTCTTTGGATATGTTTTCCGGTTCGCTGTCTCAACGGACCTATCTCTCCTTGCGAGCGGCGATTATAGAACTTGTTTACCCGCCCGGGGCGCTTCTCCGAAAGGGGGAAATTTGCGAGGCCCTCGGCGTGTCGCGCTCGCCTGTTTCCGAGGCGATCAGCCGACTGGCAAATGAACGCCTTGTCAGGGTCGTGCCGCAGGCAGGGACCTATGCGGCCCGCTTCTCGATTGCCGAAATCAAGGAAAGCGCGTTCATCCGCGAAGCTATCGAAGTCGCCGCGATAAGAGAACTCGCCCCCCAGGTCACAGACGCCCAACTCGTCGAACTGCGCCGGAACCTGAGGGTTCAGGAGGCGCTGGTGGCCGATGGCGACGACGCCGGGTTCTACCAAATGGATTCTGAGTTTCATGGGCTTTTGTTGTCCTACACCGGTTATCCCCGCCTGACAGAGATTGCCGAAATCTCATGGGGCCATGTCGGGCGGGCCCGGCAGCAGATCCTGCCGGAAAGGGGCCGCGTCCTTGCTACCCTGGGCGAGCATTGGGCGGTCCTTGAGGCCTTGGAGGCCCGAGACGAAGAACGGGCAGTCGCGGCCCTGCGCAAACACCTGCGCCAGTTGGTCAGCTTCCTTGTCCCGCTGAAGCGGTCACGGCCCGAGCTGTTTGACCCTGAGTGATGTCCAAAGGCTGACGGTCCAGGACCTGATCGGAGGTTGGACCAAGTCTGCCTTGATACCGCGCCATTGTGTAGATCACACGTTGTCCCGCCAGAGGGTCAAGGCCACCCGGTCTTGGGCGGCCTAGTACCGGGTGGTCATCCGGTAGCCTGGCGCGTGGTTCAGACGGACATGGGTGATGGCTTGCCCCTGCCACCATGTCGTCCGCTCGACCCGGAATACCGGCGCGCCGGGGGCATGGCCAAGGTGGTCGCACAATGGGCCTTCGGCAGCGACGGCCATCAGGCCAATTTCGACCTCGGAATAGGGAACAGCGGCGATCAGCCACTCGGTTGGGCCTTGCTTGTCAAATGAGGCCTCCAGAACCTCGGGCAGGGCGGTCGCGTTGATCCAGCGGTCTTCAAACTGGTGTGGCGCGCCGTCGGCATAGTGCATTGCCGTGACATGAACGACCCTGTCGCCAGCGCCAAGGCCCATGCGACCGCGCAGCCAGTCCGGAGCGGGCAGGGTGGCGGTGCTGACCAGCGCATATCGGTAGGTGCCCCCGTTTGCCGCGATTTCGTCGCCGACAAGCGGGATCTCGAACCTTGCCTGCCGCACCGGCGCCGCCCGAACCCGCGTGCCCGACTTGCGCTTGCGTTCGACCAGCCCCATCTCTTCGATCTCGCGCATGGCCCGGTTGACGGTGGCGCGGGCGCAGCCAAAGGCCTCGGCCAGCTCCATCTCGGAGGGCAGAATAGTGCCAGCCCCCCAGGTCCCGTCGGTGATCCGCGACAGGATCGCTGCGCGCACATCGCGATAGGTGGTTCTGGACGGAGCGGTCACGTCGGGTGTCATAGCGCCTCTCTGAGCGGGCCGATAATGTTTCGCCAGTCGCGCAGGATGGCGTCGCGGGCGATGTGTCGCCCCTCTTTGACCTGATGGCGTCCGGCTGACCAGAGGTCCGTGACCGTCCCGTCACCGGCGGCAAAGATCAACCCGTCCAGAAGCTGGCCGGGGCGCAGACCGGCAAGGGCAGGGTGATCGGTGTCCAGCGCCACAAGATCGGCCAGCGCCCCCACGGCAATCCGTCCGGCATCCCGACCAAGGGCCTGTGCCGTGCCCCGTGCCGCCCGTTCATACAGGGTCTGGCCGACAGAGCCTTCGCCAAGGATCATCACATTGCGGGCCCGGTCGCGCAGGCGCTGGCTGTATTCAAGCTGGCGCAACTCTTCCCCCAACGCGATCCTGACGTTGCTGTCAGAGCCGATCCCGAACGCGCCACCCGTCAACAGCCAGTCCGGCCCGGCAAAGATCCCGTCGCCAAGGTTGCCTTCGGTGATCGGGCAAAGCCCTGCGACCGCCCCGCTTTTGGCAAGGCCGGTGATTTCGGCGTCGGTCATATGGGTGACGTGGATGCCGCACCAATCGGGGCCGACCGGCGCATTGTCGAGGATCCATTCCACAGGACGCGCCCCCAGCCAATCGACGATCTCGGTCACCTCCTGTTGCTGTTCGGCAAGGTGCATGTGGATCGGGCCACCGACGCCAAGGGGCAACACTTCGGCCAGGGTGGCAGGCGTCACGGCCCGCAGCGAATGGGGGGCAAGCCCCAGAGTGGTGTCAAAGGGCATATCGCCGGCGGCATCACGGATGGCGGTGAAGAGGGGGCCAAAGCTGTCAACCGTGCTGCCAAACCTTTGCTGCCCCCCCGACAAGGGCTGCGCCCCCGCACCGCCATAGGCATAAAAGACCGGCAGATGGGTCAGCCCGATCCCGGTCTTTCGGGCGGCGGCAAAGATCCGCACCGACAGCTCTGCCGGGTCATCATAGGGACGGCCGCCGGGCTGGTGGTGGACGTAATGAAACTCTCCCACTCCGGCAAAGCCTGCCTCCTGCATCTCCATGAACACCAGCGCGGCGATGGCCTCGATCTGCTCTGGGGTCAGCCGGTCGAGAAAGCGGTACATCAGCCTGCGCCAGGTCCAGAAGCTGTCCGGCCCACTCGCCCGATGCTCGGTCATGCCGGCCATGGCCCTTTGAAAGGCATGGGAATGCAGGTTCGACAGGGCGGGTAGCAGGGCCGCGACGCGGGTATCCCCCGGCTCTGCCACGCTGCCCGCCTGAACCGAGGCGATATGACCCGTCGACAGGGTGATGCGCACATCCTGCGCCCAGCCTTGGGGCAAAAGGGCCTGTTTTGCGAAGATCATTCGAACCTCATTATGTATAGACATAATATCTATACTTGCATACAAGACGACTCGTCCACTCCCATTCTGCAAAGGTTGGCCGTGCCTCATACCGCCCATATTCTGCTGGATTGTCAGGTTGCCACCATGTGCGGTGAGGATCAGCCCTACGGATTGGTGCCTGATGCGGCCCTAGTGATCGACGGGGATCGCATTGTCTGGATCGGTCCGCGCGATGACTTGCCCGCCGACCGTGCCGGCCTGCCAGACCGGTCCCTTGGGGGGCGGCTGGTGACGCCTGCGCTAATCGATTGCCACACCCATCTGGTGCATGGCGGCAACCGGGCTGCTGAATTTGAAATGCGCCTGAACGGGGCCAGCTATGAAGAGGTCGCCCGCGCTGGCGGCGGCATCCTGTCCACCGTCACCGCCACCCGCGCCGCCAGCCTTGATGACCTTGTCGCCAGCGCCCTGCCGCGTCTTGACGCCGCCTTGGCCGAAGGGGTGGCGACGGTCGAGGTTAAATCGGGCTACGGGCTTGATCTGGAAACCGAACTGCGGATGCTGCGCGCCGCCCGAAGGCTGGGCGAAATGCGGGATGTGACGGTGCGGACCTCATTCCTTGGGGCCCACGCCATCCCGCCCGACTACAAGGGCCGGGCGGATGCCTATCTGGACGAGGTCTGCGTGCCCGCGCTTTACGCCGCCCATGCCGAAGGGGTGGTGGACGCTGTTGACGGGTTCTGCGAGGGGATCGCCTTTTCACCCGCCCAAATCGAACGGCTGTTCGCGGTGGCGTCGGTACTGGGCCTGCCGGTCAAGCTTCATGCAGAGCAGTTGTCAAACCTTGGTGGTGCTGCGCTTGCGGCGCGGCACGGGGCGCTTTCGGCCGATCACCTCGAATATCTGGATGAGACCGGGGTGGCCGCGATGGCGGCTGCTGGAACCGTCGCCGTCATCCTGCCCGGCGCCTACTATACGTTGCGCGAAACGCAGGCCCCGCCGGTCGCCTTGCTGCGCCAACATGGCGTGCCCATGGCCGTGGCGACTGACATGAACCCCGGGTCCTCGCCGATGTCCTCGCTGCTCTTGGCGATGAACATGGCCAGCACCCTGTTCCGCCTGACGCCTGAAGAGGCCTTGGCCGGGGTGACCCGAAATGCGGCACGGGCGCTCGGCCTGGCCGACAGGGGGCAGCTTGCCCCCGGCCTTCGGGCCGATCTGGCTGTCTGGGACTGTGATCATCCCGCCGAACTGGCCTACCGCATCGGTTTCAATCCGCTTCATCAACGCATCGTCGGAGGTGCCCTTTGACCCTGACCCTCACCCCCGGTGCGACGACCCTCGCCCAATTGGCACGGATCTGGCAGGAGGATACCGCCGTCACCCTTGACCGGTCAGCCCGGCCCGGGGTCGAGGCCGCGGCAGAGGCGATTGCCCGCGCCGCAGCCGGGGACGATCCGGTCTACGGGGTGAATACCGGTTTCGGCAAACTGGCCTACTTGCGCATCGCGCCGGGCGACACCGCAGCGCTTCAGCGCAACCTGATCCTGTCGCATTGTTGCGGGGTGGGCCCCGCCATTTCGACCCGGCACACACGGTTGATGATGGCCCTCAAGCTGCTGAGCCTTGGGCGCGGCGCGTCGGGCGTGCGCTGGGCGCTGATCGAGATGCTGGAACAAATGCTGGCCCGGGGTGTCACGCCGGTGGTGCCGTCCCAGGGATCGGTCGGGGCGTCGGGGGACCTTGCCCCGCTCGCCCATATGACCGCCGTCATCATCGGGGAGGGCGAGGCCGAGGTCGGGGGCGAGGTTCTTCCGGGGGCCAAGGCACTGGCGAAGGTCGGGCTGGCGCCGATCGCCCTAGGTCCGAAAGAAGGGTTGGCCTTCATCAACGGCACCCAGTTCTGCACGGCCTTCGCGCTGGCGGGCCTCTTTGACGGCTGGTCTGCCGCGCAATCCGCCCTTGTTATCTCAGCCCTGTCGACCGATGCCATCATGGGATCGACGGCACCTCTGCAACCCGAGATCCATGCCCTGCGCGGACATGCAGGCCAGATCGAGGCGGCGGGTTTCTTGCGCGCCTTGCTCGACGGTTCTGTCATTCGGGAAAGCCACCGTGACGGGGATACGCGGGTTCAGGACCCCTATTGCATCCGCTGTCAGCCGCAGGTGACGGGGGCGGCGATGGATGTCCTGCGCATGGCTGCCCGGACGTTGGAGGTCGAGGCCAATGCCGCCACCGACAACCCTCTGGTCCTGTCCGAGGCTGGTCTGATCGTGTCGGGTGGCAACTTTCACGCTGAACCGGTGGGCTTTGCCGCCGACATGATGGCGTTGGCCCTGTCCGAGATTGGCGCCATTGCTCAGCGGCGGGTGGCCTTGATGGTCGACCCGACCCTGTCGTTCGATCTGCCGCCCTTTCTGACGCTACATCCGGGCCTGAACTCTGGCCTGATGATCGCTGAGGTGACGACAGCAGCATTGATGAGCGAAAACAAACATCTGGCGCACCCAACTGTGACGGATTCCACCCCCACCAGCGCCAACCAAGAGGACCATGTGAGCATGGCCGCCCATGGTGCGCGGCGGCTGGGTCCGATGGTAGCCAACCTCAACGTCATCCTAGGGGTGGAGGCGCTTTGTGCCGCACAGGGCATCGCGTTCCGCGCCCCGCTCACGACCAGCGGGCCGTTGCAGGCGGTGATCGCACGGCTGCGCCAAGAGGTGCCGCCGATGGGCGATGACCGCTACCTCGCCCCGGATATCGCGACAGCGGCGGAATTGGTGGGCGGCGGCGCCCTGACCCGCGCCTCTGGCCTGCCCTTGCCAAGCCTGTCTGGACCGGAGGGCAGAGCATGACGCCATTCGATGTGATCCGGGGCGATGGCCCCATCATCCTTGGCCAGCCCCACGGCGGGACATGGCTACCCGAAGGCATGGCGGATCGGCTGACCCCGATCGGTCAGGCGCTGGCCGATACTGACTGGCACATCGGGCCGCTCCATGATGGACTGTTGCCCGGCGCGACAATCGTCCGCTCGAACGTCCATCGCTATGTCATTGATGCCAATCGGGATCCTTCGGGAAGCTCGCTCTACCCGGGCCAGAATACGACCGGTCTTTGCCCTGAAACAGATTTCGACGGCGCGCCGCTCTGGCAGCCCGGACAGGCACCGGACGCGGACGAGGTGGCCGAGCGGCGGGCCCTTTATCATACGCCATATCATGCCGCCTTGGCCGAGCAGATCGACCGGGTCCGCGACCGGTACGGTGTGGCGGTTCTTTATGACTGCCACTCCATCCGATCAAATATACCGTTTTTGTTCAAGGGGCTGCTGCCGGTTTTTAATGTTGGCACAAACGATGGGCATAGCTGCTCTGTTGCCGTGACGGATGCGGTGATGGCCCCTTTACTGGCCTCCATGCGCTCGACCGTCCTTAACGGTCGGTTCAAGGGCGGCTGGACCACCCGGCACTACGGGCGGCCCGGTGCCGGTGTTCATGCCATCCAGATGGAGCTGTCCCAAAGGGCCTACCTGACGGACGAATCCGCCCCCTGGGATCTGGACCCGGTGAAGGCTGGCCGCCTCCGAACCGTCCTGACCGATGCCCTGCTTCGCCTCGACCGGCTGGCCCGGTCCGGCGCTATTTCCAACGCCTCTGCCCCTCTTTCGGAGAACCCCGATGCTTGACCGCAAGAACACCCGCGACGTCTATCCCGCCACTGGTACAGAGCGCACAGCCAAAAGCTGGCAGACCGAGGCCGCTGTGCGGATGCTGATGAACAACCTCCACCCCGATGTGGCCGAGAACCCCCACGAACTCGTGGTCTATGGCGGGATCGGGCGGGCGGCGCGCAGCTGGTCCGACTTTGACTGCATCGTCGCGACCCTGACGGACCTTGAGGATGATGAGACCCTTGTTGTCCAGTCGGGCCGCCCCGTTGCCGTCGTGCGCACCCATACAGACGCCCCCCGCGTGATGATTGCCAATTCAAACCTCGTGCCGCACTGGGCGACCTGGGATCATTTCAACGCCTTGGATCGCAAGGGGCTGATGATGTACGGCCAGATGACCGCCGGGTCGTGGATCTACATCGGGACGCAGGGCATCGTGCAGGGGACCTATGAGACATTCGCAGAAGCCGGGCGTCAGCACTACGGCGGCGATCTGACGGGCCGCTGGATTCTGACCGCCGGTCTTGGCGGTATGGGCGGGGCACAGCCTCTTGCCGCTGTCATGGCGGGGGCCTGCTGCCTGGCCGTCGAATGCGATGAGACCCGGATCGATTTTCGGATGAGAACCAGATACCTGGATGCCAAAGCTCAGACACTGGACGAAGCGTTGGCCCTGATCGCGGACTGGACCGCCAAGGGCGAGGCAAAGTCAGTCGGCCTTGTCGGTAACGCCGCCGACGTTTTTCCGGCACTGGTAGAGCGGATGCAGGCTGGTGGTCTGCGCCCCGATATGGTCACCGACCAGACTTCGGCCCACGACCCGCTGCATGGCTACCTGCCGCAAGGCTGGGGCCTCGCCGACTGGCGCGCCCGGCAAGAGACCGCCCCGGCCGAGGTTGAGGCTGCCGCACGCGCCAGCATGAAGCGCCATGTGGCCGCGATGGTTGATTTCTGGAACGCGGGCGTCCCGACGCTGGATTACGGGAACAACATCCGGCAGGTGGCACAGGACGAAGGGCTAACGACGGCCTTCGATTTCCCCGGTTTCGTGCCCGCCTATATCCGCCCGCTGTTCTGCAAGGGGATCGGCCCGTTCCGCTGGGTGGCCCTGTCCGGCGACCCCGAGGATATCTACAAGACCGACGCCGCCATGAAGCGGCTGTTTCCCAACAATGACCATCTGCATCGCTGGCTGGACATGGCGCAGGACCGGATCGCGTTTCAGGGCCTGCCAGCCCGGATCTGCTGGATCGGGCTGGATGAACGGCACCGCGCGGGCCTCATGTTCAACGAGATGGTGGCCAGCGGCGAGTTGTCTGCCCCCATCGTCATCGGGCGCGACCATCTGGACGCCGGTTCCGTCGCCAGCCCCAACCGCGAGACCGAAGCGATGCTTGATGGCTCTGACGCGGTGTCGGACTGGCCGTTGTTGAACGCGCTTGTTAACACGGCCTCGGGGGCGACCTGGGTGTCCTTGCACCACGGGGGCGGGGTTGGCATGGGCTTTTCCCAGCATGCCGGTGTGGTCATCGTGGCCGACGGGACCGAGGCGGCTGCTCGCCGGCTTGAGCGGGTGTTGTGGAACGACCCGGCGTCGGGCGTCTGGCGGCACGCGGATGCGGGCTATCAATCGGCGGTGGATTGCGCGCGGGAAAAGGGGCTGCGTCTGCCGACAATTTTGGGGAACTGACGGGCGTTGACGACGCGCCGCGTGGCGGGTCAGATGGCGCCAGCCATGCAAGGACCCAAACCCATGACCGATCTGCTTTTTGCCGCCACCCCGACCCCCGTTTTGCCCGGCCTTGCGGCGGGCTATCCTGTCGGACGCATCTTCTGTGTTGGCCGTAACTATGCGGCCCACGCCGCCGAGATGGGGATCGCGGTCGACCGGGAAAAGCCGTTCTATTTTACCAAATCCGCGACGGCCACGGTTCTGAGCGGGGAAACGAAACCCTATCCCCCCGGCACGACGAACTATCACTACGAAATGGAGCTTGTCGTGGCGATCGGTGCGCCTGCCTTCAAGGTATCCGTGAACGATGCCATGTCCGCTGTCATCGCCTATGGCTGCGGTCTGGATATGACCCGGCGCGACCTGCAACTGTCCGAGCGGGCGCATCAGCGGCCCTGGGATCTGGGCAAGGATGTTGAGAACAGCGCCGTTTTTGGCCCCCTCAGCCCGGTTGAGGCCCTGGGCGAGATCGGGCCTCAGCGCATCTGGCTGACCCTCAATGGTGAGGTCAAACAGGACGCCACCCTGTCAGAGCTGATCTGGTCGGTGCCCGAAATCATCTCGCATCTGTCCGGCTTTTATCATCTGCGCCCCGGCGACCTGATCATGACGGGAACGCCAGCGGGCGTGGGCCCAGTCCTGCCGGGCGACCGTCTGGAAGGCGGGATTGACGGGCTGGAGCCTTTGTCCCTGTCCATCGGTCCTGCGGATTAGATCAGCGCTGGTCGTTCTGCAGCTCGCGGGCGTGGATGCCCAGGATGACAAGGTCCGGCCGGGATTGGGAGGACGTCAACTCTGCTCAGACAAACGTTTATTCTGCCGTTGGATCGGCAGGTCAGATCAGAAAAGGCCGGCTTCGCGGGCGATCAGGGCGGCCTGCGTGCGGTTGGCGGCCCCCACCTTGCGATAAAGCGTCTTGACGTGCAGCTTGACCGTCGGTTCCTGCAAGTCGAGGTCGCGGGCGATCTCCTTGTTGGACTTGCCCTCGGTCAGGCCCTTGAGAACCTGCAACTCGCGTTGGGAAAGCTTGTCGGCAAGTGGGTTTGATTCCACTTGGTGCGCGGCAGTCATGAAATCGATCGGAGCGTATTGTTCCCCCATGGCCATGAAGCGGACAGCATTGACGAGGGATTTCGCAGGCAGTGTCTTGGGAACGAACCCCGCCGCACCAATCTCAAGTGCCTCTTCGGCAATCTCGCGGGACGCCTCGCCCGAAATGAGGGCGACACGCTGCCCACCATCCAATGCCATTGCTTCACGCAATGTGGCAATGCCCTGCATGCCAGGCATATTGAAGTCCAGCAGGACGAGGTCGAACCGCTCTTCGGTCGAGATCATGTCGCGGGCCTGGGCATATGTGCTGGCCGTGCGGATTTGAAAGTCGCCCGACCCTTCAAGATACATCACGAGGGTGTCCCGCAACAGGTCGTGGTCGTCGGCGATCAGGATGCGCATGAACTCTTCTCCTATGATCGTTCGCTCTTTGCTGCTTAGTCATAACCGTGAGGCAAAACCAAGGCGCAAAGGAGTTTCGCGTATATCCTAAAGGATTGTTGTTGTTTATGCGAGCATCACTCGGGGCGCCGCTTTACAGCCCAGGAAAGCCGGGCGGAATATTGCCCGTGTTGGTTGCAGACGCATATGAATAAGGTGTTTTCAAGCGTTTGTCTGGACGTCAGTCGTCAGTCGTCAGTCCTTGCTTTCTTATGGGCTTTGAATTTAATGGGCGCTGTCCAATCCGCCTCGCCGGGAAAAATCGGGGCCCTTTTTTGGGCGACTCCGAACCCACTTTAGGTCGCATATCGAACAACCTCACGCTCGAAGTCGCCGTGATTGAGCCGCTGGTGGCCGTGCGATGCACCGCTCTCGGGGTCGTCGGCCTGTCTCTTGCCCGGAAGGGCCTGCGGCCATTGGGTCTGGCTGGATGGTTCCGATCCCGTCAGATCGGCTATCCGAAAGGATATAAAGGATACCCTATTGACCTTTTTGTTATATTCCAAAGATCATGGCACTACCACTCGAAGTTCAATTCCGGAGGTTCAAGGTGTTCTATGTTTTTCGTTCCATCAAGGTTGCCTTTCTTTGTGCAGGCCTTGCAACACCACTCGCGGCGCAGATCCTGGACGATCTCCCTGTCCCAGCAGGTGAGGTTGTCCTGACTATCTCGGGCGCCATCAGCATCACAAACAACGAAGACACCGCCGTGTTTGACTTGGCCATGTTGCAAGCCATGCCTGTCACCACCTTTGTCACCACAACCGTCTGGACCGATGGGCCGCAAGAATTCAGCGGACTGGAGCTTGCAGACCTAGCGGCAGCGCTTGGCATTGAAGAGGGCACACTTCGGGCGACGGCGATCAACGACTATGCTGTCGATATTCCGGTTTCGGATGCTGTCGAGGGGGGGCCCATCCTGGCCTACAGCCAGAATGGAGCGATCATGTCCGTGCGCGACAAAGGGCCGCTTTGGATCGTCTATCCTTATGACAGCAACGCCGCCTACAAGAGCGAAGTCGTCTATTCCCAAAGCATCTGGCAACTCGACCGAATTGAGGTCCTGAAATAGGATAAAGTCCTCGCGAAAAAATCCATTAAAACCCAGCGCATGGGGGGCCAGGATGAGGCGTTTGGATCTACGCAACGCGTTTGGTCGTCGTGCCGTGCCGATCCTCGCGGGGGTCTTGCTCGTGGCCGCGTTGATCATCGGTATTCTTGGACAAAGTGTCGTTTCGGACCTCAGGCTTCTTGGGGCGGCGCGGTCGGACAACGTGCAGTGGAGCTTGTCGCAAACCGAGGTCGAGTTTCTGGAGCTAGGGCCGGTCATCGACCAGATCGTGGAAGAACCGGCACCGAACCCGGTCTTGCTGCGAGACCTGCGGGTCAAGTTCGATGTGTTCTACAGCCGGATTTCAACAATCCGGAAAGGCTCGCTATATGAGAACCTTCGCGCCAATCCCTATGCCGCATCAGCCCTTGCCGATTTGCAGGTCTTTTTGGACGACAGTGTTCCGCTGATCGACGGATCAGACGCGGAACTGCACGCAGCCGCGCCAGAGTTGATTGCGCGCTATGACGAGGCCCGTCCGCGCGTGCGGGATCTGTCCGTAAGCGGTTTGAGGGTATTTGCCGTCGCCTCGGACGAGCGCCGCGAACAGGTGGCCGCGACCTTGATTCAGTTGGCGACTGTGACGGCAATTCTTTTGGGGGTTCTGGCGCTTTTGGCCCTTTATTTCATTGGGCTCAGCGCGACCAGTGAACGGCAACGCCGGGATCTTGAGGAAGCCAGCAGTCGCATGCGAACTGTGATCGACACGGCCCTTGATGCGGTCATCGTCGCGGATGCGGATGGCAGAATAACGCAATTCAACAGCGCTGCAGAAGTCATTTTTGGCTACGACGCCAAGGATGCGATCGGGGAGTTTGTGGGCGAGCTGATTGTGCCCGCTCATCATCAGGCGGGCCATGCCGCCGGTATGAAACGGATGCGGACCTCGGGCGAGAAGCGGGTTGTTGGCCACGGTCGTGTCCAGCTCGAGGCGCGCCGAGCCAACGGCGAAGTTTTCCCGGTCGAACTCGCCATCCAGTCAGCAGATACCGCAAGCGGAGAGATCTTCATCGCCTTCTTGCGTGACATTTCGCACCGGGTGAAGGCCGAGGCCGAGCTGGTCATGGCCCGTGACCGGGCTCTTGCCGGGGAAAAGGCCAAGGCCGGTTTTCTGGCTGTGATGAGCCATGAAATCCGGACACCGTTGAATGGCATCATGGGCAACTTGTCGTTGCTACGCGAAACCAGACTTGACGAACGACAGGCGCGGTTTCTCGAAGATATGGACCTGTCCAGCCGGCTGTTGCTGCACCACGTCAACGATGTTCTCGACATTTCCCGCCTGGACGCCGGCAAAATGGCGATCGAGAAGGTTCCCGTCAATTTTTCGTCCTTGGTGCAGGACATTGTCGATACCCAAAGGGGGGCCGCTGAAGCCGCAGGAAACCGATTGGAATTGTCCTGGTTGGGGCCGCCTTTGGCCTGGGTCTCAACCGATCCGGTGCGGATTGGCCAAGTGCTTTTGAACCTGATCGGTAACGCCATCAAGTTTACTGACAATGGGCGGATCTCGCTTGAATGCGAAGTTCTTTTCACGCGCGGAGAGGAAGCGATGACGGAAGTCCGCGTGATCGACACCGGGATCGGCATTCCGGAGGACGACATCGAACGCATCTTCGAGGACTTTGAGACCCGCGACGTGTCCTATAGCCGCAAAAGCGGCGGGACCGGCCTTGGTTTGGGCATCGCCCGCCGGATCGTGACCGCTTTGGGCGGCGAAATGGGCGCTGAAAGCAACCCCGGAGAAGGGAGCCTGTTTTGGGTTCGTTTTCCCCTTGTCACCACCCAAAAACCCAATGAACAGTTCGCGATCCGTTTGGGGGTTGAGGCACCCGCCACTTCCGTCACACCTCGTGATGTGCTGGTCGTCGAGGACAACCCGATCAACCGCGCAGTTGCGCGTGAGATGCTGCAAAGTGACGGCCACCGGGTGACCGAAGCCGTCGATGGGGCCGAAGGTGTCCGTCTCGCCGCGTCGCATCCGTTTGACCTCATCCTGATGGATATCAGCATGCCTAGGATGGACGGCCGTCAGGCGACTGCCGCGATCCGGTCGGGTCTGGGGGCCTCGCGCGATGCGCCGATCGTGGTCCTGACCGCAAACGTGTTGCCCGAGGACGTCGAAGGGTTCCTGGCCGATGGTATGACCGATGCTCTGGCCAAGCCGCTGGATCGGGTGGCCCTGCGCAGGATACTTGGCAGGACCGAAAGCCCGCGGGCGCGTACCCTTGTCCAATCGCCTCGATCGGCTGTTGGTCAGATACTGGACCTTGATCAGTTCGCATCGGCCCAAGACAGCCTGGGCCAGGCAGGGATCGAACTCCTGCTTCCCCGCTTCCTGGATGAGGGCGAAGAATTGGTTGACTGGCTGCTTGGCTCGCTTGCCGTCCCCACGATTGAGCAGGAAGTACGGTTCGCGATTGCGGAGCGTGCGCACAACAGCGCCGGCAGCGCCGCGACCTTCGGGGCCGCCGCCCTGCGCGAAGCCCTGGTTAGCCTCGAGCGGGCGGCCAAGGCGGAACATGCTCTTGACGCTCATATCGGGGCAATCGGCCCGATTTGGAAAGCAACAGAAACGGCCCTGAGGGCCAAGTTGGATCGCTAGTTCAGGATCGCGAACGGGCCAATAATCCGTAGCGATCGACCATCTGGTGTAATTTTTGCGAAGCCAACGACTTGGCGAGTGGTCAAGCGGCCAACAAATTCTTTGATGACGGCCGCATCAACTAGAATGTGCCTTTGGTCACGCAGCCCGCCTGGCCTGCGGTGGCCAAACCGGCCTTGTCCGAGGCGCGCTAGATCTCGTGTCAGAGCGAGCGTCGCCGCCGGCAGTCTGCTGCGCGAACGGTAAAGCCGCCTTGTTTTGAACAAATTTCCCTACCGCGAGGCCCTCAAAGTATCCGTTCGGATATCGAAAGGGAACAAAGAGCCATGGTCCTCGTCCGAGGGGGTTGAGACGCCGTGCGCGTGTCTGCCTAGGTTCTTTACAACCCTGAATTGGTACGGAAATGGAAATCGACCTTCGAACAACCCCTTTGACGGCACCCTGCGAATATCTGGTGGCCGTCTCGGACGCCTTCTCTGCGTCATTGTCTCTGCTTGTTCGGGAGGCCTGAAGCCATGCCTCGCTTTTCCATCATCATACCCTGCCAAAACGCCGAAGCGACGCTAAAGGCCACCCTTGACGCACTACGCGCCCAGACCTGCAAAAGTTGGGAAGCGATCTGTGTTGATGGTGGATCTACCGACGCGACCCGGGCGCTGGTCGTGGCGGCTGCGGCAACGGATCCGCGGATCAGCCTTGCGACCAACCCTGGAAAAAGCCCCGGCGAGGCCCGCAACTTTGGTGCCGCCCGGCTCGCGCGGGGCGAGATCGTTGCCTTTTGTGACGCCGATGACATCTGGGTCAAGACCAAGCTGGCCAGCTTGGACAAGGCGATGGCGGACCCTGACGTTGATGGGGCCTATGCCCGCGTCGCCTTTTTCCGAAACCGGACCGACCGTGCCGGAGTAACGTCCCGCATTGCCAAAGGGCCGCTTGGGATCGAGCAGCTTTTGGGAGAAAACCCGGTCTACACTATGTCCAACATCGCACTGCGCCGCGAGCTGTTCATCGAGACCGGAGGCTTTAACCCCCGCATCGTTCAGAGTGGGGATCTTGAGTGGCTGGTCCGACTGTGTGGAGAAGGCGCCAATGTCATCGGTATAGACGAGTTTTTGGTGTGGTATCGGACCAAACCGACCGGCTGCGCCTACGATCCGAACGCCCTGCGGGCTGGCCGCAAAAGTGTGCTGACATCGGCCCGCCGCTACGGTGCCCAGCCCACTGCACGGGCAGAGGCGCAGCATCTGCGCTATCTCGCCCATCGCGCCCTTCGCCTCGACAGTCCTGGTTTCAGCGCTTTCCGCCTTGCGGTGGCCGGTTTGGTGCTGAGCCCGGCTTCGTTTCTATTCCCTTTCCGCCGTGGTTCGGCGATGGCCTTTGCCGCGCTGGCTGCTCCGGCCATTCCCCGACCCCTACGACGAATGCTTTTCTGCCGCTGATTTTTTAAACCGGACCTTTTTTATGATTCGAATTGCTCCATTCGGCCCGGTCTTTGGGCCCGGTTTCAAGGCTTCGGAAACGATGCCCTGCGCCCTGTGGGCAGTTCAGGGACAGACATTGACGGACAACGCGATCGTCAGCGTCGATCGCGGCGCCTTTCATCCTGTCGCGATGTCAGTCCAATCGTGGCCCCTTGGGCGTACAAAACGTGCATCCCGGCGGCCACTCACCTTTGGTTTTGCCATGTTGAGCCAGTCCCAAGCCTTTGCCGCATGCAGCGTGACCACGCCTGACCCGATTTCGGAGCACCAGATATGACCCGTCCCCGCATTGTACACCTGATCGACGATACCGCGCCTGATGGTGTTATGCGCGTACTGGACCATATCATTGCTCACCCCGAGATGACTGCGAACGGTCGTCACGAGGTTCACATCATGCGACGCAACGCCCTGTCTTTCAGAAGGATCAAGGCCGACATCATCGTATCGCACCTGACGATCAGTTGGCGGATGCTTCCGCGCATTATCGCCTTGCAGGCAACTTATGGTAACCTTCCGATCCTGCATGTTGAACACAACTTCACCGAAGCCTTTGTCGCGTCAGAGGTTCAGAATCGTCGCCGGTTCGCCACCCTTTTGCGCACTGCCTACGCGCGGTTTGACAAGGTCGTTGCCGTTAGCGGGGCGCAGGGCCGCTGGCTTGTCTCGCAAGACTTTGTCCCGGCAGAGAGCCTTGAGGTGATACCCTCTGCGGTCAACGTGACACCGTTCCTGGAAATGGATGCGCCAGTCGCCGGGTCCCCGGTCCGGATGGGGGCCATCGGTCGACTGGACAAGCAAAAGGGCTTCGACACATTGATTGAGGCCTTTGTTGCCTTGCCTGAAATGGACACCCGGCTGGATCTGTTTGGTGAGGGTCCGGAAAGGGAGGCTTTGGAAGCACTCGCTCAGGGCGATGATCGCATCACCTTCCATGGGCATGTTGACCCGGTCGAGGCGATGTCATCCATCGATGTGCTGGTGATGCCATCGCGCTGGGAAGGCTATGGCCTCGCCGCCCTTGAGGCTCGTGCCGCTGGCCGGAGGCTGATCGTGTCGGGCGTGGATGGTTTGGCCGATCATATCGCCGGGGGCGCGAGGCCAGTCGCTGGCGGCAGCCTGCCAGCCTGGAAGCGCGCCTTGGTCGAGGCCTTTGTCCAGCCGGATCTACCTGGCTTTGCCCGGGAACGCCGGGTCCTGGCCGCCGCCGAAGCTGATGGCTTTGCCCAAGGTTGGATCCGGTTGATTGCCGAGTTACGGGCAGCTTCTCAGCCGCAGTCAAAGGGTGAGCAGATAGGCCTGCCACAGTCCACTTGATCAAGTAACACCCACCCAGGCCCGTCGAGACGGGCCCAGGTCTTTACGACCAAACCTGGCCGACTGGCGCATCAGTCGCTGATCAACCCGCGATAAGCCCGCGCCCAGCGAGGTTCGCCATAAAGGCCCGGATGCCAAACTCCCACCGTGGGCAGTCGGGCGACAGGGCGACGGTGTTGGTCAACGCCCCCAGCTCGGGACAAGAGATTGTCACCACGTCGCCGACGGCATGGGTGAACCCGGCGCCGGGGGCAAACCGGTCTTGGGTCGGGGCAAAGAGGGTCCCCAGGAACAGCATGAACCCGTCGGGATACTGGTGATGCGCCCCGATGGTCTGGGCCACCAGATCTGCCGGATCCCGGCTGATCGCGGCCATGCGGGACGCCCCATGCAGGGTGAAGCCCTCTGGCCCCGTCACCGTCAACGACAGCTCCAGCCCCCGCACCGTGTCGAGGGTAAAGTCCTCGTCAAACAGCCGTATCATTGGTCCAATCGCGCAAGAGGCGTTGTTGTCCTTGGCCTTGCCAAGCAGAAGGGCCGACCGGCCCTCAACGTCCCGAAGGTTCACATCGTTGCCCAGCGTCGCCCCGCAGATGGTGCCGCTGGCATTGACCGCCAGAACAACCTCTGGTTCGGGGTTGTTCCACTTTGAGATCGGATGCAGGCCGACCATTGCCCCATCCCCGACCGAGGACAGGACGGGGGCCTTGGTAAAGACCTCTGCATCCGGCCCGATCCCGACCTCTAGGTATTGCGACCACAGCCCTTCCGCGATCAGCGCCGCCTTGACCTTTGCCGCCCCGTCGCTGCCGGGCACGATGTCGGCAAGACTATCGCCGATGGCCGCGCCCACACGGGCGCGGATGTCGGCGGCCTTGTCCGGGTCGCCTGCTGCGCGCTCCTCGATCACACGCTCGACCATGGAGCCTGCAAAGGTCACCCCGCAGGCCTTGACTGCCTGCAGATCGCAAGGGGCCAGCAGGGGCAGGGCATCGCTGCCCAGATCGCCCTCTGCCCCGATGTCTGTGCCTTCAGCACGTCGGACGTATCCAGCCGGATCCGTCAGATCGAGCAGGTCACTGACGGTCGGTGTGGCGGCACTGGTGATGTCGATCACCCGCCCGTCGCGAAGGGTCACAAGGCTGGGGCCGATGCCCGGCCTGTCGACCCGGCCCAGCCATGCGCCGTTGGGGTCAAGACCGGTCATTCCCCGGCCTCCATGTAGCTGTCCAGAGGCGGACAGGTGCAGATCAGGTTGCGGTCGCCAAAGACGTTGTCAACCCGACCCACCGGCGGCCAGTACTTGTCGACCCGGAATGCGCCGGGGGGAAAGCAGCCCTGTTCGCGGGGATACTTCCGGTCCCAGTCGGCGATCAGGTCCTCGACCGTGTGGGGGGCATGGTGCAGCGGGCTGTCAGAGGCGCTGATTATCCCGTTCTCCACGTCGCGCACCTCGGCCCGGATGGCGAGGAGGGCGGTGATAAAGCGGTCGATCTCGGCCTTGGTCTCGCTTTCGGTGGGCTCGACCATCAAGGTGCCAGAGACCGGCCAGCTCATCGTTGGGGCATGAAAGCCGTTGTCGATCAGCCGCTTGGCCACGTCGTCCACGGTGATGCCATGGTCGGCGAAGGGGCGGGTGTCCAGAATGCACTCGTGTGCGACCCGGCCTTTGTTGCCCATGAACAGGACCTCGTATTCCCCCTTGAGGCGGGCGGCAATGTAGTTGGCGTTCAGGATCGCGACCTTGGTCGCCTGGGTCAGTCCGGCCCCGCCCATCATCAGGCAATAGGCCCATGAGATCAGCAGGATCGAGGCCGATCCATAGGGTGCTGCCGATACAGGCCCTTCGGCCCCGCCGGTTTGGGGATGGCCGGGCAGATAGGGGGCCAGATGCGCCTTGACCCCGATCGGACCCATGCCCGGACCTCCGCCCCCATGGGGAATTGCAAAGGTCTTGTGCAGGTTCAGGTGGCTGACGTCCGACCCGATCTCACCGGGTTTGACCAGCCCGACCATGGCGTTGAGGTTGGCCCCGTCCAGATAGACCTGACCACCGTGTTCATGGGTGATCTTGCAGATATCGCGGACGGTTTCCTCAAACACTCCATGGGTGGAGGGGTAGGTGATCATGCAGGCGGCAAGATTGTCACCCGCCGCCATCGCCTTGTCGCGGAAGTCGTCCAGATCGACATCGCCATTCGGTGCGGATTTGACCACCACCACCTTCATCCCGGCCATCTGGGCCGAGGCAGGGTTGGTGCCATGGGCCGAAACCGGGATCAGGCAGATGTCGCGGTGACCGTCGCCACGGGACCGGTGGTAGGCCTGGATGGTCAAAAGGCCGGCATATTCGCCCTGCGCCCCGGAGTTGGGCTGCATGGACATGGCGTCATAGCCGGTGATTTCGCACAGTTTCTCGGACAGATCGCCAATGGCCTCAGCGTAGCCCGCCGCCTGATCGACAGGGGCAAAGGGATGCAGGGCCCCGAATTCGGGCCAGGTCAGCGGCATCATTTCGGCCGCGGCGTTCAGCTTCATCGTGCAGGAGCCAAGCGGGATCATTGCCCGGTCAAGGGCCAGATCGCGGTCTGACAGACGGCGCATATAGCGCATCATCTCGGATTCGGCGCGGTTCATGTGAAAGACCGGGTGGGTCAGGTAGTCGGACGTGCGCAGCATCGACTGGGGAAACCCAAGGGTGCCGCGATGGGGTGGTGCGATCTGGATGCCAAAGGTGCGCAGAACCCGCAAAAGCACCTGCTCGTCTGTGGTTTCATCGAGCGTGATGCCGACACGGTCCCCGCCGATCTTGCGCAGGTTGATGCCCTCGGCGCGGGCGGCGGCAAGGATACCGGCCTGACCGACGCCGACCTCGACGGTGATGGTGTCAAAGAAGGCCCTGGGCGAGACCTTGGCCCCTGCCGCCCGCAGCGCCTTGGCCAGGCGGTTGGTGCGGAAATGGACCTGCTCGGCGATGGCGCGCAGACCTTCGGGGCCGTGGAATACAGCGTAGAATGAGGCCATGACGGCCAAAAGGGCCTGCGCGGTGCAGACGTTCGACGTGGCCTTCTCGCGGCGGATGTGCTGTTCGCGGGTTTGCAGGGACAGGCGGTAGGCGGTGTTGCCGCGGGCGTCGATCGACACGCCGACGATCCGCCCTGGCATCGCCCGCTTCAGGGCGTCCGTGCAGGACATGAAGGCGGCATGCGGCCCGCCGTAACCCATGGGCACCCCAAAACGCTGGGACGATCCCACCGCGATGTCGGCGCCCATCGCGCCCGGCTCCTTGAGCATGGTCAGCGCCAGAAGGTCCGTGGCGACGATAGAGATGGCGCGGGCTGCCGTCAGCGCCGCGATCTGGTCGGTGTAGTCCACGACATGGCCATAGGTGCCGGGATACTGGAAGATGGCGCCAAAGACGGCAGCCGGCTCCAGTTCGGCGGGGTCCCCGACGATGATCTCAATGTGCAAAGGGGCGGCGCGGGTCTTGGTGACGGCGATGGTTTGGGGATGGCAGTTGCGGTCCACGAAGAACCCGGTGGCCTTGGACTTGGCGGTCCGGTGCGCCATCGTCATCGCCTCTGCCGCTGCGGTCGCCTCATCCAGAAGCGAGGCATTGGCGACGGGCAGACCGGTCAGGTCGGCCACCATGGTCTGATAGTTCAACAAGGCCTCGAGCCGGCCTTGGGCAATCTCGGGCTGATAGGGGGTATAGGCCGTGTACCAGGCCGGATTTTCAAGGATGTTGCGTTGGATCGCGGGCGGGGTCACCGTTCCGTGGTAGCCTTGGCCGATGAGCGAGGTCATGACCCGGTTCCGACCGGCGACCTTGCGCATGCGTTCCAGCAGGTGATGCTCGGTCATGGCAGGCCAGGTCAAAGCCTCTGACTGGCGGATGTCCTGAGGGACGGTCTGAGCGATCAGGGTGTCGAGGTCCGGCACGCCGATAACCTTGAGCATCTCGGCCATCTCGGACGGGGAAGGGCCGATGTGGCGACGGTTGGCAAAGTCATAGGTGTCGTAGTCGGTCGGTGTAAAGGTCATGCGCTATCCTCTGGCAGATCGGAATTTTCGCGAAAATTCCGCGCGTGTGATCGGAGGCGTCGGCAAAGTCTTCGCGAAGACTTTGCCGACGGGCCGTCAGCTGATCAGGTCCTGGTATTCGTCTTCGTCCATGTAGCTATCGAGCACGCTCAGATCGTCGACCTTGACCTTGAAGAACCAGGCCTCGCCGGTCGGGTCCTCGTTGACGAGGCCCGGCTTGTCGCCAAGCGCGTCGTTGACCTCTACGATCTCGCCATCGACCGGGGCCAGGATGTCGGAAGCGGCCTTGACGCTTTCGATGACGACGACCTCGTCGCCCTTGGCGATCATGGTTTCGACTTCGGGCAATTCGACGAAGACGATGTCGCCCAGCTGTGTTGCCGCATGTTCTGTGATGCCGACGACGATCAGGTCATCTTCGATACGCAGCCATTCGTGATCTTCGGTGTACTTCATGGGGACGCTCCTCAGCGCTTGTAGGATGTGGGGTGGAAGGGAAGGGGGCAAACGGTGACAGGCAGGCGCTTGCCGCGCACATCGCCGGTCAGGCTGGTGCCGATTTCGCCCTTGTCGGCAAGGACATAGCCCATGGCGATCGGCTGGCCCACCGACGGGCCGAACCCGCCCGAGGTCACCTGTCCGACCTGGCGGTTGCCATCGAAAAGGGCGGTGCCCTCGCGCATCGGCGCCTTGCCTTCGGGCCGCAGGCCAACCCGCAGCCGACCGGGGCCGGAGGCCAGTTCGTTCAGGATCCGTGCGGCACCGGGAAAACCGCCCGCACGTCCGCCGCCACTGCGCCGGGTTTTCTGGATCGCCCAGGTCAGGCCTGCCTCGACGGGCGTGGTGTCGGTGTCGATGTCATGGCCGTAAAGGCACAGCCCGGCCTCAAGCCGAAGCGAATCGCGTGCGCCGAGCCCGATGGCGGCGACCTCTTCCATCGCCAAAAGCGCATCGGCCAACCCGCGCGCCCCGCCGTCGGGCACAGAGATTTCAAAACCGTCCTCCCCCGTGTATCCCGACCGCGAGATCCAAAGGGGTCCAAAAAGGGTTTCGGCGGTGATCACATCCATGAACCGCATGGCCATGACGGCAGGCACCAGCCGGGCCAGCGCCGCCTCTGCCTTTGGTCCCTGCAGGGCCAGAAGGGCCCGGCCGGTCACGGCCTCCACCTCGGTCGTGGCGGACAAATGGGCCGTCATATGGGCGACATCGGCGGTCTTGCAGGCGGCGTTGACCACCACGAACAGGTGATCGCCCCGATTGGCGGCCATCAGGTCATCAAGGATCCCGCCGCTGTCATTGGTAAATAGCCCGTAGCGCTGCCGTCCTTCGGGCAGGCCAAGCACATCAATCGGCATCAGCGCTTCAAGGGCGAGGGCGGTTTCGGAGAGGGTCCCTTTGGGTCGCAGGATGACCTGGCCCATGTGGCTGACATCAAAAAGCCCGGCCGAGGCCCGGCAATGCTGATGCTCTGCCATGACCCCCATCGGATACTGGACCGGCATCTCGTACCCGGCGAAGGGGACCATTCGGGCCCCCAGCTCCAGGTGCAGTGCGTGAAGTCCCAGTTGCAGAAGTTCCGTCATCTATGTCTCATCCCCGTTCCGTCGGCTTCGAAAAGCCGGGCATCCCCTGGCCTGGACTGCTCCAGTCCGACCCACGATGCCCCCTCTGTCCTTGTCCCATGGGGACGCCTGAGATCGTTATCCCTTCGGCGGACCCCGGGCCACGAAAGGCCAAGGTCACTCTCCAGAGTCTCGTTATCAGATACGGTCCCTTGCGCCTGAGAGTTTACCGGGGCGGATGCTCCTTCGGCTCCGGTTCCGACTGCGCGATGCGCAGTTGGCCCCGGGATCTCCCGAACCTGATGTCCTATCGTTATCCGGGTCGGGCCGGAATTTGCAATAGGGATCGTGAGCCTAAGATGGTGTAGACGAAAATGGCTTATCACGGCCTCTTGAGACAATTGTAAAAGGCTTTGCGTTGTGTTGCGCGCGTCCTAGGTACAGTCTGTCACCAAACGGTCACCTTGCAGGGTGACCCCGGATTCGTCGCAAAGGGAGCCCCCCAGTGAACACACAGGCCGCAAGAACCAATTCGCCCGCTCGGGCCGCCGCGCAATCAATTGAGATGTCGACCTCTTCCTGGGGGGCACGCCTCTGGGCTCCGCTGGCCCTTGGGGCGGCGCTTGCCTTGTCGCAGGCTCTGCCTGCGCCAGCGCAAGAAGCTCTGCCGCCCGATGTGATGGAGGATGGACGGCCGCTGAGCTTTGCTGCGCTTGCCGAAATGGTCAGCCCGGCGGTCGTCAACATCACCACCTCGACCACGATTGCCGCAGCGACCGGCCCCCAGGGACAGGCGCCCGAGGGGTCGCCGTTCGAGGACTTCTTTCGGGATTTCCAGGATCGCGGCCCCAACGCACCGCGCCGGTCCTCGGCTCTGGGATCGGGTTTCGTGATCTCGAGCGATGGCTATATCGTGACCAACAACCACGTCATTGAAGGGGCGGATGAAATCCTGATCGAGTTCTTTTTGGGCGGCGAATTGCCGGCAGAACTGATCGGAACAGACCCGAATACCGACATCGCTCTGCTCAAGGTCGACGCGACGGACCTGCCTTTCGTAGCTTTTGGCGACAGCAATGCTACGGGTTCCAGGGTGGGCGATTGGGTGATGGCCATGGGCAACCCCCTTGGACAGGGCTTCTCAGTCTCTGCCGGCATCGTTTCCGCCCGCAACCGGGCGCTTTCTGGGACATACGACGACTACATCCAGACCGACGCGGCCATCAACCGTGGAAACTCGGGTGGACCCCTGTTCAATATGAGCGGTGAGGTGATCGGCGTGAACACCGCGATCCTGTCGCCCAATGGCGGCTCGATCGGCATCGGCTTTGCCATGTCATCGTCGGTCGTGAGCAATGTTGTGGACCAGTTAAGAGAGTTTGGGGAAACCCGACGCGGCTGGCTTGGCGTTCGCATCCAGGACATTACCCCCGACATGGTCGAGGCGATCGTTGGATTGACCTCTTCGGCGGGCGCGATGGTCACGGATGTGCCCCCCGGTCCAGCGGAAGATGCCGGGGTCTTGTCGGGTGATGTCATTCTGACCTTTGACGGGCAAGACGTGCCCGATACCCGGGACCTGGTCCGCATGGTCGGCAACGCGCCCGTCGGCAAGGCCGTCGTCGTCGAGGTGCTGCGCAATGGCGAGATGACCACCCTGACCGTCACGCTGGGACGTCGTGAGGACGCCGAAAGCGTTGTTCCTGCCTCGGAAGAGGTGGCCCCCGCACCCGAGCCCGAAATGACCGAGATGCTCGGCCTTACCCTGTCGGAAATCACCGATGACCTTGCTGCCGAGTACGACATCACAGAGGAAGCCGGACTGGTCGTCACAGCTGTCGAACCCCTGTCCGATGCCGAGGCCAAGGGTCTTATGGCCGGCGACGTGATCACCGAGGCCGGGCAGCAGCCGGTCGCTTCGGTCGATGACTTTACAGCCCGGATCGACGAGGCAACCGAAGCTGGCCGGCGGTCGTTGCTGCTGCTGGTGCGTCGGGGTGGCGATCCCCGTTTCGTGGCACTGGTGCTGGACGGCCAATAAGCAGCGGGCCGGACCTAAAGATAATAAAGGCGCCCCACGCGGGCGCCTTTTTCATGTCAGGTCCATCACCTCTGGTCTACAGAGTGGCGAGCTGTTCGGCAGTCAGGCTGACAATTCCGAGTTCGCGGGCCGATCCGATCCACAAAAGTGGGCTGTCAGGCCCTTTGCCGCGTTGGAAATCCTGCACGGCCCGCCCCGTCTGGACGTCGAGGTGGCCTGTAATATCGCCCATGTAATAGCCACGTGCCTTTAGCGCTCGCTGGAGGGTTGAGACGAATTCCTCTGTGTATGCGGGGGGGCAGAGGGTCTCAAACGCGACTTCCTGACGTTCCCGCGCAATCTCTTGTCGGATGACTGATCGGTAGGCGGCTGGGGTCACGACCGCGCCATCTTCGGCCAGAACGGCGGGACGGTCCAGAACCTGGGCTGTCACGGTCTGGATCACGGCGGGGGTGATGTCGCGGCCAAAGCAGCGGCCGTCTTCACGGCTTTCGATCTCGGCCGAGATAAAGGCCGGGACCACGTCCACATCCACCGGCTGCGGCGTGCAGCCTGCCAAAGCCAGCCCGAGAAAGGCTGCGCAGGGTAGGAATGTTCTGCTCAAGGACTGTGCGACCTGCCTATCATTTTGGAGGTTTCTAGGATGAAAACTGCACAATCACCAAGGCCAATCATGTTTGCGCGGTGTTGTGACCCGACGGTGTCGCCCAACTTCCACACCCCCGGGCAATCAGCCAATTCTTGGGCTGGTCGCCGCCGCCCGCTCACACTACATACGAAGCCGAACAACAGCAGCTTTGGAGAGGCCCGTCCTATGGCCAAGATCACGTATATCGAGTTTGGCGGCAAAGAGCATGTCATCGACGTCCCCAATGGCCTGACCGTCATGGAAGGCGCCCGGGACAACGGCATTCCGGGCATCGAGGCCGATTGCGGCGGCGCCTGCGCCTGCTCGACCTGCCATGTCTATGTTGCCCCTGACTGGGTGGAAAAGCTGCCCGCCAAGGACGCCATGGAAGAGGACATGCTGGATTTTGCCTTTGAGCCTGACGCCGCCCGGTCGCGCCTGACCTGCCAGCTCAAGGTTTCTGACGCGCTGGACGGTCTTGTCGTTCAGATGCCCGAAAAGCAGATCTGATGCGCCTTTTGGCAGGCCTTTGGGCCTGCCTGGCCGATCTTGGTCTTGGTCTTGGCCTGGCTACTGCGCAGGCCGAAGGTTTGGCCGAAGCCCGCTATCTGGACCCCACCACCCGCTATGACCACGCCGTCTTGGGCGATGCGGTGGAATGGGGTGCCTTGGCCCTGACCGGGGCCGAAAGCGGGCAGGTCGTGACGCTGACCCTGCCGCCTTCGCGCGTGTTCGAGGATGTGGCCCCGCGCCTCGTCGACGTCGATCTGGACGGTGCGTTTGATGCGATGGTCGTCGAGTCCGATCAGTCCCTTGGCGCCCGTTTGGCGATATACAGCGCCGATGGCAGCCTGATGGCCGCAACCCCCTTTATTGGCCAACGCTACCGCTGGCTCGCCCCGGTCGGTGCCGCCGATCTGGATGGCGATGGCCGGGTCGAGGTTGCCTATGTCGACCGTCCCCATCTGGCCCGCACCCTGCGGGTCTGGCGGTATGACGACGGCGCTCTGGTTGAGGTGGCGGCCCTGCCGGGGGTCACCAACCACCGGATCGGAGAGGCCGACATTGCCGGTGGCCTGCGGGAGTGCCTTGGGAAAATCGAAATAATCGTCGCCAGCGCCGATTGGGCCCGCGTTCTGGGGGTAACCTTTGACGGCGCGACCCTAGCGATGCGCGACCTCGGGCCTCATGTCGACCGGTCGTCCTTTGCCAAGGCGATGACCTGCTGAGGGCTGCCAAAATGCGCGCTTGTACGCATGCCGCCCTAGCCTAATCCCCAAAGGGCTGACAGGGTCAAAAGCCCTGCGATCTCGGTCAGGTTTTGTGTCGATCCAAGGATGTCGCCGGTTTGCCCGCCGATCTTGGCCTTGGCGATGCGGGCCCAGACCAGCCCGATCAGCCCCACGACGATGGCGACCACAACGGTCGCGGACCCTAGCGTCAATGCCCCCGCCACAACGGCGATAGCAACAGCCAACCAGATGGTCGGGGCAGGAGGCTGGCCGACGTTGCGGCTTAGCCCCGAGGGTCGGGCAGGCGGTACCGTGCCCATCACCACAACCATCGCCGCCCGGCTACCGGCCCCAAGGGCCAGAAGGGCCGGCCAAAGGGCACCATGATCCGCGATCAGGGTCAGTGCCTGCCAGCGGATCAGCAACCCCAGCACAAGGGCGATGACCCCGTAAGCCCCGATGCGGCTGTCCTTCATGATCTCGAGCCGCCGTTCGACACTCCAACCACCCCAAAGCCCGTCGGCGCTGTCGGCCAGCCCGTCTTCATGCATGGCCCCCGTCACGACGATCTGGGTGGTCAGAACAAGGGCAGCAGCCAGACCGGGGGGGACACCCAGCCAAAGGGCCAGCGTTCCAACCGCCCCGGCGAGCCCCGCGATGATCAGGCCGGCGACAGGCCAGGCCCAGGCGGCGCGCGCGCCCCGGGCGGTGGCGGCGTCCCCGTCGACAGGCACGGGCAGACGGCTCAGCAGGCCAAGCGCCGCTGGCACGTCGATGGCCGCGATGATGTCGTCTTTGGTCGCTGTCACGGTCAATCCGCCCTTTCGCCTGCTGACCCGAGTGTTAGACAGAAGGTTGATAAGTTGCAACGAGGACGACGATGACCGCCCCTTTCTCTTCCCTTTCCGATTTTCGCGAGGCCCTGTTGGCCGCCCCTTCCGCCAATGCCGAGGCTCTTGCCGGGGCGGCAGCCCGCAACGGCCAGCTGACCAAGCCGCCCGCTGCCCTTGGCCGGTTGGAGGATCTGGCGATCTGGTATGCGGGCTGGCGCGGCACGGACCGTCCGACCCTTGTGGCCCCGCAGATCCTGATCTTTGCGGGCAACCACGGGGTGACCGCGCAGGGCGTCTCGGCCTTTCCGGCCGAGGTGACGGCGCAGATGGTACTCAATTTTGAACATGGCGGGGCGGCCATCAACCAGTTGGCCCGGACCTTTGGTGCGCGGATGTCGGTCCATGCCCTGTCGCTGGATCAGCCGACGGCAGATTTCACAGCCGCCCCCGCGATGTCCGAGGCCGAGGTTGTATCGGCCCTTGCGACCGGCTGGTCGGCGGTTGACCCGAAGGCCGATCTCGTGGTGACAGGCGAAATGGGGATCGGCAACACCACGGTCGCGGCGGCCATCGCGGCGGCCTTGTGTGGAGGTGCCGCGGGCGACTGGACCGGGCGCGGCACCGGGGTCGATGACGCAGGGCTTGCCCGCAAGACCGAAGTTGTTCAGGCCGGTCTCGCCCTTCATGCTGAGCGCCTGTCTGATCCGCTGGAGGTTCTGCGCTGCCTTGGCGGGCGCGAGATTGCCGCCATGGCCGGGGCCATCGCGGCGGCCCGGGCGCATCGTATTCCGGTGATCCTCGACGGTTTTATCTGCTGCGCCGCAGCGCTGGTGCTGGAGCGGGCGGTGCCGGGTGCGCTGGACCATGCGGTCGCTGGGCACGTCAGCGCCGAAGCGGCGCACCCAAGGTTGCTTGATGCGCTGGACAAGGCCCCGTTGCTGGACCTCGGGCTGCGCCTTGGCGAAGGATCGGGGGCCGCGCTGGCCATCGGCATCCTTCAGGCGGCAGTCGCCTGTCATTCCGGGATGTCTACCTTTGCCGAAGCCGGGGTTAGTGGCGGCTAAGGCTCGCGCCATTTGACCTGATAGCTGGTGCCCTTTTCGGGAGTGCTGTCCTTTGGGTCGCGGTCTGGGTCGCGGTCTGGGTCGCGATCGTGGCCCCCAGCAGTGTCCCGACCCGGGTTCAGATGTTGAACCAGGGCAGTTTCCAGCGCCTTGTTCAACTGGCGTGCGCGGGCGACATATTCGGGATTGTTGGCCACCGGGACCCCCGGTTTCCACAGTTCCGCCAGTTCCCGGACCGAGGCCCGGTCGCCGTGATAGAAGGTCATTTCCGCCTCGGCGGCCTCGAACTGGCTCAGCCCGAGGTTCTCCAGCACATAGCGCCCGGCGCGCAACGAGGAATCGAACATTTCGCGGACGATGTCGTTGGCGCCGGCCTGATACAGCTCGTAGGTGTGGACCCGGTCGTAGGCGCGGGCGACGATGTGGATGTCGGGGCGGACCTTGCGAGCGTAGTTCGTTAACTGGATCGCGGCCTTTGGATCATCGAGGGCGATGACGAGGATTTCGGCAGTGTCGATCCCGGCGGCATGCAGAATGTCGGGACGGGTCGGATCGCCGAAAAAGCCGCTTGTCCCGAATTTGCGCATCGTCTCGATCGTATCCATGTTGTGGTCCAGCACCACGGTTGAGACACCTGCACTTTGCACCAGTCGGTTCACCACTTGGCCAAAGCGGCCGATGCCCGCAATGATCACAGGGCCGTGCCTGTCTATCGTGTCGGGGGGCAGGTCCTCGCTGCGCCCGCTGTTGCGACCCAGCCATTCAAACAGGATGAACAAGAGGGGCGTGACCAGCATAGACAGGGCCACGATCAGCAAGAGCCGTTCTGACAGGCTTTCACCCAGGACATTCTGTTGCAGGGAAAAGGATACAAGGACAAAGCCGAATTCGCCGGCCTGGGCCAACCCAAGGGTAAAAAGCCAGCGGTCACGCCCCCGCAGCCGGAACGCGAGGGCCAGAATGTAAAGGATTACGCCCTTTATCGCGATAACCCCAAGCGTCAGCCCGATGATGGTCAGGGGGGCCGTCAGGAGGACGTGAAAATTGATCCCCGCCCCAACGGTAATGAAGAACAGTCCCAGCAGCAGCCCTTTGAAGGGTTGCAGATCGCTTTCCAACTCGTGCCGGAATTCGGAGTTTGCCAGAACCACACCGGCCAGAAAGGTGCCAAGGGCGGGTGACAGGCCAACCAGCCCCATCAGCACCGCGACGGCTGCAACGACAAGCAGGGCAAGTGCCGTATACATCTCGCGCAGGTGGGCATGGTGGATATAGCGGAACACTGGCCGGGTCAGGTAGATACCGGTCAAGATTACTGCCGCCACCGCTCCAAGGGTGACGAGCGTGACACCCCAACCGGGCAGCCCTTCAACAAGGCTCAGGGCCGTGCCATGGGCGCCGTCCGCCCCTTCGGCATGGTCCGCGCCGCCCGCTGGTGCCAGCGCAAGAAGTGGCAGAAGGGCGAGCATCGGGATAACCGCGATGTCCTGGGTCAGCAGGACCGAGAAGGTCGACCGCCCACCGGGGGTCTGCATCAACCCCTTCTCTGAAAGGGTTTGTAGGACGATCGCGGTCGAGGACAGGGCAAAGATCAACCCGACTGCAAGTGCAGGTTCCCAAGTGAGCCCAAAGGCCATCGCACCCACCATGATCGCGGCGGTTGTCATGCTAATCTGCAGGCCGCCAAGGCCGATCAACCGGTCACGCATGTCCCAAAGGGCGCGTGGTTCCAGTTCCAGCCCGATTAGGAACAGCATCATGACCACGCCGAATTCGGCAAAGTGGCGAAGATCCTCGGTGTCCGAGCCGAAAGCAGGGATAAAACCGATGACGACCCCGGCCAATAGGTAGCCCAGAACCGACCCCAGCCCCAGCCGGGCGGCCAGGGGCACGGCGACGACCGCCGCCCCAAGATAAAGCGTTGCCTGAATGAGAAAGCTTTCCATGACCTAGCTTCGCAACCCAAAGGAGCGTTGGCAATCCGGGCCTGTGACCTTGGTTAGACTCTATCCCGATAAATCGTCTCCAAGCCGCTCAAAGCGGGAGGGGTGCGTCAATCTTGAGCTGCTCCATGACAATCTGGCTTTGTACGCGGGCCACGGCGGGGTGTGCCAGAATGATCTCGTGGATCAGCCGGTTGAGTGCGCCAAGATCGGCTGTCCAGCTGCGTAAGAGGTAGTCCGCCTCACCGGTCATAGTCCAGGCGCTGACAAACTCGGGCCTCGTATCGATGAGCCTGGCAAAACTGCGGGCATTCTCGGCGCCGTGGGTCCCAAGCTGGACCTGGATAAAGGCCTGAACCGTCAGGCCAAGCCGACCAGGGTCCAAACGGGCGGCGTATTGGGTCACATATCCTTCAGCCTCCAGCCTTTGGCGACGACGTCCTGCCTGGCTTGATGACAGGTTCAGCGCCTCTCCCAACTGTTGGGCGGTCAGCTGGGCATCTCTTTGCAAGAGGGACAGCAACCGGATGTCGGTGGCATCAAGTGGCATGCGGGAAAACCTTGCAATTTTGCTATTATGTGCGGGAAGCGGGCGCAATATGCCAATACTTCTCCCAAGGATGCGCGTAAAGCGCAAGCTTTGCGCGGTATGATGTTATGGTCTGTCCCAGCTGCCGGGGCGCATTTGACAGGAGATCGCAATGGGACCCTTCCCGCATGATGCCCCCAAAGCCACCATTAGCCCGGAAAACCCGGCCGGGACAGATGGGTTTGAGTTCGTCGAATTTGCCCATCCCGAGCCGGAGACCCTTCGCACCCTCTTTGACCGCATGGGTTACGCCCGCGTCGCAACTCACAAGACCAAGGATATCGAGCTTTGGCAGCAGGGTGACATCACCTACGTCATCAACAACGAACCCGGCAGCCACGCCCACAGCTTTGTCGAAGAACATGGGCCCTGCGCCGCTTCGATGGGGTGGCGGGTTGTCGATGCGGACAAGGCGCTTGCCCACGCGCTGAGCAAGGGGGCGGAGGAACATACCGGTCCAGGCAAGATGATGGACGTTCCGGCCATTGTCGGAATCGGGGGTAGCCTGATCTACCTTGTGGACCAATACTACGACACCAGCCCCTACAACGCGGAATTCGACTGGTCCAGCGATGCTCACCCCGAAGGCGTCGGCTTTTATTACCTCGATCACCTCACCCACAATGTCCACAAGGGCAACATGGATGTCTGGTTCCGCTTCTATGCCGATATCTTCAACTTTCGCGAAATCCGCTTTTTTGACATCGAAGGCAAATTCACAGGCCTTTTGTCCCGCGCCCTGACGTCGCCGTGCGGTCGCATCCGCATTCCGATCAATGAGGACCGGGGCGAGACGGGCCAGATCGTCGAATACCTCAGGCGCTACAAGGGCGAGGGGATCCAGCATATCGCGGTGGGCGCCCAGAACATCTATGACGCCGTCGACGCAATCGCCGATCGTGGCATCAAGTTCATGCCCGCCCCGCCGGCGGCCTATTACGAGCTAAGCAAGTCCCGCGTCGAGGGGCATGAAGAGCCGCTGAACCGTATGATGAAGCATGGCATCCTGATCGACGGTGAAGGTGTGGTGGACGGAGGCGAAACCCGCATCCTCCTTCAGATCTTTTCAAAGACCGTTATTGGCCCCATCTTCTTTGAGTTCATCGAGCGCAAAGGCGACGATGGCTTTGGTGAAGGGAATTTCAGGGCGCTGTTCGAGAGTATCGAGGCAGACCAGATCGCCCGAGGTGTGCTGACTGAACCGGTGGCCTAGGCTCTTAGCCGCTTGGGATTTCCAGCGCGTAGGTCCGGCCACGCTTTACGTAGGTCAGGGCATCGTCGCCGATCGAGGCGACCTGCCCGCCGTCTAGGCTGTCACCCACACCGACCCGCACATACCGCCCGTTGCCTAGCCGCACGAGAGCGTGGCGGTCGCTTGGTCTGCCATAAACGCCGATCAGGTTGATGTTTCGCAGGTTGATCGCGTTGTCGATGGTCGCAGCCGTCGCCACACCGCCGGGAATCGGCCCGCTGGGCGCGACGACGGCGGCGGCCAGTTCAGGTTCCCCATCCGCTTCGGAAGACGGGGCTGTGGGGGCAAGGGCCGTCGGAGCAATACCGGCAGCGGCGGCGGGCTGGGCCCGTGCTGCGCGGGCCGTGGCCTGTTCGACCGCGCGGGCAAAGTTCTGTGGCCGCGGATCGGGTCGCAGGGCCTGAGCGACGGCAAATTGCGTCGCGGTGGCCAGCGGATCCGGTGTTTCTGCAACCACAGCCGCCAGGACGGCATCAACGTCAGCCTGCCCTGCAACAGCGGCTTCGGGGGCAAGCCCGCTGGGCCGCACCTCTGGCCGGGGTCCGGTAAACGGCGCCAACGGCACCTCTGCGACTGCAGGGGTCGCATTTGCCGCTCCTTCCACTGCGTCTGGTAGGTCTGGGGTCGTCTGGATGGGGGCAAGGCCTTCGGGGCGGACGGGTGGACGCAGTCCGGCCAGTTCCACCGCGCCGGCAGTGGCTTCGACAATAGGGCCAGTTGCAACGGGATCTGTCGCGACGGGCCCGGTTGCGGCCACGGCCGCGGGCGGTGCCTCGGGCACAGGGGTGCCCGTCCGGGCAGGTGGGACCACTGACGGGCTGCCGGCAAAGATAAACATACCATAGGGTGTAGCCGAACCTTCCGGCGTAGCCAGCAAGAAGCCACGAGAATCCCGGGCAAACTCTTGATCCGGCCCCGGCGGGTCAAGTTGCGGTGCAAGCGCGGTGTCTGGCCCCAACACGTTGGCCGGAGGCAGGATCGGGGACAGACGCGACGCCAGCTCCGCGTCGGGGTCGATCAGGGCAACCTGGCTCAGCGCGTCGGACTGAGGCATCAGTGGCAATCTGGGCGCGCGCAGCCAGACCCCGGTTGCAGCATAGAACCGTTCGGCAGCGGCGGGGCTAAGGACCGTGCCGGGGGCAACAGCTGCAGCCGGGGTGGGGGCCACTGCGGCCGCCAGCACATCGGGGTCGGGCAAAAGGCTTTGGCCCTCGGACACAAGCGGGACGTCCCCGGTCAGCAGGGGCTCGTCCTCGATCGGTGCGACAGGGGCTAGGTCGGGCGCAGCGACGGGTTGCAACTGGGTCGGTGTCTCGGGCTGGGCTGCGCCTTCCAGTGCGGCTGGGGCCGAAGATGCCAGGTCTTCCACCGGCGAAACAGGGGCCTGAGGTGCCGTATCCACGGCCTCTGGCAGGACCACGCTTGCCTCGACCGCCTCATTGGATCGGCCAAGAAGTCCTGCAAGACCGGTCGTCGAAAATGAGGCAAAGGCCGCAATCCCGGCCATGAACAACAGCAGGATTGCGGTCAGGATCAGGCCAAGATACTTCGGCTTGCCACTTGCCCCGGCCTGCGAGGCCCGGGCGCCAAAGACCGTAAACTGTTCTTTCTCGTTCTGGGCACGTCCCACAGGCAGAGCGGTTTTTTCCTCGGCCTTTTGTCTGCGCGAACTGGCAAACCGGTTCTGGACGAGGGACTTGGTTTTGCCTGACTTGGCCTTTGCGGCCTTTGCGGGTGCTGCTGTACGGAAGGTCAGGCCATCCGTGGCGTCGGCATCTAAGGTTTTGGTAACAGATCCGGTTGGAACCTGGGGGGCTAGGGTCGGTCCGACCGGCCCTGCCGCGCCCAATGGGGCGACCGGCGTGGCCAGGGCGGGCGTCGCGACGGATGAGGTGGCTGTGCGGGGTGGCACGGGATCGGGGCGGAAGGCGGCGGGCAGGGTTGGTGCGGCGACCGGTGCCGCCGCCGAAGGCCCTGCTCCTGCAATTCCGGGGATGCGTCGATCCGGTACCACCTCGGGGCCGCCGGAAGGCGGCATCAAAGGAGGCAGGCCTGCGGGGCGCGGCACTGTCGGTGCAGGCGCCGGGCTGCGCGGGGGCAGGGCGGCAAGGGGCCGTCGCGGAGGAACCGGCACCGCCTCGGATGCTGCCGTCGGTAAGTCGCCGTCTGCCTTGGCGGATCTTGCGTCGGAACGCGCCGATTTGGTTGAAGGCGATGCCGGGGGCATTGCCGGTGGCGTCATTTCAGCGGAGCGGGCACGGCTGGCCAGGCGTGAGCTGAAAACGGGTTCAGGTGGCAGCTCTTCCGGCTCATCGGCCCTTTCTGGTTCGGGCTCTGCCTCGGGCTCTGGCGTTGGCGTTGGCTCAACTTTTGCATCGGACTGCGATACCGCCTCGGATGTGGTGTCGGTCGCCTGTGCTGGTGCATCCTCTGGCGAAGGCTCTGCCTCTGCCTCTGCCTCGGCCATTGACAGCGGCTCAGGCGTGTCGTCGGTTGCGGAAACTGGGGCTTCTTCGACGGCCTCTTCTGCGGTCGCCTCAGGTGCCGCGGCGGGTTTGGATGCCTCAAGCGGCTCCGCTGCCGTTTTGGGCGCCTCTGCCGCAGACGTTTCCGGCTCTGACGGGGCAATCTGAGTTGCGGCGTCTTGGGCGATGACCTCCTCAACCTCAGTGTCGGGCGTCCCGGGTTGCGTCGTTTCAGCCTCGGGTGGTGGTGCGCTGGCGTCGTCTGCCCCGGTCGTGATCACGGCAGTTCCGAATCTGCTGCCTTTAGCCAGTGCAACCGCCTCGGCGTCGCGCGTGACTGTCACGCCTTTGCCAAGCAGGGCCACAGAGGCTTTGGTCGGTCCAAAGAAGGGTTCGCCTACAAAGTCAAAAGGTTCGGGGACCGCGACAAAGCTGACCGGTGCAAACCGGTGGTCCGTTGCAAAGGCTTCGGCCTCGGCGAGGGTCTCTTTGGCGACGGCAGCGATATAGGTCCGGCCGCCACCGTGGACAAAGTCATAGACAAGATCGTCAACGGCGTAAGGTGTTGCCCCGTCGAGCACTGCGCGAACATCGTCATCCTGCGCCCTTCCGGAATCCAGCGCGATGTATTTGATCTGATCATTCGGCAGGATAATCTTGCAACGAAGGCCCGCAGGATCCAACTCGAGTGCGGTCTTCCGCAGGACGGAGAGCGCCTGGTCAAGGTCCGGAGCATCCACCATCGCCTCGCCCACTAGGCTCCAGCCCCGCGAGCCTCGGTGCAGCAGGCGGATTCCCTCAAAGGAGAGTGACAGGGCGAAATTCGGTATCATCGGCGGGCTTTAACATCCTGGGTGATCATACGAAATGGGCTCCGCGCCCGGCTGCGAAACTATAGCAGTTTCTTGCCAATGCAAGAAAATGGGCAATTTGCAAAAATCTGTGCTTTGGTCCCAAGGGTGGGCGTTCGGCGTGCGTCAAAGCTTTATACGATACCTCGATTCCGCAGGAGATCCAAATGACGACCACGTTTTTCAATGTCCCGTTTCAGTCTTTAATCCGCACCTTTGTCGTGGCCGTCGGCCTGGCTGTGGCGGCGGGTCTGCCAACTTGGGCCCATGCTCAGGCTGCTGGAGACACGGCCATGCTCACGGTCACCGGACAGGGCGAGATCTTTGCACGACCCGATGTCGCTTATGTAACACTTGGTGTGTCCGAACAGGATGCCAGCGCCGCCCGGGCCACCGACCGGATGAGTCGGGCCGCCGCCCAGATCCTTGAGCGTTTGCAGACTTCCGGAATCGACATGGTCGACATCCAGACTGGCCAACTGTCGCTCGAACGGATTTATGATCCGTCCAGCTACAATGGCACACCGACTGTCACTGGGTTTGAGGCTACCACAATGCTGACCGTCCGGGTCCGCGATCTGGGCTCGCTTGGCGAGGTTCTTGATGCGGTTGTGAAGGATGGGGCCAACCGGCTGGGCGGCGTCCGCTTTGACGTGCTGAACCCTGAGCCATTGTTGAACGCAGCCCGCCGCGCGGCGGTCGCCGATGCAAGGGCAAAGGCCACGCTGTTCGCCGATGCCGCCGGTGTGGAGTTGGGTGACCTGATCCGGCTGGAGGAACAGGGGGCGGGCCTGCGTCCGCAACCGATGCTGGAAATGCGGATGATGGCCGACAGTTCCAGCATTCCGGTCGCGGGTGGCGAAGTGTCGTTGCAGGCCAGTGTCACCCTTGTCTACGCCATCGCGGACTAAAGCGGGACGACCCGGCATTGGAAAAATGGAAAACCCGGCCCCGTAGTGATGAGGCCGGGTTGGAAGAGCAGGTTGCCGCCCCTCAGAGGGCGGGCTGGCCTCAGGCGGTTGCGGCTGCCAGGGCCTGATCGAGGTCGGCGATCAGATCGGCGACATCCTCGATCCCGATGGACAGGCGCACCACGTTCGCACCGGCACCGGCCGCCTCTTGCTGCTCGGGCGTGAGCTGGCGGTGGGTGGTCGAGGCCGAGTGGATGACGAGGCTGCGGGTATCGCCAAGGTTGGCCACGTGGCTGAAGATCTTCAGCTCATTGACCAGCTTGACGCAGGCGTCATAGCCGCCCTTGACCGCAAAGGTGAACAGGCCACCCGCGCCCTTGGGGCAGATCTTGGCGACCCGGTCGTAGTAGGGCGAGGAGGGCAGACCGGCATAGGTGACAAAGTCGACCCGGTCGTCCTTTTCCAGCCATTCGGCAACTTTGACGGCGTTCTCAACATGGCGGGCCATGCGCAGGGACAGCGTCTCGATTCCCATCAGGGTGTAATGGGCGGCCTGGGGGTTCATGGTCATGCCCAGATCCCGCAGCCCGATCGCGATCGAGTGGAAGGTAAAGGCCATCGCCCCAAGCGCCTCGTGGAACTTGATCCCGTGATAGGCAGGCTCGGGGGCGGACAGGGACGGAAACTTGTCACTGGCGGACCAGTCGAACTTGCCCGAATCAACCACGCAGCCACCGGTGACCGTGCCGTTGCCGGTCAGGTATTTGGTGGTGGAGTGGACGACGAGGGTCGCCCCATGCTCGATCGGGTTGCAGAGGTAGGGGGTGGCTGTGGTGTTGTCGACGATCAGCGGGATGCCAGCGGCGTCCGAAATGGCCGAAATCGCGTCCAGATCGGTGATGTAGCCGCCCGGGTTGGCGATGCTTTCGCAGAACACCGCGCGGGTGTTGTCGTCGATAGCGGCCTTGACCGCATCCAGATCGTCAAAGTCCACGAACTTGGCAGACCAGCCGAATTTCCGGATGGTGTTCGAGAATTGCTGGATCGTGCCGCCGTAAAGCTTGGTCGAGGCCACGACATTGCAGCCGGGCTGCATGAGCGGGAACAGGGCCATCAACTGGGCCGCGTGACCCGAGGAACAGCAAACCGCACCTGCGCCGCCTTCAAGCGTTGCGATCCGTTCCTGCAGCGCCGAAACCGTGGGGTTGGTCAGGCGCGAATAGATGTAGCCAACCTCTTGCAGGTTGAACAAGGCCGCGGCGTGATCGGCATCGCGGAACACATAGGCCGTCGTCTGATAGATCGGGACCTGGCGGGCGCCGGTTGCCGGATCGGGGTGGGCGCCTGCATGGACCTGCAGGGTATCAAAGCCGAGTTTCGGCCCTGTTTCGGTGGACATGGTCTTCTCCCTTACACTGTGCTGTCGAGCACATTATCTGACGCTAGGTAACACTACAACGGTAGGCAAAGGGTCAATGCAAAGCGGTCGGTGCCGTAGGGCTGGCCCTGTTTCACCCTTGCCGTGGTCAAAACGAACTACCGCATCCAGAACCCTGCTGCCTTGATCTTGTTGCGCAGCTGTTTTTCCAGCCGGGGCAGGTTGGACTGGTCGAACATGGCCCGGACCTTGGCACCCTGACCGTGGTAGACCATCCGCTTGATCGGGGCATAATCCTTGAGCAGTTTCTTGACCTTGTTCGGTGCTGTAATTTGTTCCAGCAGATCGACAGCGGCCTGGCTTTCGCGGGCATAAAGCAGGGGGAACATGCGGTAGTGGCAGGTCAGATCGCCGTCGAAACCGGCAAGCTCTGGCCCCGGTCTGCCGCCGCCCAGCCCGTGAATGACAAGGGGCAGGGCCACCTGATCGAGCCAGGGGGCCAGCGGTTGGATAAGCATCTCCTGGGTGGGTTCGGCGCGGATGGCGCAGGCGTATTCAGTGAACCGCTTTCCAAAAGCTGCCGGATCGGCGCCAAGGAACCAGCCTGCGTTAAAGTATAGATAGCGTTCCCAATATTCATCCGGCTGGGTCAGATCGAGAGAGCTTGCAAACTCCAGCCCGAACTTGTCGTAAAGGGATTTCCAGATTGCCGTGTAGCCGGGCCAATACAGCTCTTCCACCGGCCAGGTGCCTTCGCGACGCATTGAGGCGGTGGGCCTGTCGAAGTCGATCTTGGCTTTGCTCAGGTCGCCCAGAATCAGGGTGTCGGTGTCAAAGAAGATGAAGGGCACGCCTTCGGGCAGGGCGGCCAGACCTTCGATCTTGTTGCCGTAGGGGTAGGCCTGACCAAAGTGCTTGCTTTCGAAAGGGACGATCTCGGCCCCGTTCCCGATCAGCTGTTCGGCAATGTCCGGCCGCATTCTGGGGTCGCCTTGCCACAGCGGGCCGGGCTGCGGTTCGGCTACGATGACCTGTCCGGCAAAATCGGGCGAAGAGGCCCTTAGGGACAGGACAAACAAAAGGGCCTCGTATTGAAGGCGCCCGGACTGGCCGATGATAAGGATGTTGAAAGGCTGGTCAGCCTTTGCCTTTCGCGCCATGATGGTCACGCCCCGCTCGATTTATGGGGACTATAGATTGAGAAGTGCTCCGGCAAAAGCCCGCCGGATTGTGGTGGAGGCCCCTGATGTTCCAGCTCTTCATTCCGTTCTATATCGGTCTTGCCTTGGGGATCAGCCCGGACGCCGGTCCCTCTGCATCCGACCAGGCTATGCCGGTCGACCCCCCTGTTGTGGCCGAGGGCCGCACGCCTGACCCGCAGGTGCCAACCGGGCAGTTCACGACCGCCGTCGAGGTCAAGCCGATCCTTGGCATGACCCAGTCAAGCTGGGTAGCTGTCCGGCTGTATGAGGGGCAGGACCTTTTGTATTTCACCCAGCTGCTGGCCTGGCGCTGCGGCCTGTGGGAGGTTCGCTACGGTCTGAACGGCGCACCCGCCACCGAGGTGTTTCCGCTGGAGCCGTGCCATGAAGGCACCGCCCAGCCCAATGCCCTCACGGATATAGAAAACTATCTGCCCTACATCACCCTGCCCGCCGAAAGCGTCACAGACGTCACTGTAGAGTTGCACTACGATGACGGGACGGTCGCGTCCGCCTCGTTCGAACGGCCTGCCATCCTGATGCCCTAGGCACCGGTTCTGTGGGGTCGGCATCCCGAACCCCTCTTTCTGGCTGAAAAACAGCAAACCCGCAGCGCCGGTCCCGGAATTGCCCCAAGTCCGACAGGAACGCCCGTTGACCGATACACCCAACATTGTGCCCGAGCATTTTCGCGCCATCGAAACCGACAGGCTGTTCCCGTCCGAACGCGCCACCCACGCGCCGCGTATCCTGCTGCTCTACGGCTCGCTCAGAGAGCGGTCGTTCAGCCGGCTCATGACCGAAGAGGCCGCCCGCGTTCTTGCGGCCCTTGGGGCAGAGACGCGGACCTACAATCCCAGCGGCATGCCGCTACCCGATGACACGGACGCCAGCCACCCCAAGGTGCAGGAACTGCGCGATCTGGTGCAGTGGAGCGAAGGCATGGTCTGGTGTTCGCCTGAACGGCACGGGGCGATGACCGGGATCATGAAAGCGCAGATCGATTGGATTCCGCTTTCACTGGGCGCGGTGCGGCCGACCCAGGGCAAGACGCTGGCGGTTATGCAGGTCTGCGGCGGCTCGCAAAGCTTTAACGCGGTCAACCAGTTGCGGGTTCTTGGCCGGTGGATGCGGCTTTTGACCATTCCAAACCAGTCCTCGACCCCCAAGGCGTTCCTTGAGTTTGACGAGGATAACCGGATGAAGCCATCGCCTTTCTACGACCGGATGGTCGATGTGATGGAGGAACTGGTGAAGTTCACCCTGCTGACCCGCGACACGGCACCCTATCTTGTCGACCGCTACAGCGAGCGCAAGGAAACCGGCGAGGACCTGATCAAGCGGGTGAACCAGAACGCGATGTAGGGCAGGGCTGAAACCGTGCAATTTGTCGTGCCGGTAATGCAGGAAAACCCGCGCAGATTGGCGATGTCGTTTGAAAGATGGCCAAACCCGACTGGAAGGTGTATGGTGGGCGACCCTGGAATCGAACCAGGCGTGGGTCTCCCCGGCGGAGTTACAGTCCGCTGCCGCACCTTGCAGCCCGTCGCCCTGTCTCGGGGATGAACCCCGGAACGCCGCGTGGATACGCGGGGGGCCGGGAGGCGTCAACAGGAAAATCGGCTCCTTGTGCGGCCTCTCTTGCGCTTGGCGCACTCAGACCCCATTCAGGGTCTGACCAGCGGGGAGCAGCACGATGAAGAAACCCAAGTGGGTGATCGAAAAGGAACAGTCCAAGCGGGCAGCCGCGGCCGAGACGGTCTGGCTGTTTGGCTTGCATGCGGTGCGCGATGCCCTGCTCAACCCCCGCCGGACCCGGCTGCAACTGGTGGTGACCGCCAATGCCCGCGAAAAACTGGCCGATGCCATTGCCGAAAGCGGGATGGAACCCGTCCTGTCCGATCCGCGCCGGTTTGCAGCCCCGCTTGACGAAGGCTCGGTCCATCAGGGGGCTGCGCTGGAGGTCAAGCCCCTGGACTGGGGCACATTGGAAGACGTGGTCATGGCGCCGGGGGCAGAGCCTGCCCGGATCGTGCTGCTCGACCGGGTGACCGATCCGCATAACGTCGGCGCCATCCTGCGATCGGCCGAGGTGTTCGGCGCCCGCGCCGTGGTGGGGGTGCAGCGTCATTCAGCCCCCGAGACCGGGGCCTTGGCCAAGACCGCCAGCGGGGCGCTGGAACGGCAGCCCTATCTGCGGGTGCGCAATCTCGCCGATGCCATGGAACAGCTTTTGGCCATGGGCTTTATCGTGCTGGGTCTTGATGGCGAGGCTGACAGCAACATCGAGACTGCGCTGGAGGGCAAGACGGACCGGCCGGTCGCCCTTGTCCTTGGGGCAGAGGGGCCGGGGTTGCGCGAAAAGACCAAGGAAACCTGTACCGCATTGGTGCGGATCGACTTTGCGGGTGGATTTGGCTCTCTCAACGTCTCGAATGCGGCGGCTGTGGCCCTATATGCCTCAAGGGTCCAAAAGCCCGCTGACTAAACGAAGGGGCTGTTATGAGCAGTATGAAGATCGCCACCTGTAGTTTCTGTGGCACCCGCGCGGCGCTTGTCCTGCGGGGTGAGGACCGGCACGAATTATCCTGCGCCTCCTGCGGAGCGCCGTTGCACGACTTGAAAATGTTACCAAAAAGACCCTATGACCCAAGCGATGGCCGGCACCCCAAGGCGCGACCTGGGGCCTCATCGCACCAACGTGCAATGTCGCGAAAGGATGCTGGGAAGGGCAAAAAAAATAAGAAATCCAAAAGCTTCGCCCAGCGGGCCCTGGGCGAGATCTGGGACGTTATCGAAGATATCCTGGACTGAAACATTTCTTCGGGACTGTCACGCCTTGGCGAGGGGGCTTTGCCTGCAGGCGGAAATGGCCCATCTTCCGACTACTGACGCACTTGACCCCGGAGCCCGCTATGTTCACTCGCCGCCGCCTTCTTGGCGCAGCCGCCAGCCTTCCTATCTTTGGCTTGATGGGTCGCCCTGCGTTTGCCACCCCTGAAGTCTATTCCGACGGCGGCCTTGCGCTGGGCGGGGCTGATCCTGTGGCCTATTTTGCCCAAGGCCAGATGGTTCAGGGATCGGGGGACTATACGCTCATGTGGCGCGGCACGACATGGCGCTTTGCCACGAGGGACGCGCGCAGTACCTTCGAGATGAACCCCGAGGCCTATGCCCCGCAGTTCGGCGGCTACTGCGCCTATGCCCTGTCCCAGGGTGCGTTGGCCCCCACGGTGCCCGAGGCCTGGACGGTTTTCGAAGGTAAGCTTTACATGACCTACTCGGTCGACGTGCGTGGACTCTGGCGGCAGGACATTCCGGGCAATTTGGCGAAGGCAGAGCCCTATTGGCCCGCCATCACGAGGTCCTGATCGGGGCCCGTTGCCCTTAGCACTTTGTTCACATCTTGATGAGATCCTCTGGAAAGGCCCTCGGGCCGAACCCAGTTAATGGTTCAGGCGCAGGTTTTTTGGAACTGACCGGCGTCATGTTACTGTCCCTCGTTCCAAACTTCAGCGCCCGGGCCTTCCCCCCCGGGCGTTTTTTTGTCCAGATGTTGTTGCATCGCTTTGCGAGAGCGGACATCGCCCTTTTCAGAGTTCGTATGGGGGCGCTGCCCCCGACGCCTTTGGCGTCTCCCCCGGGATATTTGGGGCGAGATGAGGAGGATCAGCTTCGCCCTGCCTTTTCGGCGAGGCCGGACTGGCCGTCGCGGCGGGCCAGCTCAGCCTCGATATCCTGCAGGCTTACATCGCGGGCGGCGCACATGACGAGGAGGTGGTAGAGGACATCCGCCGCCTCGCTTGTCAGGCGGGTGCGGTCGCCCTTGATGGCCTCGATGATCGCCTCGATCGCCTCTTCGCCGAACTTTTCTGCGCATTTTTCGGGCCCCTGGGCCAGCAGCCTTGCGGTCCAGCTACTGTCGGGATCCGCGTCCTTGCGGGTGGCGATGGTTGCGGCAAGCGTTTGCAGGGTCATATCGGCCTCACGGGAATGCCATTGGCCGCCATATGGGCCTTGGCCTCGGCCACCGTGAAGGTGCCGAAATGGAAGATCGAGGCGGCCAGCACAGCAGACGCGCCCCCAAGGGTGACCCCTTCGACGAGGTGGTCCAGCGTGCCGACGCCGCCAGAGGCGATGACGGGAATGTCGACTGCGTCCGAGATGGCCCGCGTCAGCGGCAGGTTGAACCCCGCCCGTGTCCCGTCTCGGTCCATCGAGGTCAGCAGGATCTCACCGGCCCCTTTGGCGGCGACTGTCCGGGCAAATTCAACCGCATCGATGCCGGTTTCGCGCCGTCCGCCGTGGGTAAAGATTTCCCAGCGGCCGGGTGCGACGGTCTTGGCGTCGATCGCGCAGACGATGCATTGCGAGCCAAAGCGCAATGCGGCCTCGGTGATCACATCGGGGTCTGCCACGGCGGCGGAGTTGAAGCTGACCTTGTCGGCCCCGGCCAGAAGCAGCGCGCGCACATCCTTGTGGCTGCGCACCCCGCCGCCGACCGTCAGCGGCATGAAGATCGTCTCGGCGGTCCGTGTGACCAGATCGAACATCGTGCCCCGGTTTTCATGGGTGGCATGGATGTCCAGAAAACATAGCTCATCCGCGCCGGCCGCGTCGTAGGCGCGTGCCGCCTCGACCGGATCGCCGGCGTCGACGAGCTGGGTGAAGTTGATGCCTTTGACCACCCGCCCGTCGGCGACATCAAGGCAGGGAATGATGCGGGTCTTGAGCATGTTTTCTGCTTAGTCCGGGCTTGGTTGCATGAAAAGCTATTTTGCAGGTGCGACCCTATGTGCGGCAGGCCTCAGCCTTAGTCCCGCAGGGTGGCGAGGGCTGTCCTGAGGTCGATCGCCCCGTCATAGAGGGCCCGCCCAGAGATCGCCCCGGCGATGACCCCGGTATCGCGCAGCGCCACGAGGTCCTCCAGCGACGAAACCCCGCCTGAGGCGATGACCGGGATTGAGACGGCGCGGGCCAGTGCTGTGGTCGCGGCCAGGTTCGGCCCCCCCATCGCCCCGTCCCGCAGGATGTCGGTATAGATGATTGCCGCCACCCCGGCGTCTTCAAAGGACCGTGCCAGATCGGTCACCAGCACATCGGTCTCTTCGGCCCAGCCTTTGGTTGCCACCTTGCCCCCCCGCGCATCGATGCCGACGGCGACCTGACCGGGAAAGGCCATTGCCGCCTCGCGCACCAGTTCGGGGTTTTCGACGGCAACAGTGCCCAGGATCACCCGGGCGAGCCCCTTATCAAGCCAGGCTTCGATCGTGGCCATGTCCCGGATGCCGCCGCCCAGTTGGGCGGGGACCGGGCAGGCGGCCAGGATCGCCTCGACCACAGCCCCGTTGACGGGCTTGCCGGCAAAGGCACCGTTCAGGTCCACAAGGTGGAGCCAACTGCAGCCTGCATCGACAAAGCTGCGCGCCTGGGCGGCTGGATCGTCGTTGAAGACGGTAGACTGCTCCATATCACCGTGAACAAGGCGGACGGCCTGACCGTCCTTGAGATCGATGGCTGGGTAGAGGATCATAGTGCGCTCCATCTGTTTGGCGCCCTTATGCAAGGGGCGGCGCGGGGATGCAACGCGACCCCACGTCAGACTTGCGCGGATCGTTGGCCTGCCCTCATCTTGGGGCAAACTTGCTAGGGAGGAGCCTGGACATGAAGATGATGATGATTGCGGTTGTGGGGCTTGTCGCCCTGGCCGGAACGGCGATGGCCGATCCGCTTGAGGGCCTGTGGCGCACCACAGCAGATGACAACGGCTATTCGGGCCTGATCGAGGTGGCCCCTTGTGGTGCGGCTCTTTGCGGCACGCTGATCCGGTCGTTCGATGCATCGGGGGCTGAAGCCAGTTCGCCCAACATCGGACGCCAGATCATTTCCGAGACTGTGGCACGGGGCGGCGGAGAGTACCGCGGCAAGGTTTGGGCCCCAGACCGCGACCGGACCTATAATTCGCGCCTCATGCTGGACGGAGACAGCCTCGCGGTGTCCGGCTGTGTCCTGGGTATTTGTCGTGATGGCGGTACCTGGACCCGGGCGAACTAGGCCGCGACCAACAGTAGAGGATCCGGTCTGGCGGTCTAGGGCCGCCAGGTCAGGAAGTTGCCGATCAGCCGCAGGCCGGTGGCCTGGCTTTTCTCGGGGTGGAACTGCGTGCCGACGATGGTGTCCCGCCCGACGATCGCGGTGACGGCACCGCCGTAGTCCACATGCGCCAGAAGATGCGCGGGATCGGTCACCTGCATCGCCCAGGAGTGGACGAAATAGGCGTGGTCGCCGGTTTCGATCCCGTCCAGAACGGGGTGAGGTTGATCGAGCACAAGGTCGTTCCAGCCCATATGAGGCACTTTGAGCGCGGGGTCGCCGGGCGTGATTCTGGTGATTTCACCGCCGATCCAGTCCAGCCCCTCGGTCAACTCGTATTCATGGCCCCGGCTGGCCAGCATCTGCATGCCGACGCAGATCCCCAGAAAGGGGCGTCCCTTCACCTCGACCGCCTCGATGATCGCTTCGGCCAGTCCGGAAATCCCGAAAAGCTGTTCGCGGCAATGCGGAAAGGCCCCGTCGCCGGGCAGGACCACCCGGTCGGCCCGGGACACGACGTCGGGGTCAGAGGTGACGACGACGCTGCCCGCGCCGGTTTCAAAAGCCATTCTTTCGAAGGCTTTCTGGGCCGAGTGCAGGTTGCCGCTGTCGTAGTCGACGAGGGCCGTCAGGCTCATAGCGTGCCCTTGGTCGAGGGGATGGCGTCAGCCTTGCGCGGGTCGGTTTCCACCGCGACGCGCAGGGCGCGGGCCAGCGCCTTGAAGGCGGCCTCGGCAATGTGGTGGCTGTTGAATCCGTGCCGCTGGTCAAGATGCAGGGTAATGCCGCCATGTGTCGACAGCGCCTGCATGAATTCCCGCACCAGTTCGGTGTCGAAGGTGCCGATCTTCTGGGTCGGGAATTCGACGTTGAAGATCAGGAATGGCCGTCCAGACAGGTCGAGGGCGCAGGCCACCTGGGCGTCGTCCATGGCAAGGGCACATTCGCCGTAGCGCCGGATGCCCCGCTTGTCCCCCAATGCCTGGGTCAGGGCTTGCCCGATGGCGATACCCACGTCCTCGACCGTGTGGTGGTCGTCGATGTGCAGATCGCCGGTCGCCCGGACGGTCATGTCGATCAGCGCGTGTCGCGACAACTGGTCGAGCATGTGGTCGAAAAACCCGACCCCGGTCTGGTTGTCATAGACCCCCGTCCCGTCAAGCGAGAGGGTGACGGTGATATCCGTCTCGGCCGTTTTGCGCGTGATCGTCGCCGTCCGCATCTGCGTCTCCGTCGTCAGTGTCTGGCGGCTTATAGGCGGGGCAGGCGGGCAGGCCAAGCGGTCTTGGCGGTCTTGCGTATGGTCGTGTGTCAGTGCAACCTGTCTGCACCGCCCAGAAAGGCCCGCCATGACCGTTTGCGTCTTTGTCCAGCTTCGTTGCCGTCCCGGTACGACCTACCGTGTTGCCGATCAGATCGCCCTGAAGGAAATCCACTCCGAGCTTTACTCGACCAGTGGGGATTTCGACCTTTTGATGAAACTCTACATTCCCGAGGGCGCCGACGTGGGCAAGTACATCAATGACCATCTGCTCGATATCGACGGGATTGAGCGGTCGATGACAACGCTGACCTTCAAGGCATTCTGACCCATCAGGAATTGGTCTCGCATCTGCCCCGGATTCAGGACGCGGGGGCTATAGGTGTGTCCGCACTCCAGCTTTGCCTGTCTAGTTTTTGATTGAGCGTTCAAATAAATGTTGTTAGCCTTTCGACTGAAGCCGCCGAAAGGAACTGGGGATGAGCGATCCTGCACAGATGACTGGGGCAAATGACTGGGACCGCAGGGGGTTGCCGTCATGGAGCTATTTCAACCCCGAAATGCTCGAAGAAGAGAAAGAGCTCCTTTTCCGCCGGCACTGGCAGCTTGCCTGTCACGTCAATGATATTCCAGAACCGGGCGATTTCATCGCTGCCGATCTGGTGGGCGAACGGGCTTTGGTGATCCGGGGCCGGGACGGGGTGGTCCGGGCCTTTCATAACCTTTGCCGTCATCGCGGATCGCGGGTTGTGGCTGAAGACAAGGGTACCTGCCGTTCGGCCATCGTCTGCCCGTTTCATGGCTGGGTCTATAACCTTGACGGCACCCTGCGCGGCGCGTCGCAACCCGCAACCTTGCCGGATCTTGACCCCGTTGAGTGGGGACTCAAGCCGATTGAGATGGACATCTGGCACGGCTTTGTCTTTGTCCGGTTCAAGCCCGGTCCCCAGCCCCGGCTGTCAGAGGTTCTGGCCCGATTTGAGCCCGAGGTTGCCCAATATGATCTGGCCAATATCGTCCCGGATGGGGCAGGGATCTGGTCAGAGGACGTCAAGGCCAATTGGAAATGCGTCCGCGACGTGGACAACGAAGGCTATCATGTGCCGATGGCCCATCCCGGTCTGCATGACCTGTTCGGCTCCAACTACTTTGACGAGCCGTTTCGCGACGGGGCCAGCCGGTCCTATTCGACCTTCCGCGAGGCGGACAGCCGGCTCTGGAGTGTCCGTCAGTACAAGGCCCTTCTGCCCGAGGTGGCTGGGCTGGACTCAGAACATAACCGGGCGTGGCTTTATATCGGGGTGTTTCCCAATCTTGTCTTCGGCCTCTACCCGGACTCGGTCATCTACTACCATGAATTCCCGGTCGAGAACGGCAAGACGATCCAGCGGGGGGCCTGCTACAAGCGGGCGGATGAGGATCGCCGCCTGCGGGTGGCCCGCTACCTGAGCGGCCGGATCGACCGGATCACCACCAAGGAAGATGAACAATTGATCGAATGGTGCTGGGAGGCCGCGTTTTCCAGCGGCTATGATGGCGTCATCCTGTCAGATCTGGAAGCTGGTGTGAAAAGCTACCATGATGAGCTGCGACGGCTTTATCCGGTGCTGCGCGAGGACGAACCAAGCCCCGGGACATTGCGCGCCAGCAACCAAAGGCTTGTCGAAGGGGCGAGGTGACATGGGTGATCCGCTGAACCGATCAGGAGCCGCCCTTTGAGGCTGGATGCCGAAGGCCGCCGGGGTCTGACCCTGATCAGCCCGACGCTGATCTATGCCCTTGTCATGCTGGCGGCTCCCCTTGCGATGGTGGTGACCTTCAGCTTCTGGACCCAGAACTACCTCGATATCGACACCACATTTACCCTCGACAACTACCACGAGGCATGGACCCAGCCGATCTACCAGACCCTGATGGCAAGGTCGCTTATCATCTCGGTCGTGGTGACGGTGGTGACAGTCCTGCTGGCGTTTCCGGTGGCCTACTACATTTCGTTCCGGGTGACGCGGCGCAAAACGCTCTGGCTGTTTCTGGTCACCATTCCGTTCTGGACCAGCTACCTTTTGCGGGTGTTCCTGTGGAAGGTCATCCTTGGGTACAACGGGGTCCTGAACTCTGCCCTGATGGGGATGGGCTTTATCGACGAGCCTTTGACGTTTCTTCTGTACAACGCCAATGCCGTTGTCCTGACGCTGGCCCATGCCTGGGCGCCGTTTGCCATCCTGCCCATCTTCGTGGCCCTGGAAAAGATCGACCGGTCCCTGCTCGAGGCGGCCGAGGATCTGGGCGACGGGCCGTGGCGCCGGTTCCGCCGGGTGACCCTGCCGCTGGCCATGCCGGGTGTGATCGCGGCAACCCTGATCGTCCTGATCCCGACGGTGGGCGATTTCATCACGCCCCGCCTTGTTGGAGGCACGGACGGGCTGATGATCGCCAACATGATCCAGATCCAGGTCGGACGGGCCAACAACGCCCCGCTGGGGGCTGCGCTGGCGATTTCGTCGATGGTGGTTGTCGGCACCCTCAGCGTTTTGATCTTTCTGGTCGGGCGCCGGTTCGGAGGGCGGACGAGATGAGCCGCATAAGCAGGATCTTGCCCAACTGGCTGGGCATCTACGCCGTGGCCTTCATGCTGTTCCTTTACGCGCCGGTCGTTCTGCTACCGCTTTTCGCCTTCAACAGTTCGACCATCATCGCCTTTCCCCTGACCGGCTACACGACCGAGTGGTTCACCGTTCTATGGGAGACCGAGGCCCTGCACAGTGCCGTGCGCAACAGCCTTTTCGTAGGCATCACCACCGCCGTTCTAAGCACCTTGCTGGGGGCCTGTGCCGCCCGGGCGATGGCGCGGTACCGGTTTCCGGTCAAGCGGGGGATCGTGGGCCTTGTCATGTTGCCGCTCGTCCTGCCCGAGATCATAGTGGGTGTCGCCCTGCTGGTGGTTCTGGTCCAGTTGGGCGTGCCCCTGTCGCTTTGGACGGTGATCGGGGGGCATGTGCTGATCTGCATTCCCTTTGCGATCGCCATCCTCAATTCCGCCTTCGCGAGCCTTGATCAAAGCCTTGAAGAGGCGTCGTTTGACCTGGGCGAAAGCCGTTGGGGCACGTTTCGCCGGATCATCCTGCCACTGGTCATGCCGGGCGTGATCTCAAGCCTGCTGATCACCTTCACCATTTCCCTTGATGAGTTCATCATCGCGTTCTTTCTGACCGGTACGGATGTGACCCTGCCTGTCTACATCTGGTCGCAGCTGCGCTTCCCGGCCAAGCTGCCCTCGATCATGGCATTGGGGACGATCATGCTCGCGCTGTCGGTGCTTTTGTTGATCACGGCCGAATGGTTCCGCCGCCGGGCAGCCAGACGGCAGGGGCTGGACGTGCAGGCGCCGGGAGGTTTTGTAGGATGACCATGGACACCACCACCACACCCCGATCCATCATCGAGCTGAAGGACGTCAGAAAGTCCTATGGCAAGGTTACCGCCCTGCACGGCATCGACGCCACGATCCGGGAGGGAGAGTTTTTTTCCCTGCTCGGCCCCTCTGGATGCGGCAAGACAACCCTGCTGCGCCTGATTGCCGGCTTTGATGAGCCGACTTCGGGCAGCATTGAAATTGACGGCAAACCGATGGCGGGCATTTCCGCCAACCGTCGCCCGACCAACATGGTGTTCCAAAGCTATGCCATCTTTCCCCACCTCAGCGTGGCCGAAAACGTGGGCTACGGGCTGGTGCCCAAAAGGATGCCCAAGGCCGAGATCGCGGCTGAGGTCGACAAGGCCCTCAGGATGGTGGACCTGTCGGGCTATGGCGACCGGGGCGCCCACGAGCTGTCAGGCGGCCAGCGCCAGAGGGTGGCCCTTGCCCGTGCGCTGGTGATGCGGCCCAAGGTCGTCCTGCTGGACGAACCCCTGTCCGCGCTGGACAAAAAGCTGCGCGAACAGATGCAGGTCGAGTTGCGGGCGTTGCAACAGTCCATCGGGATCACCTTCATCCTTGTCACCCATGACCAGGAAGAGGCGATGATCATGTCCGACCGGATCGCTGTCATGTTCGACGGTCACATCGCTCAGCTGGACAGCCCGCAGGCCCTTTATCGGCACCCGGTCAGTGAACGCGTCGCCTCGTTCATCGGGGTGATGAACTTTCTGCCAGCCACGGCCAAGGCGGCTGGGGAAGGGGAACTGGCCCTTGATATCGCCGCGCTGGGCGCGGTGACCTTGCCGGTCGCTGCCGTGCCAGAGGGCATCAGCCCGGCCAAGGTCACCAAGATCGGGGTGCGCCCTGAAATGCTGACGGTGCTGTTTGACGATAGCGACCACGCCGAACGGGTCACCGAGGGTGTAGTTGTGTCGACCTCTTACTACGGCGACATGACCTACTACAGCATCGTGCTCGACGGGGCCGAGAAACCCGTGACCATCTCCATGCGCAACACCGCAGGCCGGGCGGTGGCGCCGGTGGGCGCGCGTTTGCGCATTGGCTGGGGTGCCGAATCCATCGTTCTGTTTTCCTGAGGCCTGCCTTGACCCGCGCAATGACATCGTCTGACACCCCGACCCTCGACGCTCTTCTTGCGGGCCGCCGCAAGGGCTATGCCCTCGATCAGGCGTTTTACCGGTCACCGGGCGTCTTTGCACAGGATATGGAGCGGTTCTTTTTGCCCGAATGGCACTTTGCCGGACACGTCAGCGAGGTGCCGGAACCGGGGGACTATGTCCTGTTCGAGGTGCTGGAGGAATCCGTGATCCTCGTCCGGGGGGCGGACGGGGTGGTCCGCGCCTTTGCCAATGTCTGCCGTCATCGCGGCTCGCGCATCTGTCTTGAGGCGTCGGGCCATGTTCGCCGCTTTACCTGCCCGTACCATGCATGGACCTACCAACTGGACGGCAGCCTGTTCAGCGCCCGGCTGATGGGGCCGGATATAGATACGGCAAACCTCGGGCTAAAGCCTGTGCCCTGCGAAGTGTTTCACGGTCTGATCTTTGTCAGCTTTGCCGATGCGCCATCCAGCTTTGACCAGATGCGGGCCGATCTGGATGCCCCGCTTGCCCCCTTTGGCCTAGAGCGGACAAAGATCGCCCATCGCGCCCGCTATCCGGTGGCGGCGAACTGGAAGCTGCTCGTCGAGAATTACAACGAATGCTACCATTGCGCCCCGGCCCACCCCGAGTTCACCCGCGCTGATCCAACCCATATGGAGGCCGACAGGGTCGCCCCGCTGAACCGCGCGATGGAGGGGCGGGCGCGGGAACTGGGCATTCCGACCGACTACATCGACCGGGTCGGCCCCGATTGTCCGCCGGGGTCGGTTGACTACACCTTCAGCCGTCATTCTTTGTATGACGGCGTCCTGACAGGCACCGAAGATGGTCAACCGGTGGCCCCGTTGCTGGGGGATCTGGCGGGCTATGACGGTGGTGCCTCCGATCTCTACGTCGGGATATTTAACCCGATGCTGATCTATTGCGACTATGTCGTCATCTACCGCTTCATCCCGCTGGCCGAAGGCCGGTCCGAGCAAGAGATCATCTGGCTTGTGCGCGAGGATGCGACAGAAGGGCAGGACTACGATCTGGCCCGTCTGACGTGGCTTTGGGATGTGACCACCGTGGCCGACAAGACCATCGTTCAAAGCAACCAGCAGGGCGTCAATTCGCGCTACTACGAACCGGGTCCGCTGGCGGGAATGGAACATTACACCCAACGCTTCCTCAACCTTTACGCCGACAGGATGAGCAGATGAGCGACAGTGAGCTTTTGTACGACGACATCCACATCGCCTTTCTCGAGGACATCTGGGGCGAAGGATACCTGTCCCCCGGAGGCCCGGAAGAGGCGGCGCGTGTGCTGGACGGGCTGGACCTGTCAGGGGCACGGGTGCTGGATATCGGCTGCGGCTCTGGTGCGATCGCGGTCCAGATCCTGCGCGATCTGGGGGCCGCCGAAGTGGTGGGGATCGACGTCGAGGGGCCGGTATGTGCCGCTGCCCGCAGGCGGGCCGAGGCTGCTGGCCTGTCGGATCAGATCGACATCCGGCTTGTCCGGCCTGGACCGCTGGACTTTGCCGATGGCAGCTTTGATCTGGTCTATTCCAAGGACTCAATCCTGCATATTCCCGATAAGGAATCGCTTGCAGCGGATGTCTATCGCATCCTGCGTCCGGGGGGATGGTTCGCCGCCTCTGACTGGCTGATCGCACATGACGACACGCCCAGCCCGGCCATGCAGGCCTATCTCAAGGCCGAGGATCTGGACTTTGCCATGGCCTCGCCGGGTCGCTACCGGCAGGCGCTGGAGGGGGCAGGGTTTCAGGATGTCGGGCTGAACAACCGCAACCGCTGGTACCTTGGGCAGGCCGAGGCGGAACTGGCCTGGTTGTCGGGGGCAGAGCGGGCACGGCTGGAGGCCGCCCATGGGGCCGATTTCATCGCCGATCAGATCAAGACCTGGACCCTTATGGTTGAGGTGATCCGGTCCGGCGAACACTGCCCGCATCATCTGCGCGGGCAGCGACCGTTGTAAGGGGCCGTTGAAAGGGCCGCCCCGTAAATCGGGGGCGGCCCTTATGACCGACGCTTTAGAAGCCGGCCTTGATCAATTCGAACTCTGCAATCATCCGCTCGCGCATTTCTGCGGGAAGCGGGCCTTGCCACAGCGTACCGGCCCGCAGGTTTTCAGAGGTTTCCAGGCCAACTGCGGCCAGATCCTCTTCGGACATCGTGGCCATTGCCGTGGCGTTGGAGTGGCCATAGCCCCACCACGCGACAAGATACTCGGCCGTAGCCGGCTCGAGCCAGGCGTTGATAAAGTCATAGAACCGGTCGTCCGACCCCGGAGCATTGGCCAGATGGCTGTAGCCGCAGACCCAGCTTGACGACCCTTCAGCCGTGTCGCGCTTCATGGCGATGGGGTAGCCTTCTGCGCTCATGGTCGAGAAAGTCTCGTTCCAGGCCCAGGCCAGATAAACCTCGCCCGACTGCATCAGCTGGGCCAGTGATGCCCCATCCGACCAATAGGCCCGCACGTTCTGATGGGCGGCCCGCAGGAAGGTCGACGCGGCCTCGAATTGTTCGTCCGTTACGTTGGACCAGTCGCGCACGCCGGTTGCCAGAAAGCCAAGGGCATACATGTCGTCGACGTTGTCGGGCAGCGACACGCGACCCGAATGGGCCGGATCGGCAAAGGCCTGAAGCGAGGCGACGTCCTCTTCGGACAAAAGCTCGGTGTTGTAGGTGACGGCGGTGTTGCCCCAGTCCATCGGGACAAAGAAGTACTCACCATCCTTGGAAAACGCCTCGATGTCGCGGAACGCAGGCTCGATCTCGTCCCAGCGGTCGATGCGGCTGGTGTCCAGCGGGGCCAGAAGCCCGGCCTCGATCCATTTCGGAACGGACTGAGAGCACGGGTGGGCCGCGTCAGCCTGAAAGCCCGAGCGCAGCTTCTGGAAGGCCTCTTCCTCGTCGCCAAAGAAGGCGTATGTGGGGGCCATTCCATGGGCCTCGATATAGGCCGTGAAGAATTCGGGGTCTTCGTAGCCTGCCCAGTCGAATACGATGAATTCGGGGTCCTGGGCCCGTGCCACGCCTGCGGTCAGCAGACACAGCGCCGTGGCGGCTGTCAGCGTTGACTTGAAGTGGATCATTGTCGTCTCCTTGTTGGCGTTTCCTATTGTTCTTCACAAGGCCCTTGCGGGTTATCCGTCTGTTTGCGGGCCTTGGTCGTTTCGTTTCTTTGTCCCGTTCGTTGTCGATCCTTTCCAATACCAAAGGGCGCTTGCCCGTTTGCGTCAAGGGCTTGGCATTGGTGTCCTGATCCGGGTCGCCTGACCGCCCACCTGCTGGCTTACCCGCTCGAGCGCCTTTTCGAGAATGTCGAACATTTCATCGATTTGCGCATGGGTGATGATCAGCGGCGGCGAGAAGACCGCCATGTTGATCAGGGGACGGACCAGAAGGCCAAGGTCCTCGCAGGCGTCGTCGATCATCTGGCCAAGCTTCATCTCGGCCTGCAAATCCTCGGCCCGGCCTTCGATACAGGCCAGAAGGCCCATGCCACGGGCATCGCCCACGATGGGAAAGCGGCGCAGCTCTTGCAGGCGGGCCTGGAAATGGGGGGTCACCTCGCGGACGTGTTCTAGGATGCCTTCGCGTTCCATGATCTCGATATTGGTCAGGGCCGCGACGCAGGACACAGGGTGACCGGAATAGGTGTAGCCGTTGGTGAACGTCACCGGATCGTTCGATCCGCTGACCCGCTCCATCACCCGGTCCGAGATGATGCAGGCCCCCAGTGGCAAATAGCCCGATGTCAGGCCTTTGGCGCAGGTGATCATGTCGGGCACGAAGCCAAAGACGGCCTCGGAGGCAAACCAATGGCCCAGACGGCCAAAGCCCGTCACCACCTCGTCCGAGATGTACAGGATGTCATGCGCCCGGCAGATGTCGAAGGTCCGCTTGTGATAGCCTTCGGGCGGGACGATGACCCCGCCCGAGCTGAGGATTGGTTCGGCGATGAAGGCACCGATATTGTCGGGGCCGACCTCTTCGATCATCCGCTCAAGATCGCCGACCTTTTCGTCGCACCAGTCCTGCACCGTCATGCCCTTGGGGCGGCGATAGGGGTTCACGTCGGGCAAAAACCGGACCAGCCGGCTTTCCATGTCAAACCGCGAGGTCGTCCGCTCCTTGCCCGTCACTGAATGGGCGAGGTAGGTCGATCCGTGATAGCCCTTTTCGCGGGCAAGGATGATCTTCTTGTCGGGGCGGCCCATCTGGTTGTTCATGAACTGCATGGTGCGCAGGGCGGTATCCACCGCCGTTGAGCCGCCGGTTGTGAAAAAGACGTTGTTCAGATCGCCCGGCGCCATGTCCGCGATTTTCTTGGCCAGCACGGCCGAGGGTTCGGTCGTGTTGGTGAAGGGCGAGGTATAGGGCAGCTTGCGCACCTGGGCGGCGATGGCGTCGGCCATCTCGTCCCGGCCATAGCCGATCTGTACGCACCACATGCCGCCCGGTCCGTCGATAAAGCGTTTGCCCGCACCGTCCCAAAGGTAGATGCCCTCGGCGCTGTCTACGAACATGTTGTCATAGCCCTGCCAGTCGTCGACCGCCGCCCAGGGGTGAAGCTGGTGCCGCCGGTCCCATTCCAGCAGCGTTTCGGTGCTGGGGCTGTTGGTCGCGTGAGGGGCGGTCTGTGCGGGCGCTGTCTTTGCGGACACGGTTTTGACGGTCATGACGGGCCTTTCGGGTTTAGAATGGGGCGGGCGGCGTAAGGCGCGCCCTTGGCGTTTGGAAGAAGGGTTTTGTCTCGATCTGGACGGGGACCATACGGCGGTCCCACTGGCCTTCTTCATGCAGATAAATTTCGGTCCAGAGGTTGGTCTTGATCGCGCCGCCAAAGGGCGCCTTCAATTCGGCCAGCGCGATGTTGCGCTTGGCGGTAGGGGACCAGATGCCAGAGGTGACATGGCCGATCTCGCGCCGCTTGCGGTGGTAGATCAATGCCCCCTGCGCGGGTTTGAAGCCACCGATGTCCAGCCGCACCAAACGCCGTTTCAGCCCGGCCCGGCGCTGGGCCAGCAAGGCACGGCGACCGTTGAAATGGCCCTTGTCAAAGTCAACCAGCCGTTCGAACCCAAGCTCGAGCGGGCTACGCCCCCGGCCCAGCCGGATCGCCCCGTGGACGGGTTGAAAGTCGGCGTGGGCGGCGATGAAGCCGGCCTCGATCCGGGCGATCTCGAGCGCCTCATATCCGATGGCGCGCAGGCCCCAGGTCTGACCAGGTTCCCACAGGCGGTCCCAAAGGGCAGGGGCCTTGTCCCAGTCGATCCAAAACTCATAGCCCAGATCGCCGGTAAACCCCGTGCGCGAGATCCACAGCCCCGGCTCAACCTCGGCCAGGTCAAAGGGGCGCAGGGTCTCTGCCGCCCCAAGACCCGCCGCCTTGAGCACCGAAAAGGATGTTGGTCCTTGCAAGGACAGGCCCGCCACGCTGTGCGACTGATCCTCGATCGTCACGTCAAAGCCCCAGGCGGCATCCAGCAGCCAGCTGAACATCGGCTCCTGACAGCAGAGCCGATAATCATCGGGGCCAAAGCGGAACAGGGTGCCGTCGTCGATCAACATCCCTTCTTCGTCGCACCACAGGGTGTAGCCGACCCGACCTTCGCGGATCTTGCCGACGTTGCGGGTCATCATCCGTTCCAGCATCGGCCCCGCCTCAGGTCCGCTGATCCGATACTTGTGCATGGGCGATATGTCGAAAAGCGTCGCCTGATTGCGGATGGCGAAATACTCGAACTCCATCGTGTCCAGAACGAGGGGCGAGATGTAGCCCGCCCAGTTGGTCCAGCTTTTGGCGCGGCTGACCGCCTCGAGTTGCGGCAGGAACGGGGTGGGGATCAGGCCCAGCGGAACGCTGTTTGGGGCGGTGGACGAAACGGCGGTCGCGGTGCTCATGCCCATGTCTCCTTCAGCAGATGCAGGGCAGAGTTGCGTCCCGGTGCGCCGGTCAGATCGCCACCGGGATGCGCCGAGGCCCCGCAAAGCTGCAACCCCCGAATGCCAAGGCTGTAGTGCCCAGCCCCATTGGCGGGGCGAAGGGTCAGGATCTGGTCAAGGCCCATTTCCGCGTGATGCCAATGCCCGCCGGGGGCGCCGGTCAGGGCCTCGATATCGGTGGGGGTCATCAGGATACTGTCCTGAACCAGCCCGGGCAGACCGGGCGCATGGGCTGCGATCCTGTCGATAGCGGTCTGGGTCAGGGCGCTGCGGGCCGCATCGGTCCAGCCGCCGGTCGGTTCTTGCGGGACATGGTCGATGATGATGGACAGGACGTGTCGCCCTTCGCTGGTCAGCGCGGGGTCGCTGAGGGTGGGGCAAACCATCTCAAGCGTTGGAGCCGTCGGCAGATCCCCGTATTTGGCAGGGTTAAAGCCACGCTCCACCGCGCCGACAGTTGGCGCGATCAGGATACGGGCCGAGGCCAGCCCTTCGGGCAGGTCCTTGAACGCGGGCTTGCCCGACAGGACGAGGGTCAGGCGGGCGGTCGTGCCCTTGACCCGAAGGTTGCGCATCCGGCGCAGGGCCTCGACGTCAAAGTTGGCAAGACCGGCCATCTGCATGGTCTGCAAGGGCCCCGCGCTTGACAGGACAGCACGGCAGGTCAGCATCGTGCCGTCGGTCAATTCGACCCCGCGAACCCGGTCATCCTCGACCACGATCCGGGTGACGGGCGCGTTGGTACGGATATCGCAACCGGCCTCGCTGGCAGCCGTCGCCATGACATCGGTCAGCATCCCCATCCCGCCCTTGGGCAGTCGGACTTCGCCGCCGTTGCCCAAGCGGTACATCAGTGAAAAGACCGTGCCGGGGGACCGTGGGCCGGCAAAGGCCCCGCGCACCGCATCGGCGGCCAGCGCACCGGGGAGGGGGCCATCGTCAAGCTCGTCGAGCAGGACATCGGCGATATTGGACAGGGCGATCCGCAGAAATTCGCGCATCTCTTCCTTGCCCAGCCGCTTGAGGTTGAGGCCAAGCTTGGCAAGACCGGCAAGCTCGCCCAGCGTGGCAAGGCTGGTGATGCCGCCCTCAAGCTTGGGTGGCGATTTGGTCGAGAGCTGGCCAAGGATCGCTGCGAATTTCCGCAAGCGTCCGATCAGCACCGCCGCTGCGCGGGCCTCGGGGTGGGCGCCGCCGTCACTGTAGCGGACCTTGTCCCCGTCGACCACAACGTGGCGGCCATCGGGGGACAGGCTGACCGTGGGCAGGGCCACCGACTGCGCCTTGATCTGGTCGGCAATCCCAAGCTCTTTCAAAACCGTGGGGTTGAGGTTGTAGAGCAGGTGGGCGATTTGCGATGTTTGCACCCCCGGTGCCACCTCAACCGTGCGGGCCATCCCGCCGAGGGTCTCGTCACGCTCGATCAGGCAAACCCGCTTGCCCTTGGTGGCGAGTGTCACCGCCGCCGCCAGCCCGTTGTGTCCGCCGCCGATGACCACGGTGTGAAAGTCGTTTACCCCGGTCATGCTGCATAGCCCTTCATCGGACGGCCCTTCTTGGCCTTGCGCAGGATCTCACGCGCCGCGTTCGCTCCGGGGGCCGCCATCACGCCACCACCGGGGTGGGTGGACGACCCGACGAGGTACATGCCGTCGATAGGCGTGGCATAGTTTGCGTAGCCCGGAACCGGACGGTTGAAGAGAAGTTGGTCAAAGGTCAGTTCGCCCTGAAAGATGTTGCCTTCGGTCAGCCCGACCTCGCGTTCGATGTCCCAGGGCGTCCGCACCTCTGCATGAACAACGCGCGACCGGATGTCGGGGCAGCACTGCTCGATTTTGTCAAAGACGGTATCGGCAAAGGCCTTGCGATTGGCATCTGTCCAGTTCTCGCCCTTGCGGACCCCGTCGACTTCAAGGTCATAAGGGGCATATTGGACAAAGACCGTCATCATATGCTTGCCCGGTGGGGCCATAGTCGGGTCGATCTGCGAAGGGATCAGCATGTCGAAATAGGGGTCCTGCGACCAGCGCCCCTCTTTCCAGTCGTCATAGGCGCGTTCAAGCTCTTGCAGCGAGGTGGAACAATGCATGTCGCCGCGCAGGAAATTGGCACCCTTGGGGGCGGCCGGAAACTCTGGCAGGGCGTCGAGCGCGATGTTCAGCTTGCCGCTGGATCCTCGGATCTTGAAGCGTTTGACCGCGCGGGTGAAGCTGTCGGGCAGGTCGGCGGCATCGGTATGGTTCAGGAAGGTCCGCTTGACGTCCATGTTCGAGGCCACGATGGGCGCGCTGTAGGTATCGCCGTTTTCAAGGGCGACGCCGGTCACCTTGCCGCCCTCGACAAGGAACTTGTCGACGCCCGAGCCTGTGACGATGGTGCCGCCAGCCTCGTTGAAGCAGGCACCAAGGGCATTTGATATCGCGCCCATGCCCCCGCGGGCAAAGCCCCAGGCCCCGATCGCCCCGTCCACATCGCCCATATAGTGATGCAGCAGGACATAGGCGGTGCCGGGGGAATAGACCCCAAGTCCGGTGCCGATGATGCCCGATCCGGCGAGGTGGGCCTTGATCAGATCGCTTTCAAAGTGTTCGTCCAGAAAGTCCCCGATCGAAACCGTCCAGAAGCGCAGGGTTTCCCCGATCTCACGAGCGCCAAGGTCGTGTGTCTTTTTGACCAGGTACAACAGCTCTTGCAGGTCGCGGGGGGCCAGCGAGGTGGGGTCGGGCGCGTTGCGCAACAGGAAGGGTCGGATGAAACGGCACTGGCGAATGACGGTCTGGCTAAAGCGCGTGTAGGCATCCACATCGGCGGGGCTGTGGCGGGCGATCTCGCGGCGCAAGGCATCGTGGTCCGAATGATAGGCAAAGTAGTCGCCGTCGCGGGTGAAGGTGGCCCCGCCTTCGTAGGGAATGACCTGAAGGCCATACTTTGGCAGCTCCAGATCGCGGACGATCTCGCGGCGCAACAGGGAGCAAACGTAGGAACAGTTCGAATAGGTCCAGCCGTTGTGCAACATCCGGCTGACGGCGGCACCGCCGATCCAGTCGTTCTTTTCCACGATCAGAACCTTGAGACCGGCCTTGGCAAGGTAGCAGCCGGTGGTCAGCCCATTGTGGCCCGCCCCGGCGATGATGGCATCGTATCTGTCCTGCGCGCCCATTTCGTCTCCTGTCCTTGTCCTCTGATCCTAGGGGGGCGAAGGGCTCGCGTAAAGTTTCTTTGAGCGGTCAAACAAAAAATTGGAAATGACAGGGACCGGACACTATGAGAAGAAGGGGCAATCGTGTAGCAGGAATGCAGGAGGAATACCGCGCCTTGGTCACAACCGATCTTTCACAACCCCGCCTGCGCAAAGAGCGCAAGGGCAACGCTGACAAGCGGCGGCGGCAGGTTCTGGATGCGGCCTATCGGTCGATCATGACCCATGGGCTGTCCCGAACGACCCTTGCCACAATCGCGGCCGAGGCGGGTTTGTCGCAGGGCGTCGCGGTCTTTTATTTCAAGTCCAAGTCCGGCGTTCTGACAGAGGCTTTGCGCGATCTATACGAGGTCTACACCGCCCACTGGCGCGAAGCGCTGGCGGCATCGGGAGACGATCCCGTCGCCCAACTTCATGCAATCGTCACGGCAGATTTTGATCCAAAGGTCTGTAACCCGCAGGTCCTGTCGGTCTGGTTCGCTTTCTGGGGGGAACAAAGCTTTATCCCGTCCTACACCGAGATAACGCAGGACTACGCCGCCCACCGCACGGCCGCTATTAACGACATCTGCCGCCGGTTGATACCAGAGAGCCGGGAAAAGGCGGAAGATATCGCCCTTTGGGTCGACACATTTACCGATGGCCTTTGGCAAAATCTGCACCTGTCGCCAGATACCATTTCCCGCGAGGCGTCCCGCGATGCGACGCTGCGTCTTCTGGCGGCTCTGCTGCCAGAGCACAGCGAACGGCTGCTGCCCAAGCCCTGAGCCTTATACTAAATGTGCGCCATCAAGATCGGTGTTTGGATGTTCCTGCCTAGGAACGTCAGTCTCGCCAGACTTACGAATTGGAGCGGGCGATGAGATTCGAACTCACGACCCTAACCTTGGCAAGGTTATGCTCTACCCCTGAGCTACGCCCGCACTCCGTTTCGTGAGGCTCAGATATAAAGAGACGCGCCGGGCCGCAAGGGGAAAAATTGCGGGGCTAGCGGTTTTTGTTGGGGTCGACTTTATCGGATTGTTAACCTTGGCAGGCTTCATTGGGGACATGACAATGATCGTGCCGCCTCATGCTGTCCTGTCGCCCGCCCGGGCCCAGTGGTGTGCGGAAATCTTTGCAGCAAAGGCGGCGGCCAAGGGGGGCATTGTCCGACGGGCTGTCCGCGATGTGGAGCGAGAGATCGGGCGGGAGGTTCTGCTGCGCGAGGTTCGGCGTCGCGGTTTTCACCTGATCGAGACGGGCGGACAGTTCATCATCGTATGCAACAGCGGATTGTTTCGGGTCTTGTGCTGAGAGGCTCCAAAATCTTCGCTAAGATTTTGGAGCCTCATTGTTCAATATCAAAAAGTCTTCGCGAAGACTTTTGGCTAAGCCTCAAATTCGACCAAAAGATCCTTTGCGTCGATCTGCGCCCCTGCGGTGACGTGCACCGCCTTGATCACCCCGTCCCGGTCGGCATGCAGGCCGGTCTCCATCTTCATCGCCTCGATTGTCAGCATCAGGTCGCCGGCCTTGACCGGTTTGCCCGCTTGAACGGCGATGGTGGCGACAACACCGGGCATCGGCGCGCCGATATGGTTGGGATTGCCCAGTTCGGCCTTCGCCCGCTTGGCCGTCGTTGCGGCGGCCTTGCGGTTGGGCACACGGATCGTGCGCGGTTGGCCGTTGAGTTCGAAGAACACCCGAACTTCGCCATCATCCGTCGTTTCGCCCACGGCTTGCAGGCGGATTTCCAGGGTCTTGCCCGGGTCGATTTCGGCGCTGATCTCTTCGCCGGGTTCCATGCCATAAAAGAACGTCTTCGTCGGCAGGGTCCGCACAGGGCCGTAGGTCTCGTGGCGATTGGCATAATCAGTAAAGACCTTGGGATACATCAGGTATCCATTGAGGTCCTCATCGTCGATGGTCTTGCCTCCAAGGTCCTCGGACAGCTTGGTTCGAACCGCTTCCATGTCCACCGGGGGCAGGCTCTTGCCCGGCCGCTCTGTGATCGGGGTTTCGCCCTTGAGGATCTTTTTCTGAATCGCTTCGGGCCAGCCACCGGGCGGTTGACCGAGGCTTCCTTTCATCATGTCGACCACGCTGTCGGGAAAGACAACGTCCACGGCCGGGTCCTCGACCTGGGCGCGGGTCAGGTTCTGGCTGACCATCATCAGGGCCATGTCGCCGACCACCTT
>JAQWWH010000011.1 GCA_029255105.1 Flavimaricola sp. | reverse complement strand
CCCGCCGACGTAGCGCATCCAGGCCGCCACGGCGAGGCAGAGGCCGGGCGACGGGCGACCGGCGGCAAAGTTGGCCTCAAGCGTACCCAGCAGCCTTTGGGGCAGCTTTTGGCTGCCATCCATCGCAATCTGCCAGGTCCGGTGGCGGATCGCGGGATTGGCATATCGGTCGAAAAGGGCTGTGGCATAGTCCGTCAGGCTGACCCCCTCGGGCGCATCGACAGCGGGCGCGATCTCGTCCGCCCAAAGGCTGCGGACATAGGCGGCAAAGACGGGGTCGGCGACGGTGTCGGAAATCGTTTCATGCCCACCAAGATATCCCAGATAGGCCAGCGCCGAATGGGTCCCGTTCAGCATCTTGAGCTTCATATGTTCGTAAGGGGTCACATCGGGCACCATCTCGACCCCGGCAGCAGCAAGGTCGGGGCGGATGCCGCCGACGAAATCATCCTCGACCACCCATTGCCGGAACGGCTCGCAAAACACCGGTGCGGCGTCGAAATGCCCGGTGGCTTTGGCCAGCCGGTCAATGTCGGCCGTGGTTGTGGCTGGCGTGATCCGGTCGACCATGGTCGAGGGGAAACGACCCTCTGCCGCGATCCAGTCGGCCAGCGCGGGATCAATCCGCCGGGCCAGGTCCAAAACCACGCCGCGCAGCATCTTGCCGTTCTCGGGCAGGTTGTCACAGATCAGCACCGTGAACGGGGGCACCCCCGCCAGCCACCGCCGCTCCAGCGCCCGCACCAGAAAGCCGGGGGCAGAAACGGGCAACGGGGCGGTCAAATCGTGGACGATATCGGGGTGATCAAACATCAGCCGCCCGGTGGACGGCTCGTGGCAGTACCCCTTTTCGGTCACAGTCAGCGAGACGATGCGAATGGCCGGTTTAGCCATCAAAGCCAGCAGCCCTTCAGGGTCCTCGGGCGCGACCCGAACATCCTCGAGCACCTCGATAATGCGCGGGGTCTCGCCCTCGGGCTGCATGGAGACAACCTGATAGGCAAAGCCCTGCGGGGCCAGCGCGTCGCGGGTGGCGGCGCTTTTCAGCGACACGCCGACAATCCCCCAGTCACCACCAGAGGCGGCCATGGCATCGGCCACATAGACCGCCCCAAAGCCCCGGAAAAAGGCGCCAAGGCCCAGATGGACGATGACCACGCCGGGGCGGGCCGCATCGCTGCGGGTCAGGCGATCAGCGGGCAAGCCAGCCTCCGTCAACGCTAAGCAAGGTGCCATGCACATAGTTCGACGCAGGCGCACAAAGGTAGACGGCGGCCCCCGCGATATCCTCGGCCTGCCCCCATCGGCCTGCGGGGATGCGCGACAGGATCTCGGCGTTGCGGTTGGCGTCGGCCCGCAAGGCTTTGGTATTGCTCGTCTCGATATAGCCGGGGGCGATGGCGTTCACGTTGATGCCCTTTTGCGCCCATTCGTTTGCCAAAAGCTTGGTCAACCCCGCCACCCCATGCTTGGACGCCGTATAGGACGGCACCCGGATGCCCCCCTGAAACGACAAGAGCGAGGCGACGTTGACGATCCGACCCGTCCTCTTGCGGGCCACGACCTCGCGGGCAAAGGCCTGGGCGGTAAAGAACAGCGCCTTGAGGTTCACGTCCATCACCGCGTCCCAATCCTCTTCCGAGAAATCAAGCGCATCTGCACGACGGATGATGCCTGCATTGTTGATCAGAAGGTCGATCCCCTGCCCGGCAAACAGGCCCTGCCCCGCCATTGGATCGGCGAAATCACACAGAACGGTCGAGGCGGTTCCACCGGCGGCGGTGATCGCGGCCACCGTTTCGTCACTGGCGCGGCGACCGGCGCAGACAACCTCTGCCCCTGCCTCGGCCAGACCGATGGCGATAGCCTGCCCAATGCCCGCATTGGCCCCTGTCACCAGCGCCTTGCGACCTGTCAAAGAGAACATCGCACTCATAGCAGCGCCTCGGCGGGCAGCATGTCCATATCGGTATAGTCCACGTTGTCCCCGGCCATCGCCCAGATAAAAGTGTATTCGCCGATACCGGCACCTGCATGGATCGACCAGGGCGGCGAAATCGCGGCCTGTTCGTTGGCGATGAACAGATGCCGGGTCTCGGTCGGTTCCCCCATCAGGTGCAGGACACGGGCCTCGGGTGTCATGCCAAAGTAAAGGTAGGCCTCCATCCGCCGATCATGCACATGGGCGGGCATGGTGTTCCAGACCGACCCGTCGTGCAGAGTGGTATATCCCAGCACCAGTTGGCAGCTTTCCATCACCAGCGGGTGGATGAACTGCCGGATCGTGCGCTTGTTCGAGGTCGCAGGCTCGCCCATCTTCAGCTCTTTGGCGTCTTCAACCGTAATCAGCCGTGTGGGGCAGGTCCGGTGGGCCGGGGCCGAAGTGATGTAGAACCGCCCCTCGCCCGCAAAGGTCACCGGGCCCGATCCCATGCCAAGATACAGGACATCGCCCTTGTTCATTACATGATCCGTGCCTGCCGCTGACACCGTGCCCCTGCCCCCGATGTTCACGATGCCCATCTCGCGCCGGTCCATGAAGGTGGGGGTCCGGGTCTCGTCCACCACGTCAAGGGTCAGGGGCGCCCCATCGGGCACAGCCCCGCCAATGACAAAGCGGTCGTAATGAGTATAGATCAACCGGATCTCGCCCCCGGCAAACAGCCCTTCCCCCAGAAAGTTCTGGCGCAATGCTGCGGTGTCCATCCCCTTGGCATGGTCAGGGTGAATGGCGTGGCGGGTCTCAACGGTCAGCATGGGCGGGGTCCTTTCGGGGCAATGTCGTGAAAGCGGCGGGTGCCGCGCGGATGTCGCTGGGGCGGGCTAAAGCCTGTAGGCCTCTTTCGCCAAACGGTAGGTCAGGTCGTGGGCGACCTCGAAAGCCTCATCCTCGGCCAGCCGTCCGCTGGCCACAAGGGTGGCAAGGTATCCGCTATCCACCCGCCGGGCGACATCGTGGCGGGCGGGGATCGAACAGAAGGCGCGGGTGTCATCGTTGAATCCGACGGTGTTGTAGAAACCCGCCGTCTCGGTCGTCATCTCGCGAAAGCGGCGCATCCCTTCGGGACTGTCATAGAACCACCAGGCGGGGCCAAGGCGCAGGGCTGGATAGACCCCGGCAAGGGGGGCAAGCTCGCGGGCGTAGGCGGTCTCGTCCAGGGTGAACAGGATCACCGTCAAATCCGCCCGGATTCCCACCGCATCCAATAGCGGTTTGAGGGCGTGGACATAGTCGGTCCGCATCGGGATATCATAGCCCTTGTCCCGCCCGAAGGTGTCCAGAGTGGCGCGGGAATGGTTGCGATAGCTGCCCGGATGGATTTGCAGGACAAGCCCGTCATCAAGGCTCATCCGGGCCATTTCCGTCAGCATCTGCCCACGAAAGGCGTCCGCCTCTTGCGGTGTGCACAGCCCGCGCAGGGCCTTGTCGAACAGGGCCGCAGCCTCGTCCCGGGGCAGATCCTCGGTCCGGGCGGTGGCGTGGCCGTGGTCGGTCGAGGTGGCCCCGAACGTCTTGAAATAGGCGCGCCGGGTGCGATGGGCGGCAAGGTATCCGGCCCAGGTCGTCGCGTCCTCTCCGGTCAGGGCGCCAAGTTGCTCGACGTTTCGGGCAAAATCCGCGCCTTCAGGGTCAACCACCACGTCCGGCCGATAGGCGGTCAGCACGCGCCCGTCCCAGTCGCTGTCCCGGATCATCCGGTGCCAGCGCAGGTCATCAAGCGGGCTTTCGGTCGTAGCGATCGCCTCGATCCCGAACCGGTCGAACAACGCGCGGGGGCGGTAGTCTGGTTGGGCAAGACAACCGGCAATCTGGTCATAAATGGCGTCCGCCGTCTGGGCCGACAGCCGCTCGGTCACGCCGAACACCTCTTGAAACGCGTGGTCAAGCCAGAGGCGCGAGGGTGTGCCCCGGAACAGGTGATAATGGCTGGCAAACAGCCGCCAGATCTTGCGCGGGTCGGCCTCGATCGGGCCGCCGTCGACGCGCGGGACACCAAGGTCCTCGAGCGGCACACCCTGCGATTGCAGCATCCGAAACACGTAGTGATCCGGGGTCACGAACAACTGCGCCGGGTCCGCAAAGGCCGCGTTTTCGGCAAACCAACGCGGGTCGGTGTGGCCATGCGGGCTAAGGATGGGCAGGTCGCGCACTGAGGCATAAAGCGCCCGCGCAAGATCGCGGGCCCGTCCCTCCAAGGGGAAAAGCCGGTCTTCGTCCAGCCGATACATGGCGCCCTCCCTGGCGGTCGTCTGCGATCAAACCCTTGGGTCAAATTGATAGGCGAGCGGTCCGGGCATGTCTATCGCCCTCGGGGTCAAAGGGACCAGTCGATGACGGGTGCCGTCGGCACGATCCCCAACGGATTGCGCTTGTCCGAGCGCGAGAAATAGCCCCGCCTGTAAATGTCGAACCTGACCGTGTCGGCCACCCCCGGCAGGGCATAAAGCCCGCGGGCATAGCGCCAGAGGTGGGGATAGTCGGTGATCCGTCTGCGGCAGCATTTGAACGCGATGTAATAGGCCACGTCAAAGCCGGCGAGCGTGGGAAACAGCCTGACATCCGCCTCGGTCAACTGGTCCCCGGCAAGATAGGGGCTTTGCGACAACCTCTCTTCAATCGCGTCGAGGGTCGCGAACACCTCATAGACTGCACTGTCATAGGCAGACTGGCTTTCGGCAAAACCGGTCCTGTAGACGCCATTGTTGACCTTGGCGTGAATCTTGTCGTTCCAACGGTCGATCTCGGAGCGTAGCGCCAGCGGGTAAAGGTCCAGCGGTCTGCGGGCCACCCCGGCAAAGGCCCTGGGCAACATGCGCACAAGATCGGCAGATTCATTCGACACCAAGGTGCCGGTGACGGTGTCATAGACCAAGGGAACTGTGACCCGCCCGGTGTAGTCGGGATCACCTGCGGCATAGACCTCGTGCAAAGCTGCCTTGCCCAGCAGGTCGTCGGTGTAGCCGGTAGCCCGGTCAAAAACCCACCCCTGATCCGTCCGGGCCGGGGCGACGTAGGACACCGGGATCGCGTCACCAAGACCAAGGAGAGCCCGGGTCAGCAGAACCCGATGCGCCCAGGGGCAGTTCCAAGCGGCATAAAGGCGGTAGCGGCCAGGGACCGGGGGAAACTCCGCCCCCTCACCGATCTGGTGACGAATGACGCTTGGGGCGCGGGTCCAGCTGCCGTCGGCCCGGATAGCACCCAGTGCCGCGTCATCGACCCAGAGGCCATCCAGCATTTGCCCCATGTCGTCCCCTTTCTTGCCGCCCAGATGCGGCGCATCCGGGGAAGTCTGCCCCTGCGGCCCCCGGTCTGCAAGGCGGGTGGGTCGCGCCGGGCAGCCTAGGGTTCCTTGACCACTGGTTTGGTCCCCGCGTGCACGTCCCGAACCGGTCCACGATACCTGGCAGTCAGCTCTTCCGGCACCTCGGATCCGTCCACAAGAAAGGGCAGGATCCCCACGCGATCCGCCCCGCGCCGCCGCGCGGCAAGCTGGTCGTCCGAGACCGTCACCCGTTGCGACATGCGGCGGCCCCATTTGGCCAGATGGTCATAAAGCCGCGTGATATCAGCGGTATGGCTGCCCATCTTGGCCAGATCGACATATTCGTTCGGGTCCGTGGCAAGGTCGAACAGCATGGGGCGGAACCCGCCTTCGGCATGGATCAGCTTGAACCGCCCGTCAAAGACCATGAACAGGCGGGCATCGGTATTTGACACACCCAGAACATCGCGCATCGGGGTCAGGGAATAGTCGTATTCGCTGATCACCACCTCGCGCCAATCGGGCACAGCACCGTGCAGCCAAGGGGTCAGGCTGCGCCCTTCGATGATGTGGTTGGCCACCGCACCCCCTGCCGCCTCGACAAAGGTGGGGGCCAGATCAATCGCCTCGACCAATGCATCGCAGGTGGTGCCCCGGGTTGCGTCGGCCTCGGCCCTTGGATCGTAGACGATCAGCGGGACCTTTACGGAAGGTTCGTGAAACAGGTCCTTTTCGCCCAACCAATGGTCCCCAAGGTAGTCGCCATGATCCGAGGTGAGCACGATCATCGTGTCGCCCATCTGCCCCGTAGCCTCAAGGTGGTCGAGGATGCGGCCAAGCTGATCGTCGCATTGCCGGATCAGGCCCATGTAGGCGGGGATCACCTTCTGGCGCACGGCCTCTTGCTGGAATGCCGCGGCAATCTTGTTTCCCATGAAGGCACCATAAACGGGATGGGGGTCCACCTGCTCTACCGGGTGGCGGATGGCGGGCGCGACATGGGCAGGGCCATACATCGCGTGATAGGGGGCCGGGACAATGTAGGGCCAATGCGGCTTGATATAGCTGACATGGGTACACCAGGGGCCTTCTGCCTTAGTCATGAAACGGATCGCCTCTGACGTCAGCCAGGGAGTTTCGCTGTCCTCTTCGTGGATGTTGGCGGGCTTGTCGGCGTTCTTGAACATCCAACCGCTTGCGATCTGGCCATCCTCGACCCCGGCATTGGCGAAATCGGCCCAGGGGTTTGTGCCCTCATAACCCTTTGATTTCAGGTACTCATTATAGGGCGATCGCTTTTGGTCATAGAACCCGTCCGGCCCCTCGCCCCAAAGGCCGTCATCCCGGACCCAGACGTCAAAGCCGCATTCCGCCTGCCGCGCCCCAATGACGCTGTCGGGGGCAAGGCCAAGGCGGGCCATCCCTGCGGCATCCACCTTCATATGGGTCTTGCCGATCAGCCAGCAGTCCATGCCAGAGGCGCGCAGATGGTCGCCCAGCGTATGTTCGCCCACGCGCAGGGGATAGCCGTTCCATTGCGCCCCATGGGACGACACATAGCGACCGGTGTAAAAGCTCATCCGGCTCGCCCCGCAGACCGGCGACTGGGTATAGGCATTGGTGAACCGCACACCCATGGCGGCGACCCGGTCAAAGTTCGGGGTCTCCAGATGCGGATGACCGGCGCAGCCGAGGTAGTCGAACCGCAACTGGTCATACATGATGAAAAGGATGTTCAACCTGCGTCCCCCCGATGTGTCGCCCAGAAGCCCGGTTTGGCGACCCTAGGGCGGGGCAGTGGCCCCTTCAAACCCTTTTTGGTCCGACCGGGACGCGGGCCCATCGATCGACGGGGGCCGAGAAGTGCGATGCGTGTCATTGGCCACTCTTTGGGTTTTTGGGGTCGGCAAACTAGGATAGAGCGTTGCAGGTAATCCTGAAGATGTCTGAAGAGACCGGCATGCGAACAGAGCTTGTGATATCCACCTACAATTCGCCCCATGCCCTGCGGCTGACCCTGCTGTCGACGCTTCGCCAGACCTGCCCGCCCGACAGCATCTGCATTGCCGACGACGGCTCTGGCCCTCAAACGCGGGCGGCGATTGACCGGATACAGGCCGAGCATCCTGCCCTTCCCCTCCGCCACGTCTGGCACGAGGATCGAGGGTTTGAGAAGAACGCCATTCTGAACCGGGCCGTCGCGACCTCGGACGCCGATCTGATGATCTTTACCGATGGGGATTGCATGATGCATCCCTGCTTTGTCGCCCGTCATGTAGAGCTTTCGGGCCCCCGCCGCTACGCCTGCGGCAGCCTCATCCGCCTGACCTCCGAGGCCACGGCAAACGTCACCGAAGACGACGTTACCACCGGGCGCGTCTTTGGCCGCGACTGGCTGGGGGCCCACGGAACCTTTGACAGGATGACAACCCGGCTCAAGGCGATGCCCTTGCCCAGACCCCTGCTCTCTGCGCTTGAAGTCGCCTCGCCCGTTCGCCGAACCTGGAGCGGGTGCAACGCTTCGGCCTATCGCGACGCGATTGTCGCGGTGAACGGCTTTGACGAACGGATGAAGTATGGTGGCGAGGACAAAGAGTTTGGCATTCGTCTTGCCAACTCGGGCATCCGCGGGCGGCACCTTCGGTTCACGGCCCCTTTGGTCCATCTCGACCATGCCCGCGGCTATGTGGACGCCGATCGGGTCCGTGAAAACCGGCAGCGGATCACCGAGGTACGCAAGTCCGGGCGCAGTTGGACGCCGGATGGCCTGATCAAGGGTGCAGCCCCTTAGTCGGGGTGCGGCACCCTAAGCCCGCCCGCTTTACTGAACATATGTGGCAAGCGCCGCGGAACAGCCCTGCGTCCAGATCTGGCCAAGCCAGCGGCCAAACGCGGTTGCAAAGACCGGATTGTCGGCAAGGTCCCCGTAGATGTGGCGCTGCGCCAGCCATGCTTGGGGATCGTCCCGCCCGGCAAGTGCCGCCACTTTCAGATCGTCCCAGTAGGGGTCGTTGGGATGGATCACCGACCCGTCGTCCCGCGTGCCAGCACACATCCGCGCCCAGATCGCCTCGACCAGGGCCAGACCCTCGACAGAGGTGCCTGCCGCCAGACCGTCGCGGATGACCGGCAGGACAAAGCCCGGATGCCGGGATGAACCATCAAAGGCCACCCGACGCGTGGTGTCGACGATCGAGGGGTTGGAAAACCGCCGCCCGATCAGCGCGACGTAATTTGCCGGGGTCATGCCCGGCACCGGGCCGACATGGGGGGCGATCTCTTCTTCTTCGACTTTGCGGAACAGGGCCCCGATCAAGGGATGCTCCATACAGCCCGAAATCGTCTCGACCCCCAGCATCTCGCCTGCGTTGGCAATAACCTGATGACCACCGTTCAGGATGCGGATCTTCATCGCCTCAAAGGCGTGGACATCGTCGGTCAGCTGGGCGCCCACCCGGTCCCAGTCGGGACGGCCGGCGCAAAAGGCGTCCTCGATCACCCATTGGCGAAAGTTCTCATGGGTGACGGGGGCCAGATCGTCGATCCCGAAGGTGCGGACAAGGGCAAGCTCGTTCGGGCCGGTGGCAGGAACGATGCAGTCGACCATCGAGTTTGGAAAGGTGCACTCGGCCTCGATCCAATCGGCAAGGGCCGGGTCCGACAGCCGGGCAAGACCAACGACAGTCTGGCGCAGGACGTGGCCATTGCCCTGCAGGTTGTCGCAGCTTTGGCAGGTGAACGGCCCGTTGCCGTTGTCGCGGCGCAGCTTCAGGGCCGCGACCATTGCGCCGAAGGCCGTCCCCGGCACGTCGGGGTTGGCGACATCGTGCAGGATATCGGGATGGGTTGCATTAAAGCCGCCCCCCGTCGGGTCAAGGTAGTAGCCGCCTTCGGTCACGGTCAGCGACACGATGCGAATTGCAGGATCGGCCATCTGGCGGATCAGTGCGGCGTTGCCCTCTTCGACGGGCAGAAAGTCGATCATCGCGCCCGTCACCTCGGCCGATTTGCCCGAAGGGTCCAGTTCGATCAGCGTGTTCAGGCAGTCTTGCACCAACAGCCTTTCGCGCTGGACCGCATCGCCGGGGCGGACACCGGCCCCGATGATCGCCCAGTCGTGGTTCAGCCCTTCGTCGAACAGACGGTGCAGATACCAAGCCTGATGGGCCCGGTGGAAATTGCCCAGCCCGATATGGACGATGCCCGGCGTCAGCGCCGAACGATCATAGCGCGGTCTGCGGATGTCGTCGGGAAGTTGGGCCAGAGTGGCGTTCGAAAGGCGCATCAGCTCATCCATTGCCCACCGTCAACATTGTAGGTCTGCGACACGATGTAATCGGCCTCGGACGAGGCAAGGAAGACCGCCATTCCGGTCAGATCAGACGGGGTGGCAAAGCGGCCTGCAGGCACACCGGCTTCGACCTCTGCCTTCTTTTGTCCGGGCACCTTGCCTTCAAGTTTCGCAAACATTTCATCAACATGGACCCAGTGATCGCCATCAACAACACCCGGTGCGATGGCATTTACGTTGATGCCATGCCGGATCAGGTTGAGACCCGTCGACTGGGTCAACGAAATCACCGCTGCCTTGGTGGAACAATAGACAGCCACAAGGCTTTCGCCGCGCCGCCCCGCCTGGCTGGCCATGTTGATGACCTTGCCGCCGTGTCCCTGCGCAATCATCTGCCGGGCAGCCGCCTGAAGGGTGAAAAGCGTGCCCGCCACGTTGACGGCATAAAGCTTGTCATAGCTGGCCCGCGTGATGTCCACGGTCTCGGCGGCGTCAAAAAGGGCGGCGTTGTTGATCAGTATGTCGATCTTTCCAGCCCGGGCGACAACAGCGGCGATGGCCGCGTCGATGCTGTCCTGCCGGGTCACGTCCAACTCGACCGCATAGGCGGCAGGCCCGATCTCGGCGGCGGTCGCATCGGCGGCATCCAGGTTGATGTCGGCGATGGCGACTGTTGCCCCTTCGCGCACATAGGCCTCGGCAAACCCCCGGCCGATGCCCCTTGCCGATCCGGTGATCAGGGCCGATTTACCGTCCAGACGCTTCATTCCAGCCGAAGCCCTTTGTCATCAAAGCGATGGATCTTATCCGCATCGGGGGTGAAGTAGACTGTATCGCCAGACTTCATCTCAACCTCGCCGCTTAGCCGGACCGTCATCTCGGTGCCCAGTCCGGTATCGTGAACATAAAAGAAGGTGTCAGAGCCAAGATGCTCGGACACGCCGACGCGGCCCTTCCACATTCCTTCGGTCGCCGAGACCGAGATATGCTCGGGCCGGATGCCGATGGTGGTCGCGTTGTGCTTGGCAGCCTCGGGCCCCGAGATCAGGTTCATCTTGGGCGACCCGATAAAGCCCGCAACAAACAGGTTCTTGGGTTTGCGATACAGTTCAAGCGGGCTTCCGACCTGCTCAATATAGCCAGCCCGCAGAACGACGATCTTGTCGGCCATTGTCATGGCCTCGACCTGGTCGTGGGTCACATAGACCATCGTGGTGGCAAGCCGCTTGTGCAGCTCAGAAATCTCAAGCCGCATGCCGACCCGCAGAGCAGCGTCAAGGTTGGACAGGGGTTCGTCAAACAGGAAGGCGGCAGGTTCGCGCACAATCGCCCGCCCGATGGCGACGCGCTGGCGCTGGCCCCCCGACAGCTGACCGGGGCGGCGGTCGATGTAGTCGGTCAGGTTCAGAACCTTGGCCGCGTTGTCGATCCGGCGGTCCTGTTCGGCCTTGTCGATACCGGCCATGCGCAGTGGGAACGCGATGTTCTTGCGCACCGACATATGGGGGTAAAGGGCGTAGCTTTGGAACACCATTGCCAGACCACGCTTGGCAGGCGGTGTCGCCGTGGCGTCCTGACCATCAATGCTGATCACCCCGCCCGACACATCCTCAAGTCCGGCAATCAGGCGAAGCAAGGTGGACTTGCCGCAACCCGACGGGCCGACAAAGACCACGAATTCACCTTCGTTGATCTCAAGGTCCAGTGGCGGAATGACTTCGACGTCACCAAAGCGCTTGGTTACTTTGCTAAGCGTAATGCGTCCCATTGTCTGATTTCCTTATTTCACTGCGCCAAAGGTGAGGCCGCGAACCAATTGTTTCTGGCTGAACCAGCCCAGGATGAGGATCGGCGCGATTGCCATCGTCGAGGCTGCGCTGAGCTTGGCGTAGAACAACCCTTCCGGGCTTGAATAGCTGGCGATGAAGGCCGTCAGCGGGGCCGCGTTGGCCGCCGTCAGGTTCAGCGTCCAGAACGCTTCGTTCCAGGCCAGGATGAAGTTGAGAAGCAGGGTCGAGGCAATCCCCGGAACCGCCATTGGCGTCAGAACATAAAGGATCTCGGACCGCAGCGACGCGCCGTCCATGCGGGCCGCCTCAAGAATCTCACCGGGGATTTCCTTGAAGTAGGTGTAAAGCATCCAGACGATGATCGGCAGGTTGACCAGCATCAGGACCACGATCAGACCGACCCGGGTGTCGAGGATCCCCAGCTCGATGAAGATCAGGTAGATCGGGTAAAGCACCCCAACCGCCGGCAGCATCTTGGTCGACAGCATCCAAAGCAGGATGTCCTTGGTCCGCTTGGAGGGCACAAAGGCCATCGACCAGGCGGCTGGCACCGCGATCATGACACCCAACAGGGTCGACACACCGGCAATGATGACCGAGTTCCACAGGAACCGCATGTAGTCGGACCGTTCCTGCACGATCGCGTAGTTCTCAAGCGTCCAGTCAAAGAACAGGAAGATCGGCGGGTCGTTGATTGCCTGCGCCTCGGTCTTGAAGCTGGTCAGGATGGTCCAGAGGATCGGAAAGAAGATGATCAGGCCGATCAACCAGGCCAGACCGGTGTTGATCAGTTTACGCTGAGACGTGACGGAACGTGCCATGGTCGCTCTCCCTTACGTATCGAGATTCTTGCCGACGATGCGCATCAGGAAGATGGCAACGATATTGGCAAGGATGATGGCATAGACACCGCCCGCAGACCCCAGACCGATATTCTGGCTTTCCAGAACCCGCTGGAAGATGAGGTAGGTGAGCGTCCGTGATCCGAAGGCACCGCCCGTGGTCACAAAGATTTCGGCAAAGATCGACAACAGAAAGATCGTCTGGATCAGGATCACGATGGTGATCGCCCGGCCCAGGTGCGGCAGAATGATATAGGCAAACCGCTTGAGCGCTGGGGCGCCATCCATTTCAGCCGCTTCTAGCTGCTCGCTGTCCAGCGACTGGATCGCGGTCAGCAGGATCAGCGTTGCAAAGGGCAGCCATTGCCAGCTGACAATGATCACGATCGACGGCAGCGAGGCTTCGCTTAGCCAGGCGACCGGTTCGGCCCCGAAGAACCGCCACAGGTGAGCGAACAATCCATTGGTCGGGTCCATGAACATGTTCTTCCACACCAGCGCAGATACGGTCGGCATGACAAAGAAGGGGGCGATGACGAGGATACGCACGACCCCCTGCCCCCACATCGGTTGATCCAGCAGCAGCGCCAGCAACACGCCCAGACAGACGGTGATGATGAGCACGCCCAGCACAATGATCAGGGTGGTGGTAACGGCGGGCCAGAACGAACTGGAGGACAAAAAGCGGGAATAGTTCTCGAAACCAACCCACTCGAGCCCGTTTTGCCATTTGTCGCCGCGCAGCGGCAGGTATTTCTTAAACGAAAAGAACAGGGTCAACGTCAGTGGCACCAACATCCAGCCCAAAAGCAGGATCACGGCGGGCGCCATCATCACACGTGCGGCTGAGCGTGAGGCTTTTGTAGCCATGGATACATCTCCTCCGATGACGGACTTACGCCGCCTGACGTTGACATAGATTCAGGGGGTGGGGAATTGACCAGAGGGCGATGATGTCACCGCCCTCTGGCTGGGAGGATAGCTTAGTAGCCTGCGGCTTCCATAGCTTCCGTCGTGATCGCCTGGGCCTTGGCCAGGGCTTCTTCCACGGTCTGCTGGCCTGCGTAGGCTGCAGAGAACTCCTGGCTCACTTCAGACGCGATGCCGGCAAACTCGGGGATCGCTGCGAACTGAACGCCAACATAGGGCACCGGATCAACGGTGGGGTTGGTCGGGTCAGCCGACAGGATCGAGTCGAGCGTCATCTGTGCGAAGGGAACTGCCATGTAGTTCGGGTTTTCGTACAGCGAGGTCCGGGCGCCCGGAGGAACGTTGGCCCAGCCTTCGTTTGCGGCAACCATCTCGATGTAGTCGGTGCCGGTGGCCCATTCGATGAACTGCTTGGCAGCATCGGCCTGCTGGGTGCCAGCCGGAATGGCGAGGGCCCAGGCCCAGAGCCAGTTGGCGTTCTTGCCAAGGCCATTGTTCGGAGCCAGAGCAAAACCGACCGAGTCAGCGACGGTGGAGTCAGCGCCGGTCACGAACGAGGCTGCAACAGTGGCATCGATCCACATGCCGCACTTACCCTGGTTGAACAGCGACAGGTTCTCGTTGAACCCGTTGGTCGCGTAGCCGGCGGGGCCGGAGGCGTCCATCATGTTCTTGAAGAAGTTGACAGTGTTCGCCCAGGCTTCGGTGTCGAACTGTGCGTTCCAGTCTTCGTCGAACCAGCGTGCGCCGAACGAGTTGGACATGGCGGTGATGAATGCACCACCCTCACCCCAACCGGCCTTGCCGCGCAGGCAGACGCCGTTGATGTCGGCGTCGCGGTCGGTCATGGCAGCCGCAGCTTCGGCAATGAAGTCCCAGGTGGGCGATGCGGGCATCTCAAGACCGGCAGCTTCCATCAGGTCGGTGCGGTACATGATCATGGAGCTTTCGCCGTAGAACGGTGCAGCGTAAAGCGTGCCGTCGTGGCTCAGGCCGCCTGCCATTGCGGGCAGGATGTCGGCGGCGTTGTACTCAGCGGACAGATCGTCCAGCGGCACGAGCCAGCCGTTGGCACCCCAGATCGGGGTTTCGTACATGCCGATTGTCATGATGTCGAACTGGCCACCATTGGTGGTGATGTCCGTGGTCACGCGCTGACGCAGCACGTTTTCTTCGAGGGTCACCCATTCGACGGCGATGCCAGTCTCTGCGGTGAAATCGTCGGTATATCCCTGCATACGGATCATGTCGCCGTTGTTCACGGTCGCGATTGTAAGCGTGGTATCCTGAGCGGCGACGGCGCTGGCCAAACCAACGACGAGGCCAAGCCCGGCGGTTGCGCCAAGCAGCATGCGTTTCGTAGACATAAAGTCCTCCCTTTTACGCGTGTCTTTCCCTTACCGCCGCACCATTCACCGCCCTGGCTGGGGCGAAGCGTTCTGGAGATCTGCAGCGGTCCTCGTGGGCAAAAGAACATAAGGTTGGCAAATGCTCAAGCATATTTTCGACCCTCACGGCCCTGATCTGCGAAATTCTGTTGCTTGCCAGGCTGACCGGGCATCCCTTTTCGGGCCGACCGAGATGGTCCCCGACCGCTGTTCTTCCAATGACCTCAACGTTCTGCCGGACAGGAAGGATCGCCCGCCGCCCCAGCGAAGGTGCCTTGCGAAAAACGATGAAAGTGGCCGGACCTTGCGGCGGCCAAACGCGGGCCGAAGAGGTGAAACACCGCTAGGAAGGCGAATCGGGATCAACCAGGAGGCGTGCGAGGCTGTCGCAGACCGGCCTGACGCGCGGGGCGCTAGGCCGTCAGCGGGACCAGCGCACCGCGCCCGCCGATGACCCGCCGCGCCACCTGGCTGCCCTGAACGATGCTCTGATCGATGGGCTGGCCCGCCCAAAGGGCCGCCAGCACCCCGGCATTGAAGCTGTCTCCGGCGGCGGTGGAATCGACGACCTTGGTTGCGGGGGCGATATGGATCGTGCCAGTGGTGCCGTTCTGGGAATAGACGATCTGCTGTGCCCCGTTCTTGACGATGGCCGTCCCGACCCCGGCCCCTTGGTAGCGGGCAAGCGTGGCGAGGGGATTGGCATCGCCAAAATACTGAGCCTCGTCATCAAAGGACGGCAAGGCGATATCGCTGGTGGCCGCCGCCTGCATGATGGCGTCGCACATCGTGGTGGGGCTGTCCCAAAGCCGGGGGCGCAGGTTGGGATCAAATGCGATGATTGCCCCGCCGGCCCGTGCGGTCGCGACGGCCTTGAACAACGTATCACGCCCCTCTGGCGTCAATATCCCAAGGGTGATCCCGGAAAAGTAAACGACCTTTGCCCCGGCAAGGGCTGCGGCGAGGGTGTCAGGATCATCCGCCAGCCTACGGGCTGCACTTTGACCGCGCCAATAGGCAAAGCTGCGCTCGCCATCCTGAAGCGAGATCAGGTAAAGGCCGAGGGTCCGGTCCTCATCCCGCCCGATCAATTCGGTTCCGATCCCGGCGGTGCGGGCAAAGTCCACAAACCGGTCAGAAATGTCGTCCTGCCCCACCCGGGTCAGGTATTGAACACCAGCCTTGGGCGCCAAAGCCTTGAGATACCATGCAGTGTTGAAGGTATCCCCGGCAAAACCAAGGTCGAACCGCCCCCCCGTCGCATCAGGGGCCATCTCGACCATGCATTCACCGATGCAGAGAAAATCCTTGGACATACCGGGCTCCGTCAACTGCGTGTCTTGGCCCGGTTTGACCGAAACTTGGCCCGACGGCAAACCGTTCTGAACCATCGGCGGGCGGTTGGGGGACCAAAAGGCCCCAGCCGATGCCCAAAGGTCAGGCGTCCCCGCCCAGATCCTCCCAGATCTCGCGGACCCAGCCTTTGATGATTTGTGCCTCGTGCCAGCGGTTGGACATCTCGCGGCCGTCCGGGCCGGTCATGGCATATTCGGGTGGTCCCAGTTCGCAGACAAAGATGCAGTCGCCGGACGGGTTACGGGTGCGCCAGTCTGCCATGCCTTCGCGCCACCAGCCCTTGAACAGATCGACCCATTTCTGATGCTGCGGAAAATCCAGTTGCAGCTGGATTTGCTGCCGGCTGGCCACCCTGCCCTGAAAACTGTCCGACCGGTGCAGGACGCGGCTGATCAGGGCCAAGTCGGCCTCGGACAATGGGAACCAGAATTCCCGGTCCACCACATAGTGGGACAGGTCCGCGCAGATGCGCATGTCGGGAATGCGGTCCAAAAGTTGCAGGGTCGTATAAAGATCGTTGGTGATGCAGTTGCGATGGGTCTCGAATTGCACCGGCACGCCGATCCGGTCGGCCATGGCAATCCAGGTTTCGATCACCGGGACCATGTCGTCGAGTGCGATCGGCATGACCTGCCCGATCACATCGACAAAAGGCGCGCCAAAGTCGGCGGCCATATGCAACGTGTCCTCAAGGCTGTCTATCGTCTTGGGAAAGGCGACGATCAGCGGCGTCAGCCCCACCCGCTCCATATGCGGGCGGACCTGATGGGCAACAGCCACATCCGACGCGCCAAGATCAATCGCCATGCCGTCAAAGCCCGCCCCGGCGACCATGTCGCACACCTGATCAAAGGGCAGCTTCACGCCGGTCGGGTCATGCGGCTGCATCGCCCAGAGCGAGGTGTAGACCTGAAGCCGCCTCATTCTGCGGGCAATCGTCTGGCGCGGCCACCGGACGATGGCAGAACCCAAACTTCGTTCATCGGGTACTGGCTTTCGTCCTTGGCCATCAGCCGGGCGATCACCTCGATCTGAAACTCAATCCAGCCCATGCGATGCACCTCGCCTGCCTTGTCCTCGATCTTGGCGTTGAGGTCACGCAGTTTCCAGAACGGCACAGCGGGAAAGGTGTGATGGGCGGTGTGATAAGGCATCTGCCAGCACAGCCAGCGGAAGAAGGCGTTGGTCCGGGTGGAACGGGTGTTTTCAAGAATGTCGGCCTCGTGGCTGAGGCCAAGGTGTTCGATGGTGTTCTGCAACTGGTGCACCGGCTTGGTCAGGATCATCGGGATCAGCCAGAATGTCAGCGGTACCCAACTGCCCAGCGCAAGGGCCACAAGGGCGATCCCGCCATAACCCATCAGATGCAGGCGGCTTTCGCGGATGACCTTGGCCTCTTCCTCGACCCGGATATAGGGCTCGATGATGATGCCGCGCGCCCTGCGGATCACGCCAAAGACCCGGTTGCGCCAATAGGTTACGCCGGACAGCCACAGCAGATAGCTGGTCAGGGTATAGGGTTCGCGGACCAGTTCCCCATCCCTTTCCCAGTCCTGAGTGTACTGGTGGTGGGCGAAATGCATGATCTGGTCGTAGTCGCGGGGGAATATCTGGACAAAGCCGATGGCCCGCCCGAACCACTCGTTCAACTTGCGGGTCTTGAAGACCGTCGCATGGCTTAGCTCATGCTGCGCGGCATAAAGAAAGTTGAGCAGGATCCCCAGCGCGGCGCCGGTCAGCCAGACCCAACCAGTGCCCATCGCCTGCGCGTGCAGAAGGGCGACCAGACCGATTGCCCCGAGATGGCTGGCCATCTGCGCCCCGCCGCGCAGGTCCGACCGTTCGGTCAGGCCACGCAGTTCGGCCGGCGTCAGAAGCTGTCGGCGGGAAAAGCTGGCTTCCATCTTGGGTCTCCTTGGATTGGCGACAGGACAATCTGCTCGGCAAAAGGTTAAGAGCACCTAGCCAGAAAATGTCGGCTGGCGGCAATTGCGTTTTCGCCCACAACCGACCTCCCCGCCCAAAAATCAGGCCATTCCTGCGGTTTCGAGCAGCAAAACGGGCGGGAGCGGCAAGGGGCGACGCCCGCCCGCCGCGCTATTGCCGGGTGACGAAGGTGAAATCGACGTCGACCGATTCCGTCGTTGTCCCGTCGCCCACAATGATGGTTTCCGAACCCGCTCCGCTCAGGTATTCGCCATTCGGCCCCGTGAAGCCGCCTACAATCTGCATGCCGGTAAAGTCTTGCAGGTCACCTGCCTGGGGCTGGATGGTTCCGTCGACGATCGCGGTGAACCCTGACAGGGGTCCGCGCGTGATCGCCGAGGATGCAAACGTAAGCCGTCCGTCAACAGGATTGCTGTCGCCGTCGATAAACCCATTGGCGATGCCATTTACGGTCCCGGTGCCGGCAAAGTTTGCGGTCACTTCGGCCCGGCCATAATAGACGACCGGGTTTGTTGCGCTTGTGTAGACCGCTTCGTCCCCGCGGATGAATGACAGGCCATAGTAAGTGGCCGTATCAGAGGACGGCAAATCTGCCCCGCTTGTGGGCTGAGCTGCCGTAGAGACGTCGTCGAGCAATTGATATTGGGTTTCGGCATCGAGGAAGGATTCGTAGCTGAATGGATTGCCGACAAGCTCTGAGCATCCGCCGAGGCCGGACACCGCTCCAATCATCACAATGCCCAAAGCTGTCCTGGATTTGGTCTGAAAAAATGACATGAAATGGGTTCCCTGAAAAACGCCTTGTTTGACGAAAAGGCCTGCGTCAAGCCTAGGCCGACAGCCCGCAATCCGACAAGGGCCGTTTGAAGGGCAGCGCCTGACAGAGTATCCGTTCAGCAAGAGAATTGCGACCAACGCCCTGTTGTCACCTTGGAGGGCCGTCGGACCTTGGCGAGCGACGCCCCGACAGGTCAGGGTTCAAAAAACTCGGGCGTGGAGGACGAGATTGTCGCGATGGTTTCGTCGACACGCGACAGATGCAGCGCCATTGCACAGACGCCGGTTTCCGCATCGCCTTGTTTAATTGCCTCAGCGATGGCCTGGTGATCTTTCAATAGCAGGGACAGGCGATCCTCCCTCGACAGCCCAAGGAGGCACAAGCGGTCCAGCTTGGCCTTTTCGGTTTGGATCACGTCAAAGGCAAAAGGAGCGGCTGCGATTTCGCAGATGCATCTATGGAATTCGAAATCCAACACGGTAAAGGCCGCATAGTCCCGCGCCTTCACAACGTCGCTTTGTTCGATGAGGATCTGATCAAGCATTGCCGCTCCGTCCGCGGCGCATTCTTTTGCAGCCTGCCGGACCAACCTTTCCTCCACCGCACCCCTGACAAAACGGGATTTGATGATTTCTCGCCTCGAGAACCGTTTTACTTCGGTGGCCCGTTGCGGCTGTATCAACAAGAGGCCCAGGTTTTCCAACCGGCTGAAGGCATCCCGCACTGGTTGCCGCGAAACGCCTAATTGCAGGGCAATCTCGGCTTCGGAAATCCTTGCACCGGGCAAAAGCTGCATCGACGTTATCTTGTCGTACAGACACTCAAACACCGTATCAACATTGGTGCGACGCCTATTTAGTCGCTGCATCTGACTCATTCCAACATCCTCAACCTGACCCCAACATAAGCCGGACCTGTGGCGAATTCCCAATGTATCAAGTTTTATCTGACGCTACGTAAGCCAATGTTGCAGGATCTTTGCCGTCCAAGACCCGCCAACACTAGGCGAGCCAGGCAAGCGAAAACAGCGACAAGGTCGATGTCCAGATGATCACAGGCGCGAGATTCTCGGTCCGCACCCCGTGCAACATTGCCAGGGAAAACGCCATGGCACCCGAAGGCCCTGCCGCCCCCAGAACAAGCAACGTGTTCCAACTTGGCGGCCTGTCCCCAAGGTGAAGGGCCGCCCAGACCAATGCGGGAAATGCCAGCAGCTTAAGCCCGGTCATCGTGGCGACCGTGGGGGACGGGACAAGGGAATGTCCCGACAAGATCACGCCCAGCGCAAAAAGCGTCATGGGCGAGGCCCCTGCCCCGGCAAATTGCATCGCGTTGAGCAAGGGCTGCGGCGGCGGGATGTGCAGGACATTGCTAAGGACACCAAGAACGATGGCGATCAGGACCGGGTTCCCCGCCACCCGCCTCAGCGACTGCGCAGGCGAGGCCTGGCGATTGGCCATCAGGTCTGTGGTGACGATAAAGAAGGCAAAGGTAATCGCGGAATCCCATGCCACCAGACCCGAGATTGGAAGGGCCGCCGTCTCGCCATAGATCAGGAACGAAATCGGCCAGATATAAAGCAGTGTGTTCACAAAAATCGTGGCCATTGCCAAAAGCCAGGATTCCAGCGGTTCACGTCCAAGGACGCGCCGGGCGATGGTGTAGGACACCACGAACAGGGTGATCTGACAGCCAGCATATAGCCCGATGGCATCAGCCCGGAAATCGGCCCAGTTCAACCCGTTGATCAGTGGAAAGATCAGCGCAGGCTGCAACACCAGAAAGGCGACCCGGTTGACCGCCGTCGCCTCGGCCCGCGAGATCTTGCCAAGGCGGCCCAGCAAGACACCCAGTGCCAGCATTGAAAACACAGGCAGAATGTTGTGGGTCAGAACGTAAAGCATCACCTTGGTCCTTTGACCGCCCGGTCCGGCGGCGCCTTGCAGGGTGATGTGGCACCCGCCCTATCGCACTTGTGGTGGGTCCTGTGCCGTTCTTTGCAAAAGGGGCTATGACCCGGGTCAGCCCCGGTCTTATCCCCGGAAGCTGCGACTGACCGCTGCGAGATACCTACCAAAGCGACAGCATCTTGCAATGCCAAGCGGCGTGGTACGGCAAAGGCCCCCAAAGGACAGGGCCTTGGCCGCGGCGGGCCTACTCGAATTCGATCTTCATCAGTCCGAGGGGGCCAAAATCGGCTTGCACCCGCGATCCGGGCCGCACCGGGACAGACTGGAGGGGCGCACCGGTGATCACCACGTCACCGGGTTTCAAGCTACCGCCAAGCTCGCCCAGTTCGGGCAGCTTGTTGGCGAGCCATGCAAGAGGTGCTGCCGGATGGCCCATCACTTCGGTGGCAAGCGCCGCAGAGCGGGCGCCGTCGACGGTGAAGTCTATCCAAAGAGACGCGAAATCGATCTTGTCGGGATCAAAGGCGAGGGCCCCAAGAACCACGAGCCCTGCCCCTGCGTTGTCGGCAAGCGAGTCATGGGCCCGCGCCCGCATCGCGCCCACCCGACTGTCGATGACTTCGACAGCCGCCACGATCTTTGAGGTGGCCGCCAATACATCGGCGATGGTCGCCCCAGGACCACTAAGGGGACGGCCCAGGATAAAGGCCAACTCTGGCTCTGCACGGGTCTCAGCCATCCCTGAAATCTTGATCGGTGCACCGGACAAGCGAAACATCCTGTCCAGCAATATGCCGAAATCCGGAGCGGTCATCCCGTACATCTTTTGCATGGCCGCAGAGGTGAAACCGATCTTGTGTCCCCGAGGACGGGCCCCATTCGCTATATGCCGATCGACCAGTTTGCGCCGTATCCGGTAGGCATCTTCAAACCCGAATTCGATTGTGTCCGACGGCGGATCGATTGCCTTACCGGCCATCGCCGCCTGATAAAGGCACTCTGCCATGTGCTCATGGTCACTGTCCGATAGATGAAGCCAAGGCGAATTTAAGGGCATGGCGGCATTCTTTTTCCGTTGGGATGCCTTTGGATGAGGCATATTCAACCTCTTTGCCACAACAAGGCAAATCTTCCCGTCATTTTTGTTTGGGCATTGGGCCGATTCTTGCTCAATGCAAAAGGCAGAGGCGCCAAGATTTGGCTTTGACAAAACAAACGGGATGCGGGCTTTGGCCAAAGCCCGCCCCGCAATAGGATCAGGCCAAGGACTGAATAAATTACCGATAACCTTTCGGATGCAGGCAGAGTGGGAACTTCAAGAAAGGGGCCTTATGCGCTGGCCTTGCAGTGAAAAAACCTGGGGGCACATCCCAGCGCAGTGGCGGCATGCGGGCACGACCCTTGCCAATGCCGTGTCGGGATTCGGGACCGTCACGATGGTTTGCCGAACGGATTAACAGGCCGTCGCGGCCCGAAACTTGCTTTGTGTCAAGGTGACAACCCTCGTCCGCACAAAGGGCGGATCGTGGCTGCACGACAACGGTCCAGCCTTTGTGAACAGCGGCAAAACACTTTTGAACGGCGTTTGGGGCGGTTTGAAGCCTGTGTGTGGGGCGGCCAACTGCGACCTAGGTCGCATAAAAGGTCCGACCTAGGTCCGACGATCCACTAAACGATCGGGGGGACAACCCAAGGCTGATTGGCTCTAGAAAATAAGTTCACTGGACTTCTTGGGGGAGCCGAAATGAATCATCAGGGACTATTGAGCAGCCTGACTGCGCTTGTTGTTGCTTGTGGATTGGTACCAGCGGCCGCTGAGGCCGATGGCGTTCTGAGACAGTATTATATCTCAGCAGAAGAGGTTGATTGGGACTTTGCGCCTATGGGCCGCGACGAAATGATGGGCATGGAGTTCTCGGACGACCAGAACGTGTTCGTCGAGGCGTCAGACACCCGTATCGGCAGCGTTTATCGCATGGCACAATATATCGGCTATGAGGATGCGGAATTCACCGTTCCCCTGACCCTTGCAGATCCGTCGACAGGTATCCTTGGTCCGGTCATTCATGCCGAGGTCGGGGACCAGATCGAGATCGTGTTCCGTAACAACACAAGGGTGCCAACATCCATCCATCCGCACGGCGTCTTTTACGACAAAGCCTCTGAAGGGGCGATGACGAACGACGGAACCGGCATGGAAGACATGATGGACGCCCATGTGCAGCCCGGTGCCACCTATACCTACCATTGGGACGTGCCCGAGCGGGCCGGCCCCGGACCTAACGACGAAAGCTCGGTTGTTTGGCTGTACCACAGCCATGCGGATGAGATAGCGGACACCAATTCGGGTCTTGTCGGGCCCATGGTGATCACCGCGGCCGGAAAGGCCAATCCGGATGGATCGCCCATGGACGTCGACCAGGAGGTCTTTTCCTACTTCAGCGTGATGAACCAGAATGAGAGCCTGTTCTTCGACCAGATGCTCACCTCTTTGGCGAAGATGCCGGACCTGAACGACGAGTTCGAGGAATCGAACCTGATGCACGCCATCAACGGATATGTCTTTGGCAACATGCCGATGCCCGTCCTGACGGAAGGGGCCAAGGTGCGGTGGTACATGATGTCACTGGGAACCGAGGTCGACCTGCACACCCCGCATTGGCATGGCAATACCGTGCTGCATGAAGGGCACCGAAAGGACGTGGTCGAGCTGCTTCCTGCGACGACACTTGTCGTGGACATGTGGCCCGACAATCCGGGCATCTGGATGTATCATTGCCACGTCAACGACCACATCGCGGCCGGGATGACAGGACGGTTCGAGGTCGCACCCGCGGGTTGATCCCACGGGCCACTGAACCCACGTTTTGCATGGCACGCTGTAATGGCGTGCCATGTTTTTTGAGAACCCAAGTCGCGAAGGTACGGCCTGTCCTACAGGGCAAAGTGGCCACTAGCGGACGCGGCTGGAGTTGGCCGCCTCACCGCTCGGCCAGGAGCGCGCCTCCGAACGCCGCTATCTCCGTGTCGCCGTTGATGTCGCGTAAAGTCGCACTTCCGCTCAACGTCCCCGACAGGGCCTCTCCTGCGGCACCCAGGAAGTTCGCTTCGAACGTTCCGAAAATGTCCGCGGTCTCCATGATGTCCGGCACATCGTCCGGCGTCTTTACCGTATAGGGGAACGTACCGCCAATGAGGCCGGTCACGGTGTTTCCGGAAATAACCCCATCGTCGAGCGTTATGGCAAGGATCGATGACCCGGTCGGCCCTGACACGTCTGTGACAGTCCCCGAGATCATATTGTTGTCGAAGTCCGCCAGCAGTTGCAGAACACCTGCGGTCTCAGGATTGTTCCGCGCACCTTCAACAGTCCAGTTTGGTCCCTGAAACAGCGCCACGCCGTTGTAGGTGACGACACCACCGGGCAAGTCCGCCGGGGCTGTCTCGGCCGCAGTTCCGTACCGGGCGAAGATATCGGTCCCTTCGGCGACCAACGTGTCGAAGTCCGCCCCCCCGGGGGTCATGTCCGACCCACCCGTTGTCGCACAAGCTGACAAAAGGCCCAGAATCGGCGCTATCAGTATCAATTGGCTTTGCATGAAAATATTTCCCCAGAATCCTCTTTGTTCAATTTGAGGCAGGGGCGACATTTGGGTCAAGTATGATCTGTGATTGCATCTGTAACAAACTGTTTCTCTTGGCAGATTGTGTCATTTATGGATGGGCCCGATGCAATTTTTGACTCCGTCTTGGCTAGGTCTTGGTTCCGCGGGTCGCCAACGATCCATTTCACCGCACAGGATCACAGAGCCTTCAATGCATAGCACCGAAAGCGGATCAAACAGGGGCGGATGAATAAGCGTATCCAGCAACGCTCAAATGTTACCCCCAACCGATAGCGATTCATCAGTCCACCGCAACAGAAATGAGATCGGCACATCAGGACCCTAGAAATGCCTGTCCAAGGCCCGGTCCCTTCCGCCCCTTTTCCACGCGCCACCGCGATGGGTAAGGGCAGTTAGGGGATTGGCGTAGGTCCGCCGCACCCTCAGATGTTTCAGGCAAATTCCTGCCGATTTATCTCATAGGTTGTAGCAGGTCGCAGGGGACAGGACTCCCCGCACAACAATAGGTAGGGTATTTTCACGTTATACTTCAGTATCTTAAATCAGTCTTTGGCGCTATCCTGCCGAAAACCAGCCCGACCCGCCCGACATGTTGTCGCAATCTTGGATGCTCTCTAATCATTGATCACACGGTCGGTTCAAGCATTCCGGCCCACCTCAAGATACAAGGCCCCACCTCCAGGAATAAAGAACCCACTCCACTCACTCCGAAATTCACTCAAAAACAACCGACATCAGAAACGGCAAAATAAAGGCTTTCGAGCCTACTGGCCTCTTTGCGCAAATTTTTGCAGAAGGAAACAACAGGAATGGACGTCAATCAGTTATTCTCTATTTTCACAGAGGATCCAGAAGTAACAACCAAAACCGCCTTGCGGTTCTTTCATTTCATTGGCCTCGCATTAGGATTGGGAGGCGCAATCGTTCTCGATCTGATGCTTTTGAGATTCTTTCTGCGTGGAAAAATAATTTCCGAGACGTTCGGCATCTTTAGCTTTGCATCGAAGATCGTCGATATGGGCCTTCGGCTACTATGGATTACGGGGGTGGGGTTCCTGTTTTTCTATGCGCTCACAAATCCCCAACTGCTGGCAAATCCGAAAGTCCACGCCAAGCTTGTGATCGTCATCATCCTGACGGTGAACGGATACTTCATCCATTCGGTGATCCTACCATCGGTCAAGGCGCAGATCGGCAAGTCGCTGTTCACTGACGTGAGCCCGGTACGGCGATCGATCTTCATCACGTCGGGTGCAATTTCGGCGGTGTCTTGGTTCACCCCAGTTGCCCTTGGCGCGTTCTCTCAGCTGAACTTTTCGGTTCCCGCCTTTGTCATCCTGTCGGTCTATCTGACGCTGATCGCTTCGGCCGCGATCGGGATGCACCTCTTGATCCTGACGATCGGCAAGATCACCGACCCAACCGAAGGAGAACCGGCCATGAACTACGCCTGGCTGGAAAAGGCGATCTCGGCCGACGTCCCCCGGCCTGCCTACCAGATGGGCGTCAAAGTGGACCAACCGGTCTTTCAAACCGATCGGGACGCTCAGGCCAAACGGCGCCTGATCGTCAAACCCAGACTGGCCACCGCACTGCGCGACAGCGCACACGAGCAGGACGTGCCCATGCCGACCCACGCGGCATGAGCCAGAGGCCGGGCCTAGCGTTCGCGGAAGGCCCGGCTGAACTGATCAACCAGAGGGCGCGCCAGGTAAGATGCCACAGTGCGCTCTTCTGTCTGAACGTAGACTTCGGCGGGCATCCCCGGCAAAAGTTCCACTTCCCCCAACTTTGCCATTTCGTCGGCAGGGATATGGATGCGGCCCAGGTAATAAGACTCGCCGGTTGCCGGGTCCCGTGTGGTCGCAGGCGACAGAAACGCAACGGTTCCAAACAGTTCGGGTGTTGTCCGTTGGTTGAACGACGTGAACCGCACCCGCGCCTCAGAATTCAGGCTGACCTGTTCGATGTTGATCGGGGACAGCCGAAACTCCACATTCAGGTCGGCCTCTGTCGGCACCAGCGTCACCAACACCTCGGCCGGGGAAACAACGCCGCCGATGGTGTGGATATTTAGTTCGTTGACCACCCCGTCAATCGGCGACCGGACGTCGATCCGCGACAGCCGATCCTTGAGCGCCTCTTCACGTTCGCGCAGTTCATTGAGTGATGTGTCGATGGCCGCAAGTTCACGTTGCGCCTCGGTCCGGCTGTTCTCGTCGATCGAGAGGATCTGAAGCCGGATTTCGCTGATCCGTGTTTGGGCACGCGCCGAGGACGAGTCGATTTCCCCCAATTCGCCACGCAGCCGGACAAGTTCGCGTTCGATGCTGTTGACCCGGCTGACCTCGGTCAGGCCACGGTCATACAGCGATTTGGTGCGATCATATTCGTCCTGCACCAGCGCGACTTCGTCGCTTTTGGCAAGACGCTGGCTTTCCAATCCGCGGATTTCCTCACCGATCTGAACTATGCCAAGCTCAAGCTGCTGGATCTGGCTTTCGCGGTTGGTTTGCTGGCCCGTAAACAGACGCAGTTCGCCATCGGCAATCGCGCCGGCTTCAAGTGAGCTTTCGACAAAGCCTTCCGGGAAGGTGATTTCGGTCAGCCCTTCACGCTCGGCCAAAAGGCGGGCCTTCCGAGCGATCTGTTCCACCATCTGGCTTTGCACGATGGCCAGTTCCGCGCGGGTCTGGGCGTCTTCGAGCCGCAGGATCACCTGCCCCTCCGCAACGGTGTCACCTTCGCGAACAGCAATTTCAGAGATGATGCCGCCGTCGCGATGCTGGACCTCTTTCATCTCCTGATCGACGACCATCATGCCAGGCGAGATGACCGCACCGTTCAGTTCGGCCGTAGCCATCCAGCCACCGACACCGCCCACCAAGAGAAGAAAAGTGGCAGATCCGATCACGATCCTGGACATCAAGCCCAGGCCAGGCATTTCGCTGGTTTCCATTGGTGATGTGCTCATCGTCATTTTATGTCCTTTACGAACTGCAGGCCGAACCAAACTTTAGTCATGCACGTTGATGGCAATCTTGATGTGGCCATAGAGGTAAGCCTCGAAGAATTCATCGAATTCGTCCTCATCAACCCGGACGTATGTATACTCATCCTCGCCCCGGAACTCGTAGCGGGACACGAAGCCTGCAAACTTTTCTTTCGCGTTCGTCTGGATGTTGAAGGCGTATTCCAGACCACTTTCGTCCTTGTCGTAGCGGTCGTCTTCGCCACAGCGATCAAAGTTGTAGATCTCGTACTTGCTGGTCATGATCTTGTCGCCCGGGGTGAAATCCGAGATCTCGATCGAGGTCTTGTACTTGTAGCCCGAGCCGAAGTCGCGCCCGTCCCAGTCGCGCCCGTCCCGGTCGTCGCGGTCACGCCAGTCATCGTCGTCATCGCGGTCACGGAAGTCGTAGACGTCCTTTCCGCCGCGACCGCTGAACGAGACTCCGTCCGAGCCGCGCTCGATCAGGAACAAGTCGTCGCCATCGCCAGCAACGATGATTTCAAAATCGTCGGCCTCGTCGTCGCCGGTTTCCTCACCGCTGACGAGCTTTTTGCGCATGTCGAACTTGAGGTCCTTTTGGGCAGAGCTGTAGTCGAGAGTGTCGTCGCCTTCGCCACCGGAATAGACGTCCCTTTTGGCGTCCAGGGTTCCGACAACGCGGTCCTTGCCCGCGCCCGCGCTCACCACGTCTTCGCCATCTCCGGCGTCGATAACGTTGTCGCTGGAACTGCCCTCAATCTGGTCAGCACCTTTGCCACCGACAGCATTCTCGACAGAGATCAGCGTATCGGTCCCGGTCTCTTCGCCTTCGGCGATGCCGGTCTTGAGGTTGATCGAAACACCTTTGGTGGTTGCCGAATAGTCGACGGTGTCTTTGCCTTCGCCGCCGTCATAAATGTCGGCCTCGGCGTCGGCATTGCCGATCATCTTGTCGTCACCGGCGCCGCCCAGGACAAAGTCCGATCCGGCACCGCCATCAAGCTCATCGTCGTCGTCGCCGCCCAGCAGCCTGTCGTCGCCAGCGTCGCCCGAGACATAGTCCCGACCGCTACCACCGGACACAAAGTCATCACCGTCGCCGCCATACAGGGCGTCGTCGCCCGCGCCGCCTTCGATCTGGTCCTTGCCGCCCATACCGTAGACTTCGTCGTCGCCGTTACCGCCATAGATGATGTCGTTGTCCTTGCCGCCAACGATGTGATCGTCACCGGCACCGCCACGAAGAATGTCCTGCCCGCCGTTGCCGACGATCTCGTCGTCGCCGTCCAGCCCGTCAATCTCGTTCGCATTCCGGTTGCCCACGAGACCGTCGTCGTCGTCGGTTCCCTTGAGCAGTTCATGGCTGACATCAAGCTTCGCGGTCTGATCCACCGATTTCTTACCGTCCGTCACCTCATAGGTGATCTCGACCGGGCCCACAGTTCCCGGTGCGGGATGGAACAGAAAGCCGCCGTCAACTTGTTCGATGCTTCCGCCGGTTGACTTCACGTTCTCGACGAACAGCTCATCGCCATCGTCATCAAGGCTCTGACGCAGCAGGTCTGCCGCCAGGATGAACAAGGCCCCCCCGCTGACAATGTCCCGCAGAATGACAGAACGGATATTGGTCGGCGCCGAATTCCGGTCTGCATCAGGGTCACCATCGGCGCCTTCACCGGTCACCGCCCGTCTGGCGGCCTGCAAAGAGACAGCACCCAGTGCGGCCTCTTCTCCCTGCAGCTGCTGCCACTGATCAAAGGGATCGTAGGAAACGATCTCTGTCCCTTCCTCCTGGTTTTGCCGCTGCCACTGATCAAAGGGGTCGTCTGAAACAAAGCTTGGCTGCACGATGCCCTTCGCCGTGCTTGCAGGGGTAGCCGAAAACAGCGGAACGACATTGCTGCCGCTGCTCGGTGCAGAGGCAGAGGTCGAGGACGAAGCACTTTCCCCTTCTTCGTCAGGCTGTGCGGCGGCCTTGGGGGCGGGTTGCTTTTCCTGCGGAGCGCCCAGAACTTCGGTCTTTGGTGCGTCGGGCTGTTCTTCTTGCCCCGTTCCCTTGGGCCCGTCTTCCATGGCCGGTGCGGCCTCGGCCCCGCCGAACATCGATTTGATGTATAGCACCAATGCGGCCATGAAACCGCCAATGGCCAGCGGGATAGGCGAAGAGGCCGGGTCCGCCTTCAGGCGGTACGCATCCGCCTGATCCTGCGGACTGGCCTTGGATTTGGTTCCTTTGACGTTGATCATGATGCAGCCCCCCCGATAGCGACCGCGGCCGGAGCCTTGTCGGTCGTGTTGACCTGCTTGGGCCCGATGATGTCCTCCTTCGGTCCAAAGGCAGTCATCTTGCCATTCTGGACAACGGCAACGAGATCGACCGCTGCCAAGGCGTTGGGACGGTGGGCAATCACAACCACGATGCCGCCACGATCGCGAACGCGCTTGATGGATTCGGACAGTGCTGCCTCGCCCTCGCCGTCGAGGTTCGAGTTCGGCTCATCCAGCACCACGACGAAGGGGTCGCCATAAAGTGCACGGGCCAGTCCGATGCGCTGCCGTTGGCCCCCGGACAGGGCCATGCCCGCCGGCCCCAGCTTGGTGTTGTAGCCGTCGGGCATCCGGACGATCATGTCGTGAACGCCCGCCGCCTTGGCCGCAGCCACGATGGACTGGGGATCGGCATCGGGCGTAAACCGCGAGATGTTCTCGGTGATGGTTGCATCCATCATCAGGACGTCCTGCGGCAGGTAGCCGACATACTGGCCCAATGCCTCATCGTCCCATTGGGTGAGATCGGCGTTATCCATGCGCACAGCGCCACGCAGCAAAGGCCAGATCCCTGTCAGGGCGCGGACAAGAGTCGTCTTGCCGCCACCACTCGGTCCGATGATGCCAAGCCCCTGCCCTGCCTGCAGCTCGAACGACACGTCACTCAGAAGCACGCGCCCGGTTCCGGGGGCTGCGACAGTGATGCCCTCGACCTTGAAGGTCTGTTCCGGACGCGGCAGGTCAAGCGGCGGCTGGGCCGACGCGAGGACCACCATGGTTTCACGCAGGCGACCAAAGGCCGTCCGCGCCGCCACGACGTGCTTCCAGTTGCCGATTGCCAGATCGATCGGGGCCAGCGCCCGAGCCGAGGCGACGGATGCGGCAATAATCGCACCAGCGGTCAGATCACCCTTGATGGTCAGAAAGGCACCCAGGCCCAGAACCGCCGATTGCAGGATCATCCGCAGGACCCGGCTCAGCGCGCCAAGTGTGCCGCTGATGTCGTTGGTCCGGGTGTGCAAGGTCAGGTGGTGGTCGTTGGCGACGTTGAAGCGCTGAACAGCCCGGCGGGCAAATCCCATGGCCTTGAGCACTTCGGCGTTGCGGGCGTTGGAGTCCGCAATGGTGCCCCGCGCAATCGCCGCCTCATGGGTCGACTTGGCCAGGCGCCTTGTCAGCAGTTCCGTGGTAATGGCGATGATGGCCAGAACGACCGCGCCGCCAAGGGTCAGGGCACCGAGCAGGGGATGCAGCGCATAGACGAAGATCAGAAAGAGGGGCATCCAGGGAAGGTCAAACAGGGCCACCGGCCCCTGACTTCCCAGAAATCCTCGAACTGTGTCCACGTCCCGGCCACGCTCAAGCGCCTCGGAGGTTGAAAACCCAAAGCGCGGCATATCCACCGCGACCTGATGGGCCATCGGGGCCACTTTGCGGTCCAGGCGTGCCCCGATCCTGACCAGGATCTGCGAGCGCAGGACATCAAAGATACCCTGAAAGAAATACAACCCTATCGCCAGAGCCGAGAGGGCGAGCAGGGTGGCAATGCTCCCGCTGCCCAAGGCTCTGTCGTAGATCTGAAGCATGTAGAGAGACCCGGTGAGCGCCAAAATATTGATGACGCCCGACATGCCGAACAGAAAAACAAAAATCGACCGGAAGCCCTTTGTAAGGCTTTCGATCTTGTTCTTCTTCTCAGCTGCTGCCTCTTTTCCTGATGCCATGACTGCGATCCTCGCTTCAAAAATCTGCTGAAAATGCCTGCTACAAAAGAGTGCTCTGGGCGGGAGGACCCGCCCAGAGCGTTACGATCAAAGGCCGAAGTCAGAAGTTGTCAGGGTGAGGTCGGTCTTGACGTTGAGGGTGAAGTCCGGAGCAGCCGATGTGGTCGATCCTTCGATCACGGCGTAGGTGCCATCGTCGCGGGCCTCGTAAGAGACAGACAGTTGCCCGGCTCCGGTCAATCCACCCGTGACAAGGGTGAAGGCCCCGTCGCCCGCCGCGCCACCTTTGGCATCGATGAAGCTCAGGTCGATCATGTCACCGGCCTCAAAGTTCAGAATGGTGTCGCCATCCGCATCTGCGGTGGTCTGGAAGCGGAAGATGTCATTGCCGTCCCCACCATCCAT
>JAQWWH010000010.1 GCA_029255105.1 Flavimaricola sp. | reverse complement strand
GGCCGCACCATCCACGAGTCGATGCAAAAAGCACTGGCGAGCCTTGAAACCGGCCTGTCCGGCTTTGACGAAATCGCCATCCCCGGCGCGCCCGACCGCAGCGCGATCTTCAAGGCGCTGGGCGAACAGACCCCTGACCGTCTGCGCATCATCGCCCAGGCCATGCGCCACGGGCTGAGTGATGATGAGATCAACGCCGTCACCCGCTTTGATCCCTGGTTCCTGGCACGCATCCGCGAAATCATCGATGCAGAGGCCACGGTGCGCCGTGAGGGCCTTCCCGTGGTGGCAGACGGCATCCGCAAGCTCAAGATGATGGGCTTTACCGACGCCCGCCTTGCCCATCTGACCGGCCGCGACGAGGGCCAGATCCGCCGCGCCCGTGAACGGCTGGGCGTGGTCGCCGTTTTCAAGCGGATCGACACCTGCGCCGCCGAGTTCGAAGCGCAGACCCCCTACATGTATTCGACTTACGAAACCCCGGTGATGGATGAGGTCGAGTGCGAGGCCCGCCCGTCCAACCGCAAGAAAGTCGTCATCCTGGGTGGTGGCCCCAACCGGATCGGCCAGGGGATCGAGTTTGACTACTGCTGCTGTCATGCTTGCTACGCCCTGACCGCCGTCGGCTATGAGACGATCATGGTCAACTGCAACCCCGAGACGGTATCGACCGACTACGACACGTCTGACCGGCTGTATTTTGAACCGCTGACCTTTGAACATGTCATGGAAATTCTGCGGGTCGAGCAAGAGAACGGGATCCTGCACGGCGTGATCGTGCAGTTCGGCGGGCAGACCCCTCTCAAGCTAGCCAATGCGCTGCAAGAGGCCGGTATCCCAATCCTTGGCACGACGCCCGACGCCATCGACCTTGCCGAAGACCGCGAGCGGTTCCAGCAGCTGGTTCAAAAGCTGGGCCTGAAGCAGCCGGTCAACGGCATCGCCTCGACCGATCAGCAGGCCCTCGATATCGCCGAGGCCATCGGCTTCCCCCTCGTTATTCGTCCCTCCTACGTTCTGGGCGGCCGTGCGATGGAGATCGTTCGGGATATGGAACACCTGAACCGGTATATCCGCGAGGCTGTCGTGGTTTCGGGGGATAGCCCGGTCCTGCTGGACAGCTACCTGTCTGGCGCGGTCGAGGTTGACGTGGACTGCCTGTGCGATGGCGAGAATGTCCATGTCGCCGGTATCATGCAGCACATCGAAGAGGCCGGCGTCCACTCGGGCGACAGTGCCTGTTGCCTGCCGCCGCACACCCTGTCCCGCGAAATTCAGGACGAAATCCTCAAGCAGACCAAGGCGCTTGCTCTGGCCTTGCATGTGGTCGGCCTGATGAACGTTCAGTTTGCGGTCAAGGCCAATGCGGCAGGCGAACAAGAGGTCTACCTGATCGAGGTGAACCCCCGCGCCTCGCGCACGGTGCCCTTCGTGGCCAAAGCCACCGACAGCGCCATCGCGTCCATCGCCGCCCGTCTTATGGCGGGAGAGCCTTTGTCGAACTTCCCGCTTCGCCCGCCGTACCAGGACGTCAGCTACGGCACCTCTTTGCCCTTTGCCGACCCGATGACCCTCGCCGATCCCAATATGCCTTGGTTCAGTGTCAAAGAGGCCGTGATGCCCTTTGCCCGCTTCCCCGGTGTGGACACCATCCTCGGCCCGGAAATGCGGTCCACCGGCGAGGTGATGGGCTGGGACCGGTCCTTTGCCCGCGCCTTTCTCAAGGCCCAGATGGGTGCCGGGACGCATCTGCCCCGCGAAGGCCGGGTGTTCGTCTCGATCCGCGATGCGGACAAGACAGCCGATATGGCCGAAGCCGCGCAGATCCTTTTGTCCCTGGGGTTCGAGTTTCTGGCGACGCGCGGCACCGCCGCGTGGCTTGAACAGCACGACGTCCCCTGTGAGACGGTGAACAAGGTCTATGAAGGCGGCCTAACCATCGTTGACCGCCTCAAGGACGGCCACGTCGCCCTGGTGTTCAACACCACCGAAGGGGCGCAGGCGGTTGAAGACAGCCGCGAGATCCGGGCCGTCGCGCTATATGACAAGATCCCGTACTTCACGACCGCCGCGGCAAGCCACGCCGCCGCCCTGGCCATCCAGGCCCGGGAAGAAGGCGACCTTGGGGTAAGGTCGCTGCAGGCCTGATCGGCAACAGGCGGGGCCAAGGGCCGACCGGACGACGTTTTCGCCCGGTCTCCCCGTTCGGCCACCACGTTCGGCCTCCCCGCCCCGACGCCCGGTCCTTACGCCCGGCCCCGACGCCAACCAAACGCGCCCTCTTGCCGGGGGCCCAGTCTCAAGGGTAACCCTCTGCCCATGGCCAAACTTTACTTCAGCTACTCCACCATGAACGCGGGCAAATCGACCGTGCTCTTGCAGGCGTCCCACAACTATATCGAACGGGGGATGCAGACCTACCTGATGACGGCCCGGCTGGACAATCGTGCCGGTCAGGGGCGCATCGAAAGCCGGATCGGCATAGGGGCCGACGCTGACACCTATGCGCCGGGCGACGACCTTTTCGACATGATTTCCAGACGGCTCCAAGAGGGTCCTTGCAGTTGCGTCTTTTTGGACGAGGCTCAGTTTCTGGAACCTGAGCAGGTCTGGCAACTGGCGCGGGCGGTGGATGACCTTGGCGTGCCTGTGATGTGCTTTGGCCTGAGGGTCGATTTCATGGGAGAGCTGTTTCCCGGCTCTGCCGCACTCTTGGCCATCGCTGACGAAATGCGCGAGGTGCGGACGATCTGCCATTGTGGAAAGAAGGCCACGATGGTGGTGCGCAAGGCCCCGGACGGCACTGTCCTGACCTCGGGCGATCAGGTCGCCATCGGCGGCAACGAGCGCTACGTCTCGCTATGCCGCCGACATTGGCGCGAGGCCGTCGGGCAGGGCCAGAACGCGGGCTAAAGTCTGGTCCGGGGCCAAAGCACCAGACAACGGGTTTTCAGCAGACCTCTTGCGGCGGAGTGTCGCCCGCAACCCAGGCCATGATGTTGTTCAGCGCCATTTGCCCCATCGCCGTCCGCACTTCGAGGGCGGCGGTTCCCAGATGCGGCAGCAGGACCACATTCTCAAGCTGGCGGAGGGCCTCTGGCACGAAAGGCTCGGCCGCGTAGACATCCAGGCCCGCCCCGACAATCCGCCGGTCTGTCAGTGCCTCGATCAAGGCAGGTTCATCCACAACATCGCCGCGGGCGATATTGATCAGGATGCCCGTCGGCTTCATTGCTGCAATGGCGGCGGCGTCAATCATGTTGCGGGTCTCGGCGCTGGCCGGAACGGTCACCACGATGATGTCCGAGGTGCGCATCAGTTCATCCAGTGAATCCACCTGCAAGGCAGGAACGTGGGTCCCCTTGGGCGAGCGATTGTAAAACAGGACAGGCATGTTGAACCCAAAGTGGCAGCGGTGCGCTACAGCCTGACCGATGCGGCCCATCCCGACGATGCCGACCGTCTTGCCGGTCACATGGGTGCCCAGCATCTGGGTCGGCGCCCAGCCATCCCAGGTGCCGGCTCGGACCAACCGCTCCCCCTCGCCCGCCCGGCGACAGGAGGCGAGGATCAGGGTCATACCGATGTCAGCGGTGGCATCGGTCACCGTATCGGGGGTGTTCGACACCTTGACCCCCGCCGCCTTGGCAGCCGCGACGTCGATATGGTTGTAGCCAACACCAAAGTTGGCAAGGATCCGGCAGCGCAGATCAGCACCAGCGGCGGCGAAGGCCCCTGCGCTGAACCGGTCGCCAAGGGTTGGCAGGATGGCGTCATACTGGCGCAGCGCTTCAGCGGCCTCATCCTCGGTCAGCCCGGTATCGGCGTCCCTCAGCGTGGTGTCGAAATGAGCTTTGGCAAATGCATGGTTGGCGTCCGGCAAGGTCCGGGTGATCAGCAATCGGGTCAATGCAGGCGGCCTCCGGTTGGGACGGGCTGGTCGGGCCCGATCAGGACGATGTTCCCTGCCTCATCCGGCAGACCCAGAACGAGAACCTCGCTCATGAATTTGCCGATTTGGCGGGGCGGGAAGTTAACGACAGCAAGGACCTGTTTCCCGATCAGGGCCTCGGGCGCGTAGTGCGCCGTGATCTGCGCCGAGGACTGCCGCTCTCCGATTTCGGCGCCAAAGTCGATCCAAAGCTTGATCGCCGGTTTGCGCGCCTCTGGATAGGGCTCGGCCCGCAGGACAACACCAACGCGGACGTCGACCTTGAGGAAATCATCAAAGGAAATCTCAGCCATTCGACAGTTCTTTCGATCGGTTGGCGGCGGCAGCAATGGCCCGGTTCAACAGGGCTGGAAAGCCTGTCGACGGATCCATCAGGACCTCGAGCGCTGCCTGAGTTGTGCCGTTGGGCGAGGTGACGTTGACCCGCAGCTGGGCGGGATCCTCATCCGCGGCTTCTGCTAGTTGTCCCGCCCCGCTGACCGTTGCCTTGGCCAGGGCCATGGCAAGGTCAGGCGAAAGCCCTTGGGCGACACCGGCAGCAGCCATGGTCTCGATCAGATGAAAGACATAGGCGGGACCAGAGCCTGAAAGGGCCGTGACGGCATCCATCTGGGCTTCAGTCTCCAGGCGGATGGTCTGACCAACGGCCTGCAAAAGACTTTCGGCAAGTTCCATCTGCGCTTGTGTCGCGACGGCGTTGCCAATGAGGGCGGTGATCCCTTTGGCAATCGCAGCAGGCGTGTTGGGCATGGCGCGAATGATCGGACTGGTTTTGCCCAAGACCGCCTCGTAGGAGGCAATCAGGGTGCCCGCAGCGACAGACAGGAACAACGTTTCGCCATCGCCGAGGGCTTGCAGGGCGGGGAGTGCCGATCCTATCATCTGCGGCTTGACCGCGATAAGCGCAACCGCAGGAGTCTTTGGCAGCGCCACGTTAAGATGGACGCCTGTTGATTGCAGCCAGTCCGAAGGATTCGGGTCGATCACCCAAACCGAAGAAGGCGGTATGCCACCTGACAACCACCCTGCCAGCATCGCCGAGCCCATCTTGCCACAGCCCAGAAGCACAAGACCCCGTTCTGTCACGTCGTTCAATTTCATATGATCCTCCGCCACATCAACCTCAGTGTTACGACCGTGGCGGTCGGGCTTCAAGGTAAGGTGGGTTCAAACCCACCTTACAACGCATCTCACTTGTTGTCGTTCAATGTCGCGAGGAATGACGCTCAGGTAAGGTGGGTTTGAACCCACCTTACGTCAGGCCCGCCCGTAGGCCTCTGCCATGGCGATTTGCAGCGCGTCTGCGGGAGCTCGATTGGCCCAGGTGACGAGCTGGAAAGCGGGATAGAACCGTTCGCAGCTTTGAACTGCCACATTGATCATGGTGTCAATCTGTTCCGGTCCCGCGATCTGGTCTCCTGCCAGGACAAGTCCGTAACGATAGACCATCATCTTCTGCTCGGCCCACCATGTGAACGACCCCGCCCAGCACATATCATTGATGCCGTTCAGGATTTCGTAGACCGCCCCCATGCGCTCTTCTGGCGGCTCCATCTCGAAGGTGCAGATCAGTCGCAGGGTCTCATCATAGGCGGACCACGCCAGCGTCACAGAATAGGTCTTCCACTGGCCTTCGACGGCCATGGCAATCTGATCATCCGCGATCCGATCAAATTCCCAATCGTGGTGTTCCGCGATGTGTTCGACGAGATCTATGGGGTGTAGGTCGTCGGCTTCGAAAAACTGCTCGGACAATGCCATGGGCTGCCTCGTTGGTTTTGGCGTCAGGGTCTGTCAAAGCCCCAATCGCTAGATGCCTGCTCTAGTAGCGGTGTGATTTGTTTTCCGCCCCTACGACATATGGTGGGGCCTTGGACCGACTGCTGTAAAGCGCTTTTTTGGGGATAAGCCGGGCCTGCGCCAAAAAAGGTACCCAAAATCCGAGGCAAAGGCCGGCAAGATGACGGTGCGATAACGAAGACGTAACAGTCCGTCCTCTCCCCATTGCAAGCCTCGCGACACCGGCCCAGACTGAATGGGTTAGCGAAAGGTTTTCCCGATGTCTTCTTCCCTCAATCTCGACCTGCTCAAACGACTGTGTGAGACCCCCGGTGTCCCTGGCCATGAAGGTCGGGTCCGCGCCCTGATCACCGAAGAGATCAAGGGCCTCTTTGATGTGGTCGAGACCGATCCGATGGGATCGCTGCTGTGCCGTCGCGATGCGGGCAAGAAGGCGAAGGATGCCCCGCGCATCATGCTGTTGTGTCATATGGACGAGATCGGCTTTCTGGTCAGCCATATCACCGAGGCCGGCTTTATCCATGTCCAGCCGGTCGGCGGTTTCGACCCCCGCAACCTGTTTTCCCGGCGGGTCCTGGTCTGCACCGAGCAACGGGATCTTAAGGGGGTGATGAACCCGGGCGGCAAGCCGATCCACATCTCCTCGCCCGAGGATCGCAAGAAGGTCCCGGAGGTTGGCGACTTTGTCATCGATCTTGGCCTGGGCCCACGCACGGCGGATCATGTGAAGATCGGTGACTATGTCGTCATGGACGAGCCTTTCATCGAGATCGGGGACAAGGTGGTGTCCAAGGCGCTGGACAACCGTGTGGCCTGCTGGCTGGGGATCGAGGCGATGCGGGCGCTGGGCAAGAAGGGCCGCGGCGCCGAGATTCACGTCGCCTTTACTTGTCAGGAAGAAGTCGGCCTGCGCGGCGCACGCACGGCGGCCTACAAGATCAAGCCCGACATCGGGATCGGCGTCGACGTCACCCTGTCCTGCGACACTCCCGGCGTGCCCGAACAAAGTCGCACGACACGGCAAGGCGATGGGTTTGGCCTGCATGTCCGCGACAGTTCATTCATCGCCGATACGGCCCTCGTGGCCGAATTCGAGGCCCTCGCCCTACGCAAGAAGATCCCCTACCAGCGCACCATGCTGGCCGCTGGCGGTCAGGATGGCGCTGCGGCACAGCAAGCTGCTGCCGGGGCACGGGCTATCGGCATTGTCGTGGGCACCCGCTACATCCACACCGTTACCGAGATGATCCACAAAAGCGATCTCGAGGCCGCGCGCGATATCCTGACGGCCTACCTCGCGGAGTTTTGATCTGCGTGCATTAGCTCTTGCCACTGCGCAAATTCAGATTGTGATCGGGGGGCTCTGCCCCCACGCCTGCGGCGTTCCCCCGGGATATTTTCGATCCGAAGAAACAGTCGGCAGGGATCAGGCGCTTGCGCCGCTGTTGCGGGTCAGCCTTTGGTTTCGAGGGCCTCAATGCGGGCCAGAAGGCTTGCGTTTTCTTCCCGGGCCTTTTGGGCCATGGCCCGAACCGCGTCAAATTCTTCGCGGGTGACGAGGTCGCGATCTGCGAGCCAGCGATCCATGAGGGATTTCATGGCGGTATTGGCCTCATCCTTTGCCCCTTGCGCAACGCCCATGGCGTTGGTCATCAACTGGCTCAGGTCGTCAAATATCTTGGATTTGGTCTGCATGTCAGCCTCCGGTGATCCTGACCTTCTATATGGCGTGCCATGGACGCGGTCACAAGACGGGTGCGGCCAGTTGACTTCGCAGACAGCACAGATCAAGGAACGGACCCATGCAGACCGGAATTCCATTTCCCAATCTCTCTCCAGAGATCGTCTCCTTCTCGGTCTTCGGGATCGAGGTGGCGCTGCGTTGGTATGCGATGGCCTATATCGTGGGCATCCTTATCGGTTGGCGCATTGCGGTTGCAGCCTTGCGTCGTCCCGCCCTCTGGCGCGGGGCTACACCCCCGATGACCCCCGAGGTGCTCGAGAACCTGCTGACCTGGATCGTGCTGGGCATCATCGGCGGTGGGCGGCTTGGCTATGTGCTGTTCTATCAGCCAGCCTACTACCTGGCACATCCGCTTGAGATCCCGATCCTTTGGCAGGGTGGGATGTCGTTCCATGGCGGATTTATCGGCGTCGTCATAGCCATCGTCGTCTTTAGCCGTCGTCACGCCATTCCCTTGGGATCGGCAGCCGACACGATTGCCCTGGCCTCGCCACCTGCTATCCTGCTGGGCCGCATCGCCAATTTCGTCAACGCAGAGCTTTGGGGACGCCCCACTGACCTGCCCTGGGGCGTGATCTTTCCCGGCAATGCCGCGCAGGCCTGCGCCACGGCGACCACCTTTTGCGCCCGCCATCCATCGCAGTTGTACGAGGCCGCTCTTGAAGGTCTGCTTCTTCTGATCGTTCTGTGCTGGCTCGCGTTTCGCAGTGGCGCGTTGCGGGCCCCCTGGGCCTTGTCGGGCGTCTTTCTGGCCGGCTATGGCGTGTCCCGCTTCCTGGTGGAGTTCGTACGTCAACCCGATACGCAGTTCGTGTCGCCGGGCAATCCACTTGGGCTGGCCTTCCATATGAATGGCTGGGGCCTGACAATGGGCCAGACCCTGACCTTGCCGATGATCGCGATTGGCCTGTGGTTGATCCTTTGGGCCCGTCGCAGAGCAGCGTGACCCCTCTGGCCGCCCATATCGGCCGCCGGATCGCCCAGACCGGACCGCTGACCCTGGCCGACTATATGGCCGAGTGCCTGCTGCATCCGACGATGGGCTACTACACCACCCGCGACCCTTTCGGGCCAGCGGGAGATTTCATCACCGCCCCTGAAATCAGTCAGATGTTTGGCGAGTTGATTGGCCTGTGCCTGGCCCAAGCCTGGCTGGATCAGGGGAGCCCCGACCCGTTTGTGCTGGCGGAACTGGGACCGGGCCGAGGGACGCTGATGGCCGACCTGTGGCGGGCGACTGCCGGTGTGCCGGGGTTCCACGCGGCTGCCCGCATCTGCCTTGTCGAGGCCTCGCCCGTCTTGCGCGCAGTGCAGGCCAAGCACTTTCCCAACGCCCGGTGGCACGACAAAGTGGCCGAGTTGCCGCCCGCGCCACTGTTCCTGGTTGCCAATGAGTTCTTTGATGCATTGCCGATTCGCCAATTCCTGCGGGACGGGCCCGGCTGGCGGGAACGGGTTGTCGGGATGATGCCGGACGGCAAGCTTGGCTTTGGCCAAACAGCGATGTCCCCCCTGACCGCTCTGGTCCATCGCCTGGAGGACACCGCGGACGGGGATATGGTTGAGACCTGTGCACCGGCGACCGCGATTGCAGCAACAATTGGGACACGACTTGCCGCGCATGGCGGCCTGGCCCTTGTTATTGACTATGGCGACTGGCGAAGTCTGGGCGACACCTTTCAGGCCCTCCGTGGCCATGAGCGCGCCAACCCGCTGGAAGCGCCGGGGTCAGCCGACCTTACGGCCCATGTCGACTTTGAAACCATTGCCATGGCCGCTGCCCCTGCCCGCCATAGCCGCCTGTGCCCCCAAGGCCTGTTCCTGGAACGGCTTGGAATCAGTGCCCGGGCAGAGGCACTTGCCCGCAATCTGTCCGATGCACGGCTTGCCGCGCATATTGCGGGCTATCGGCGCTTGACCCACGCGGATGAGATGGGTCTGCTGTTCAAGGTAATGGGCCTTTATCCTGAGGGCTCGGCGACGCCACCGGGACTTGAGGCATGACCCTCGACATCATCACATCGGACATCCTTGCCCCTGTGCGCCACGGGTTCTTCGGGCGGGCCGGGGGAGCGTCATCGGGCGTCTTTGCCGGATTGAACTGTGGCTATGGCAGTTCGGACCAGAAAGAGGCGATTGCGATCAACCGCGCCCGGGTGGCGGCCGCACTCGAAGTGGACGAGGCCCTCCTTTGTGGTGTTCACCAGGTTCATTCCGCCGATGTCGTGACGTTGACGGGCCGGCCATCTGCTCCGGTCAAGGCAGACGGGATCGTGACGGCGACACCTGGCCTGGCCTTGTCCGTTCTGACCGCAGATTGCGGGCCAGTCCTGTTCGCCGACGCAGAGGCCGGCGTTATTGGAGCCTGCCATGCCGGATGGAAAGGGTCGCTGGGCGGAATCCTCGACGCTACCCTTGATACGATGACGAGGCTGGGGGCAGAGCGGTCGCGTATCCGCGCCGTCCTTGGTCCGACCATCAGCCAGAAGGCCTACGAAGTCGGGCCAGAGTTCCTTGATGCCTTTCTGGCGGACGACGTCGAGGCTGGTCGCTTCTTCGCCCAAGGCGCGGCTGACCGCCTTCAGTTCGACCTGCCCGGCTACATCCTGTGGCGCCTGCGCGCCGCCGGGGTTGCAGAGGCGGAATGGACGCGGAACTGCACCTATTCGGATCCCGACCGATTCTTCAGTTATCGCAGGACCACACATGCCCAAGAGGCCGACTACGGTCGGCTGATTGCAGCTATTCGCCTTTGAAAGTGTGACAGCTTTGGGACCCGGGCGTGACACGCCTGACGGGGGCCATCCTGGTATCGTACCGAAAACAGAAACAATGGCCTAGTTCCCAAGGGCATTCTTGGCATTGTCAAAACAACACCCTCGCCATAATCCACATGCCTGCGCTGCGAAATAAGCCCCGCCCCCGCCAAACTGCTGCCGTACAGCTGGGCCAAGATGTCTTCAAACCCGCACCACCGGGCCAGACCAAAATTGCATAGGAGACGCAGATGTCGACTCAGAAACGCTGGACCAAACGCATGATTGCAGAGGCTGCGGCCTGTCAGACCCGCATGCCATGGGAACGCGGTGCCCCCCGCAAGGCCATGATTGCCAAGCGCAAGGCCAATGAAATCGAGACGCGCCCGCAAAGGTCCGCCTGATCCGCGGCGGCTCTCTTGGGCCGCCTCCCGATCATTCCAAACTCAGTATTCAAGCCGCCCAGCGTAGTGCCCGGGCGGCTTTTCCTTTTTGGGCAGTTCAGCCTCAAATCGTCCCGAATCGAATTGTGGCAGGATTCCTGAAAGTCTCGTAAACAATCCTTGCCTCAGGCATAGATTAGCCATGGTTCAAAGCCGAGTCCCCCTTAGTTTTTGACTTTATGGCGGTGCTGGGCGCATGTTCAGTTCAACAACAATGTACTTCATATGTTGTCGGTGGGGCCGACAGATGATGTGACAAACCAATAGGTGCGCCGCATGCTCAAGCCCCATAGACCCGCCACCGATCTGGTGGCGACACAAGATCCAGGTCCGACTTCCTCAGGTCGGCTCGCTCAGTCAGATGGACGATCTCAGCGCGTGATGCCTCTCATGCGCAAGGTCGAGATCGTCCATCTGTCGCCTACTCACCCCAATGACATCGTGGATTTCACGCGGATTGTTCCCGCAATCCCGGTGTTTGAAGATGCCTTTGCAGCCTTTGCGCGTGGCACGCTATTGCCCACTGATCATGGTGAAGTTGCGGTCGAAGACCTGTGGCCCGGGATGAAGATCCGCACCGTCGACGGGGGGATGCAAACCCTGCTTTGGCGCGGCGCAACGGTTCTTTCGTCGCATGCCAAGAATCAGGACCCGGCCATGGGACAGTTGACCCGCATTGCCGCGGATTCGCTGGGCATCGCACGGCCGATGCCCGATCTGGTCCTGGGGCCGCGTGCCCGCCTTGCCCATCGTGCGCCCGGCATCAAGGTTCTGACCGGTCACGACTGTGCCGCGATCCCGGCACGCGACTTTATCGACGGGGTCAACATCGTGGCCCTGACACCTCCCACTTCGGTTCAGGTGTACCACCTTGGCCTGGCCAAGCCGCACAGGCTGGTCGCAAACGGCGTCGAAGTCGAAAGCTATCACCCCGGCCCAGCCCATCTGGTGAACCTGCGCGGAGAGATGCTCGACCTTTTCCTGTCTTGCTTTCCTCACATCCGCACAATCGAAGATTTTGGCGCGCCACTCATGCCGCGCCTGCGCCTGAACGATCTGGATCTGTTCGACGTCGCCTGAGCGGAGCACAAGTGGAGCCTGAGCGGAGCCTGATCTGCCTCAGGCCTGGCGTGCCAGCCGCTCTTCGAGAACGTCGAAGGGAACACCCGGTTCGTCCTTGGCCCCCCGGATAACAAGGCTCGTCTTGACGCTGGCCACGTTTGGGGCGGCAGTCAGGCTTTCTGTCAGGAAGGTCTGAAAGCTGCGCAGATCAGGGGCCACACATTTGAGTATGAAGTCGACCTCGCCGTTCAGCATGTGACATTCGCGGACCAGCGGCCAGCCCCGGCACTTTTCCTCAAATGCAGACAGATCGACCTCGGCCTGGCTGACCAGACCGACCATGGCAAAGACCTGAACTTCAAATCCAAGCTCCCTGGGGTCGATGTCGGCGTGATAGCCGCGAATATACCCCTGCTCTTCCAACGTCCGGACCCGGCGAAGGCAGGGTGGCGCGGAAATGCCGACCCGCTTGGCCAACTCTACGTTCGTCATGCGGCCGTCGGCCTGAAGCTCGGCCAGGATCATGCGGTCGATATCGTCCAACTTTGACCCAGGCATGGGGCCTCCCTATGTTTATTTTGGCAAAGACTACGGCAAGGGCCCTTCAAGCGCAACATTGTTTCAATCCCGCGCAACATCCTTAGTCTGCCACATTTTGTTGCATTCGTCCGGCCCCCTGCCCCAGACCAAGCCTTTTACTGTCCTGCCCAGAGGTCTATATCGACTAGGCAACGACACCAAAGGGGACACCAGGATCATGACAGAACATCGCCACACCAAGGTGCTGATCGTTGGGTCCGGCCCTGCCGGATACACCGCCGGGGTCTATGCGGCCCGCGCCATGCTGTCCCCGGTGCTGATTCAGGGACTCGAGCCCGGCGGCCAGCTGACCACCACGACCGAGGTCGAGAACTGGCCCGGCGACACCGAAGTTCAGGGCCCCGATCTGATGGTCCGCATGGAAGCCCATGCAAGGGCGATGGGATGCGAGATCGTGGGGGACATCGTCACCTCGCTTGATCTGAGCAAGCGGCCCTTTACCGCCCAGACCGACAGCAAGACTGTCTGGACGGCCGATGCCATCATTCTGGCGACAGGCGCTCGGGCCAAATGGCTTGGCCTGCCATCTGAGGAAAAGTTCAAAGGCTTTGGCGTCTCTGCCTGCGCGACTTGCGATGGCTTTTTCTACAGAGGCCAGGAAATCGTGGTCGTCGGCGGCGGAAACACCGCCGTGGAAGAGGCTCTTTTCCTGACCAACTTTGCCTCCAAGGTGACGCTGGTCCACCGTCGCGACGAATTGCGTGCCGAACGCATCCTGCAGGACCGCCTGTTCAAGCACCCCAAGATCGAGACGCTTTGGTTCCACCAGGTTGAAGAGGTCAAGGGCGCAGACAGCCCGCTTGGCGTCGAAAGCGTCGTCGTTCGCCATACAAAGACCGGCGCCCTGACCGAGATCCCGGCCAAAGGTGTTTTTGTTGCCATTGGCCACGCGCCTGCATCCGAGCTGGTGAAAGACGTACTGGAAACGCACCACGGCGGCTATGTGGTGGTTGAGCCGGGCACAACCCGGACTTCGATCCCAGGCGTCTTTGCCGCGGGTGACCTGACCGATCATGTCTACCGGCAGGCCGTGACGAGTGCTGGCATGGGCTGTATGGCCGCGCTGGATGTAGAACGGTTTCTGGCGGAACACGGGACCTCCGACGCCGACGCGGCCTCATCAAGCAGCGCGCCAGCCCATAGCGAAGCTTAGGCAAAAGCCCGACGCCAGCCCCTGGGACAAGCCATGCACTGTGTGAATATCGTCAATGCACAGGCGGAAAGCGCCATAAGTTGCTTGCCGTTCGCTTTGCGAAGGGTTTAACGAGGCCGCGCTCGGCGGCTTTCTGTCGCTGCAGGCACTCCGTCCGCATTTTTAAGGAATCGAGTTGAATCCATGGTCATGAACCTCGCCCCAATCCCTGAGCTGTACGTCTCCTATGACAGCGCTCACAAGCTCAAGATGGAAGCAGCGTCGTTGACGAGCCACGATCTGACGCCGCGCCAAATCTGCGATCTGGAACTGCTGATGAATGGTGGTTTCAACCCGCTCAAAGGGTTCCTGTCCGAAGCGGATTACAACAGTGTCGTCGAGACGATGCGTCTGGCCGATGGTGCGCTTTGGCCAATCCCGATCAACCTGGATGTGTCAGAGGCCTTTGCCGACAAGATCGAACTGGGTCAGGACATCGCGCTGCGGGATCAGGAAGGTGTGATCCTTGCGACCATGACCATCACCGACAAATGGGTGCCCAATAAGGCGCGCGAGGCCGAGATGGTCTTTGGTGCCGACGACAGCGCCCACCCTGCTGTCAACTACCTGCACAACACTGCCGGCAAGGTCTATCTTGGCGGCCCAGTGACCGGCATCCAGCAGCCGGTGCACTACGATTTCCGCGCACGTCGCGACACCCCCAACGAATTGCGGGCGTTCTTCCGCAAAGTTGGCTGGCGCAAGGTCGTGGCCTTCCAAACCCGCAACCCGCTGCACCGAGCGCACCAGGAACTGACCTTCCGCGCCGCGAAGGAGGCGCAAGCCAACCTTCTGATCCATCCCGTTGTCGGCCTGACCAAGCCGGGCGACGTGGACCATTTTACCCGCGTTCGTTGCTACGAGGCCGTGCTGGATCAGTACCCCGCCTCGACGACGACCATGAGCCTGCTGAACCTGGCCATGCGTATGGCCGGTCCCCGCGAAGCAGTGTGGCACGGCCTGATCCGCAAGAACCACGGCTGTACCCATTTCATTGTTGGTCGCGATCACGCAGGTCCCGGCAACAACTCCAAGGGCGAAGATTTCTACGGCCCCTATGATGCGCAGGACCTCTTCCGGGAACACCAGGAAGAAATGGGCATCGAAATGGTCGACTTCAAACACATGGTCTATGTGCAGGAGCGCGCCCAATACGAACCCGCTGACGAGATCGAAGACCGTGAAAACGTCACGATCCTCAACATCTCGGGAACCGAGCTGCGTCGCCGTCTGTCCGAAGGGCTTGAGATCCCCGAGTGGTTCTCTTTCCCGCAGGTGGTCAGGGAGTTGCGGCGCACCAAGCCGCCGCGCGCGTCGCAGGGCTTTACCGTGTTCTTCACCGGTTTCTCCGGCTCGGGCAAATCCACGATCGCCAACGCATTGATGGTCAAGCTCATGGAAATGGGCGGCCGCCCGGTCACGCTGCTTGACGGAGACCTGGTCCGCAAGAACCTGTCCTCGGAGCTTGGGTTCTCGAAAGAGCACCGCGACCTGAACATCCGCCGCATCGGCTATGTGGCCAGCGAAATCACCAAGAACGGCGGCATCGCGATTTGCGCGCCAATCGCGCCCTATGCCACGACCCGCCGTGCGGTGCGCGAGGACATCGAGCAGTTCGGCGCCTTCCTAGAAGTACACGTCGCGACGTCGATCGAAGAATGCGAGCGGCGGGACCGCAAAGGTCTCTACAAGCTGGCCCGTGAAGGCAAGATCAAGGAATTCACCGGAATTTCGGACCCCTATGATGTGCCGGAAAACCCAGAGCTGCGCATCGAAACTGAGACATCAGATGTGGACAATTGTGCCCATCAGGTGATCCTGAAACTGGAAAGCATGGGACTTATCAAGGGCTAAGGCCTTGATAAGGCTGTGATCCGTCGACATGGCCAGTCAATTGAACTTCATGGGGCTGCCTTCAACGGCAGCCCTTTGCTTTTGGATCGTCCTGTCAGTGGACAGTGTAGGGACGCATGTCGTTCTTGCGGGCAAGCTCGAACGCCATCGCGCGGTTCGCCACCAGCGCAAGCTGTTCGCCTTTGGCATTGTGGACGGCAAAAATGGTGGTGAGTTCGCCAGCCTGTTCACGCACGGCTTCGGGCAGTTCTGCCACGGCAACAGCCTTCACATAGACGGCCTTCGCACCCAGGTTCTCGAGGTTAACTTTGCTGTTCATGACGTCACACTCCTGTTGATCTTGATGGTCTGGACGACGCTTTCCACCACCTGACGTGTCAAATCGACATGCAGGAGGCCGTTTTGAAGAACCGCCTCACCCACATCGACCCCATCCGCCAGGACAAAGCTGCGCTGAAACTGACGCGCTGCGATGCCACGGTGAAGAAACACGCGTCCTTCAAGGTCCTCGATCTGGCGCCCACGAATAACGAGGCTTGAATCCTCGACCGTGATAGCCAGTTCTTCCTCGGCAAACCCGGCAACTGCCAGAGTAATCCGATAAGACGTCTCGGACGTCTGCTCGATATTGTAGGGCGGATACCCATCATTTCCAGATTTCGCAGTCCGCTCAACCAGGCGTTCCAGCTGTTCGAACCCCAAAAGGAAGGGGTGGGTCCCCAACGTCAATTTCGTCATGCGACATGTCCTCTTCAAGCGACCGTCAGAGCGAACCCCGCTATGCTGCAGCGACTCCTCTCGTTTAAATATGGTGTGGCAACCTTCGCCGCGCAAGAGGTTGGACATTGCGATCAGGGCGACGGATACTATCTGGAGCGACGACAAAGCCGTCGCCCAAGGAAGACGCTGGGGAATGCGGAAAAGATGAATACATCGGCGAAAATGGAACAGCTTGAGGTTCTCAGGGTCAAACTGGCCGTGCTCAAACGCGAGCACCGCGACCTGGACGAAGCGATCCACGCCCTGCAAGAGCGGGGGTCGACTGACATGCTTATGGTCCGTCGCCTGAAAAAGCAGAAACTGGCCTATAAGGACCAGATCGCCCAGCTGGAAGACCGCATCCTGCCTGACATTATCGCCTAGATCGGCCCGTTTCGGCAATTGCACCCAACGGGTCCACCGCTATAGTGCGCCTTCGGTTTTCAAGCCCCCAAAGGATTGGTCATGGCGGATATCTTGGTCGGCATCATCATGGGCAGCCAGTCCGACTGGCCGACCATGCGCGAAGCAGCGGTTATTCTGGACGAGCTTGGGGTGCCCTACGAGGCCAAGATCGTTTCGGCCCATCGGACGCCCGACCGCCTGTGGGACTACAGCAAGACGGCGGTCGACCGGGGCTTGCAGGTGATCATCGCAGGTGCCGGTGGCGCCGCCCATCTGCCCGGCATGGTCGCGTCCAAGACCCGCGTTCCCGTCGTTGGGGTTCCGGTTCAGACCCGTGCGCTGAACGGCGTTGATTCGCTATATTCCATCGTCCAGATGCCGCGCGGCTTTCCCGTCGCGACGATGGCCATCGGCGGGGCCGCGAATGCGGGCCTGATGGCGGCCGGCATTCTTGCCCTGAACGATCCAGCCTTGGCCGAGCGTCTGGATGCATGGCGGGCAGCATTGGCAGCCTCAATTCCCGAAAGCCCCTCTGATGACTGATCCACTGCGCCCCGGGCAGACGATCGGCATTCTGGGTGGCGGCCAGCTCGGCCGGATGCTGGCAGTCGCGGCCAGCCGGCTTGGCCTGCATGTCCATATCTTTGAGCCGGGCGCAAACTGCCCGGCATCCGAGGTGGCACAGACCACGACGACAGCCAGCTACGATGACACAGATGCGCTGACCGCATTTGCCCGGTCCGTCGATGTTGTGACTTATGAGTTTGAGAATGTCCCGACCGCCGCCCTCGACGCGATCGAGGCCCTGTGCCCGATCCGTCCCGGCCGGGTGGCACTCGCCACGTCACAAGACCGGTTGACGGAAAAGACGTTTCTGCAGGAACTGGGGCTGACGACCGCACCATTCGCTGCCGTCCAGACCAAGGACGAACTGGACGAGGCACTGACCCGGATTGGCACACCCGCCATCCTCAAGACCCGACAGATGGGATATGATGGCAAAGGTCAGGCCCGGATCATGACCCCCACCGACGGCCCAGACGCGCTCGCTTCCATGCAGGGTGCCCCTGCTATCCTTGAAGGGTTTGTTAACTTCAGCCACGAGGTATCGATCATAGGTGCCCGCAGTGCGGATGGGGCCGTCGCCTGCTTTGATCCGGGTGAGAACGTGCACGAGGACGGTATCCTGCGCACAACCACCGTCCCGGCCAAGCTAAGCCCGACCCAGCGGACCGACGCCATCCTGATCGCTGCCCGCATCATGACCGCCCTCAACTATGTCGGCGTGCTGGGGGTGGAGCTGTTCGTGACCGCGGCGGGGCTGGTGGTCAACGAAATTGCGCCCCGCGTCCATAACTCGGGCCACTGGACGCAAGATGGCTGCCTGATCGACCAGTTTGAACAGCATATTCGTGCCGTCGCGGGCTGGCCCCTTGGTGACGGAAGCCGCCACAGCAACGTGGTCATGGAAAACCTGATCGGGGACGACATGGACCGGCTGTCAGAGCTGTCAGGGGCCGGGGTTGCCATCCATCTTTACGGAAAGGCCGAAGTGAAACCCGGCCGCAAGATGGGCCATGTCAACCGGATCGTCGGCCCGGCAGGCTGACGGGCCGCCCTAGTCCCGCCCAAGCAGAATGTTGCCCAGCGTGAGATCCCGGTCGAACGCACCATCCCGAAGGAACGCGGCGACCTCGGCCATGACAAGCGGATTGTTCATCATAAAGGTATGGCTGACCGGCAGAACCATGTGATCGGTCATGCCTTCCAGGCGGGTCGAGGCGACCGATACCTTGCCGTCGTCCGGGCCTTCGATTAGCGCGGAATAGACGGGGTTCAGCGATCCGGTCCCGGCGATGATCCCGATCTCGTAGGCCGGAAGGGGGAGCTGGCTTGGTACGCTGTCCGGCCCGGTCCCAAGCTCTAGCCCAGCCGGACCGTTGATCCATTGAAACGGCTCAAAATCACCAAAGATATCGACAAGCTCGGACCCACCATTCGGGGGGGACATCATGACGACGCGTCCCATCTTGGCTGGTCGATGCCGCGTCAGCCAGGCCCGCAACAGGATGGCACCCATGGAATGGGTCACGAAATGGACACGCCTGTCACCACAGGCCTCTACATCGCCCCGTACGTATTCTTCCACCAAGGTTTCGATGGTCAATGTGGTGGAGGGATAGCCCCGATTGACGGTCAGATAGCCCTCGGACTCTAGGTATTCGGACATCGGAGTCAGAGAATACTCGCTCCGGGCAAGGCCATGCAGCAGAACAACGCAGTCCTCGGCCCGGCTTGGACCGGGAATGAGAGCGACGGCGAATAGGAGCGTAGTCATGAAGCGCATACCCTCTGACCTAGCACATTGAGGCCAAAGGCACAGGACCGGTTTCATCTGACCTTGCACCGGGCCGCAATGGTGGCCAAAGTCAGCCGATCATGTCGCCGCGCCCCCCTCTCCGTCTGGCCGTCCGGGCCATCATCCTGCTGGATAACAGGCTTTTGCTGGTCAACGCCTGGAAGGGCCGCGATCACCTGTGGTGCGCCCCCGGCGGCGGGGCTGAGCCACACTCCAGCCTGCCAGACAACCTGCGGCGCGAGGTCATGGAGGAGGCGGGGTTGACCGTCACCGTTGGCCTGCCCTGCCTGGTGAACGAGTTTCACGATCCGCGCGGCACTTTTCACCAGGTGGACATCTACTTTCGCTGCACCCTCGTCGCCGGAGACCCCCACGGCGACTGGACCGATCCCGAAGGCGTGGTCAGCCACCGGCGATGGGTGACCCGATCCGAGATGGCGGGTCTGACGGTGAAACCCGACAGCCTTGCTGCAGTGGCCTGGGGGGATGAGGGCGGCATATTGTATGACCCCCTTGAACCTATCATGCGCTAGGGTCCTTGCGCGTCGGGCGTCCTACCGTCGCCAAAGGGACAGGCCGATCCCACCTAGCACCAGGACGCTGGCCACGCCAAAGCGCCAGCCCAGCGCCTCGCCCAGAAAGACCAGCCCCCCACTTGCTGCGATCAGCGGCACGCTCAGTTGCGCCACCCCCGCCCGCATCGCCCCCAGCCCGGGGACAACGGCATACCAAAGGGCATAGCCCAGACCGGACGTGACCCCACCGGCAAGGATGGCAAGTGCAATGCCTGCCAACGACGTCTCGCCGTTTCCCAACCACACAAGCGGGATCACCATGGGCAGGCAAAGAGCAAAGTTGGCCCCGGTCGCGGCAAGAGGAACCGCCTCGGATCGGCCCATGAGGGAATAGATACCCCAACCGACAGCGGCCATGGCCATCAGGGCAATGCCCTCAATGGGCAACGACACATCGGCCGAGGGCCAGACAAGCACAGCCAAGCCGACAAGCGCCGTAAGGGCACCCATGGCCCGCATCAGCCCGACCCTCTCCCCCGACAGGGCGGCACCGCCAAACATCGTGATCTGCACACCACCAAACAGGATCAGGGCGCCGACACCGGTATCAAGGCTAAGGTAGGCCAAGGAAAAGCCGATCATATAAAGGGCAAGCGCCGCCGCCGCACCGACCCTTCGCAAAGGGCTGCCTCCTGGCCAACCAAGCCCCTGCACGCGGATCAGCACCCAAAGGACAACAACCCCCGACGCGACCCGGATCACCGCAAAAGCGGCCGGGTCCATGGCGTACTGGTTGACGGCGAGCCGGTTCAGCACCGAGTTCGCGGCAAATGCGACCATTGTCAGTGTGGTAAGCAGGAGAAGACGCATGCGCCTTGCTGGCGACTTCCCCGCAGCAATGCAAGGGCGGGAGGATCACAGCGGTGAGAGTGGCGGCCGGTCGCGCCGACCGACGGCACCCGCACAAAGCGATCGTCTGGACCGTGCCCTGCGGCGCAATTGGGAAGGCACAACAAAAAAGGGGCCCGGCAAACGCCGGACCCCTTTATCTTTTAGCCTGAGGGCTGAATTACATCATGCCGCCCATGCCGCCCATGCCACCCATGTCGGGCATGCCGCCACCAGCGCCTTCTTTGGCGGGCTTGTCGGCGATCATGGCCTCTGTGGTGATCAGGAGCGAAGCAACCGAAGCTGCATCCTGAAGTGCGGTCCGCACAACCTTGGCCGGGTCGATAACGCCGAACTTGAACATGTCGCCATATTCTTCGGTCTGAGCGTTAAAGCCGAACGACAGGTCGGACGATTCGCGGATCTTGCCGGCAACGACGGAACCGTCGACACCTGCGTTGTCTGCGATCTGACGCAGCGGAGCTTCCAGAGCACGGCGCACGATGGCGATACCGGCGTCCTGGTCGCTGTTGGCGCCAGTCAGGCCTTCAAGCTTCTTGCCGGCCTGAACCAGAGCAACACCACCACCAACGACGATGCCCTCTTGGACAGCGGCGCGAGTTGCGTTCAGGGCGTCGTCGACGCGGTCCTTACGCTCTTTCACTTCGACTTCGGTCATGCCGCCAACGCGGATGACAGCAACACCGCCGGCCAGCTTGGCCACACGCTCTTGCAGCTTTTCACGGTCGTAGTCCGACGAGGTCTCTTCGATCTGACCGCGGATCTGGGACACGCGGGCTTCGATCTCGGCCTTGTCGCCATGGCCGTCCACGATTGTGGTTTCGTCCTTGGAGATAGACACGCGCTTGGCAGAACCCAGCATGTCGATGGTCACGTTCTCGAGCTTCATGCCCAGATCTTCCGAGATCACCTGGCCGCCGGTCAGGATCGCGATGTCCTGCAGCATGGCCTTACGACGATCACCAAAGCCCGGTGCCTTGACGGCCGAGATCTTCAGACCGCCACGCAGCTTGTTGACGACCAGCGTGGCCAGAGCCTCGCCTTCGACGTCTTCTGCGATGATCAGCAGGGGCTTGCCCGACTGGATCACGGCCTCGAGCAGGGGAACCATCGGCTGCAGCGAAGAAAGCTTCTTCTCGTGCAGCAGGATAATGGCGTCTTCCAGCTCAACGGTCATCTTGTCAGCGTTGGTGACAAAATAGGGGGACAGGTAGCCGCGGTCGAACTGCATGCCTTCGACGACATCGGTCTCGGTCTCGAGGCCTTTGTTCTCTTCGACGGTGATGACACCCTCGTTGCCGACTTTCTGCATCGCTTCGGCGATCTGACGGCCGATTTCGGCCTCACCGTTTGCAGAGATCGTGCCGACCTGAGCAACTTCTGCGCTGTCGTTGACAGGGCGGGCAGCGGCTTTGATGGCTTCGATGACGGTGGTCACAGCCATGTCGATGCCGCGCTTGAGGTCCATCGGGTTCATGCCAGCGGCAACCGACTTCATGCCTTCACGGATGATGGCCTGGGCCAGCACGGTGGCAGTGGTGGTGCCGTCGCCGGCCTCATCGTTGGTCCGGGAAGCGACTTCCTTGACCATTTGTGCGCCCATGTTCTCGAACTTGTCTTCCAGTTCGATCTCTTTGGCGACGGTCACGCCGTCCTTGGTGATGCGGGGAGCACCAAAGCTCTTTTCGATCACCACGTTACGACCTTTGGGGCCGAGGGTGACTTTCACCGCATTGGCAAGGATGTTCACACCCTTGAGCATGCGATTGCGGGCATCGGTGTCAAACTTGACGTCCTTAGCAGCCATGTCATTAGCTCCTGATTTTGAATGGTTTCATCTGTGCGACAGCCCGGTCACATGCGTGCCGGGCGACAGCGGCAGAGTTAGGCAATGATGCCCAGAATGTCGGATTCTTTCATGATCAGCAGGTCTTCGCCGTCGATCTTGACTTCGGTGCCGGACCACTTGCCAAACAGAACCGTCTGGCCGGGCTTTACGCCCATGGGGATCAGCTCGCCGCTGTCCTTGCGTGCACCTTCGCCGCAAGCGACGATTTCGCCTTCAGCAGGTTTTTCCTTGGCGCTATCGGGAATGATAAGACCGCCCTTGGTTTTCTCGTCGCCTTCTACGCGACGCACAAGCACGCGATCATGAAGCGGTGTAAATGCCATCTTTGCAGCTCCTCAGCTCAAAGTTTTCTCCCAGGGGCCTCGCCGCGCGAGACCCGTTAGCACTCATCTCATGCGAGTGATAACGAGCTGTAGATAGAAGCGCCGCCATCGGGTGTCAACAACCCGGCCCTCGAATTCGTCGTGAAAAGTTGGGAAGATTTGCGGCATGATTTGCCAGACGCCGGATGGATCTGCAACCCGATGACCTGCCCATGTCCCAATACTGCACAGCGGCCATAATGCCACATTTCCGAACCAAGCCACAAAACAGTAGCCAGACAACCACCCTTTCGGGTAAAAGACACTGCTACCCGACCTATGACGGAGGCTGCAATGCTAATGAGGATTCATATCGGCGCCCTTTGAGCGCCAGCAGCCTATTGCCGCGGCCCTTGCGCCGCCATGCCTCCGACATATCAGGACGACCCTCCATGAGCACGCCATTCTTTTTTGTCGACCGCAAGGTCGGCCCCCGCGACGCATTTCCAACTCAAGACCGCCCCGTGGTTCAGCGCAACCAGCCCGAGCGGCTGACGCTGTCGTATACGGGCAACGATACGGTCCCGCCGCATGACTTCATCAGACCACCCGCACCGCCACAGGGCACCGACCAACCTCGCGTCCACAAAGGCGGCTGGCTGACCCGGTGGTGGTCGCGGCCGATGCGTAGCCCGGCAAATTGAGCCGCCCGCGCTGGTTGAGACTGGCGCGGCGACCACCTAGGTTCACATCAAACAGACACTGACAGGACACCCGACGATGCGCGTTTACGCTTTTGCCGCCGCCCTGCTTCTTGCCCCTCAGGCGCTCTTCGCCGCATGTGACGGGCCAAGCCTGCTTGACCGGCTGTCCGATGCAGAGCGGGCGGCGCTTGATGATGCAACGGCGGCCGTACCTTTTGGCGACGGGCTGTTCTGGACTGCGACCAAGAAAGACCGCCAGATCACGGTGATCGGCACTATGCATCTGCCAGATCCTCGCCACGACGCCATTCTGACCGCCATCGACCCGGCGCTGACCGAGGCCGACCTGATCCTGCTTGAAATGACCCCGCAGGAAGAGCGTGAAATGCAAGAGGCCATCGCCAGCGACACGTCGCTGGTCTTTATCGATCAGGGCCCTTCTCTGCCCGATCAACTGGACAAGGCCACCTGGGACGCCCTTGCAGCGGCAGCCCGCGACCGTCAGATGCCCGGATTTCTGGCGGCAAAATCGCAACCCTGGTTCCTGATGGCATCGCTGTCGCTGCCGCCCTGCGCGATGGACGACTTGCTTGGCGGGGAACGCGGCCTCGACCAACAGATCATGGACGTGGCCGAGGCATCAGGCGTCCCGATGCAGGCGCTGGAACCCTGGAGCACGCTGCCGACCCTGTTCGCCGAGGTCCCCTTGTCCGACCAGATCGACATGCTGCGTCTGTCGATTCTGGGCCCGGACGTACAAGCCGAAGCCTATGTCGCCATGCTCGACGGCTACTTCGCAGGCCAGATCGCCCAGGTATGGGAGATGTCAGGCCTTGCGGCAGGCTACATCGACGATATCGATCCGGCCGCCGCAGAGGCCGCCTTTGCCCTGACGGAAACGCTGATGCTGGACCGGCGCAATGCCGCCTGGATGCCCGTTATTGCCGAGGCCAGCGCCACGCATGACAGGCTGGTGGTGGCAGCGGGCGCCGCCCATCTGATCGGTGAGGGTGGCGTGCTGGCCCGATTGCAGAACGACGGCTGGGCGATCGCACCCTACCTCCCCTAAAGGTCCAGGTCGCCGTAATCGGCCAGCCCCTTTTGCCCGTCCGATGTCAACCCGTAGACCCCACGGCTCACTCGTTCGAACCAGCCATAGGGGTTGTCGGCCATGATCCGGGTTGCCACCGGCACTTCGGTCCATTGCGCCACGTCCGAACCTTTGGACGGGCCATGAATGGCCAGAAACCGTGCGCAGCGGATGGCGTCGGCGCGGTAGGCGGTGACGATGCCATAACGGCTTGACCCACCCGCATTGGGATCGCCCCGCAGCCGGTCAAAGGCCTTTTCCACACGCGCAACCTTTTTGGCAGACTTGCGCGGCGCGTAGGGGCCGGGGGCACAAAGCTCATCCACATGGCCGTCGCGGAAGCGGATGCTTAGGACCCCTAGGCCAAGGCGGCGGGCCATCGCCACGTTGTCGCGGCGCGCCCGTTTGCCCGGTGTCGGCACGGCAAGCCAGACCTGATCGGTCAAGGCCAGCCGGGCGATGCCCTGATGAAACAGGGCAAGCGAGAACCCCAGCTTCAGCTCGACCACCACCATGGGGAAACCATCGCGCCGGGCCACCACGTCTGCCGCCCCAACCTCGCCGCGCACGTCATAGCCCTGCGCCTCGAGCCAGGCCTTGACCGGCGGGTACAGATCCGCCTCTCGGGCAGGTCTGTCATGCTGCGGTTGCACTCTGACGCGTGACACTGGCCCCACACCCCCCTATAAGGCCCGCGATTGCCCCCAACCGACAGGTTTCCAGACCATGACAACGCTTGTTTTCGGCCACAAGGCCCCCGACACCGATTCCACCGGCTCCCCCCTTATTTGGGCTTGGTACCTCTCTCACACAGGCACCCCCGCCGAGGCCCGTCTGTTGGGTCAACCCAACACAGAAGCGGCCTTTGTCGCAGAGCGTTGGGGATTTGATCTGCCCGAGATCATTTCGGATGTGGCCGAAGATCAGGCCGTTGTCATTGTCGACACCAACAACCCGGCCGAACTGCCCGCCTCGATCAACAAGGCGGATGTGCGGGCGATTATCGACCACCACAAGCTGGTCGGCGGGCTTGAGACGAAGGGCCCGATCGACATCACAATCCGTCCGCTGGCCTGCACCGCCACCATCATGCACGACCTGATGGGCGACCATCTTGGCCACGCCCCCGAGGGGATCAAGGGCCTGATGCTGTCGTGCATCCTGTCCGACACGCTTGAATTCCGCTCGCCCACCACGACGCCCCACGACAAGGCGGTGGCCGAAGCACTGGCAAGCGATCTTGGCGTGTCGATCCCCGATTTCGCCGCCGAGATGTTTGCGGCAAAGTCCGATGTGTCGGCCTTCTCCGAAGCCGAGCTGCTGCGGATGGATTCAAAGGAATACACCGTCGACGGCACTGACCTGCGTGTGTCGGTTCTTGAAACCACATCGCCCGCCACGGTCCTGTCCCGCAAGGATGCCCTGATGTCCGCCATGCCGGGCGTCGCGCAAGAGGACGGCGCGCAAGAGGTCATGTTGTTCGTCATCGACATCCTGAACGAAGAAGCAACGCTGCTGGTCCCCAATGACCGGGTCAAGCAGATTGCCGAAGCCTCTTTCGGCTGCACCGTGACAGGCGACATGGTCGTCCTGCCCGGGATCATGAGCCGGAAAAAGCAGATCATCCCGGCCCTCAAGGTCTGACCCGAAACGGGTGGTGCGGAGGTCCGCGCCACCACTCCCCCTGCCCCGAAAGGCCCGCCATGACCGAGATCATAACCGCTTTCTCCGACATCTCGGATCGTTATGACGCGGCCTTTGTCGACCTGTGGGGCTGCATGCACAACGGCGTCGCCGCCTTTCCGCCCGCCATCGCGGCCATGCAGGGGTTTCGCGCGCGTGGCGGCAAGGTCGTTCTGGTCACCAACGCCCCTCGCCCCCGCGGACCCGTTGAGGCGCAGATTGCCCGCCTTGGTATCCCCGAGGATGCGTGGGACATCATCGCGACCTCTGGCGATAGCGCCCGCGCGGCCATGTATGAAGGTGTCGTAGGGCATAAGGTCTGGTTCATCGGCGAAGACCACGACCAAAGCTTTTTTGCCCCGCTCAACCTCATTGATAACCCGGTCGAGATCACTCAGGTCCCGCTGGACGAGGCCGAAGGGATCGTCTGCTGCGGCCCCGATGACTCCCATGCCGACCCGGCCGTCTATCGGCCCCAGTTTCTTTATGCCAAGCAAAAGGGCCTTAAGCTCTTGTGTGCCAACCCCGACATCGTCGTCGACCGCGGCGAAAGCCGGGAGTGGTGTGCAGGCGCACTTGCCGCCCTTTACACCGAGATGGGCGGCGAAAGCCTTTACTTCGGCAAACCGCATCCCCCGATTTACGATCTGGCCCGGCGGCGGCTGGCAAGCCTTGGGGTAGATCCAGCGTCCAGCAACATCATCGCCATCGGGGACGGTATTCACACCGATATCCGGGGCGCGATGGGCGAGGACCTTGACAGTCTGTTCATCACCGGCGGGCTGGCAGCAGGGGAGACGCTGACGACCGATCAGCCGGACCCCTCGGCGCTCAAGTCCTTTTTGGACGGTGAAATGATGTCCCCAACCTTTGCCATTGGCTATCTTCGCTGACCTCCGGGCTTGACTTTCAAGAGCCGTCGCGCAATTAAGTTTCAAAGATATGCCCATTTCGGGTTTCTTTGTTACGAAGGCGAGGCGACATGTTGGACGAGATGCACCATAATCTGCCCCGGGGCACCATCTGCATCGAGGATATCGAGATCGGCATGATCAGGTCCCTGACCAAGCGCGTCACTGATCATGACATCAGCCTATTTGCCGAAGTGACGACCGACAGAAACCCCGTGCATCTTGATGAAAGCTACGCTCAGGACACCATCTTTGGCGGGCGGATTGCCCATGGGATGCTGACCGCCGGGCTGATTTCGGCGGTGATCGGGGAACAATTGCCGGGACACGGGACGGTCTACCTGGGCCAGTGCCTCAAGTTCCTTGGCCCCGTCCGTCCCGATGACGTTGTCACCGCTGAGGTCGAGGTTCTTTCCATAGACCATTCGCGCCGCCGCGTGACGATGGAAACCCGCTGTCTGGTCGACGGGAAAAAGGTTCTGACAGGTGAGGCTGTGGTCCTCGCCCCGTCCCGGAAGTTCGACTAACAACGCGCCCTGCTTGCACGCCTGCGCGGGCCGCGCTAGGCAGCGCTATGCGCATCATCCGAGACTCTCTTTTCATCGATCCAACTGACCGCGGTGCCGTTGCCGCCATCGGTAACTTTGACGGTGTGCACCTTGGGCATCAGGCCGTCATCGATCTGGCCCGCACTGTCGCGCGCGATCTTGGGGCCCCTTTGGGTGTCATGACGTTCGAGCCGCATCCAAGGCAGTTCTTCAATCCCGGGGGTGATCCCTTCCGATTGATGAACGCGACCGCCAAAGCCCACCGCCTGCAGAAGCTTGGGATTGAAAAACTGTATGAATTGCCCTTCAACGGGGCCCTTGCTGCGCTTTCAGCGCAGGAATTTGCAAGTCTTGTGATCAAGGATCGTCTGGGCCTGGCGCATGTCGTCGTCGGAGAGGACTTCTGTTTTGGCAAGGGACGGGTCGGCACCGCCGAGGACCTGGGACGTTTCGGGGCCGCGATGGGGTTTGGACTAACCGTCACCCCGATGCTGGACCTTGGGGCTGGCGAAGTCTCAAGCACCGCAATCCGAACCGCGCTTGGCGAAGGGCGGCCAAGAGATGCAGCAGCCATGCTGGGCCATTGGCACCGGATTGAAGGTGAGGTCATTCGGGGCGATCAGCGCGGCCGTGATCTGGGCTTTCCGACGGCCAACATGTCCATCGCCGGACTGCACCCGCCCCGCTTTGGGGTTTATGCTGTGACGGTTGCAGTGCTTGATGGCCCTCATGCCGGCCAATACGGCGGGGCGGCCTCTATCGGCGTGCGTCCAACCTTTGGCGAAAACGTGCCAAATTGCGAAACCTTTCTGTTTGATTTCAAGGGCGACCTTTACGGCTCTACCCTGTCGGTCGCCCTTGTCGACTATCTGCGGCCAGAGCTGAAGTTTGACGGGCTCGATCCCCTCATCGCCCAGATGGACGCCGATTGCGCACAGGCCCGCTCAATCCTTTCCAAGCTGCCCCGGAATGGCTGATCCGCTGCGCCCGCGGTTTTGGGAAAATGTCCCGATGTCCGCCATGACGCGCCCGGAATGGGAAGCGCTTTGTGACGGCTGCGGCAAATGCTGCCTGAACAAGCTGGAAGACGAAGAGACCGGAGAAGTGGAACTGACCCGGGTTGCCTGCCGCCTTCTGGACGATGCCACCTGTCAGTGCAGCAAATACGCCAACCGCCACGACTTTGTCCCCGAGTGTATTGTGCTGACCCCAAAGACGCTTGAAAAGAACCTCTACTGGCTGCCAAAGACCTGTGCCTATCGGCTGATCCACTTGGGTAAGCCCCTGCCGCAATGGCACCCCCTGCGCACAGGCGACCCCGAAAGCGTTCATCGCGCCGGAGTTTCGGTGCGCGGCCTTACCCTGTCAGAGCTTTCCGTCGATGACGACGATTGGGAAGACCATATCATCGAGGAGCCTCTCTGAATGTTCTTTGCTTCGGACAACGCCGGCCCCGTCCATCCCAAGGTGATGGAGGCGCTCGCACGCGCCAATGACGGCTATGCCATGGCCTATGGCGCGGATGCCATCATGGACGAGGTCCGCGAGAAGATTCGCGCGGTTTTCGAGGCGCCAGAGGCCGCAGTCTACCTTGTCGCGACAGGCACGGCGGCCAATTCCCTGTTGCTGGCCACTATGACCAACCCCTGGGAAACGGTGTTCTGCTCGCCCATGGCGCATATCAACGAAGACGAGTGCAACGCGCCCGAATTCTTTATGTGCGGCGCAAAGCTGACCTTGGTGCCGAGCGTCGATGCTAAGATGACCCCCGAGACCCTGCGCAGCAAGATCCTCGCCGAAGGTGGGCGGGGCGTACACGGGCCACAGCGCGGTCCGGTGTCCGTCACGCAAGTGACCGAAAAGGGGACGGTCTATAGCCTGTCAGAGCTGAAGGCCCTGACCGATGTCGCCCGCGAATACGGCCTCAAGACCCATCTCGACGGCGCCCGCTTTGCCAACGCGCTGTGCCATCTGGGCTGTTCTGCGGCCGAGATGACCTGGAAGGCCGGGATTGACGCGGTCAGCTTTGGCGGCACCAAGAACGGCTTGATGGGGGTTGAGGCGGCGGTGATCTTTGACCCCGCCCTCGCCTGGGAGTTTGAGCTGCGGCGCAAGCGCGGCGCGCACCTGTTCTCCAAGCACCGGTATCTGTCAGCCCAGATGCAGGCCTATCTGACTGACGACCTTTGGATCGAGATGGCAAGCCTTGCCAACACCCGCTGCGCCCGCCTTGCAAAGGGTCTGCGCGCGGTGCCGGGGGTCGAGATGCTGTTTGAGCCGCAAGCAAACCTGATCTTCGCCCGTTTCCCCCGCGCCCTGCACAAGCGGCTGGTGGATGGCGGTGCGGTTTACAACATCTGGGACGGCGACGCCCATGTCGGCGATCCGGACGAACCCTTGATTGCCCGGTTCGTCTGCGACTGGTCGATGACGGATGACCTTGTCGATCGCTTCCTGGCGTTGATCAACCACTGATCACCGCCCTGAAGCCACCTGCTGCCGTCAGGCAAGGCTCATCAGGTATTGGTCCAGATCGACCAAACGGTCCTGACCCCAAAACCGCTCATCATTGTCGGCAATGTAGAACGGCGTGCCAAAGACCCCGCGGTTGACCGCCTCTTCCAGATTGGCGGAATAGGTTTCCGCCCCGGCCATCAGGCCCTTGTCTGCCAGGTCGGGGTCAAATCCCGCCCGGGACAGGCAATCCCGGATGACGTCATCCTGCGCAATATCCTTGTCCTCGGCCCAGACGGCGGCACAGATGAAGTGGACCAGGGCCCCGACATCACCTCCCCCTGCCGACTGCGCGGCGATGATGGCATAGGCCGCAGGCGCCCCATTGGTGGGCCAGAAAGCCGGCTTTAGGTTGAGGGTCAGCCCGGTCTTTTCAGACTGACGACGTAGCTCCTGTGCCCGATACTCTTGCCGGCTGGGATGACGCTCGGCAGGCGAAGTGCCGCCCGTGCGGCCAAACAGGGCCACGACATCCAGCGGCTTGTACGTGATGGTCGCACCATGGTCCGCCGCGATTTCCTCAAGCCGCGTCCCTGCAAGATAGACGTATGGTGACAAAGTCGCACAGAAGTAGTCGATATGGGGCAATTTGGGCCTCGTCGGGTGCCGGATTTGTTTGCCTCAGGGTAGGCATGTGCTAGGCGGTGTCAACGTCACGAATCCGTTGCATTGCGGCGCACCTGCCGCACTAAAGGACCCCAAACATGGCCCAACTGATCGAGCCGAAGCTCATTTCCGGAAACGCAAACAGGACCCTCGCCAAGGCTGTTGCCCGCCGCATGTCCATGCATCGCGGCATCAGCGTCGGCCTTGTCGACGCGCGGGTCGAACGGTTCAATGACGGCGAGATCTTTGTCGAAGTCTACGAGAACGTCCGGGGCGAGGACATGTTCGTCATTCAGCCGACGTCCCGCCCGGCCAATGACAACCTTATGGAACTGCTGATCATTTCTGATGCCCTGCGCCGGTCATCGGCAGCCCGGATCACGGCCGTCATTCCCTACTTTGGCTATGCCCGCCAAGACCGTCGCAGCAAGTCGCGGACCCCCATCACGGCCAAGCTGGTCGCCAACATGCTGACCGAGGCCGGGGTCGAGAGGGTCCTGACCATGGACCTGCACGCCGCCCAGATCCAGGGCTTCTTCGACATCCCGGTGGACAACCTTTATGCCTCGCCGATCTTTGCACTTGATATCAATCACAATTTCCGGGGCCAAACCGAAAACCTGATGGTCGTGTCGCCCGACGTTGGTGGCGTGGGACGCGCACGCGAACTTGCCCAGCGGATCAAGGCGCCTTTGGCGATCGTCGATAAGCGCCGCGAAAAGGCTGGCGAAGTGGCCGAGATGACCGTGATCGGGGATGTGACCGGCAAGACCTGCCTGATCGTCGACGACATCGTCGATACGGCGGGCACGCTTTGCAAAGCGGCCGAGGTCCTGATGGAGCAAGGCGCAAAGGAAGTGCATTCCTACATCACCCACGGCGTCCTCTCTGGGCCCGCGATCGAGCGTGTGACCAAGTCGGTCATGAAGAACCTTGTGATCACCGATTCCATCGAGCCAACCAAGGCCGTGTTGGATGCGCCGAATATCCGGATCGTGCCCACCGCGCCGATGTTCGCCCAAGCGATCCTCAACACGTGGAACGGCACCTCGATCTCGTCGCTTCTTGATGTTGAGACGCTGACGCCGATCTACGAAGGCATGTATTCAGGCTTTTGATCGCAGCTAGAACACTGGCCCTGTCGCCTCTTGGGTTACAGGGTCACCCCACGTCCCAATCGTCCTCGTCTCGCACCGCCCCGATCGAGTGCCATCCTGCACATGCACGGGCAACCTTGGTGTCGCCCTAGGTGCGAAACACAATGGAAAAGCCTGTTTCGCTGACATCCCTCGCCTCGACATGCAGGCGTGCAGCGGTGTCTTTGGCAAGGTCCCACATCGTCAGGGCAACGACCACTGTCGGCGGTTCGACATAGGGCCGCGAAAACACCACCTGCGATGCCGTTTCGCGAGTGCCCTCGCCCGTCCACATCACGCCGCCGTGTTCAAAGTCGGAAAAAAGGAGGACTTCCCCGTGGTCTATTCCGACGCTTAACGCCCGTATGGTCTTCAATCCTGATCCTGCCACTAAAGGTGGGAAAAATGATCAAATGGAATGAGATGTCGTGACGTAGCGCCACGGTGGGCGCGTCTCGGAATAGTCGAAAAAGGCGGACCCCGTTAAGAGCCCGCCTCAGAAATTATTGCCTTGGGTCGAGCCCGATGTGGGTTCCCATTGCAACCATATCTGCCAATAGCTTAGCGGCGTCATCGACGGGGCCAGGCTCGTTCTTGAAGGTCTCGACCACTTGGGCGTGTGCATCGCGCGCAGCACCAAGCATTCTGTCGAACACTTCCTGGGTCACTTCTCCACGCGGCAGAGCCTCTTCTGCAAGGACCGACACGCTGCCAGCCGTGATCTCGGCGAAACCGCCGGACACCACGTATTCGTCCGTTCCGCCAGAGTGGACAACACGCAAAAGGCCTGGACGCAGGGTGGTGATCGTAGGGGCATGGTCGGCCATAGCCGTCATGTCGCCGTCGGCACCCGGTATCTGAACCTCGCTGGCCTGAACGGAGGCAAGCCGCCGCTCAGGGGAAACGAGGTCGAATTGCATCGTGTCTGCCATATCGCCCCCTTAGGCCGCAGCTGCGGCCATACGCTCGGCCTTTGCGATCACTTCGCCGATGCCACCAACCATGTAGAAGGCGCCTTCGGGAAGGTGATCATACTCACCGGCCACAACGGCCTTGAACGAGGCAATCGTGTCTTCCAGCGGAACCTGAACACCGTCAGAGCCGGTAAAGACTTTGGCCACGTCGAAGGGCTGAGACAGGAAACGCTCGATCTTGCGGGCGCGGGCCACGGTCAGCTTGTCGTCCTCGGACAGTTCGTCCATGCCGAGGATGGCGATGATGTCCTGAAGCGACTTGTAGCGCTGCAGGATCTGCTGAACGTCGTTGGCGACCTTGTAATGCTCTTCGCCCACGATGCCCGGATCGAGCAGACGCGAGGTGGAGTCGAGCGGGTCGACGGCCGGGTAGATCCCTTTTTCCGAGATGGCGCGGTTAAGAACCGTTGTCGCATCAAGGTGGGCAAAGGAGGTTGCAGGCGCCGGGTCGGTCAAGTCGTCTGCGGGCACGTAGATGGCCTGCACGGAGGTGATCGAGCCGTTCTTGGTCGAGGTGATCCGCTCTTGCATCTGGCCCATGTCGGTGGCCAGCGTCGGCTGGTAGCCCACGGCAGAGGGGATACGGCCGAGCAGAGCCGACACTTCGGAACCTGCCTGGGTAAAGCGGAAGATGTTGTCCACGAAGAACAGAACGTCGGTACCGGACGAGTCGCGGAACGCTTCGGCCATAGTCAAACCCGACAGGGCAACCCGCATACGTGCGCCCGGAGGTTCGTTCATCTGGCCGTACACAAGTGCCACTTTGGACTTGGTCAGGTCATCGGCGTTGATGACGCCAGATTCGATAAATTCGTAGTAGAGGTCGTTCCCTTCACGGGTCCGCTCGCCCACACCGGCGAACACCGAGTAGCCCGAGTGCACCTTGGCGATGTTGTTGATCAGCTCCTGAATGAGTACCGTCTTGCCCACGCCGGCACCGCCGAAGAGGCCGATCTTACCGCCCTTGGCGTAGGGGGCCAGCAGGTCGATAACCTTGATGCCGGTCACGAGAACTTCGGAGGCCGTCGACTGTGCCTCAAAGGGAGGGGCGTCAGCGTGGATCGAGCGACGCTCGGTCTCACCGATTGGGCCCTTTTCGTCAACGGGCTCGCCCACGACGTTCATGATCCGGCCCAGGGTCGCGTCACCAACGGGGACAGTGATCGGACCGTCCATGTCGGTCACTTCCTGACCACGGACCAGACCTTCGGTCGCGTCCATGGCGATAGCGCGGACGGTGTTTTCGCCCAGGTGCTGCGCCACTTCAAGCGTCAGCATCTTGCCATTGTTGTCGGTGGTGATTGCGTTCAGAATTTCGGGCAGGTGATCCCCGAACTGCACGTCCACGACGGCCCCGATGACCTGCGTGATCTTGCCTTTTGCGTGTGCCATACTTGTGTCTCCGGTTCCCTTAGAGCGCTTCCGCGCCCGAAATAATCTCGATCAGCTCATTGGTAATGACGGCCTGACGCGAACGGTTGTATTCGATGGTCAGCTTGTCGATCATGTCGCCAGCATTGCGTGTCGCATTGTCCATCGCGCTCATCCGTGCGCCTTGTTCGGACGCGCCGTTTTCCAGCAATGCAGCAAAGATCGCGGTTGCCACGCCACGCGGCAGCAGGTCGGCAAGGATTGCCTCTTCGCTGGGCTCGTAGTCGTATAGCATAGCCTCGGCGTTGTCGTCCCCTTCGAACTTGGCGGGGATGATCTGCTGGGCGGTCGGGATCTGGCTGATGACGCTCTGGAACTGCGAATAGAACATCGTTGCCACGTCGAACTCACCCGCGTCGAAACGGGTCAGGACGTCACGGGCAACACCCTGTGCATCGGCATAGCCCATCCGCTTGACGGCGCTCAGATCAATGTGCGCAACAAAAAGGTTGCCAAAGTCGCGACGCAGACTGTCGCGGCCCTTTTTACCAACAGTCAGGATCTTGACCGTCTTGCCCGCAGCAATCAGCTGCGTTGCATGTTGCTTGGCCAGTTTGGCGATGTTGGCGTTGAAGCCACCACACAAACCGCGCTCTGCCGTCATAACGACAAGCAGATACACTTGGTCGCTGCCCGTACCGGACAGCAACTTTGGTGCCGTAGCAGACCCAGCCGCCGCAGAGGCAAGACCCGCCATGACCGCATTGAAGCGCTCGGTGTAGGGTCGGGCCTGTTCGGCAGCATCCTGTGCCCGCCGCAGTTTCGCGGCGGCCACCATCTGCATGGCCTTGGTGATCTTACGGGTCGATTTGACCGATGAGATCCTGTTCTTTAGGTCCTTCAGACTGGGCATGAGCCAAAGTCCTCCCGGTAATTAGGCGAAATCTTTGGCGAATTCTTCGATGGCACCCCGGATTTTATCCTCGGCCTCACCTTTCACCTTCGGGTCCTCGGTCGTGATCATATCAAGTACATCACGGCGCGTGTTGCGAAGGTGCTTCAGAAGTCCCGCCTCAAAGCGACCGACATCCTTGACGGCGATCTTGTCGAGGAAGCCCTTGGTGCCAGCGTAGATCACGCAGACGATCTCGGCGTTGGTCAGGGGCGAATACTGGGGCTGCTTCATCAGTTCGGTCAGACGGGCACCACGGTTCAGCAGCGCCTGTGTGGACGCATCGAGGTCCGAACCGAACTGGGCGAAGGCCGCCATTTCGCGATACTGAGCAAGCTCGAGCTTAACCGGACCTGCAACCGACTTCATCGAGTTGGTCTGGGCGGACGACCCAACGCGCGACACCGAAAGACCGGTGTTCACGGCGGGACGGATGCCCTGGAAGAACAGTTCAGTTTCAAGGAAGATCTGGCCGTCGGTGATCGAGATCACGTTCGTCGGAATAAAGGCCGACACGTCGCCGCCTTGAGTTTCGATGATCGGCAGCGCCGTCAAAGAGCCCGAACCGTGATCTTCGTTCAGTTTCGCCGACCGCTCCAGCAGGCGCGAGTGAAGGTAGAAAACGTCGCCGGGGTAGGCTTCGCGGCCCGGCGGGCGACGCAGCAGCAGCGACATCTGACGATAGGACACGGCCTGCTTTGACAAGTCATCATAGATGATCAGGGCGTGGCGGCCGTTGTCGCGGAAGAATTCTGCCATGGCAGTGGCAGAATAGGGGGCCAGGTACTGCATGGGGGCCGGGTCAGACGCCGTGGCGGCAACCACGATGGTGTACTCGATCGCACCGGATTCTTCGAGACGCTTCACCAGCTGGGCCACGGTGGACCGCTTCTGGCCGATCGCAACATAGATGCAGTAGAGCTTCTTGCTCTCATCATCGCCAGCGGCGTCGTTGTAGGATTTCTGGTTCAGGATGGTGTCCAGCGCCACGGCGGTCTTGCCGGTCTGGCGGTCACCAATGATCAGCTCGCGCTGGCCACGGCCGATCGGGATCATGGCGTCCACCGACTTCAGACCGGTTGCCATCGGCTCGTGAACCGATTTTCGCGGGATGATGCCGGGGGCCTTGACGTCAGCAACGCGACGCTCGGAGGTGGCGATGGCGCCCTTGCCGTCCAGCGGGTTGCCCAGACCGTCAACGACGCGGCCCAGAAGCGCGTCGCCTGCGGGGACGTCCACGATAGAGTTGGTCCGCTTGACCACGTCGCCTTCTTTGATGTCGCGGTCCGACCCAAAGATAACGCAACCGACGTTATCGGATTCGAGGTTCAGCGCCATGCCCCGGATACCGCCGGGGAATTCGACCATCTCACCGGCCTGGATGTTGTCCAGACCGTAGACGCGGGCAATTCCGTCACCGACGGACAGCACACGGCCGACTTCGGCAACTTCGGCTTCTTGGCCAAAATTCTTGATCTGGTCCTTAAGGATCGCGGAGATTTCCGCAGCTTGGATCGCCATTACCGGGCCTCTTTCATGCTGTTCTGGAGTGCCTTGAGCTTTGCCGCGATGGAAGTGTCGATCATCTTCGACCCGACCTTCACGACCAGACCACCAATGAGACTTTCATCGACGGTCGCAATGATTTTCACGTCCTTGCCGGCCTGAGCAGACAGTGTCTTGGCCAGCTTTGCGGACTGTGTCTTGGTCAGCGCCTTGGCGCTGGTGACTTCGGCGGTGACTTCGCCCTTTTCGATCGAAATGCGCTCGCGCAGCGCCGTGACCAGTTGGGGCAGTACGAACAAACGTCGCTTGGACGCCATCAGCCCCAGAACATTGGTCATCGTTTGCGAAAGACCCATCTTGGCGGCGATGGCCGTGATGCCTGCCCCCTGCTCTTCACGCGAATAAATCGGCGACGAGATCAGGTTGCGCAGGTCAAGGCTTTCCTTGAGCGCCGCATCAAGACCGTCAACGTCGCTTTCAAGCGCGGCCAAGCCTTTTTCTTCCTGCGCGAGGCTGAAGATGGCGGTGGCATACCGGTTGGCGATGCCAGTTGAGATCGAAGCTGGTTCGGACACGTCCACCCTTCCGATGTCTTTGGGCCAGACCATCGCCCAAACTCAGGCGACAGGTAGGCAGCTTTAGTGGCCCCCGCGACCACGAGGGCGTCAAGATCAGCGGCGATGTAGCAGAGGCTTCGCAGTGTCGCAACCGCATTGCGCCCAACTGAGCGAGGTCTTTTTCAGCGTTTTGGCTGCTCTTTGGACTTGGGTGCGACGCTTTGCCCGACAAGAAGCGTAATCAGCCGGACAGAAAGGGGTCCCAGGCCGAATCCATCCGAGGTTCAGATGACCGGTGCGCCCTCGTCCCTCCCCGCCGGGGCAGGTTCTCCCACACCCAGTCCTTCAAGCACCCGAAGCGGCCGGCTGACGCGGGCCGACAGTCCCGGCCGTGTCGGCGCGGGGACCTGCTTACTAGCCTCGACCATGAGAACGCCGCCGGCTGCGAAAACCGGCAAATGGCGCCCTGCCCTTTCCATGAATGGCGCAAACTTGCGCCAAATCCGTTCTGACGATGGGGGCTGGTACAGTGTCGACAGGGTGCGTTCGGTCACAAACCCATGCTGGCGCAACTGCGCCTCAAGCTGGCTCAGCGAATATGGCCGCCCATAACCAAAGGGCGTCCGATCCGTCCGGGACCATATGCCCGAGCGGTTAGGAACAACAAAAACCACCCTGCCCCCGGGCCCAAGGGTCCGGTAACATTCATCCAGAACACCACCCGGATCTTCTGATGTCTCCAGGCCGTGAAGAAGGACCAGCTTGTCCAACTGCCCGGTCTGGATCGGCCAAAGCGTCTCATCGCACAAAAGGCTGACGTTGGGCTGACCTGCCGGCCAGGGCATAACTCCCTGCGGTGCAGGCATCAGCCCGATGACCCGCCGCGCCAATGGCAGATAGGGGCGCAGCAGCGGGACCGCGAACCCAAATCCGGCAACCGTCTGGCCCTGGGCGTTCGGCCATAGTTCGACGAGCTGATCCCGGATGACCTTTTGCGCCGCGCGTCCCAGGGAACTGCGATAGTAAAAGTTGCGCAAGTCAAGGACGTCCAGATGCATTGCGGCGGTGCTTTCGTTTTGACAAGCTGGGGGTCAAGCGGCCGATCCCGGTTCGGTCCCGCCCCGACCATAGCAAGACAAAAGGACATTGCCATGCCCCTGAGGATCATTACCGTCCCTTGTCGCGCCGACAACTATGCCTTCGTCCTGCACGACGACGTCACCAAGCGCACAGCCTTGGTCGACGCCCCAGAGGTGGAACCGATCATGGAAGTGCTGAACGGTCATGGCTGGCACTTGTCTGACCTGCTCATCACCCACCACCACGGCGACCACGTCGAAGGGGTTGAAGAACTCCACCGGGTCTTTGGATGCCGCGTTATCGGGGCAAGGGCAGATCAGCATCGCCTGCCCCCCCTGGACATCGCCGTCGATGTCTCGGACGTGGAGGCAGTCTGCGGGGAAGATGTCCATGTCATCGACGTTCCGGGACACACCATCGGGCATGTCGCCTACTGGCTGCCCGGCGCGCAGGCCCTGTTCTCGGGCGATAGCCTTATGGCAATGGGATGCGGGCGGCTGTTTGAGGGGACACCTGCCCAAATGTGGGACAGCATGCTCAGGTTGAGGGCCCTTCCGCCGGAAACAATGGTCTACTCCGGGCACGAATATACATCCAGCAACGCCCGCTTTGCGCTTACCATTGAACCCGACAATCCAAAGCTTATCTCTCGGGTTAAAGCGATCACGGCCGCGCGGGCCAGGGGCGAGGCAACCGTCCCGTCGCAGTTGGGATTGGAGATGGCGACCAACCCGTTCCTACGGGCGGACACAGTTGAACTTGCCCGCGCGATCAATATGGACGGCGAAAGTGCCGAAAGGATTTTCGCCGAAGTGCGTGGTCGGAAGGACCGTTACTAAAACTTTAACCCCGTTGACCGATGAAAAAAAGGGCTGGAGATGCATCACTTGGCATCACATCCTCGGAAAAACAAAAGATTCTGCTTGAAGCGGCGCGGATAACACCGATCTTTAATACCTAGAGGCCACGGTCAGAGCGGGGCGCATACCCGGCCTGACCCCCGATCAGAGGAGCACCTCAACGTGCCGTCTTTTTCGACCACCCTTGAGCAGTCCATTCATGCAGCCTTGGCGCTTGCCAATGCCCGTCGTCATGAACTGGCCACGCTCGAACACCTCCTTCTGGCCTTGATTGAGGAACCCGATGCCGCCCGCGTGATGCGCGCCTGCTCTGTCGATCTTGAAGAGCTGCGCCAGTCGCTGGAGGAATTCATCGAGGATGATCTCTCGACACTCATCACGGATGTCGATGGGTCCGAGGCCGTACCAACAGCAGCCTTCCAGCGCGTTATACAGCGCGCTGCCATTCACGTGCAGTCATCCGGCCGGACAGAAGTGACCGGTGCCAACGTTCTTGTAGCCATTTTCGCTGAGCGAGAATCGAACGCTGCCTACTTCCTGCAAGAGCAGGACATGACCCGCTACGATGCGGTCAACTTCATTGCGCATGGCGTCGCAAAGGATCCGGCCTTTGGCGAAAGCCGTCCGGTGACAGGCGCGAGCAACAAGGAAGAGCAGGCCGACAACGGTCCTGTGACCGAGGAAAAGGAAAGCGCGCTTTCCAAGTATTGCGTGGACCTTAACGTCAAGTCCCGCAAGGGCGACGTCGATCCCCTGATCGGCCGCGCCCACGAGGTAGAGCGTTGCATCCAGGTTCTGTGCCGTCGGCGCAAGAACAACCCACTTCTGGTTGGTGACCCCGGTGTAGGCAAGACTGCCATCGCCGAAGGTCTGGCCTACAAAATCGTCAACGGCGAAGTGCCCGAGGTTCTGGCCGGTGCCACGATCTACTCGTTGGATATGGGCGCCCTGCTTGCAGGCACGCGGTATCGCGGCGATTTTGAAGAGCGTTTGAAAGCTGTCGTGACCGAGCTTGAAGATCACAAGGACGCGGTTCTCTTCATCGATGAGATCCACACCGTGATTGGTGCAGGCGCCACCTCTGGCGGGGCGATGGATGCCTCTAACCTGCTCAAGCCGGCCCTTCAGGGCGGCAAGCTGCGGTGCATGGGTTCGACAACGTACAAAGAGTTCCGCCAACACTTTGAAAAGGACCGGGCCCTGTCGCGCCGGTTCCAGAAGATCGACGTAAACGAGCCTTCGGTCGAAGATGCAGTGAAGATCCTCAAAGGGCTCAAGCCGTACTTCGAGGACCATCACCACATCAAGTACACCGCCGAGGCCATCCGCATGGCGGTTGAGCTGTCGGCCCGCTACATCAACGACCGCAAGCTGCCGGACAAGGCGATCGACGTGATCGACGAGGCCGGGGCAGCCCAGCACCTCGTCGCCGAATCAAAACGGCGCAAGACCATCGGCATCCGCGAGATCGAGGCCGTCGTCGCCAAGATCGCGCGCATTCCGCCAAAGAACGTGTCCAAGGACGATGCAGAGGTTCTCAAAGACCTCGAATCGAGCCTCAAGCGCGTTGTTTTTGGGCAGGATGCGGCCATCGTTGCACTGGCTTCCGCGATCAAACTGGCGCGGGCCGGTCTGCGAGAGCCTGAAAAGCCGATTGGCAACTACCTGTTCGCAGGCCCCACCGGGGTCGGCAAGACAGAGGTGGCCAAACAGCTGGCCGACACCCTTGGAGTCAAACTGCTACGCTTTGACATGTCCGAGTATATGGAAAAGCACGCGGTTTCGCGCCTGATAGGGGCCCCTCCGGGCTATGTCGGGTTCGACCAGGGCGGTATGCTCACCGATGGCGTCGATCAGGAACCTCATTGCGTGCTCTTGCTCGACGAGATCGAAAAGGCACACCCGGATGTCTTCAACATCCTGCTGCAGGTCATGGATCACGGCAAACTGACCGACCACAATGGCCGGGCGGTGGACTTCCGCAATGTCATCCTGATCATGACCTCGAACGCCGGTGCGTCTGACATGGCGAAAGAGGCGATCGGCTTTAACCGCGACAAGCGGGAAGGCGAGGATACGGCAGCGATCGAACGGACGTTCACTCCGGAATTCCGGAACCGTCTGGATGCCATCATCTCGTTCGGGTCCCTCCCGAAAGAGGTGATCATGCAGGTGGTCGAAAAGTTCGTCCTGCAACTCGAAGCGCAGCTGATGGACCGCAATGTCCAGATCGAACTGTCGCCCGAGGCGGCACTCTGGCTGGGCGAGCGGGGCTATGATGACAAGATGGGGGCACGTCCGCTGGGCCGAGTCATCCAGGAGCACATCAAAAAGCCGCTGGCCGAAGAGTTGTTGTTCGGCAAGCTCATCAAGGGCGGGATCGTCAAGGTAGGCGTCAAGGACGACAAGATCGACCTGCGTTTTGAAGCGCCCGAGAACCCCCGCCTGACCGGGAACAAGCCGCCGCTCTTAACGGCTGACTAAGCCCGGACGCTTGCAAAGAAATGAGACCCCGCTTGCAGTGCAGGCGGGGGCTTTTTCTTTTGAAGGTCTGGGGACCTCTTAGCGTTCGGTCAGCTTCAACTCGATCCGCCGGTTCTGGGCGCGAGCCTCGACCGTATCTTCGGGGTTGATGGGCTGGAACTCCCCAAAGCCGTTGGCGGCCAACCGATTTGGATCAATCCCCTCGTTATTGATCATGTAAAGCACGACGGAAAGCGCCCGCGCCTGGCTAAGCTCCCAGTTGTTGCGGTACTCGCCGGTCCCGGACAAGGGCACGTTGTCGGTATGACCGTCGACCCGGATGATCCAGTCGATCCCTTCGGGAATGTCGTTGGCAATAGTACGCAGGATGCTGGCAACATTGGCCATTTCGGCGCGGCCAGAGGGCGAAAGCTCGGCCCTGCCAGGCTGGAACAATACCTCTGAGGAAAACACGAACCGGTCGCCTTCGATGCGAATCCCATCGAGATCGGCCACAACATCGCGCAGCCGTCCAAAGAACTCGGACCGATAGTTTCGCAGGTCTTGCGCCTCGGCCTCAAGTCGCGCGGCTTCTTCTTCAAGCCGCCGCCGCTCTGTCTCCTCCAGGACCCTCCGCCGCCGCTCTTCCGAGGCAACCCGGGCAAGGGCCGTGTTCAGCTGGTCTGTCAGGTTTTCGATCTGCACCTGCGAGTCGGCATCCTCTGCATCCTGGATATCGAGGAGGGTCTGCAGGCGGCCGACCTGGTTGCGCAGTTCGCGCACCTGTTCGTTCAGAAGGGCAACCTGTCGCTGGCTTTCGGCGGACAAAGCCTGCTCGTCTGAAAGGGCCGCATTGGCAGCGGCCAGAAGGGCCTCTTGCCTCTGGGTCTCTGTCATCTGTTGGTCCTGAGCCGCTCGGGCATCGGCAAGCGTGGCAAGCGCCTCGGACAGTCGTGCCTCGAGGGAGGCCCGTTCCTGTTCGGTCTCCGTACGACCTTCCGTAAGGCCTGCGACTTGGGTTTCAAGCGCCCCTTGGGCCAAAAGCGCCGCCCGCAGGCGTTCTTCCATGGTCGAGGTTTCCGATTGTGCCGCTGCGACCGCGGCTTGGGCGGCGGCAAGTTCGCTTGCCCTGGCCTGTTCCGCCAAGACGGCGGCAGCAAACCGCTCTTCTACCTGCGCCCGCGACAATTCACTTTCTGCGAGGGCAGCCTCGAGGGCGGCGCGGACCTCTTCGAGATCGCCGACCGCACCGTCCCTTGCGGCAAGGGCGGCGGCGAGGTCCACGGAAAGCTGTTCCCGATCCTCGGTGACGGCGGCAAGTTGAGCGCGTGCTGCGTCGAGTTGCGCTTGCGTCGTCTCCTGAAGGCCCAAAGCGGCGACAAGCCGGGCATCCAGATCATCGCCCTCGTTCAGGGCCCGGTTCACGTCGTTCTCAGCCTGTTGGCGTGCCAACAGGGCCTCTGCCAGCCGCATATCGAGCTCCGCCCGGGCGGCCTCGGCAGCGGCCAGAAGGGTCAGGGTGTTTTCGGCCCTGCGCCGCTGCTCCTCAAGCGCCATGGTCATTGCCGTCAACTCTGCATCCGCGTTCTCAAGCCGGGCTCTGAGGGCCTCTGCGGCTGCCGCCTCTGCCAGTTGGGCGGCCTCTGCCTCACTCAACGCCTCGGCGTCATTGTCTCGTGCCGTCTGCAAGGTCTGGATTTCGGCCTGATCGTCCACTGCCTGGCGTCGAAGGTCTGCAACAAGGGCATCGAGCGCATCGGCCCGTGCAGCCGCAAGGCGCGCGGTCTCGGTGGTGGCGTCGATCTCCTCGCGGGCCATGGCGAGGGCGAGGTTGAGTGCCTCCTGTTCGGAGATCAGCGTTGTTTGCGCCAGTTGAAGCGCGGCTATAGTGGCCCGGGCGCCCTCACCGTCTGCCTCAAGGGCAGCGATGGCTTCGGCGTCGGCGGCCGCGTCCGCTTGCAGCCCATCGATGGTCCGTGCGCTGGCCTCAGCCTCGCTCCGCAGCGTCAGAATGGTTGCCTCGGCCGTTGCCTGTTGCGCAAGAAGACCGGCCACCTGAGCCTCGAACCCGGTGATCTGGTCTTGCGCCTCGTCCAGCGCGGCGGCGTTTGCGTCCCTCTGCTGGGTCAAAGACGCGATCAGGACCGCTTGCTGGCTCGCCTGGCTTTCGGAATCGGCAAGGTCGGATGTCAGTTGGCCCACATCGGCCTCAAGGGCAGCGGTGCGGTTCTGCTCTAGCCCCAATGCCTGCGCCAACAGGGCGACTTCGGCGCTCAGCTCATCGAGCTGGGTTTCCTGACCTGAAATCGTGTCCCGCAACACGAACTGCACAACCGTGAAGATGGTCAGCACGAACATCAGCACCAGAAGCAGGCCAGTCATCGCATCGACAAAGCCGGGCCAGATGGATGCCTGGAACCTGTTGCCGGACCGCCGTTGCAGTGCCATGCCCTCGCTCCTCCGTTTACTCTTTGGAGGTCGCCCGGACCTGCCGGATGGCGCGGGTCAGGGCCGACATGTCGGTACGCAGTTCGGCCATGGTCTCTTGCCGGCCAGCCGAAAGTTCTTCGAGGATGCGAAGCATCTGCACGTCAATGGACCGCAGGCGCATCCTGCTTTCGGCATCCATGCCTTCGCCCACCTCGCCCAGCCGCTCAAGTAGCCGCTCTTGCCCTTCGGCAACGCGAAGCAAGGCTGTTGACGGGTCGTTCGCCGTCATTCTGTCGGTCAGACGGCCTATCCCTGCGGCCAGTTCGCCAAGCCGGTTGTCGATCTCATTTCGTGCGGCATCGGACTGGCTGAACATCTGCTGAAGACGCTCCATCTGCTCGGCCAGATTGTCGAACACGCCGGCCATGACGGCCGAGTCTCCGCCACCGCCTTCATCGCCCGATGCAAAGCCGACGCGGGTGATCGTCGACAACCATTCTTCGAGTTCCCGATAAAAGCGGTTCTGTCCGTGACCGGCAAAAAGCTCCAGCAAACCAACCACAAGCGAGCCTGCCAATCCCAGAAGGGACGATGAAAAGGCTGTGCCCATCCCGCCAAGCTGGCTTTCCAGACCAGCTTGCAGGCGGCCAAAGACCTCTGTCCCGCTTTCGCCGGGGGCCGGGTTCAATCCTCGGATCGTCTCGACAAGGGCCGGCACAGTTGTTGCCAGACCGTAGAAGGTGCCGAGCAGGCCGAGAAAGATCAGCACGTTGCCTAGGTAGCGGGTGATCTCACGGTCTTCGTCAATCCGCTGCCCCACCGAATCCAGGATGGATCGGCCCGACGAGGCGGAAAGCTGCATCCGCACCCCCCGCGACCGAAGCAAGGTCGCTAGTGGCGCCAAAAGCGACGGTGCCTTGGCCATCTCCATCCCGGGCCGGGACGAGGCGAAACCCTCGATCCAGCTGACCGAGTTTGCCAGTTGAACGACCTGACGAAAGCAGGATAGCACGCCCAGGATAAAGACGGTCAGGATGACCGAGTTCAGGTAAGGGTTCGACATGAAGATCGCCGAAATGGTTCGATAGCCGAAATAGATCCCAGCCACGACCAGCCCACTGGCGATCAGCATGAAAGTGAGCTGCCGCAAAGGCAGCGTGAAATGTGGCCTTGCCGATGGTACCGAAATGTCCCCCACGGACAGGTTCCTCACATTCATGTCGCGTTGCGGCATTGATAGGCGCTGCATCCGCGAAACCCAACCCAAATATCGGCTTCTCCGCCCGGCGCAGTCACGCCGTGGCCGTCAGGTCGCGCACTCGGGCAACCAACCACTCCATATCAGGGTCATTTATGTCCATCTGTGCGAGGTGAGCCGCGGTATTGTAGAGGTATTCATCATTGGGCCCACGCCCGCCCTGCGCCCGCGCGATCATTTGCGCCTGGGTCTCAAGATCGAAACGGCAGTATTGGACATGCGTCGGTTCGATCACATAGGCCAGGGCCTCGATCCATCGCCCATCCGTCAAGTGAAGGGGAACATGCCGCTCGACATAGGCTGACGAAATGAGTTCGCGTTCGCGCAGGTCGGCCAGCACGCGATCCTGATCGTCGGTGGCCACCTGAAAGGCCACGCCGGTACAACTTGCCCCCACCGCTTCGTCCAGCGCCAGGACCAGCCCCGGTTCGGCCTCGCTGCCCCGGTGATGAATCGACAACATGCAAAAGCTGCGGTGATACCCGTCCAGCCGCGCCGTCACCGCCTGAACCGGCACAAAACCGGGGTTCCACAGCAGCGATCCATATCCGAACACCCAAAGTTCCAAGCCTAGCCTCCTGTCTGGTCCTCCTCCTGTAGGCCCGATAAACACGGATGGTGTAAACCCCCGTGCAGGGCCAAAGGAAAGAGACGCGTAGATGCGGTTCATCGTGATTGTGGTTTTCGGCATGTTCGCTCTTTATGGCGGATACTGGTTTGTAGGCTCTGCAGCGAAAGAACGGGCTTTGATCGCCGCGATTGAGGAGATGCGGTCAAACGGCCTCTCAATCGAGGTGGCGGATGTGCACACCCGAGGCTTTCCCTCGCGGTTCGACACCACGATTACAGCGATAGACCTGGGGGATCCGGCCACCGGCCGAGGCTGGCAGGCCCCCTTTATCCAGATCCTTGCCCTGAGCTATGTGCCCAACCGAGTGATTGTCGTCTGGCCTGAGACCCAGACCGTGCGTTTGCCAGGCCAAAACCTGACAGTGACTGGCGCCGGGCTACGGGCAAGCGGCGCCGTTCGTCCCGACCTGTCTTTGCCCCTTCGCAATGCCACCTTTGAAGGGGGGCAGACCGCGCTTGCGTCCGACAAGGGATGGCAGATGTCTTGGGACCATAGCCTTGCGGCCATAAGGGACGCAGCGGGCGACGACCTTGCCCCCAACAGCTATGATGTCTTTGGTGAGGTCACAAACCTGCGTCCGTCAGCGGTGCCGGGACTGCCCGTCCTTGATCAATTGCGTCTGGACGGATTGGCGGTCTTTGACAGCCCTCTGGATCGTTTTGCCCTGACCGGAACGCCAGCCAGGCCGACCGAACTGACGCTGCGCGACATGACCTTGCGTTGGGGACCGGCCCTGATTTCAGGACATGGCGAGGTGCGCGTCGATGAATTGGGCCAGCTTGACGGAGTCATCAACCTAACTGTGAGCCGTTGGCAAGAGACGCTGACCATGTTCGAGGACGGTCGGCTGATCGGCCCGGTTCTTGCGCGGGCCATCCGGCGGATGGGTGTCGCGCGAGGTGTTGCCGAGGATCTTGACGTGCGGGTTGTCATTTCGGCTGGACAGGCAAGTGTCGGGGCCATACCGCTGATGGCGATCCCGGCGCTTTGGTAGGGCCCGGTCCTTTGGCAGGGCAGTCCTTTAGCAGGGGCAGTCCTTTGGTAAGAACCAGGCTAGCGGCAATACGATCCGTTGCGATACCGCGCCGTATCAAAGTGGAAATGGTCCCGGTGGGCAGCATTGGCATTCGGTCCCAGGACCGTTCCGAAAATTCCGCAGGCGTCATCCTGCAAGCGCCGCAAGCGCTGGCCCTGGCTTTGGGTGTTCCAACCGTTCCGCACGCTGATTTCATTGCCGTTGCGCAAACCAAACCCGGCAATATCTATGGCTCTGCCCTTGGCATGTTCAGACAATCGGGGACTGTTTGATCCGTTTCGGTTGCGGCAGGAATAGTGCCCTATGACCCGAAGCGAGGCGAGGCCACCGCCCTGATCTGCCAGCGTAGGTCGCGCGCTTTGCTCGACCCATCGCAACAGCGCTTCGGCGGTTGTGCAATCCATGGTGGACGGGGTGGAAAGGCGCACACCGCCGATTGAAGTGATGCTGACAGGGTTGTTCACCCCGCACCCGCCCGAACCGTTGATCCGGCTGAGGGTCTGGCCCTGAATATCGACGCTTCCGCAGACGGCCCCCCGTGCCCGCTGTTCACGGACCTGTTGCGCCTGCCTCGTTATCTCGGGCGGCCGCTCGGGCGGTCGCAGAGCAAGGGCCACGGCCAAGGCCGAAAGGTCCGGTGGCAGGACGGCTCTGGACCGCGCCTCGGGGCTGGCGGGTGTCGGGGCGTCCGTCCCCATCAGCGGGACAACAGCCAGGGGACGGGCCGGGCGCAGCTCCGGCCGACCGGGTGGGAGGGGCGAAGCGGTTGTCGTGGGACGCGGAACGGGCCGGACAGCAGGCAAGATCGGTGGTGGCGAGGTTGGTTGTGGCGCGATGGACGAGGCGATCCGTTCAGGCCGCGTGCCAACAGCCATGTTCTGGACCAACATTCGGGCGATCTGCGCTGTCCCATCCGAAATCTCAAGTGCGTCCCTGGCACGGACTTCCTGCGCGGCCAACCGCGCCGACGGTTCAGGCACCAATGCCCGCGACAGCAATGGGCCACGCGGCTGCGTCGCAGGATCAAGGGCCCGCAAATCCGGCAGCAACCGAGACCCGTCACGGGTCAAAAGAAGTGGTACTTCCAACGGGCCTGCCGGGTCTTGGGGACGCAATGGGCCCTTAGATATGGATTCAGATATAGGCGCCGGCCAAGGTTCAAACGCACCTTCTGTTTCAAGCGCAAGTCCGGGGTTGGTCAGTCCGGCCGGTTCCGCCAGGACCTCAACCGGTCGTGCGACGGGCCTGGCCGGAGGCTCAAGGATTAGAACAATCCGTGCTTGGGGACGTGGTGACACGGCCGGCGCGTCGGACCAAGAAGGGGCCGGCAAAATGGCGCAGGCCAAAAGAAGTGACAGGCCCCTGGCCCGGCGGCTCAACCGGACTTTCCCGGGGTGCGACCAAAGTTTGGTGCAGCCGTATCCTGTCCTGCCTCGATGATCCCGCGTCGGATTGCACGGGTCCGGGTGAAATAGGCGTGCAGATGGTCCCCATCACCCTGTCGGATCGCGCGCTGAAGGGCGAACAATTCTTCGGTGAAGCGCCCCAGGATCTCGAGCGTCGCTTCCTTGTTGTTCAGAAAGACATCGCGCCACATCGTCGGATCACTGGCCGCGATGCGGGTAAAGTCGCGGAAACCTGCCGCAGAATACTTGATGACCTCGCTATCGGTCACGCGACGCAGATCGTCGGCAACCCCGACCATCGTGTAGGCAATCAGGTGCGGGGTATGGCTCGTGACGGCAAGGACAAGATCGTGATGATCCGCATCCATAGTATCGACATAGGCCCCCATGCCCTTCCACAACTCAATAAGGCGGTCGACCGCCGCGGTCTCTGCGTCACCGGGCACCACGATGCACCATCGTTGGTCAAACAGTTCGGCAAAACCCGAACGGGGGCCAGAGTGTTCGGTCCCAGCCAGTGGGTGCGCCGGCACAAAATGGACGCCGGGCGGCAAATGAGGTGCAACCGCTGCGATCACCGACGCCTTGACAGAACCCACGTCGGTGACGGTAGCCCCGGGTTTCAAGACAGGTGCAATCTCAAGCGTCACATCCTCCATCGCGCCAACCGGAACCGCGAGAACCACGAGGTCAGCCCCTTCGGCCGCTTCGGCAGCGCTTTCATAGACCTGGTCCACCAGCCCGACTTCTTTTGCGATCGCCCGCGTCTCGGCTGACCTGGCGTAGCCGACGATTTCCCCGGCCAATCCCGCGCGCCGCATGGCATAGGACATAGAGCCAGCAATAAGGCCAAGACCGATCAGGGCAACCCTTTCATAAAGCGCCATCACCGCAGCCCCTTGAATTGTCCCACCGCGTGGGCGACCCGGCGACAGGCGCTTTCGTCGCCAACGGTGATACGCAGGCAATTGGGCAGATTGTAGCCCGCGACCTGGCGGACGATGATGCCTTCTGCCCGCAGATGGGCATCACAGGCCTCGGCCTCGGCGGTATCGGCAAAACGGGCAAGAACGAAATTGGCGGTCGATGTGTCGGACCGGACCCCCATCTCGGCCAATGCACTGGCCAGCCAGTCCCGCCAGCGGGCGTTTTCCACCCGGCATTTTTCGATATAGGCCACGTCCCGAACCGCCGCCTCTGCCGCGGCAAGAGCGGCGGTGGACAGGTTGAAGGGTCCGCGAATGCGGTTCAACACGTCGATGATGGCTTGCGGACCATAGCCCCAGCCCACCCGCAGCCCGCCCAAACCGTAGATCTTGGAAAAGGATCGGGTCATGAAGACGTTGTCGCGCGACGCGATCAGGGCAGCGCCGGCGTCGAACGCCTCAACATACTCGGCATAGGCACCGTCGAGGACAAGGATCGCACCCTCGGGCAGACCTTCGGCAAGACGACGCACCTCGCCCGGCGCAATCATGGTGCCGGTGGGGTTGTTGGGATTGGCGATAAAAACAAGCTTGGTCGCCGGTGTACAGGCGGCGAGGATCGCATCGACGTCGGTCACGCGGTCCCTCTCTTGAACCTCGACCGGGGTCGCCCCGGCCGCGCGGGCCGCAATGCTGTACATGGCAAAACCATGTTCAGTGTGAATCACCTCGTCGCCCGGACCGGCGTAGGCTTGGCACAGAAAGTGAATGATCTCATCACTGCCGACACCGCAGATGATCTGGTCAGGGTTTAGGTTCCAGACCTCCCCGATCGCGGTCCTAAGGCTGGCGTGATCTGTATTGGGATAGCGGTTGAGCGTGTGAACAGCCCGTGAAAACGCCTCTTTTGCTGCATCGGAAGGACCAAGCGGGTTTTCGTTTGCTGACAGCTTCAGCACGTTGGTCTGACCGTCCACATGGCTTGCCCCGCTTTGATAAAGCGCGATGTCCATGATGCCAGGTTGCGGCGTGATTCCGGTCATTTGAAGGGCTCCTGTCGTTCGCAAGCGTTCTATCGGCGGGAAACGGGCTGCGCCACTATGTTCTTTGCCGCGACTTCAAAGTGCAAAAGCAGGCCGGACCAGGGAACACCAGCCCGGCTGCCATGGGGCCGAGCGCTACTTCTTGCCACTTCGCGCGACCAGCCAGTCCATCACTGCCATGAGGACCCCCGAAAGGACGAAAACAACGTGGATGACAACCAGCCAGTAAAGCTCATTGTCGCCAAAGCCGGCATCCGAACCAGCCTGGCCGATCTCCATAAAGCGCTTGAGGAGGTGAATCCCGGATATGGCCACGATCGAGGCGATCAGCTTCATCTTCAGGCCCGCGAAATCTACGGTCCCCATCCAGCCCGGCCTCTCGGAGGCGGGGTGAATGTCCAGCTTGGAAACGAAATTCTCGTAGCCTGAAAAGATGACAATGACGACAAGGTTGGCGGCGAGTGTCAGGTCGATCAGCGTAAGAATGGCCAGAATGGCCTTGTCGACCGAAAGCTCCAGGACCTGCGGCATGTAGTAGATCAACTCTCGGACAAAGACGACGGTCAGAAGCGCCAGCGCTAGAACAAGGCCAAGGTACATGGGCGCCATCAGCCAACGAGAGGCGAAAAGCCCCTGTTCGAACCGCCGCTCAATAATCGACTTCTGTTCCATCAGGGCGACCTCCAGCCTGTACCAACAAATCAGGGATAAGCCCCTGTCGAACATCGCGCAATCGCGGCCAACAAAAAACCCGCCGCACCAGAGTGCAGCGGGTTCGAATGTCACCTGATCGGACGATCCGGGCGCAAAGCCCGGAACGGGATCAGTTCTTGGCGTAGAATTCGACGACGAGGTTCGGTTCCATCATCACCGGGTAGGGCACGTCGCCCAGGCTCGGTGTGCGGACGAATGTCGCGGTCATCTTGTGGTGATCGACTTCGAGGTAGTCAGGAACATCACGCTCGGCCAGTGCGACGGCTTCGAGAACGACTGCCAGTTGCTTGGACTTCTGACGAACCTCGATCACGTCGCCTTCCCGCACGCGGTAGGATGGGATGTTGACCGACTTGCCGTTGACCAGCACGTGGGCGTGGTTGACGAACTGACGGGCGGCAAAGACGGTCGGCACGAACTTGGCGCGGTAGACGACGGCGTCCAGGCGACGCTCGAGCAGGCCAACAAGGTTCTCACCGGTGTCGCCCTTGATACGCTCGGCTTCGGCGTAGATGCGACGGAACTGCTTTTCGGTCAGGTCGCCGTAGTACCCCTTCAGCTTTTGCTTGGCGCGAAGCTGGGTGCCGAAATCGGACAGCTTGCCCTTGCGGCGCTGACCGTGCTGGCCGGGGCCATACTCACGACGGTTTACGGGGGATTTCGGGCGGCCCCAGATGTTTTCACCCATCCGGCGGTCAATTTTGTACTTGGCAGAGGTGCGTTTGGTCACCGTCTGATCTCCTTCTATAGGACGCGGGCCGCAGAGGCCTGCTATGAAGGGCGTTGTCCTTTGGCCTTGCGGCCTGACAGGGATCCTCTTGCGAGGTCCACCAACACCAGCGAAGTGCGCCTTATAGCCGGGCTGAACCGGGTGTCAACGGGTGTGGCGGCCCGTCGCGAAATCCAACAGGTGACGTCCGACCAGGCGCATAGCCCGGTCCATATGACCTAGTACATCATGTCGTGGTTCAGGATGGCTGCTTCTGAGTGGGACAGGACCCGACGGGCATAGCTGCCATAGGTCTGCGGATCAGTGGCAAGGTCCGGCAGCCTGTGAAAGAGTTCGGTCAGCTGGACATCCTCCATCGTTGCCAGAACGGCGCTGGCGGGATGAAAGCTTTCGGTTTCGACCCCGTTGGCAAAGACGACCTGATGGCGCGGCAAAAGCATGTGGATATAGCTGACCCCCCGTACGGCGCGGTCCACGACGATGTTGTGGTCGTTGACAAGGTCCCGGGCTGCGACAAGCACTTCGTCCGTGTTGAACAGGGCCCTAGCTCTGGGACCACGCAAGACAACGCGATGGTCAGGCGACACAAGTAGACTGGCATCCGGAACGCCCTTGTCCAGTGCCCCTTCCCTAAGACGAATGGGCGACAGGTGCGGCATGGCATGAAGACGCGCGCCCGAGATGTGACGATGCCCTATCCAAAGGACCTCTTCGCAACCGTCGTCCTTGGTCTGGACGCGACAGCCTTCCCCAATCTCTTCGACCCGGCGCGGGCCGTCTTCGGTCAGGATTATGGTGCCGGGGGTAAAGCATATGACGGCCCCAGGCGCATCGCTTTGGCGTGACCTTTGGTCAAGGTCGACATTGTGGCTTACGATCCAGAGATCGGTGTGACGGGGCGGAATGCGGCCTATGAACATGGCAAGCGGCGGCCGCCCCTCGGCGGTATCTATGATAGTAACAGTCCAGCTGTCGCGGCCATCTGTCACGGTAAAGCCCATTTCAAAAAGGGGCTCTTCTACACTCACGCTGTGAAGATTTGACGTTCCAGCGGCAACGGCCCCCAAAAGCCGCCGCACGCTAAGTGCTGCGCGTTTATGCAGGTCCACCATTCCCTTGGCCTGACCCAGAGGCAAAACACCTGCTGGACCATCTACGCGCACAGCTTCTCCGGTCCAGGTCCATGACGCGCCAACCGCAAGGTTCGACAACGACGAGGACCAGTGGCCATCCAATTCTGTTTGCGCCCAGGAAATGACGAACGTGCCAAGAAAGCCCGTGCTCATGCCTGTCTGCCTGCCTACTGCTCTTATGTCCGCATCTGTGTGCGGATTTTCGATTTGAAGGTATCAGGGCGAGCCTGAGGGGATCAACCCACTTCAAGTTTGGCAGGTAACTATTTCTTCAGAAGTTAAAATTCAGTTTCAGGCCACCCAGAAGCTGGCCTTCGGATTGCCCTACGAACTCTTCCGACAAATAGGTCAAGCCATAGAAAAACGAGACCCTTGGGGCAATTTGCCAATGCAGGCCAATCCGACCGCGAAATCGGTTCTCTTCCGCAAAATATCCCATATTTTCAGGAAGGTAGGCGCTGTCGCCAACATAGGCCCAATCGGCACCCATCAAAACGGCCGCACCGGGCTGACCAGCCTCGATCGCGCGTATCAGCTGACCGGTACCCAAGTCCCTGACAAACATGTCAGTGTGGCCAATTGATCCCACTATGATGTCGCCCCCCACGCGAGCAATATCCTCTACCCCAACCTGCACTTCAGCGTAGGGGCGTACGGTCACAAGGTCACTCAGCCTAAGGCTGTAGGACAGCTCTGCCAGACCAGACAGATGGTAGGCATCACCCAGTTGGGCGCTGACTCCGCGCGGGTCGGGTAGGCTGAACCGCTCGTGGAACTGTTCCTGAAAATCCGAAACCCCGGTTTGTGGCCCGATCGCCATGAGGTCGGCGCCAAAGCTGAGTTGGGTCGGCCCAAGGGACATGTGATTGTGCACGCCAAGACTGAAGGATCCCACATAGGGACGGTCAAACGTTGCGCCGCTGTCCGGTCCTGACGAGATGATTTCGGTCCTGAGCCGGTACTCCAGCAACTCGCCCAACCCGGCGGGAGGAGACCCCGCCCATTTTTCGCCACGCATGATCGAAACCTGGTAGCTACCTGACCGCCAACGGTCCGCCCGGTCGCCAAGATAGTCGTTGGTGAACAGACGACCAACCCCGAGGATATCGCGATCTTCTGCTGCTGCAGGACCCGCACACAAAAGACAGACCAATAGAAGGGAAAGTTTCTTCATTCTGCACCTTCTGGGTTGCGACAGGATATCGCCTGGCTGTCATTTTTGTGACTTGGACCATTCCAACTGACAACCACTATTCCCACTCCATGCCGTCGCCGATAAGGCTCTGCCATGGCAGGATTGCCATAATATCACATATCTTGGAGGTTGCGGCCAATCCGCAGGCAAGTCCACATGGTTGCAAACGCACTCGAGCCCCCCCAAATGCCACTCCGCCCATTTGACCTGGCTGCCGCATTTCTCAGCGGTGGCCTGTTGACCTTTATGGTCTTGTTGAACGGCCGCCTGTCTTTGTCGGGAGGGCCTCTGTTTGCATCCTGGGCCGCGCATGGCGCGGGCAGCCTCGCCGCGGTGGTTCTGGTCCTTCTGTTCCGGGAGAGGGGCAGAAAAGCGACGACGGCCCAGATCGGCCCCGCCCCTCTTTGGGCCTACCTGGGGGGCGTATCTGGGGCCGTCACTGTGATGCTGTCGTCGGTCACCGTGAACACGGCCCTGGCCCTGTCTGGCACATTAGCCCTGGGGCTGGCCGGACAGGTGGGGTTTGGCCTGTTGGCCGACAGATTTGGCCTTTTTGGATTTCCCAAGCGGCAACCGGACCTGCGGGACATGGCCGCCGTCGGCTGTATCTGTACGGGCAGCCTGATCCTTATCCTTGGCGGCTCATCATGATCCTGTTTTCGTCGTTGGCCCTGTTGGCCGGGATCCTTGTCAGCCTGAGCCGGCAGATCAACGGACGGCTTGCCGTATCGACATCACCGCTGCGCGCCTCGCTGTGGAACCATGTGGTGGGGTTGGCTGTACTGACGCTTGTGGGGCTGGTCCTTGGCGGCCTGCTGCCACCAGCTGACGCAGAGATACCCTGGTGGGCCTGGCTGGGCGGCCCGCTTGGCGTGGTCTTCGTCGCCTCGGGCAGTTGGCTGATCGCCCGGATCGGTGCCGCGAACACCGCCTTGCTGGTCATTGCGGGCCAGATGGTAACGGGGGTGCTGCTGGACCTGATCACCGGGGCACCCGGCCCGCTGGGCGGGCGGGTGCTGGGTGTCGGGCTGATCCTCGTCGGGATGGCGCTGACGCGCCGCTAGGGGGCTGACCTCATGGGCTGACCTTCAGCAGACCGGGCAGAGTTTCCTTCAGCCGCACTTGGAATAGCCGCAACTTGCACATGTCATGCACCCTTCGACCATGCGCAGGTCATAGCTGCCGCACGACGTGCAGGCCTTGCCACGCTTGGTGCCAAGGCTGACGACATCGGCCTGGGGGTCGGATTTCAGCCCGGTCCCCTCGCCCGCCAGAAAGCCGATGGCAACCATGTGCCGTTCAATAACGCCACCGATCGCGGCCAGGATCGACGGGACATACTTGCCCCCCATCCAGGCTCCGCCACGCGGATCGAAAACGGCCTTGAGTTCCTCCACGACGAAGGACACGTCGCCGCCCCGCCGGAACACGGCCGAGATCATCCGGGTAAGCGCGACGGTCCAGGGAAAATGCTCCATGTTCTTGGAGTTGATAAAGACCTCGAACGGACGCCGCTGGCCCTGGTGGATGATGTCGTTGATCGTGATGTAGATGGCGTGTTCACTATCAGGCCACTTGAGCTTGTACGTCGCGCCCTCAAGTTCGGAAGGGCGGTCGAGCGGTTCGGACATGTAGATCACGTCGCCGTCGGTCATCAGCGTCGCCACCTTTGCCGCGTCAGCCTCGGGATCGCCTCCGGCGGGAGTATTTGTGCCAGAGCGAAGATCAGAGCCGCTTTCCTTTGCGGGTTCCGACACGCTTAGCACAGAGCCGGTGACCGCATTGGGCCGGTAGGTGGTGCAGCCTTTGCAGCCCTGATCCCAGGCGGCCATATAGACCTCTTTGAAGGCGTCAAAGCTGATGTCCACGGGGCAGTTGATCGTCTTGGAAATGCTGCTGTCGATCCATTTCTGCGCGGCGGCCTGCATCCGAACATGTTCAAGCGGGGCGAGGGTCTGGGCGTTCACGAAGTAATCCGGCAGCGGGGTATCGCCCTTGATCTCGCGCCAAAGCTGGACGGCGTAGTCGACCACCTCTTCCTCGGTCTTGCTGCCGTCCTTTTGCAGGACCTTGCGCGTGTAGGCATAGGCAAAGACAGGCTCGATCCCCGAAGAGACATTGCCGGCATAAAGCGAGATCGTTCCCGTGGGCGCGATGGACGTCAAAAGCGCGTTGCGGATGCCGTGCTTGGCGATCGCGTCCCGGACGTCCTTGTCCATGCCCTGCATCGCGCCGGAGGCCAGGAATTTCTTGGCGTCGAACAGGGGAAAGGCCCCTTTTTCCTTCGCCAGGTCAACGCTGGCGAGGTAGGCGGACCGTGCGATCCGCTTCATCCAGGCTTCGGTCAGGGCGGCGGCCTCTTCGGAACCGTAGCGCTGACCAACCATCAACAGGGCGTCGGCGAGGCCGGTTACGCCCAGTCCTATCCGGCGCTTTGCCCGCGCCTCTGCCGCCTGTTCGGGCAGCGGAAAGCGCGAGGCGTCGACAACATTGTCCATCATCCGCACGGCCGTTGCCACGAGGTCATCGAGCGCGTCGGGGTCAAGCCGGGCGTCGGGGCTGAAGGGATTGCTGACCAGCCGCGCCATGTTGATCGACCCCAGCAGGCAGGCCCCGTAGGGTGGCAAGGGCTGTTCGCCGCAGGGGTTGGTTGCCGCGATCGTCTCGCAATAGCTGAGATTGTTCATGGCATTGATCCGGTCAATGAAGATCACGCCGGGTTCCGCGAAATCGAATGTCGACCGCATGATCCGGTCCCACAGATCCCGCGCCTGAACCGTCCTGTAGACGGTCCCGTCAAAGACGAGGTCCCAAGGGCTATCAGCCTTGACCGCTGCCATGAAGGGGTCTGTCACCAGCACCGACATGTTGAACATCCGCAGCCGGGCAGGGTCGGACTTGGCGGTGATGAAGGCCTCAACATCCGGATGATCACACCGCATGGTGGCCATCATCGCCCCGCGCCGCGAACCTGCCGACATGATTGTCCGGCACATGGCGTCCCAGACATCCATGAACGACAAGGGCCCCGAAGCATCAGCGGCGACGCCTGCGACAGGTGCGCCCTTGGGCCGGATGGTGGAAAAGTCGTATCCGATCCCGCCCCCCTGCTGCATGGTCAGCGCGGCCTCTTTCAACGCGTCGAAGATGCCGCCCATGGTGTCGGGCACGGTCCCCATGACAAAGCAGTTGAACAGGGTGACGGACCGGGCTGTGCCAGCACCGGCGGTGATCCGGCCGGCGGGGAGGTATTTGAAATCCTCAAGCGCGGTGTAGAACTTGTCCTCCCAGACCTTGGGATGTTCTTCCACCTCTGCCAGGGCCCGTGCGATCCGCCGCCATGTATCCTCGACCGTGACATCGCGGGGGGTCCCGTCGGCCTCTTTGAAGCGATACTTCATGTCCCAAATCTGCGCGGCGATGGGGGCGGCAAAACGGTTCATGGCGGCTCCAGAAGATGTCATGGTAGAATCAAGGGCGAGGGCCTAAGCTACCAAATCTAGATAGCCAGAACAAGAATAGAACATTCCGTTGGGGTGAGCGGCATGCTGCATTTACAAAAACTGTCCGTAGGGACAGACGACACCGATGACCTTGCCGCCTGGCAACAGACCCGCCGTGCGCAGTCGGACGACGGTCTGCCGCGCCATGTCACAAGGATGTGGCCAAAGCGCGAGGCAGAGCTTTTGGACGGCGGCTCGATCTACTGGGTGATCAAGGGGGTGATCCAGTGCCGCCAGCGCATTGTCCGGCTGGACGAATACAGCCGAGACGACGGTATCCTGCGCTGCGCAATCGTCCTGGATCCCGAGATTGTGCGGGTCGCTGCGGTACAGCGGCGTCCTTTTCAGGGCTGGCGCTATCTCGCGCCCAGCGATGCCCCGCCCGATTTGATACAGGCGAAGGCGGGTGAAGATGTTCTGCCGCCTGAACTATCGGCCGCCCTTGCCGATATCGGGATCCTCTGATCCCCTGCGCGGTTTCTAGCGCCGGTTGTGAAAGATGAACCCGATGAAATTCAGCAGGACCTGGGCCGCCAGGACCTGCGTGCTTTCGGTCGGGTCATAGGCGGGGGCCACTTCGACGAGGTCGATCCCGACAACATTGCCCCGCTTGCTCAGACCCTGCAGGATTTCCAAGACGTCGTAGTACTGAAAGCCCCCATGGCTTGGCGTACCTGTTCCCGACGCGATCGAGGGGCAGAAGGCGTCGATATCGATCGTCACGTAGTAGCGCGCCCCTTCGGGCAACCGGTTGACCACTGCCTCGGCGCCCAGCGCCCGCACTTGCCGCACGGACAGGATATCCGACCCTCTGGCCCTGGCGTCCTCATACCCCTCTTTCGCGGTCGATGAGACGTTTCGGATGCCCAGTTGGGTCATGCCCGAGACGTAGTCCTTCTCGATCGCGCGACGCATGGGATTGCCGTGCCCATGCGTGACACCGTGCCGCACATCGACGAAATCCAGATGGGCGTCGATCTGCACCACATGGATCGGGCCATTCCGGGCGCAGTCATCGGCAAAGGCGTTCACGCAAGGGATGTTGATCGAGTGATCGCCACCGATCACCACAGGCAGCGCCCCGGCAGTGAGGATCTTGCTCACCCCTAGTTCGATGTTGGCGTGGCTTTCTTCGGTCTTGGTGTGGATGATGTCGGCATCCCCGATATCGACGATGCGCACGTCGCTGCCCTGGTAGGTTGCGTCGTCTTCGTGGTCATAGGCCCCGGCATGGCCAAAGCTGAACAGGGTCGAGGCCTCGCGGACCGCCCGGGGACCGAACCGGGCCCCTGCCCGCCACTGGGTGCCGCCATCGTATGGCGCGCCAAGGATCGCGACATCAGCCTCGATGGCATCCCAGTCGGCCACGTAGTCCCGCTTGCCAAAGGTTGAGATGCCGACAAAGGGCAGGTTGAGCCGGCCGTCCTCGTATCCATGTGTCGCCATGTGAAAACGTCCCTTTGCTAGCCCCGGGCCTAGAGCCCGCACATCTCTTCGATCCGGGCCCAAGCTGCCCTGTCGTCGTCTGACCATTCAGCAGCCCGGCTTTTGAACAGGGTCGCCTGGCTGGCGTGGATCAGGCCATCAGACAGGATCTTGAGGCCGTTGGCACGCAAAGTCTCACCGGTTGAGGTGATGTCGGCGATAGCTTCTGCCGTCTCGTTCTTGACGGTGCCTTCGGTGGCCCCCTGGCTGTCGATCAACTGGTAGTCGGCGACCCCGTAGTCCCGCAGGAATTCGCGGACGAGGCGGTGATACTTGGTCGCGATCCGCAAACGAAAACCGTGGGTCCGCCGAAAGGCAGCAGCGGCGGCATCGAGATCGTCCAGCGTATCGACATCGACCCAAAGCTGGGGCACGGCGATCACAAGATCGGCCCCGCCAAAGCCCAGTCCATGCACATCGCGCAGCAGCGTATCCCAATTGGGAACCTTTTCGCGCACCAGATCAGAGCCTGTGACCCCAAGGTGCAACCGGCCTGCGGCGAGTTCGCGTGGGATTTCACCGGCGGACAACAACACCAGCTCGACACCGGCAAGGCCGGTCACCTCGCCCGCGTACTCCCGTTCTGACCCGGCTTTGCGCAGCCCGATCCCGTGGGAGCCGAACCAGTCAAAGGTCTTGTCCATCAGCCGCCCTTTGGACGGCACGCCCAGCTTGATCGTCATGCGCCCCCCCGAAGTGATACGACGAGGCCGGGCCGGATGACCCCACCAACAGCCGGCACCGCCCGGCCACCCCCGAGGACGGTTGTCAGCGCATCATAGCGGCCACCCGTCGCGATGGGTGGCAACTCCGGCCGGCTGTCGATGTAAAGGCCAAAGACAAAGCCGTCATAGTATTCAAGTGCAGTCCGTCCAAAGCTGCCTTCGAATTCGAGGCTGTCCACGGCCACCCCGCGCGCGGCCAGCGCATCACTGCGCCGGGACAGCATCTGAACGGCGGAGCCGACAGCAGGAAGATCCATCGCGATGTCGCGCAGTTGGCTAAGGACCATCGGGACGGTTTCGCGCAGCGCCAGAATTGTGTCGATCAGCGACACCTCTTCGGCCGAGATGGGGGCAGCGGCGGCATCCTCGCGCAGCGTCTCGATCCGGGCCTCGACCTCGTCCCTTCCGCGCAGACCGATGTCGGCCCCGGCAAGGGCCATCGGATCTGCCGCTTCGAGAAGGGCGACGCGGGTCGACGGGACAGACACCCTGCCCCCAAACCGGTCCAGCAGAGCGCGGAACCGGCGGGGTCGCCAGATATGGCGCAGAAGGGCGGCCTTGCGGGCGTCGGTCGTGCGCAGCCCCCGGACAGCGGCCATCAGGATGCCAATGTCTCCCGTCGCCGCCCGCAAGGGCAGACCGGCCAACGCGTCGCTGATCACGGCAAACACCTCGGCATCCGCCGCCGCAGGGCCCTGCCCGTCGAACACCTCGTAGCCGACCTGAAGATATTCGACAGGCCGGTCGGGGTCGATTTCCTGACGGCGAAACACCTCGCCTGCATAGGTATAGCGGGCGGGATCGGCGCCGCTGGACATATGCATCTGGACAACGGGCACCGTGAAATCAGGGCGCAACATCATCTCGCCCCGCAATGGGTCGGTCGTGACGTAGGCGCGGGCGCGAATATCCTCGCCGTAAAGATCCAGCAGGGTGTCGGCGGGTTGCAGGATGTCGGCCTCAACCGGCAAGGCCCCGGCAGCGCGGAAATGCGCCGTCAGCCGCTCGGCCTCGGCCCATGCGGCAGCCTTGCCGTCGGGTTGGATCACGATTGGCCCGCCAGGATGGCCTTGACCCGGGCCACAAGGTCGGAACGGGGCACTTCGTACTGGCTGGGCCGGTCTTTCCATTCCTCAAGCGTGGCATTCTCTGCGATCTTGGCCCCGAGGATCAGGTCCTTGATCTGCACCACGCCCTTGGCCTTTTCGTCGCCACCCTCGATCACGGCCACCGGGCTTTGCCGCTTGTCCGCGTATTTGAGCTGGTTACCAAAGTTCTTGGGGTTGCCCAGATACGCCTCGGCCCGGATGCCTGCGTTGCGCAGGTCAGCGACCATGGCCTGATAGTCCGCCATGCGGTCGCGATCCATGACCGTCACGATCACCGGCCCCGGCGCGACAGAGCCCATGCGGCCCTTGGCATGCAGCGCCGCCAACAGCCGGTCGACACCGATCGAGATCCCCGTGGCAGGCACTTCCTGCCCGGTGAAGCGTTTGACCAAATCGTCATAGCGCCCGCCCCCCGCGACCGAGCCGAATTGCTGCTTGCGGCCCTTGTCGTCGGTGATTTCAAAGGTCAGCTCGGCCTCGTAAACAGGGCCGGTGTAGTAGCCAAGGCCACGGACGACAGAAGGGTCGATGATGATACGGTCGGGACCATAGCCCTGCGCGTCCAGAAGGCCCGCGATCTGCTCCAACTCCGCCACACCGGCCTGACCGGTGACCGATCCGGCAACCAGGGACTGAAGCCGGGCCACGGTGTCGGCACCGTCCGCACCTTTGGCATCCATAAAGGACATCACAACCTCGGCCTGATCAGAACCAAGGCCTGCGCCTTTGGTGAAGTCGCCGCTTTCATCCTTGCGGCCTTCGCCCAGAAGCGCCCGGACGCCTGCCGGGCCAAGGCGGTCCAGCTTGTCGATGGCCCGCAGAACGATGCCCCGTTCATGGGCGAATTTTTCGGGGTCGGAGGGATCAAGCACGCCTGCGACTTCCATCACACCGTTCAGAACCTTGCGGTTGTTGACCCGGATCACATAGTCGCCGCGTGGGATGCCCACGGCCTCGAACACATCCGAGGCCATCGCGCAAATCTCGGCGTCTGCGGCCACCGAAGGCGCCCCCACCGTATCGGCGTCGCATTGGTAGAACTGGCGGAACCGGCCGGGGCCGGGCTTTTCGTTGCGCCACACCGGGCCCATCGCATAGCGGCGGTAGGGGGTGGGCAGATCGTTGCGGTGCTGGGCGTAGACCCGGGCCAGGGGTGCGGTCAGGTCATAGCGCAGGGCCAACCAATCGTCGTCCTCTTGCCAGGCAAACACACCTTCGTTGGGGCGATCCACATCGGGCAGGAACTTGCCCAGCGCCTCGACCGTTTCGACAGCACTCGTTTCCAGCGCGTCAAAGCCGTAGCGATGATAGACCTTGGCGATGTTGCGCAGCATCTGGGCGCGTTCAGTTACCTCCGCGCCGAAATAGTCGCGAAACCCTTTGGGCGTCTCGGCCTTGGGGCGTCTGGGTTTGTTGTCCTTGGCCATGGTCTGTCCTGCCTTGGGTGGTTCGGGCTGCGTTTACCCTCGTCCCGGCAAGAGGGCAATGTCAGAGGCGGGGCAAGTGGCATTCGCAGAAAACTCTTGCACAGGGGCGCACAAGCGGCTTGGTGTGCATATGACCGATATTACCGCACATGAAGAACGCCTCGCCCACCTTATCCGCACGGTTGAGGACCTGTCCGACATCGTCGCCCGGCAAGAACGAGAGATTGCCGTGCTGACCCGCCGTGTCGCCATGCTGATGGAGCGAGAGGCCGAGCGGGAGGTGGCGGGCGGCGAGATGGCCCCATTGGCTGACCAGCCCCCGCCGCACTGGTGATCCTCAGCCGCCCTTTCTGGCAATCGCAATCAGTTCCCCACCCGACAGCAGGACTTCGGCCCATTCGGCATTGGTTCCAAAGGTCTCGTATACCGTGAGAAAGGTCGTATCGACAGCCAGCCGATCAAGCGCCTGGCCGCAGGGCTGACCCGTACCAACCCGGCAAACACGGCGCTTGATATCCTCATAGGCGGTGTCGGTTGCGGTAAAGGGCAGATCCTCGGTGCCTTCGCTGTAGCGGATGACTTCATGCGTTCCGACATCTCCAAACAGGATGAGAGCGGCCTGAAACTGGCGGGCACAGCCATCGGAAAAGCCGGTGACGTAGTGGGGCCGTGGCGCGACGATGGCCGAGTTGTTGTCATAGATAGTGTATCCGGAAGCCTGCCCGACAACCGTCCCGAGGGAACGGGCGCCGATGCCACAGACGACCGCCACTTCGTCTTGGGCCAGATCCAGAGAAGGACCCGCCAAATCACCCGCCTCGCCGGGGGTGGCGTTGCGGGCAGAGACCGGTGACGGGGCAAGGCGGCTCAGGAAAGCGCCAAAGCCCCTCCGGGCAGGCGCTTCGGCCACCTCATCCTCCTGAGATGCGCCCTCCAAATCGCGTAGCGCATCCGTACCATCTGCCGCGGCATTGTCATCGTCCGGTCCCAGTTCAGGCGTACCCGTTTCCCCCGACGAGCCGACTGAAGCGGGGAGCAGGCCAGGCCCCTGCCCCAGCGTGCGATCAAGAACGCGGCTTAGAAAACCCGGGGCTGCCGATTGCTCTGCCGAAGGGGGCGCAAGCGCTGCCGCATTTGCATCCTCGGGAAGGCTGACTTCGGACAGCCGGTCCAGTCCTCCAAGGGGATCTGCGCAGGCACCGAGGGCCAAAGGAAGCGCAAGCGTAAACGCCAGCCGCCTGGCCGCATGTCCAGAATACATGTTCTCTCCCACCGTTCACCGAGCGAGAGATTAACAAAAAATCCTTCGAGCGTCCATTTTTGTGGAAAGCGCTGCCAGAGGGTCAGACCTCTTCGACCTCGATCACCCCTTCGAGCGAGCGCAAGGCACCCTTGATCTGGGGGGTGACTGGAAACTCTACTCCGCAGTCAATTTCAACCTCACCGGGCAGGCCTGCATCCATCAGGTTGATGAGGATCGGACCCTTTCCGCCCCTCACACCGTCGCGGGCGGCACGCTCTAGGACACCGGCGACTTGGCTGACGGCTTGGACCTGTTCGACAAAGATGCGCAGTCCAATCGACCCCGCATCGGCAACGATCGTGTCGATCGGCGTGACGGAACGGCCCAAAAGCTTGAGCTGTTCAGACTCCATTGTTGCCTCGACCTGGATGACGACCTGCGAGCCGACTTCCAGATGTTCGCGGGCAAGTTCAAGTGTGTCCGAGAACATCGTCACCTCATATTGCCCTGTAGGATCAGACAGCTGGACAAAAGCAAACCGATTGCCCCGGGCCGATTTGCGCTCTTGCCGACCGGCAACCGTTCCCGCCATCTTTTCGATGCAAGCGCCTTTGGCCGCCTTGGCCGTCACCTCGTCCAATGACAGAACACCTTTGCGCCGCAACGGTGCAAGATAGTCGTCAAGCGGATGACCTGAGAGGTAAAAGCCTACGGCCTTGAACTCTTCCGCCAGACGTTCGGCAGGCTGCCAGTCCGGGACACTGGCTATGCGAGGTTCCGGCAAATCCTCGCCAGCCTCTCCAAACAGACTGACCTGGCTTGAACTTTTCTGCTCATGAACCGCTGCAGAATAGGCCACAAGGGCGTCAAGACTGTCAAAAACCCGCCTGCGGTTGGAATCCAGCACATCAAAGCCACCGGCACGGGCAAGCATCTCAAGCGGACGTTTGCCGACACGCTTGAGGTCGACGCGGCGGGCCAGATCAAAAAGCGTGGCAAACGGCTTGTCACCGCGCCCGGCTACGATCAGGCGCATCGCCTCGACCCCGACATTCTTCAGGGCGCCCAGCGCATAGACCAGCTTGCCCTCCGCCACGGTAAAGGTGGCGTCAGACCGGTTCACGCAGGGCGGAATATACTCAAGACCAAGGCCTTTCTTGACCTCCTGAAAATAGACCCCAAGCTTGTCCGTCAGGTGGATATCGCAGTTCATGACACCGGCCATGAATTCCACCGGATGGTTCGCTTTGAGCCATGCGGTCTGGTAGCTGACCACTGCATAGGCCGCCGCGTGGCTTTTGTTAAAGCCGTAGTTGGCGAACTTCTCGAGAAGGTCAAAGACCTCTCGGGCCTTTTTGGGCTCGACCCCGTTGGACTTGGCCCCGTCCTCGAACTTTGGACGCTCTTTGGCCATTTCCTCGGCGATCTTTTTGCCCATCGCCCGACGCAACAGGTCTGCACCGCCCAGCGAATAGCCGGCCATGACCTGAGCGATTTCCATCACCTGTTCCTGATAGACGATGATGCCCTGGGTTTCCTTGAGGATGTGGTCAATCGAAGGGTGGATCGATTCCAGCTCCTTTAGGCCGTTCTTCACCTCACAGTAGGTCGGAATATTCTCCATCGGACCCGGCCGATAAAGGGCCACAAGGGCCACGATGTCCTCGATGCAGGTCGGTTTCATCCGCTTGAGGGCATCCATCATGCCCGAGCTTTCCACCTGAAACACCGCGACTGTTTTGGCCGCGGCATAAAGCTCGTATGATTTGGCGTCATCCAGCGGGATCGCCCCGATGTCATACTCAAACCCTTGTGGCGGCTGATACAGGACCGTGCCTTCGGCCGCGACATTCAGGGTGCGGCCGGCAGTCTTGATCAGATCGACCGCATTCTGGATCACCGTCAGGGTCTTGAGGCCCAGAAAGTCGAATTTGACCAGCCCCGCCTGTTCCACCCATTTCATGTTGAACTGGGTCGCAGGCATGTCAGAGCGGGGATCCTGATAAAGCGGGACCAGTTCGTCTAGGGGCCGGTCCCCGATCACCACACCCGCAGCATGGGTCGAGGCATTGCGCAAGAGACCCTCGACCTGCTGGGCGTAGGTCAGCAGACGATTGACGACTTCTTCATTCTTGGCCTCTTCGCGCAGACGGGGTTCGTCGGCGAGGGCCTTTTCGATGCTGACCGGTTTCACCCCCTCGACCGGGATCATCTTAGAGAGGCGATCGACCTGTCCGTAGGGCATTTGCAGAACCCGGCCCACGTCGCGGACGGCGGCCTTGGACAGCAACGCCCCAAAGGTGATGATCTGGCCAACCTTGTCGCGGCCATATTTCTCTTGAACGTAGCGGATCACCTCTTCGCGCCGGTCCATGCAGAAGTCGATGTCAAAGTCGGGCATGGACACACGTTCGGGGTTCAAAAACCGCTCGAACAGCAGCGAATAGCGCAAGGGATCAAGGTCGGTGATCGTCAGGGCATAGGCCACAAGACTGCCCGCGCCCGAGCCACGGCCCGGTCCTACCGGAATGGCCTGATCCTTGGCCCATTTGATGAAGTCGGCCACGATCAGGAAGTAGCCGGGAAAGCCCATCTTCTCGATGATGCCCAGCTCAAACTCGAGGCGCTTTTCGTAATCCTCGACCGGGGCAGCATGGGGGATGACGGCAAGCCGGTCCGCAAGCCCGGCCCGGGCCTGTCGACGCAGTTCCTCGACCTCGTCATCGGCGAACTTGGGAAGGATCGGATTGCGCTTGCGGGCGCGAAAGGCGCAGCGGCGGGCAATCTCGACCGTGTTCTCGATCGCTTCGGGCAAGTCGGCAAACAGTGTCGCCATCTCGCGCGGGCTTTTGAAATAGTGCTGGGGGGTCAGACGGCGGCGGGGTTCCTGCTGGTCGACGTAGGCCCCGTCGGCAATGCACAGCAGGGCGTCATGGGCCTCGTAAAGGGCGGCCTTGGGGAAGTAGACGTCATTCGTGGCCACCAGCGGCAAGTCCATGGCATAGGCCATTTCGACATGCCCCTGTTCGGTCAGGCGCTCTGCCTCGGGCAGACCGCCGTCGCCGGGGTGGCGTTGCAGTTCCACATACAGCCGGTCAGGGTAGATCGTGGCAAGCCGGGTCATCAGGGCCTGCGCCTTGGGGCCTTGCCCGGCGCGCAACAACCGGCCCACCGGGCCGTCGGGGCCACCGGTCAGGCAGATTAGACCCTCCGAATAGGTGGCAAGCTCTTCAAGACTGACCTGCGGCAACTCTCCCCCTGCGTCGAGATACTCGCAGGAATTGAGTTTCATCAGGTTCATATAGCCCGCCTCGGACTGGGCGAGCAGCACCAGCGGGGCCGGTGGCTCTGGCCGTTTTCCGGGCTCGGGCGGCAGGTAGGTCAGGCTGAGCTGGCAGCCGATGATCGGCTGAATTCCGGCCTTGGCCGCGCCTTCGGAAAACTCCAGCGCGGCGAACATGTTGTTCGTGTCGGTGATGGCAACGGCCGGCATGAATGCGGCCGCGGCCAGTCCGGGCAGCTTTTTGACCGGGACCGCCCCTTCCAGAAGAGAGTATTCGGTATGGACGCGCAGGTGGATGAATCGGGGCTCTTTTGTCATGCCGGCCACAGTATCTTGGGGCGAGGGCGGGGCAAGGGGCAACAGGGTGATCGCGGCGGATAATCGCGGGGTGCGCGTTGCGCACCTTACAGGGTTGCTTGTCATAGCCAGAAGTATGCGAAAATGGCTTGCCAAGGGACAGTCATCAGGGTTTCATCAGACAACCCGGACAGGGCGCCCGATCTACGCCGCATCGATCGTGCAGAAGCCCCAAACATACGGTAAGGCGGCAGGTTCTCGAATATGGAGATCACGTTTCTTCTGAACGGAGAGACTGTGTGCGCCGAAAGCGGGGCAACAGGGACGCTTCTGGATTGGCTGCGCGAAGAGCGTGGCCTGTGCGGCACCAAAGAGGGCTGCAACGAGGGTGATTGTGGCGCCTGCACCGTCATGGTGACCGATGCCGACGGAAGCCGGGCGCTGAACGCCTGCATCCTGTTCATGCCGCAGCTGGCCGGAAAGGCCGTCCGTACTGTCGAAGGCATCGCCGGTCCCCAAGGCCAGATGCATCCGGCGCAAGAGGCCATGGTGGCCAAGCACGGATCCCAATGCGGGTTCTGCACGCCGGGCTTTGTGGTCTCCATGGCGGTGGCCCATCTGAACGGACGCCACGACCACGATGATCAGCTGGCGGGCAATCTGTGCCGCTGTACCGGATATGCCCCCATCGTGCGGGCCGCCGAGGCAATCGAAGGGACCCCGGTCCCCGACTGGATGCTGGCAGATGCTGGTAAGGTGGGTCTTGACCCACCCACCCCTGAGGCGTCGGTGGGTCAAGACCCACCTTACTGCCCGACCTCCTCCGATGCGCTGGCCCGATGGTATCTGGACAACCCGGACGCCACGCTGATTGCGGGTGCGACGGATGTCGGCCTTTGGGTCACCAAGCAGTTTCGCAACCTCGGTCCTGTGGCCTTTCTCAACCGTTGCACCGATCTGCAGACGATCACCGAAGAGGGCGATGTCCTGCGCGTTGGGGCCGGTGTGACGATGACCAGCCTGCTTGAGGTGATTGCGGCACCCCATCCCTCCTACGCTGAACTCATCCGGCGGTACGGGTCGGTCCAGGTCCGCAATGCCGCGACCATCGGCGGGTCCATCGCCAACGGATCGCCGATCGGGGACAATGCACCTGCCCTGATTGCGCTTGGCGCCACGCTGCATCTGCGCAAGGGTGACACCCGCCGACATCTGCCTGTCGAGGCCTTTTTCCTCGACTATGGCAAGCAGGACAGGGCACCCGGGGAATTTGTCGAGGCGGTCACGATCCCCCGTACTGCGCAGGCTTTGCGATGCTACAAGATTTCCAAGCGGTTTGATCAGGACATCTCGGCAGTTTGCGGGTGCTTCAACCTGACAATTGAGGGGGGGATGGTCCAGGCGGCAACGATCGCCTTTGGTGGCATGGCCGGCACCCCCAAGCGGGCGTCTTTCGTCGAGGCCGCCTTGGTCGGCAAGACATGGGACGCGACCACGGTCGAGGCCGCATTGCCCGCCTTTGCTGAGGATTTTGCACCCCTCACCGACATGCGCGCCTCTGCCACCTACCGTCTTGAAGTGGCCCGGAACCTGTTGCGACGTTACAGGGCCGACCTTGCCGGCGAGCTGGTGTCAGTGCTGGAGGTGCAACCATGACCGTCGCCCGCCCCCTGCCCCATGATGCCGCCCCGCTTCATGTGACCGGCCAGGCCCGCTACGTCGACGATATCCCCACTCCGCAGGGCACGCTGCATCTGGCCTTTGGGCTGTCCACGATTGCCCGTGGCCGGATCCTCGCTATGGACCTTGAGGCGGTCCGGCAGGCAGAGGGCGTTGTCGCGGTCCTCACCGCGCAGGACCTGCCCGGGCCTTGCGATTGCTCCCCGTCAAACCATGACGAGCCCCTCTTGTCCGATGGGACCGTCCACTACGTGGGTCAGCAGCTGTTTCTCGTCGTGGCGACCAGCCATGGTGCGGCCCGTCGGGCGGCCGCTCTTGGCCGGGTGAACTATGAGGAAGAGCGCCCAATCCTGACCATAGAGGCCGCACTGGCGGCAGACAGCCGATTTGAGGATGGCCCCCGGATCTGGACCAAGGGCGATGTAGAGGCCACGATGGCCGCAGCGCCCCTGCGCCTGTCCGGCAGTCTGGAGATGGGCGGGCAGGAGCACTTTTACCTGGAGGGCCAGGCCGCCCTTGCCCTGCCCCAGGAGGGGGGGGACATGGTCATCCACTCCTCAACCCAGCACCCGACCGAGATCCAGCATAAGGTCGCCGAGGCCCTTGACCTGCCAATGCACGCTGTCCGCTGCGAGGTCCGCCGGATGGGCGGAGGCTTTGGCGGCAAGGAAAGCCAGGGCAATGCGCTGGCCGTCGCCTGCGCCGTCGCCGCCCGGATTACCGGCCGACCCTGCAAGATGCGCTATGACCGCGACGACGACATGATCATCACCGGCAAGCGCCATGATTTCCGCATCGACTATGAGATCGGGCATGATGCCGAGGGTCGAATTCTGGCGGTCGATTTCACCCAATACACCCGGTGCGGCTGGGCTATGGACCTGTCCTTGCCAGTAGCAGACCGAGCGATGCTGCACGCCGACAACGCCTACCTGCTGCCTGCCGCCCGCATAACTTCGCACCGCCTGCGTACCAACACCCAGTCGGCGACAGCCTATCGGGGCTTTGGCGGACCGCAGGGCATGTTCGGCATGGAAGCGGCGATCGATCACCTGGCCCATCACCTCGGCCTTGATCCGGTCGAGGTCCGCAAGATCAACTATTATGCCCCAATGGCACCGGTTGGAGGGGGGCTGTCTGCCCCCCGCGCTTTGCGCCCCCCCGAGGATACTTCCGATCCGAAGAAGCGGACGCCCAATACACCCCAGCCCGGTACGGCCCAGCCGCTCACGGGCGGCGGTGGCGGAGCGGTCCGCTATGGGGCGGAGCATTCGCCCGCAGGCCGGATGCGTCCGGCCAATACGACCCCCTATGGTATGGAGGTCACCGATTTTGCCCTTCACGAGATGACCGAGGCCTTGCTGACCTCGTCCGACTTTGCCCAGCGCCGCGAGGCTATTGCCGCATGGAACGCCGGGCAGACGGTCCTGAAGCGAGGCATCGCCTTTTCACCGGTGAAGTTCGGCATCTCGTTCACACTGACCCATCTCAACCAGGCGGGGGCGCTTGTCCATGTCTATCAGGACGGCTCGGTGCATCTGAACCATGGTGGCACTGAAATGGGCCAGGGCCTGTTCCAGAAGGTGGCCCAGGTGGCGGCCAGCCGGTTCGGCATCGACCCTTCTGCGGTGAAGATCACGGCAACCGATACCGGCAAGGTGCCCAACACCTCTGCCACGGCGGCCTCGTCGGGGTCCGATCTGAATGGCATGGCGGCCCAGGCCGCCTGTGATACGATCCGCGACCGCATCGCCACCTGCCTGGCCGAGCTGCATCAGGCCGATCCCGCCAGCGTACGCTTTGCCGATGGCAAGGTCACAGTGGCTGGCACCGTCCTGTCCTTTGCCGAAGCCGCACAGACCGCCTACATGAACCGGGTCAGCCTTTCGGCCACAGGCTTCTACAAGACCCCGGACATCGTCTGGGACCGGATCAAGGGCGAAGGCCGACCCTTCTACTACTTTGCCCATGGCGCGGCGGTCACAGAAGTGGTGATCGATACGCTGACCGGTGAGAACCGGATCCTGCGTGCCGACATCCTGCATGATGCCGGTGCCAGCCTGAACCCGGCCCTCGACATCGGCCAGGTCGAAGGGGGCTATGTTCAGGGCGCGGGTTGGCTGACGACCGAAGAGCTTGTCTGGGACGACAAGGGCCGCCTGCGCACCCACGCTCCCTCAACCTACAAGATACCGGCCTGTTCGGACCGGCCCGATATCTTCAATGTGGCCCTTTGGGACGCGCCAAATCGGTCCGAAACGGTGTACCGGTCCAAAGCGGTGGGCGAGCCACCCTTCATGCTGGGCATCTCGGCCTTTCTGGCGCTGTCCAAGGCCATATCGGCCTGTGGTCCGGGCTATCCCGCCCTCGTCGCCCCGGCGACGGCCGAAAAGATCCTGGCGGCCATTGAGCGGGCCCGGTCATGAGCCTTGACCTACCCGCCCTCAAAACTGCCGTTGCCGAACGAGGGCAAGTGGTCCGGTCGCTGATCAGCCGGACTTCTGGGTCGGCCCCGAGGGCTGCGGGAACCTCGATGTTGGTCTGGGACGGAGGCCAATCGGGCACCATCGGCGGAGGCGCGCTTGAGTATGAGGCCGTTGCCGAGGCGGGGCGCATGATCGCGTCCGGTCAGGACCGGTTTGCCCGGACCTTTCCGCTGGGCCCGGCCCTGGGGCAATGCTGCGGCGGATCGGTGAGCCTCGTCTGGGAGAGGTTCGATGCCGCGTCGCTGCCGGCAAGCCTGCCCTATGCCCGCCCGCTGACACGGCTGTGCAGCCCCGGCAAGATGCCGACTGTCGTCGGGCAAAGCCTTGCCGGGATCCGGCCTGGCGCGCTGCCGGTTGAGGTGGACGGCTGGTTGATCGAGACCGGGCCAGAGCCGCGCAAGCCCTTGTGGATATGGGGGGCAGGCCATGTCGGGCGCGCGCTGGTCGAGGTTCTGCGCCCCTTTCCGGACCGGGCCATCACCTGGATTGACACAGCCGCCGAGCGGTTTCCCGATCCGGTTCCATCGGACCTGACATCCATCGTCGCGAGTGCGCCAGAGGTGCTGGTTCCGCATGCCCCGGCCGATGCAGATCACCTGATCCTGACCTACTCTCACGATCATGACCTGGCGCTGTGCCATGCCCTGTTGCACCACAGGTTTGCAAGCGTTGGGCTGATCGGCTCGGCCACGAAATGGGCCCGCTTTCGGTCCCGGTTGCGGGACCTGGGCCATGCACCAGAGGCGATTGCCCGGATTGCCTGCCCGATCGGGGACCCGGACCTGGGCAAGCATCCACAGGCCATTGCCGTGGGGGTGGCCGCCGCGCTACTGAAGACGGACGGCCGGATCATGAAACTGGGGGAGAAGGCGGGATGACGGATGCGCTTCTCCAACTGAAAGGGCTGACAAAGGCCTACCCCGGCGTCGTGGCCAACAAGGATGTGTCTTTCGATATCCGGGCCGGAGAGGTTCATGCCCTGCTGGGCGAGAACGGCGCCGGCAAGTCCACTCTGGTCAAGACGATCTACGGACTGGTCCGGCCGGATACCGGAACCATGACCCTTGCCGGGCAACCGTACCAGCCAGGCGAGCCGCGTGCCGCCCGCACAGCGGGTGTGGCGATGGTGTTCCAACACTTCTCGCTCTTCGACGCGCTCGATGTGGCCGAGAATATCGCCCTGGGGATGGAGGACCCGCCGGCGATGAATGCCCTCGCCGGGCGGATCACAGAAGTGTCGGCGAAGTATGGGCTGCCGCTTGATCCCTCGCGGATCGTCGGGGATCTGTCCGCCGGAGAACGGCAACGGGTTGAGATCATTCGCTGTCTCCTGCAGGATCCGAGGCTTCTGATCATGGATGAGCCGACATCCGTCCTGACACCGCAGGAGGTTGAGATCCTCTTTGCAACCCTGCGCAAGCTCCGGTCCGAAGGGACCGCCATCCTCTATATCTCGCACAAACTTGAAGAGATCCGCAGCCTTTGCGAACACGCCACCATTCTGCGACTGGGGCAAGTCGTGGGGACCTGTGACCCCCGCCAGACCTCGGCCCGGGACATGGCAGAAATGATGGTCGGGTCGATCCTGCATGTTCCATCCCGCCCCCAGGCACCGACCGGCGAGGTTGTGCTAAAGCTTGACAGGCTGTCAGCGCCACCGCCGCGTCAGTTCGGAACCGCCCTGCGGGACATCTCGATCGAAGTTCGCACCGGCGAGGTGCTTGGCATCGGGGGGGTCGCGGGCAACGGGCAGGATGAATTGCTGCTTGCGCTATCGGGTGAGATTAAGACCGAACCTTCGATGGTGCAGTTCAAAGGGGCCGCCATCGGGCGGGCTGCCCCGAATGCCCGGCGGCGGTTGGGTCTGTTGACCGCGCCCGAAGAACGCATGGGCCATGCCGCCGCCCCCGACATGAGCCTGACCGAAAACGCCATCCTGACCGGCACAATCCGGGAAGAGCTGTCGCAGAACGGTTTTCTGCGCTGGGGCAAGGCCCGCGTCTTTGCCGAAAGGGTCATCAAGAGTTTCGACGTCCGCACACCGGGACCCGGCAATGCTGCGCGGTCCTTGTCGGGTGGCAACCTGCAGAAATTCGTCATAGGGCGCGAGATCCTGCAGCGGCCAGAGGTTCTTGTCGTCAACCAACCCACCTGGGGTGTCGACGCCTCTGCAGCAGCGGCGATCCGGCAAGCCTTGCTCGATCTGGCTGCCAACGGTGCTGCGGTGATCGTGATCAGCCAGGATCTGGACGAGCTTATGGAAATCTCGGATCGGTTTGCGGCCCTGAACGGTGGCAGGCTTTCACCGCCACGGCCCGCGCAGGGGCTGAGTGTCGAAGAGATCGGCCTGATGCTGGGCGGAGCCCATGATATGGAGGTGGCACATGTGGCAGGGTAAGGACGCCTCCGGCGGGAGTATTTTTGACAAAGCGAAGGTGGAATCGGTCGATATACCCCTTCGCTTCGTTCCAAATACTCAAAATGTCACTGTTTGCAGTACAAGGTGGGCAGGGCGATGCAAGTAATCCGGCTCGAAAAGCGACCGCAGCCCAGTCAGGTCTGGACCTGGGCCACGCCCCTTCTGGCGGTTCTGGCCACGATGATTGCGGGGGGAATACTGTTCGCAATCCTGGGCAAGGATCCCTTCGAGGCGATCCGCACGATCTTTTGGGACCCCTTGTTCGGCGAATTCTCAAGCTATTCGCGCCCACAGCTACTTGTGAAGGCGGGCCCCCTGATCCTGATCGCTGTCGGGCTGTCGCTTGGCTTCAGGGCCGGCATCTGGAACATCGGGGCCGAGGGCCAGTACATCATGGGCGCGATTTGTGCGGCCGCTGTTGCCCTTGCGGCCTATCCGTCCGAGAGTGTTCTGATCTTTCCCGCCATGATCGTGGCAGGCGCCCTTGGGGGCCTCCTTTGGGCGATGATCCCTGCAATTCTGCGGGTCCGTTTTGGCACCAACGAGATTCTGGTGTCCTTGATGCTTGTCTATGTCGCCGAGAACATCCTTGCCTATATGGCGCTGGGACCATTGCGGAATCCCGAAGGCATGGGATTTCCCGGATCTCGCAACCTGTCCCAGTATCCTGCTGCTGCCAACCTAGAACTGCTGCCCGGCACCGGGATGCATTGGGGTGTCGTGGCAGCCCTTGTTGCCGTGATCTTCGGCTACATTCTCCTCAGCCGCCATATCCTTGGCTTCCAGATCCGTCTTGCCGGTCAAAGCCCCCGTGCCGCTGCTTTTTCTGGCGTGAATCCTGCCCGTCTGATCCTGATCTGTTTGGGAGTGGCCGGCGCGCTTGCCGGCCTCGCCGGGATGTTTGAGGTGGCCGGACCGGCGGGCCGCATCTCGATCGATTTCAACGTGGGCTATGGCTTTACCGCCATCATCGTGGCCTTTCTTGGCCGTCTGCATCCTGCGGGCATTCTCCTGGCGGGTCTGCTCATGGCGCTGACCTATATCGGGGGCGAGTTGGCGCAGCTGACGCTTGGCCTGCCGACGGCTGCCATCCAGTTGTTCCAGGGTATGCTTTTGTTCTTCCTCCTGGCTGTCGATGTTCTGACCAACTACCGCATCCGGTTTGCCCGGCGAGAGGCTGCATGATGGATCTGTCCGCGATCTCTCCGACCCTGCTCCTGGCTGCCCTCATGGTGGCGGCGACCCCGATTATGCTTGCCGCCATCGGGGAGCTGGTCGTGGAGCGTGCAGGTGTCCTGAACCTGGGCGTCGAGGGGATGATGATCACCGGTGCGATCTGCGGTTTTATCGTTGCCGTCAACACCGGGTCAGCCACCTTGGGCTTTGTCGGGGCCGCTGCCGGCGGGGCCGTCTTGGCTCTGTTGTTTGGCGTTTTGACCCAATACCTTCTGTCAAACCAGGTCGCCACCGGTCTGGCCTTAACCCTGTTCGGCATTGGCCTCGCCTCGCTTCTGGGACAAGGCTACGTCGGGGTCAGGGCCCCGTCTGTACCCAAGATCGACATACCGGTCCTGAGTGACATTCCCGTTCTGGGCCCGATTCTGTTCCAGCATGATCCGGTGGTCTACCTGGGCCTTGCCCTGGTGGCGGCCGTCTGGCTATTTTTGCGTCGCGCCCGGGCTGGTCTTGTCCTGCGCGCCGTTGGCGAGAACCACGAAGCGGCCCATGCCCTTGGCTACAAGGTTATCCGCATTCGCCTGATGGCGATCGCCTTTGGGGGGGCCTGTGCCGGGCTTGGCGGGGCCTACCTCAGCCTCGTCCGGGTGCCCCAATGGACCGAAGGCGTGACCGCCGGGGCGGGCTGGATCGCGCTGGCCATCGTTGTCTTTGCCTCCTGGCGGCCCGGTCGTCTTCTTGTCGGGGCCTATCTCTTTGGCGGGATCACGGTTTTACAGCTGAACTTGCAGGCGGCACGGGTTCAAATCCCTGTCGAGGTCTTGTCCATGTCCCCCTATATTGTCACCATCGTCGCACTCGTTGCACTGTCGGCGCGCAAGGGGCGGGGATCAAGCGCCCCGGGTTCGCTTGGCCAATCATTCCATGCCTCTCGATAGAGGCACGCATTCAGGCCGATATCATCGGCCACATCAGGGAGACTAAAGACGTGAAAAGAAGAACACTGCTTGCCACCGGAGCTTCGGCTGCCGTGGCCGCCGCCATGGGGATGCCTGTCCGCGCTGCTGGGCACGGACCTGTAAAGGTCGGCTTCATCTACATCGGCCCGGTGGGCGATGGCGGCTGGACCTACCAGCATGACCAGGGTCGCCTCTTGGTAGAAGAGACTTTCGGCGATGCCGTCGAGACGATCTACCAGGAAAACGTGCCCGAGTCGGCCGATGCCGAACGCGCCATCACGCAGATGGTGCTGTCGGGCGCCGACCTGATCTTTACCACTTCGTTCGGCTACATGGACGTGACGAATACCGTCGCTGCCAAGTTCCCCGATGTGAAGTTCGAGCATGCAACCGGCTACCGCCGCGACACGCCCAATGTGGCGACCTATGATGCCCGCTTCTACGAAGGCCGGGCCGTCATCGGTCATATCGCTGGCCGGATGACCAAGACGAACAAGATCGGCTACATCGCTTCGTTCCCGATCCCCGAAGTGATCCAGGGCATCAACTCAGCCTTCCTGCATGCCCGCAAGGCAAACCCAGATGTCGAGATGGTGGTGATCTGGGCCTACACCTGGTTCGATCCGGCCAAAGAGGCAGACGCGGCAAAGGCGATGATCGACCAGGGTGTTGACGTGATCATGCAGCACACCGATTCGACCGCGCCGCAGGCCGCTGCCGCAGAAGCGGGCAATGTGTTCACCTTTGGTCAAGCGTCCGACATGGCCGCCTTTGCCCCCACCCCCCGGATCGCGTCGATCATCGACAACTGGGGTCCCTACTACGTCAAGCGCGTCCAAGCCGTTATCGACGGCACCTGGGAAAGCGGGAACACCTGGGGCGGCATGCCCGAAGGCGAAGTTGTCATCGGTGAGATCACCGAAGCCGTTCCTGCCGATGTAAAGGCAGAGGCCGAAGCGATGATCGCAGCCATCACGGCAGGCGAATATCACCCCTTCACCGGGCCGATCAACAAGCAGGATGGAAGTGTCTTCCTGGCCGAAGGCGAGGTCGCGACCGACCTGCAGCTGGTCCAGATGGACTTCTATCTCGAAGGAATGCTCGGCGACATCCCGTCCTGATCTGACGCAAACAAGTAAGGTGGGTCTTGACCCACCTTACTTTCCAAACATTTCAACCTCAGGTCGACGACGGAACTTTGCCACCGATATCGACCTTACCCACAACCCTCGCCCCTTTTTCAGAGCTCATGACGCCTGCTGTGACATCGGCATCGACGTTCGCCTTGGCGTAGAGGTCAACCGCATCCGCAGCCAGCGACCCCTTGAGGTGACCTCGGACATGGGCCACTTCGGCGGTGACGTTGCCTTCGACACGGCCCCCGCTCAGAATATCGATGGACTGTGAGCGGACGTCGCCCAAGACGGTCCCCTGGATTTCGAGTGTTCCGGTCCCGGTGATGTTGCCTGTTACGGTAAGCTCTTCGCTGATCGTCGATTTTGGCATGATGGGCGTCCTCCCCTTGCGTGTTTCGCACACCATGGCACAGCCATGACCCGGCTGCGACCCGTTTTCGATCCCACCCGGCAGACTGCTGCCGAAGGCTCTTTTCCTTGGCCGGTGATCGTGGCACGACTATGCCATGACACATCTTACCCTTGCCAATGGCACCCCCGCTTCCCGCTTCGCATTCGGCACCATGCAATGGGGCGGCAGCGCCTCTGAGGCCGAGTCCGAAGCCCTGTTTGAGGCCTGCCGCGCGGCAGGCATCACCCATTTCGATACCGCTGTCGCCTATACCGATGGCGCCGCGGAAACCCTGCTCGGACAATTCGCGGCAACGGATCGGGCCGACCTCTATATCGCGACAAAGGTCGCCTATGCGGGCGGGGCTGGCGCCGCCAACATTGCGTCACAGTTCGACCGTTGCCGCCGGCAACTGAACATGGACAGCGTCGATCTGCTGTATCTGCATCGCTGGGACGAGGACACCCCGCTGGAGGAAACCTTTGAGACGATGGCGCAGATGCAGGCCGATGGTCAGATCCGCCATATCGGCGTGTCGAATTACGCCGCATGGCAGGTGATGAAGGCGCAGGCCGTCTGTGCCAAGCTAGGCACCCGGATCGACGCGCTGCAGCCGATGTACAACCTCGTGAAACGTCAGGCCGAGGTCGAGCTTTTGCCAATGGCCATGGATCAGGACATCCTTGTCGCCCCCTATTCTCCACTTGGGGGTGGTTTGCTGTCGGGCAAATATGCCGCGGGCGGCTCCGGTCGCCTGAAAGAAGACGACCGCTATGCCGCCCGCTATGCCCCGCCCGAGATGTTCGAGGCTGCCGCCGGTCTGGCGCGCATCGCCGCCGAGTTGGACATGCATCCCGCGACACTGGCCGTTGCCTGGGTGGCCGCCCATCCGGCTCATGTCAGCCCGATTATCTCTGCCCGGTCGGTCGCGCAACTGGCCCCATCGCTTGCCGCAATCGGCACGACGCTGGAGCCTGAACTATACGCCCGTCTGACAGCGCTTTACCCCACTCCGGCCCCGGCGACGGACCGTCTGGAGGAGGCGTGATCGACTTTCTGGTCATTGGGGGCGGCATCGCCGGCGTCTCGGCCGCGGCCCGCCTGTCCCACCTGGGCGTGGTGACCGTTCTCGAACGTGAGACCGGGCTTGGCTACCACGCATCAGGCCGGTCAGCCGCACTGTTTGAAGAGACCTACGGAAAGCCGTCGGTCATCGCCCTCAACCGGGCCAGCCACGCGTATCACGCCACGGCCAATGGCGGTGTCCTGAGCCCGCGGGGGCTGATGCTTTTGGGCAGCGCCGAAACGGCCGATGCCTTTGCCGCCGACCTCCTGTCGATGGAGATGGAGGAGATGCCGCTTGCCGATGCCGTGGCCCGCGTGCCGATCCTGCAGACTGATGTCATCGACCGGATCGGCTATCACGAGGCCACGTGGGACATTGATACCGACCGGCTGATCCAGAACTTTGCCGCCGAGGTGCGAAAAAACCGCGGGACGGTTCAGACCAAGGCAGAAGTGACCGCGATCACCCGCACCGCGACAGGCTGGCAGGTCACCACGACAGCGCAGGTTTTCGAGGCGCGCCATATCGTCAATGCGGCCGGGGCTTGGGTGGACGTCATCGCCACGATGGCGGGGGTAGCGCCTCTTGGGTTCACCCCGTTGCGCCGGTCGATGGCCCGTATCCCCGCCCCCGGTGGGCACGATATCTCGGCATGGCCCATGCTGTTCGGTCCGGGCGAGGATTGGTACGCCAAGCCCGACGCAGGCGCCCTGATCGTCAGCCCCGCCGAGGAACATCTGACAGAGCCGCATGACGCCTGGGCCGATGACATGGTCCTTGCCGAAGGGATCGCCCGCTATGAGGCCCATGTGACAGAGCCGGTGACCCGGCTCCTCACCTCTTGGGCGGGTTTGCGGACCTTTGCCCCGGATCGACAGTTGGTCCTTGGACCCGACCCGGCAGAGCCCACATTCCTGTGGTGCGCAGGTCAGGGTGGCTATGGGTTCCAGACCTCTCCTGCGGCAAGCCAGCATCTGGCCGATCTGGTATCAGGGGTCACCGGACCGCTGGACGCGCAGACCCGGGCCGCTTTGTCGCCCGCACGGTTTGGGAAAAGCTAAAGTCGTCCTTGCCGGGTTCGCCCGACCGCCATTGACCTATGACCTCTGTTCGCCCATCTGACCTTCATGACCTTGCGCCCATCCTCACAAGACATCCGGCAAAGGCGCCTTGACCGGCAGTTCCGGGCCCTTGCCAAGGCCATGCCTTGGGCAGAGCGGCCATTGAACGTGCTCCGGCAACGAAGGTGGCGGTTGCTGCGGATACCCGCCGCCGTCCTGCTGATCCTGGGCGGGATACTGTCGATCCTACCAGTCCTGTCGATCTGGATGCTTCCCATCGGGCTTTTGCTGCTGGCCGTCGATGTTCCGTTTCTTCAACAGCCGGTTTCGTCGACGATCGTCCGACTGCGCCTGAGGGCCCGTGCCTTCAGGCGAAGATAGAGCCCCGCCAGCCTGTCCGTCCTTTAGCCGCCTGAATGGGTTTCGGACCAAACGAGGCTGTCGCATGCCATGCCTTTGACGGTCGGGAAGAGTGCATACCCTTTTCGTTGGATGCGCCGCCCTGCATCGGCACAACGACAGACCCGTTTTCTCCCAACAGTCCGGCAAATACCTCTCGCAACTCCGCCGCGCTGGTATCCGGCATGGCTGGGCAGCCCCTTCGGGTCAGATCGGAACATTCGGTTGGAACACCTTCGGCAAAGATGACTTCGTCCTTGTCAAAGGCCAGGTGCACATAGGTGACTGTCCGCACGATCCTAGCAGCGACGATGCCGGGAACGACATCCACCAATTGCGCGGCGGCCTTCCGGCAGGGCATCGGACCGAGGGCTGTCTCCAGCCTTGGGTCGGAAATGAGGACGCTGTGCTGCGGTGACACACTCAGGTCGCGCCGCGGCAAACCAACACCAATCGACCCGGCCCGAATGGTTATCGGGGCCAGATGCGGCCGATCCTTGAGGGTCAAAGGTGCCAGACGCCGATGCAAAACGTGCCGCAGAGGCTGGGGTCCGCTTCCCCGGGTCGAGACCAGATCGCCGACCTCGAGAGTTTCGATCAACTTCAGCCCAAGCGGCGTCTCGATCATCGCGCCCGTGGTGAGGCAGACCGCGGCAATCCCGGACCTTGGTCGGTCAGAGGGCTGATCGGGGGGGCAGTGGTCAACAGCCGTTGCTGAGATAGGGCTCAGGTCTGCGCCAGAGCGGGCCCCAGCCTTCTCATGATCAAGAAGTCGCGCCGCCAAATTGGCCGCATTGACAGGAACGATTTTCGAAACATACGCCATAACACGGCACCCTCACACAAAATTAACGAAGTTTGTATGTGAGGGGACCGCGTCATGCATGTGGCAGGAGGTCGGCCATTTTACGACCGATCCTCGCAGCCAAAGCGGTGTGGACTACCCCTATCCGTCCAGCCGGATGCGTGCGTTCTGGGGGTCGTAGGGACTGTCTTCGACGACGACAGCGTCCCAAAGTTCGCGGAACATCCGCACCTTCAGCTTTTGCCCGACGACCGCCAGATCTGGGCGGACGTAGCCCATGCCGATGCTCTTGCCAAAGGCGACGGAGTATCCGCCAGAGGTCAGGCGACCAACCCGTGGTCCGCCATCCGGCCCGAACAGGACCTCCCGTCCCCAGGGGTCTGCGTCGGCGGGGCCGTCGACCAGAACGGTCACACATTTGGACCGGACGCCAATCGCTTCCATCGCGGCTTTGCCGTTGAAGTCCTTGGACAGGTCGACAAAGCGGGGCAGATCCGCCTCGACCGGGGTCGCATCGCGGCCAAGCTCGTTTCCAAAGGCGCGGTACGATTTTTCCTGACGCAGCCAGTTCTGGGCACGGGCCCCGACCAGCTTCATCCCATGCGGTTTGCCCGCCTCTTCCAGCAGGTCAAACAGGTAGTTCTGCATTTCAATCGGGTGGTGAAGCTCCCAGCCCAGCTCGCCCGTATAGGCGACCCTTATGGCGTTCACCGGGCACATCCCAAGTTCGATCTGGCGGGCGCTCAACCATGGAAAGCGCTTGTTGGACAGCGCGGTTTCGGGGTCGGCGTCACGGATCACGGCCTTGAGGACATCGCGGGACTTGGGTCCGGCGATGGCAAAGACCCCCCATTTGGTCGTGACATCCTCTTGGTTGATGCGGCCAAACTCGGCCTCTTTCTCCATCACCGCCTTGTAAAGGAAATCCTGGTCATAGGCGTGCCATGCCCCGGCGGAGACAAGGTAATAATCATCCTCGGCCAGCCTCACGATGGTGTATTCGGTCCGGGTCGTGCCAGCCGGTGTCAGCGCATAGGTAAGGTTGATGCGGCCGACCTTTGGCAGCTTGTTGGTGGTAAACCAGTCTAGGAACGCCGTGGCCCCCGGCCCGCTGATGCGGTGCTTGGTAAAGGCGGTGGCGTCGACAAGGCCGACGCCCTCGCGGATCGCCTTGGCCTCTTGCACGGCATGTTCCCACCAGCCGCCCCGGCGGAAGCTGCGGCTGTCATGATCGCTGAAACCGGCGGGCGCAAAGTAGTTGGGCCGTTCCCAGCCGTTTACCTGGCCGAATTGCGCGCCGCGCGCGGCCTGCCGGTCATAGGCGGGCGACGTGCGCAGCGGGCGGGCAGCGGGCCGTTCCTCATCGGGGTGGTGCAGGATAAAGACATGCGAATAGGCCTCTTCGTTCTTGGCCACCGCGTAGTCCGTCGTCATCCAAGAGCCGTAGCGCTTGGGGTCAAGGCTGGCCATGTCAATCTCGGCCTCGCCCTCGACCATCATCTGGGCAAGGTAATAGCCGGTGCCACCAGCTGCCGTGATCCCGAAGGAAAAGCCTTCGGCAAGCCACATGTTCTTGAGGCCCGGTGCCGGACCGACAAGGGGGTTGCCGTCGGGCGTGTAGCAGATCGGCCCGTTGAAATCGTCCTTCAGGCCCACCGTCTCGGACGACGGGATGCGGTGGATCATCGACATGTATTCCTCTTCGATCCGGTCGAGATCGAGGGGAAAGAGGTCGGCGCGGAAACTGTCGGGCACGCCATATTGGAACCGGGCCGGGGCGCCCTGCTCGTATGGACCAAGGATCCAGCCGCCGCGCTCTTCGCGGACGTACCATTTGGCGTCGGCATCGCGCAGGACCGGGTGTTCCCCGTGTTCCTTGCGCCATTCGACCAGCATGGGATCAGGCTCTGTCACGATGAACTGATGCTCGACCGGAATGGCGGGCATCTTGATCCCCAGCATCCTCGCGGTCCGCTGGGCGTGGTTGCCAGTCGCGGTGACCACATGTTCGGCATGGATCACCATCTGTTCGTCCGACGCGACAAGGTTGCCGCCCTTTTCGATCATCTTGGAGACCGTGACCTCCCAATGATCCCCGGCCCACTTGTATCCATCGACCTGCCACTTTCGTTCAATGGTGACGCCCCGCTGGCGGGCCCCCTTGGCCATGGCCATCGTGACGTCGGCCGGATTGATGTAGCCGTCGGTGGGGTGGTAGATCGCCCCCTTGAGGTCTTCGGTCCGCACCAGTGGCCAGCGGTCCTTGATCTGCTGGGGGGTCATCCATTCAAACGGCACATCACACGTCTCGGCCGTGGCGGCGTAGACCATGTATTCGTCCATCCGGGCATCGGTCTGGGCCATGCGCAGGTTGCCAACAACGGCAAAGCCCGCGTTCAGGCCGGTCTCAGCCTCAAGGCTTTTGTAGAAATCGACCGAGTATTTGTGGATGTGGGTTGTCGCGTAGGACATGTTGAACAACGGCAGGAGGCCAGCCGCATGCCAGGTTGATCCGCTGGTCAGTTCGTCCCGCTCGAGCAGGACAACATCGGACCATCCGGCCCGGGCCAGGTGATAGGCAATCGACGTCCCGACGGCCCCACCGCCGACAACAAGCGCTTTGACATGGGTTTGCATGGACCGACTCCCCTTGGATGACATGATGCGCAATCTGTCTCAAACCGGATCGGACTGCGAGAGGCAGCCGACATGTTCCGTATCGAAACCGACAGGCACACAGACTGGCAAGCCGTCGGGCAACAGGTGGGCAACAGGTGGGGAAAGCCGGACTGGACGCGATACCCTGAACGCGGCACCCTCGCCGCCAAACCTACCGGCCCAAACCCACCGGCCCAAACCCACCGGCCCGGGCGTACCGATAAGGACATGAAGATGCGGCAGATGGATGTGATGAAGGCCGCCACGCTGGCCCGCAACAGCTACCTTGGCGCCGGGCTGATGCCGCCCTTGCAGGACAGCCTTGACCGGGGCGGGGTGCAAGCCTGGTTCCTGAAGGACGGCACCCTGATCATTCCCGGCACAAACCACTGGACCGACTGGCTGCGGTTCAACTTCAACACCATGCTCGTGTCCGGTCAGCAGGTCGGCTGGGATGAGGTGGGAACCTGCATCGGCAATGCCAAGTGGCACCGGGGCTTTGCCTTGCATGCTAAGGCCATTCACGCCTTTCTGGGCAATCGCAGACCCACCTATATCATCGGCCATTCCCTTGGCGCGGCCTCGGCACAGATCCTAGGGTGTCACTACGGCGTGCCGACCCTTTGCTTTGCTTCGCCCCAACCCCGATTTGGGCCGGATATGCTGGCCAAGGAGGGTTGGGTGATGAACATCGTCTATGCCGATGATCCGGTTGGGCGTTTCCCACTGGCGGCCAACGGCTATCGGCGGATCGGATCGGTCAAATGGCTGGCCAAGACCCCCATCACCGGGCTTCAGCATTCCATGAACCGCTACATTCCGATCATGGAAAAGGGCAAGGCCAAGGCCAAGCTCCCCGCTGTCTGGCCACCGAACAGATAGGTTTTCCAAGTCGGGCTTGCCGCGCGTCCGGCGCCAATCTAGCCTTGGGCATTGCCAGTCCGGCAGCGTGCCCTTTGAGGCAGAAAGGACGTCATGGACCTTGACCCGAGCACTGATCTTTCGTTCACCCGCACCCTTCCCATTCCGCCATCGGTGGTCTGGACCTGCTGGACCACGCCTGCGCATGTCATGCAGTTCTTTGTGCCAAGGCCCAACCTTGTCACCGCCTGCGACATCGACCTGAAGGTCGGCGGGCGGTTCAACACTACCTTTGACGTTGAAGGCAACGTCATGGAGAACAACGGGATCTATCTGGACCTGATCGAAAACAGCCGGATCGTGTTTACGGACGCCTTCAGCGAAGGCTGGAAACCAAACCCCGAGCCTTTCATGACGGCGATCATCGACATTGCCCCTGATGGCGATGGTGGGAGCCAGTACACGGCAACGGCGCGACATCGGTCAGAAGAATCGCGCAAGATGCATGAAAACATGGGCTTTTATGTCGGCTGGGGCATCGTGGTCGATCAACTGGTGGAATACGCCCAGACACTTTGACCCAAAGACGGAGGGGTCATAGCATCCCCGGCACCACAAGGTCCGGTGGGCGGTGCCCGTCGGCGAAGGTCTTGATGTTGATGATGACCTTTTCGCCCATCTCGATCCGGCCCTCGACGGTCGCAGACCCCATATGCGGCAACAGCACGACATTGGGCAGTTCACGCAGGCGGGGGTTCAGTTCCACCCCACGCTCGTAGACATCCAGCCCTGCCCCCGCGATCTCATTGGCGCGCAGCATACGGGTCAAGGCGTTCTCGTCGATGACCTCGCCACGCGAGGTGTTTACGATGACCGAAGACGGCTTCATCAGCTTGAGGCGGCGGGCGTTCATAAGATGGAACGTAGAAGGTGTGTGGGGACAGTTGATCGACAGGACGTCAATGCGGGCAACCATCTGGTCGAGGCTTTCCCAATAGGTGGCTTCCAGGGCTTCTTCGACCTCGGGGCGCAGACGCTTGCGGTTGTGATAGTGGATCTGCATGCCAAAGGCAGCAGCCCGGCGGGCGACGGCCTGCCCGATGCGGCCCATGCCCAGAATGCCCAGCCGCCTGCCCCCAACCCGACCGCCCAGCATCGCGGTCGGTGCCCAACCTGTCCAGCCACCTGCCTGCATCAGGGCAAGCCCCTCGGGGATGCGGCGGGTGACGGCAAGGATCAGGGCCATGGTCATATCGGCGGTGTCCTCGGTCACGACGCCGGGGGTATTGGACACCAGAATGCCACGCTGGCGGGCGGTGGCCACGTCGACATGGTCGATACCTGCCCCGAAATTCGCGATCAGCTTGAGCTTTTCGCCCGCCTGCGCCAGCAGGGCGGCATCAATGGTATCGGTGATCGTCGGCACCAGAACGTCGGCCGTTGCCATCGCCTCGCCCAGTTGGGCGCGGGTCAGCGGGGTGTCGTCCTCGCGCAGCGTGACATTGAACAACTCGGTCATCCGCGTCTCGACTGCTTCGGGCAACCGTCGCGTCACGACAACACTCAACCGTTTCCCTGGCATCTCTGGTCCTCCCCGACTTTCCAAGACAGTGCATTGATGGCAAGCTGAACGCAACCGACGTGAGGCACAAGAACCTCACGCGACGATAGGCAGATCGAGGGATATCGTGCACAAGACTTTCCTGTCGGGACTCGGCCTTTTGGCCGCACTCGCAATGATCCACCTCGGCACTGCCGGGGTCGCCCAGCAGCTGCGGCCCGAACCACGGCCCGCAAGCCTTGTCGTACCTGCACCCGAGGCACCGCAAATCGACACACCGACTGAGGCAAAGCTTGCCGCCGAGCCGCCCCGAACCCAACCCGAAGTCGAGGATACGGCCATAATTGAAGCGGTCCCGGCAAGCGTCGCCGAACCCGTCGAAGGCCCTGCCGTTGGCCCGGAAACCAACCTGCCCCTGCCCCGCTATGTGTCGCTCAAGACCAGCGAAGGGAATGTGCGGCGCGGTCCATCCTTGTCACACCGGATCGACTGGGTGTTCCTGCGCCGGGACATGCCCCTGCTTGTCACTGCCGAATACGGGCATTGGCGGCGGGTCGTCGACCGCGAAGGACTCGGCGGGTGGGTCCACTACGCCCTGTTGTCCGGCAACCGAACCGTCATCGTGGATAAGGATATGCTGGCCCTGCGCAGCCGACCGGACGAGGCGGCCCCTGAATCGGCGCTGCTTGAGGCTGGGGTAATCGCCCGGCTTGGCACCTGCGAACCGGACTGGTGCCGGATCTCGGTCGCAGGCTACCGCGGCTGGGCGCCGAAATCAGCCCTGTGGGGTGTCGAAGCCGACGAGATACGGGACTAAGCTTGATCCGGGACTAGGCTTGCCCGCAGAGGCGCAGGCGCGTAGCAGGAGAGACCCGCATCAAACGAGGCCCTTATGTCGCCGGATCATTCACAGACACGCCTGAACCTGTCGGCAGGACTCCTGTCCGTCACGGTTGCGCTTGTCCTGGTCCTGGCCAAGCTTTGGGCCCTTTCGGTCACTGGATCGCTGTCGATCGCCGCGACCCTCGCCGATTCGGGCCTTGACCTGCTCATGTCACTGGGTGGGCTGGCCGCGATTGCCTATGCAGCCAAGCCCGCAGATGAGGATCACGCCTTCGGACACTCCTCGGCCGAGGATCTGGCCGCCTTGGGGCAATCGGTCTTTATCACGATCTCTGCCTTGGTGATCGCGGGCGCAGCGCTGCAAAGGCTTGTCTCGGACACAACGGTAGAGCTGACCTCCGAAGGGGCTGGCATGGCCGTGATCATCTTTTCGATCGTGATCACAATCGCCCTGGTGCTTTGGCAGCGCCGGGTAGCGCGGCTGACCGGAAACAGGGTCGTTGCGGCAGATTCCCTGCACTATGTTGGCGACCTCATCCCCAATGCGGGGGCCCTGCTGGCACTTTGGGCCTCGGCGCGGTTCGGGCTTGGGCAGATCGATTCGGTCGTCGCCCTGATCGCGGCGGCCATCATGGCCCTTGGCGCCTGGCGGATCGGCCGCGGGGCCTGGGACGCACTTATGGACCGGCGCGCAGACCCCGAACTGATCGCAGGCATCTCTGCGATCGCTACCGACTTTCCCGGCGTCAGGGGGCATCATGACCTCAAGACGCGGGTCGCTGGCAGCCGGGTCTTCGTCAATCTGCATATTGAACTCGACGGCGGACAGACCCTGGCCGAAGCGCACAGCATAGGTGCCGCGCTGCGGCGAGCCATCATTGCCCAATATCCCAGAGCGGATGTGCTGATCCACAAGGACCCCGTCGGGGTGCAACGGCACCCCGAGGATCCCCGGGCAGGCTAAACGCCTCTCAGGCGGCGTCCAACAGACCCCGGCCCTTCAACAATGCGTCGACCCCCGGCATCCGACCCCGAAAAGCGGTGTAAAGTTCTGCTGCATCCACGGATCCACCAGACGAAAGAACCGTCTCTTCCAGCTTCTTGGCCAAAGTGGGATCAAAAGGATCGCCCGCCTCTTCAAAGGCGGCAAAGGCATCGGCGTCCATCACCTCGGACCACATATAGCTGTAGTAGCCGCTGGAATAGCCGTCGCCGGCAAAGACATGGGCAAAATGCGGGGTCGCATGGCGCATGCGAATGGCATGGGGCATGCCGATGCCCGCCAGCACCTCGGCCTGTTTCTGCATCGGGTCCACCGGCGCAGGCCCATCATGGAAGGCCAGATCTACAAGGGCAGAGGCGACGTATTCGACCGTCTGAAATCCCATGTCATAGGTCGAAGCCGCCAGCATCCGGTCCAGCATGTCACGCGGCATCGGCGCGCCGGTCTCGGCATGGGTGGCAAATTCTTCCAGAACCTCGGGCACCTCAAGCCAGTGCTCATAAAGCTGGCTCGGCAGTTCCACGAAGTCGCGGGCCACAGAGGTGCCCGAAATGGATTCGTAGGTCACATCCGACAGCATCTGGTGCAGGGCATGGCCAAACTCGTGAAACAGGGTCCGGGCATCGTCATAGGACAACAGGGCCGGTTCACCCGCCGCAGGCTTGGCAAAGTTGCAGACGTTGATCACATGGGGGCGCAGGTCCGCGGCAAGGCGTTGCTGGCTGCGCATCGCGGAACACCAGGCACCGGACCGCTTTGACCCGCGGGCAAAGTAGTCGCCAATGAACACAGCGACATGTGCGCCATCGCGGCGGACCTCCCAAAGACGGACATCAGGGTGATAGCGGGGGGCCTCAATCTCTTCGAACTCCAGGCCAAACAGACGGTTGGCACAGGCAAAGGCCGCCTCGATCATCCGATCGAGCTGCAAGTAGGGCTTCAGCGCCACTTCATCGAGGTCATGCTCCGCCTGGCGACGCTTCTCAGAATAGTAGCGCCAGTCCCAAGGCTCCAGCGGGCCAGCTTCGCCGTCGGCCAACAGCATCTGCTCCAAAACAGTCGCATCGGCCTCGGCGGCGGCCCGGGCAGGCGTCCAGACCTGCATCAGAAGGTCGCGAACCGCCCCCGGCGTGCCCGCCATCTCGGTCTCGAGCTTGTAATCGGCAAAACTGGCATACCCCAAAAGCTGTGCCCGCTCCTCACGCAGTTTCAGCGTCTCGGCGGCGATGGCGCGATTGTCCGTCTCGCCGCCATTCTCGCCTCGGGCGACCCAGGCCTCATAGGCGCGCTTGCGCAGATCCCGACGCGGGGAAAACTGCAGGAACGGCACGATCAGGGACCGCGACAGGGTCACCACGGGGCCGCCCGCCCCCTTTTCCTCACCTGCCGCCCGGGCGCTCGCCACGACGAAGTCAGGCAAGCCTGCCAAATCGGCCTCGGCCAGCGGCATCATCCAGTCCCGCTCATCGGCAAGCAGGTTCTGGGTGAACTGCGTCCCCAGCACGGCCAGCCGGGACTTCACCGCTTTCAGCCGCTCTGCCGCGTCACCCGTCAGCTGCGCACCCTGGCGGACAAAACCACGCCGGGTAAGCATCAGGACACGGGCCTGCTCAGGGGTCAGATCCAGCGCCTCACGGTTCTCCCAAAGGGCTTCGATCCGGGCAAATAGGGCGGTATTCGACGACACCTCTGACCCGTAGGCCGACAAAAGCGGTGCAAAATCGCGCTGCAAGGCCTCGCGGGCCGGATTGCTGTCAGCGCCGGCCAGCGCCCAGAACGCGGACAGGACCTGGCCCAGCCGGGCGTCCGCCAGCTCCAGCGCCTCAATGGTATTGGCAAATGTCGGCTCGGCCTCCGCCTCGGCGATCGCGGCTACGGCCACCCGCGCCTCTGCCAGTGCCTCCTCGACGGCAGGTGCAAAATCGGCATCCGCAATCAGATCAAAGGGGGGCAATCCAAAAGGTGTCGTCCAGTCGGTCAAAAGCGGGTTGGTCATCGCAGGCTCTCCTTGTTGGCTCATACCTAGGTCCGCACGGCACACAGCGCCACACCTCCCCTTCGCTTTGTCAAAAATACTCCCCCCGGAGGGGCCTCACGAGGGGCCCGAACCGTCACCGGGCATCCTTGGCACGCAGCCGCTTTTCCAGCCGGCGCAGAATTAGGGACAAACCGATGGTCATCGTCAGGTAGATCAAAGCCACCACATTGTAGGTCTCGAAATACCGAAAATTCCCCGCCGCCGTAACCTTGCCCAACTGGGTGATGTCGGTCACCCCCAAGACGCTGACCAGTGATGAATCCTTGACCATGGCGACGAAATCATTGCCCAGGGGCGGCAGGATCGTGCGGAAGGCCTGCGGGAACACGATATGGCGAAACCGCAGCCAGCGGTTCAGGCCCAGCGCTTCGGCAGCCTCGATCTGGCCCTTGTCCACCGATTGCAGTCCGGCGCGAAAGACCTCCGCCAGGAACGACGCATAGGCCAGCGTCAGGGCAATCACCGCCCGCCATAACAAGGGAAAGTCGCGGCCCCGGATCGGCTCCCAGCCCAAGGGGCCCGTTGCCCAGTTCCAGAATGCGACAAGGGCCGGCGCGAGGACGAAGGCGACGTAGAGCAACAGAACAATGATCGGGATGCCCCGCATCACCTCAACATAAAGCCGCGAGGCCTGGCGCAGCCAGATGGACCGGGACAGGGCCGCCATGGCAAGGGCAAGGCCCAACACGCAGGCCCCGAAATAGGCAATCAGCGTCACGACGATCGTGATCATGATACCCCGGGACAGGGTCGACAGCACTTGGGTATAGGTATCGTCCGACAGGACCCGCCAGAAAAGCCATGCCCCGATGGCCACCACGATCAGCAGCCACCAGGGAAAGTCCTCGTCATTGGGAGAGGTTGGGATCATCCGTGCCTCTTCCCGGCCGGGCCCTCAGGCCCGTACCTCATTCGCCCAGCTTGTACTCGAGGAACCAGCGGGTATTGAGCGCGTCAAGCGTTCCGTCCTCGGCCATTGAGGCGATGGCCGCATTGATCGGCTCCACGAACGCCGATCCCTTGGGGAAGATAAAGCCGAAGTCCTCAGTGCCCAAAGGCTCTCCGATCAGCTTGAGCCCACCGTCAGATGCATCGACATAGCCATTGCCCGCGGTGCCGTCGGTCAGGATCAGGTCGACGTCACCTGCAATCAAGGCCTGAACTGTCGCACCAAAGGTTTCCATCAGCTGGATACGGGGGTTTGCTTCATCACCGTCCAGCACATCGTAGACGCCGACATAAAAGGGCGTGGTGCCGGGCTGGGCGGCCATCAGCAGGTCTGGATCAGCCGCAAAAGAGGCGGCATCGGTGAACCGCTCTTCATCGCCGCGCACCATCATGACCATCTGGCTGGTCATGTAGCTTTGCGAGAAATCGACAACCTCGGCCCGATCTTCGCGGATGGTGATGCCGGTCATGCCCATATCGAACTGGCCTTCGCTCACCGCCGGGATCATCGCGTCCCAGGAGATGTTCTCATAGGTCACCGTCAGGTTCAGCCGCTTGGCGATCTCGGCCATGGCGTCATATTCCCAGCCGATGGCATTGCCGTCGCCGTCCAGAAACTGCAGCGGCGGATAGGCGTTTTCGGTCACGACCACGATTTCCTGTCCGCCCATATCAGGCAGATGGCCAGCGGCCATGCCCTGGGTTGCAAGGCCTGCCGCGACGACGGCCAGTGTCAGAATGCTCTTCATTGCAGAAGTCTCCCCATAGGTTGATTGCAGCGAGTATGGCGTGCCCTTGGCCGTTGGCAAGGACTAGACGGCAGAACCGGTGCCGCAGACAGCACAGTCCGGTTGTTTGGATATCTTGATGACCCTGTTTTCAGCATAGAGCGCATCGTAGATCATCAACCGGCCCCGCAGGCTGTCGCCCGCGCCGGTCAAGAGCTTGACCGTTTCAACCGCCATCATCGCCCCGACCACCCCCGGCAAGGGCCCAAGAACCCCGGCTTCGGCGCAGGAGGGAACCAGTGACGGGTCCGGTGATTGGGGAAAGACGCAGGCATAGCAGGGGGCACCCTGTGCCGGGTCATAGACGGATATCTGACCCTCCCACTGCGTCAGCGCCGCGGCCACCAGCGGTTTGCCCAGTGCCACGCAGGTCCGGTTGATCAGGTAGCGGCTGTCAAAGTTGTCGGTTCCATCGAGGACAATGTCATAGTCGTCCACAAGGCCCTCTGCGACATCCTCGGTCAGCCGTCTGTGATAGGGTTTGACGGTGACAAACGGGTTCTGGGCCGTCATGGCAGCGGCGGCCGAAAACACCTTGGGCTGACCGATCATCGCGTCCGCGTGGATCACCTGACGGGCAAGGTTCGCCCCCTCGACCAGATCGTCGTCAATGACACCGATCGTTCCCACCCCGCAGGCTGCGAGGTATTGGAGCGCTGGCGAGCCAAGGCCCCCTGCCCCGATCACCAGTACCTTCGCGTTGCGCAGGGCCTTTTGCCCCGGCCCGCCGATTTCGCGCAGGACGATCTGGCGGGCATATCGGTTCAGCTCTGCCTCGCTGAAGGCCGCGTTGGGTGCAGGAGCGGGCTCCGCCACCGGTTGTGACCTCGACCGCATCCAGCCAAGCCCCTGCCGATACAGCCAGAACACCCCAACAAAGGCGAGGATGAGCAGCCAGAACGCAGGCTCTGCACCCGTAGCGGCCCTCAAGGGATGGCCATCAGGAAGGGTAAACTGGATCAGGAGGACCCCGGACATCAGAATGCCGATCATCGTCCATCGGGCCCGCCGTGGCGCGCCCATCGCGGCACCAATCCCCCAAAGGACGGCCACCATCACACCGACAAGGATCACTCGCCCACTCCGGTCGAGCCAAAACCGCCGCCGCCGCGATCTGTCTTGTCCAGTTCCTCGGCCACGACAAAACTGGCCTGCACTACCGGTGCAATCACCGCCTGTGCGATCCGGTCTCCGTGAAAGATATGAAAGGGGGCCGCACCTGCGTTCATCACGATCACCCCCAGTGGCCCCCGATAGTCGCTGTCGATCGTGCCGGGGCTGTTGGGCAGGGTGATCCCATGTTTCAACGCCAGACCAGAGCGGGGCCGCAACTGCATTTCGTATCCGGCAGGAATCGCGACTGCGATGCCCGTCGGCACAAGCGCGCGCGCGCCGGGCGGGATCTCGACCCCGGTCCGCTGATCGGGCGGGAAATTGGCGCAGATGTCTGCACCCGCCGCCCCGGCGGTCTGGTAGGAGGGCAAAGGCAGGCTTTGATCCGCGTCGTCGAGCCATTGGATCAGAACAACGGGCGTGCCTGTCATGTCGGCATTCCGGCAATCTGGTCGGCAATGCGAACGGCGATCCGGGCGGCGAGCCGGGTTGCGACGGCGTCTTTGCCCATGCGGGGCCACTCCTCGGCCCCTTCGGCAGTGATGATTGTCACGGCATTCTCGGACCCGCCCATGATCCCCGTTTCGGGCGACACATCGTTGGCGACGATCCAGTCACACCCCTTGCGCGCCCTTTTGGCGGTGGCATGTGCGACGACATCATTGGTTTCCGCGGCAAACCCAACCACAAGCGCCGGTCGCCCCTGCCTGAGGCCTGCGACATGGGCCAGAATGTCGGGGTTCTCGGCAAAGGTCAGTTGTGGCAGGGCGCCCGCCTCTTTCTTGATCTTGCGATCCGACGCAGAAGCGACCCGCCAATCGGCCACCGCGGCGGCAAAGACGGCAGCGTCCGCGGGCAAGGCGGCCTTGACGGCGTCCAGCATCTCTTGGGCCGTTTCGACCGGGCGCAGATCGACGCCCGCAGGCGGCGGGACAGAGGCGGGGCCGGTCACAAAGGTGACCCTGGCCCCCAAGGCGACAAGGGCCTTCGCAATCGCGGTCCCCTGCGCACCAGAGGACCGGTTGGCGATGTAGCGCACCGGATCAATCGGTTCATGGGTGGGACCCGACGTGACAAGCACGTGGCACCCTTTCAACGGCCCATCGGCAAGAGCGTCCGATATCGCATCCACAATCTCAAGAGGTTCCGCCATCCGTCCATAGCCATATTCACCACAGGCCATGTCGCCCTGATTGGGGCCGACAGTCAAAATGCCGTCGCTTTTCAGCGTGGCCAGATTGCGTTGGGTTGCAGGATGGTCCCACATGCGGACATTCATCGCCGGCGCAATCAGCACAGGCGTGTCCGTGGCCAGTAGCAGGGTCGAGGCCAGATCATCCGCCTGCCCGCCCGCCATCTTTGCCATCAGGTCAGCGGTCGCCGGGGCCACGACGATCAGGTCCGCCGCGCGGCTGAGTTCGATATGGCCCATCTCGGCCTCGTCGGTCAGATCAAAGAGGTCCTGATAGACTTTGGCCCCACTCAGGGCAGACAGGCTGAGGGGCGTGACGAATTGCGCCCCGCCCTTTGTCAGCACAGGCGTGACCCTTGCCCCCCGCTCTTTCAAACGGCGCACGAGGTCGAGCGCCTTGAAGGCGGCGATCCCGCCGCTCACGATCAGCAGAATGTGCTTGTCAGTCAGCATCTCGGCCCTCTGGTCAGAACAATGGCGACCCTAGGCACATTGCGCGGCAAGGGCAATCAGGGGCGACAGGGTGGGATAGAAGCGGCGTCGCTACTGAAAGACCGCGCAGGGATCCTCGCGCGGGGTGGGGTCCGTCCGGATCACCATATCGAAAAGGGTGTCGGGGTAGGCTTCATCGCCCTCGACCTGGCCCAATGTAAAGACCGTGATGTCGGGTCGGGCCGCCCGGATATAGGCCGGCACACCATAGTCGGCGCGAGCGTGTCCGGTTCCGGTGATCACCACCACCGGGCCGCCCGTCACCTCAAACGCCTCGATCGCGGTGCGGGCAAAGGCGGCGTCGCGCAGGCGCTGAACCTCGACCATTCCGGGCAACATCTGGGCAGGCAGGGCATCGCAGTGTGCGATGGCCTGTATCTCTTCGCGGGCTGCCTGATCTTCAGGTGACAGAGGGGCAAGACCGTATTGGTCAGCCTCCATTCCGAATGTCGCGGCGGCGCCCTCTGAAATTGCGTCCATGAGGACCGGTCGTTCAAGTGCCGCCCCGAACAGAGTGGCCTCCGGGGCTGCCGCAAAGATCGGCGCGTAAAGCGCAAAGTCCGGCCAGCCACTATTCGCCCAGCCTAAGGCGGTCGCAAGGGCGGTTTCGTCGTCCCGCGCCGCATCCTGTCCAGCCTCGGCCTGTGCCGGGGTCAGCATTTCGAACACCAGAGCCACCGGCGCAATTTGGGAGGTAAGGTCGGCCTGAACGTCATGATGGGCGGGGTTGTCATGAACCTCGCCCAACACATAAATTTCCGCGTCTGGCAGGGTCTGCTCCCCAGACGAGAGCGCCGACGCGGCCCAGACCGCGGCGGCGATCAATACAGGTCTCATGCGAGGAAGTTCAACACTTCCCGGCTTTGGTTCTCAAGGCTTTTGCGCATCTTGCCAAAGGCTGCAGCTTCGAGCTGGCGAACCCGCTCTTTGGAGAGGCCCAGCTCATCACCGAGGCTTTCCAGCGTGCGGGGTTCTTCGCGCAGCTTGCGTTCACGCACGATGAACCGCTCACGCTCGTTCAGGTTGGACAGCGCGCTCAGCAGCCAGTGGCGCAGGGTTTCGGTGTCATGCGAATTCTCGACACGTTCGTCGGCCTGCATGGAATCGTCTTCCAGCGCCTCGATCCACTCGCGCCCCTCATCTTCGGCCGATTGGGTGGCGTTGAGCGAGTAGTCAGAACCGGACAGGCGGCCTTCCATCATCTCGACGTCATGCAAGGGCACGCCCACTTCTTCGGCGATCATCCGGCGCAGCTCGTGACCCGCCAGCGTCTTGCCTTCGGCAGCGGCCTCCCGCTCCAACCGGGCCTGAACGCGGCGCATGTTGAAGAACAGCGACTTTTGCGACGAGGTCGACCCGGTCCGGACCATCGACCAGTTGCGCATCACGTAATCCTGGATCGACGCCTTGATCCACCAGACCGCATAGGTCGAAAAGCGCACGCCCCGGTCGGGGTCAAATTTGTCAGCCGCCTTCATCAGGCCCAGCGACGCTTCCTGAATCAGGTCGTTCATCGGCGCACCATAACGGCGGAATTTGGAGGCCATCGAAATGGCAAGCCGCATGTAGGCCGTGATCAGACGGTGCAGCGCCTGCTCGTCACGCTCGTCCCGCCAGGCATAGGCCAGTCTCAGCTCTGTCTCGGCATCGAGAAGCTCTGCCTTCATCGCTTTGCGAGACATCGTTTGATCGGAATATCCGTCTAGCGCCATAAGAAAGTACCCCCTGTTATCGTGTTGGCCACGCTCTACGTGCTTGTCACGGATGTTTACGTTCGCTTAATCGGGTCGGATCAAAGAAAGATGACTTAATGCCATTGCAGAGTTTCACATTCGTTCTAGGCGGCGCGGCCTCGGGCAAGACGGCATTCGCGGAAAGGCTCGTCCTTTCCAGCGGGCTGAAACCTGTCTACATCGCCACCGCTCAGGCCTTTGACAGCGAGATGCAGGCCAAGATCGACCGCCACAAAGACGACCGCGGAACAGGATGGCGCACGGTCGAAGAACCCGTCGATCTGGCAAGCGCCCTATCCACCGTCAGCGGCGGCGAAGCGGTCCTGATCGACTGCGCGACACTCTGGCTGACCAACATCATTCTGGGCGAGGCAGACGCCGCAGCGGCAGAGGCCGACCTTCTGGAGGCGGTGGCCCGTTGCCCTGCCCCGGTCATTATCGTGTCCAACGAAGTCGGCGCGGGGATTGTGCCGGAAAACGCTCTTGCCCGGACATTCCGCAATGCGCAGGGTAAGCTGAACCAGCGCCTCGCCGGGCAGGCTGATACAGTCATCGCCGTCATGGCGGGCCTGCCCCTTGTGCTGAAAGGGGTGCTGCCGTGACGCGTCTTTGGCTGGTTCGGCATGGCCCCACCCACGCAAAGGGCATGGTCGGCTGGACCGATCTGCCCGCCGATCTGTCGGATCATGCCGCTTTGAACCGACTGTCGCTTTACCTGCCGGACGCGCCCGTCGTTTCGTCCGACCTAAGTCGAGCGATTGCGACGGCAGATGCCATCGCCGATGGCCGCTACCGCCACCCCCATGACAACCGGCTGCGCGAGATTCATTTTGGCGATTGGGAAATGCGCGGCCATGCCGAGGTCGAGGCCGAGGACCCCGAGCTGATCCGGGCCTTCTGGGACCAACCGGGCACCGTCGCCCCACCCGGCGGCGAAAGTTGGGACGGCCTTGCATCGCGGGTTGGACAAGGGGTCGATGACCATCTGAGCACGGCGGCGTCTGACCTGATCGTGGTCTGTCATTTCGGCGCAATCCTGACGCAGGTGCAAAGGGCGCTTGGGGTGACAGCGGTCGAGGTCTTTGCCCACCGGATCGACAATCTGTCTGTGACCTGTCTGAACACCGGACCAGACGGCTGGAGTGCCGAGGTCATCAATCATCGTCTCTGATGGGCCCTCGCACAAATCGTCGCTTTTCCACTCGGAGCCAACCGGGCAATCTGCCCTGACCTGAACCCGGAGCCTGCAATGCCCTACGACCTCGTTATCGGTGATCGCGCTTATTCAAGCTGGAGCTTGCGCGGCTGGCTATTATTTGACGCCTTTGGCATTCCGGTGCAGACCCATCTGGCGCGGCTATACTCGGATGAACTGGGCATCATGCTGCGGGACTATGTGCCTGCCCGCACCGCCCCGACGCTGCGAACCCCGGAAGGCACGGTGATCCCCGAAAGCCTGGCCATTGCCGAGGAACTGGCCTCACGCCACCCCGACGCAGGTCTTTGGCCCAGCGCACCGGCCGCGCGGGCAACGGCCCGCGTTCTGGCCGCAGAGATGCATTCCGGTTTCGGCGCGATCCGAGGCCATTGCCCGATGAACCTGCGGGTCAGCTATCTGGACTGTGCCCCACCTCAGGCGGTTCTCGATGATCTGGCGCGACTTTGCCAGATCTGGGACTGGGCCCGCGACACCACCGGGTCCAAGGGGCCTTGGCTTTGCGGCGACTACAGCGCGGCGGATGCCTTTTACGCGCCCATCGCCGCACGGATCGCGGGCTACAACCTGCCGGTCAGCCAAAGCGGACTGGCCTATGTCGCGGCCCATCTGGGACACCCATCCTTCCGAAAATGGCGTGCCATGGGCCTTGTCGACCTGCCGGATCAGCCGGTCTATGCCCGACCATGGGAAACCGGCGACTGGCCGGGACCGGTCCCCCTACCCGCGCGGGCCATCGAAACGGGAGAGGCGGAAAATGCGGTCTGCCCCTATTCAGGAAAGCCGGTGACGCACCTGATGGAGATGAATGGAAGGGTCTTCGGGTTCTGCAATGCGTTCTGCCGGGACAAGACGGTGGCCGATCCCGGTGCCTGGCCAGCCTTTCTCAAACTGCTTTGAGGTTGGAGCGATAGCGTCGCACGTCCAAGGCCTTAACCATCCGTAAACCAATCCCTTCTAGCGTTAACCAACTTTGAAGGGGTGGGCCGGGTGGTCGCGACATCATATACGGTAGCCTTTGAAGGGGTCGAGGCCCGGTTGGTCGAGGTTCAATGCGCGGTCACGCCGGGCATTCCGTCCTTCGCAATCGTCGGGCTTGCCGACAAGGCCGTCTCGGAGGCGCGCGAACGGGTCCGCGCCGCTTTGACGACCATGTCGATCGCCCTTCCGTCCAAACGGATCACTGTCAACCTGTCGCCAGCGGACCTGCCCAAGGAAGGGTCGCACTTCGACCTGCCGATCGCTGTCGCCCTGCTTGCCGCCCTCGAAATCATTCCACATGAGGACGCGTCGCGGACTGTCGCCTTGGGAGAACTGTCCCTCGACGGGACCCTTGTTCCGGTGATCGGCGCCCTTCCTGCCGCAATGACCGCCGCACAACATGAACGGATGTTGCTCTGCCCCAGCGCCTGCGGGGCAGAGGCGGCATGGGTCGGATCAGCCGAAGTGATCGGGGCCCGCAGCCTGTCCGAGGTCATTCGCCACTACACCGGGGCCCAAACGCTTAGCCCGTCCGAACCCGGCGAAGTACAGCGCGACCCCTCGGTCCGTGACCTGAGGGACGTCAAAGGCCAGGAACGGGCCAAACGGGCGCTTGAGATCGCGGCGGCAGGGCGACACCACCTGATGATGGTCGGCTCACCCGGGTCGGGCAAATCCATGCTTGCCGCGAGGATGCCCGGCATCCTGCCGCCACTGTCGCCGGCAGAGGCGCTTGAGACCTCGATGATCCATTCGCTGTCAGGCCTGATCGAGGAAGGCGGGATCAGCCGGACGCGGCCCTTTCGGGAACCGCATCACACCGCCTCTATGGCCGCGATCGTCGGGGGTGGCCGGGGCGCGAAGCCGGGGGAGATCAGCCTGGCGCACAATGGCGTCCTGTTCATGGACGAATTTCCGGAGTTTCCGCGGGCCGTGCTAGAAACGTTGCGGCAGCCGATCGAGACCGGAGAGGTCGTGGTGGCCAGAGCCAATGCCCATATCCGCTATCCCTGCCGATTCCTGCTCGTCGCCGCTGCCAACCCCTGCAAATGTGGCTATCTCGCCGACCCGGCCAGAGCCTGCGCACGGGTGCCACAGTGCGGTGAGGACTACCTTGGCCGGATTTCGGGGCCTTTGATGGACAGGATCGATCTACGGGTCGAAGTCCCACCGGTGGCCTTTTCGGACCTCGACCTGCCTGAAACCGGGGCGTCCTCTGCGCAGGTCGCCGACCGGGTCGGCGCGGCACGACAGCGGCAAGCGCGTCGCTATGCCGACCATGAACGGCTGAGGCTGAATGCCGATGCCGAAGGGCAGATGCTGGAAGAGGTCGCGACCCCGGACCCCAAAGGGCGGGCGCTTTTGTCCAAGGTGGCGGAGCGGTTCGGCCTGTCCGCACGCGGCTACCACAGGGTCCTGCGCGTGGCGCGCACCATAGCTGATCTGGACGAAAGCGAAAACGTCAGGCGCAACCATGTCGCCGAAGCGGTGAGCTACAGGTTGACCATGACCAAAGAAAGCTGAACGCCGAGCGGGGAAGAATTTTCGCGAAAATTCTTGGCCCTAGCCCCGACGACGCGCCTCGATGGCCTCCCAGACCTTGGCGGCGATGTTTTCCCCGTCAAAGCGTTCAAGCTCCTGGATGCCGGTCGGCGAGGTCACGTTGATTTCCGTCAACCAATCCCCAATCACATCGATGCCAACAAAGATCTGCCCCTTTTCGCGCAACAACGGACCTATGCGGGCGCATATCTCCCTGTCCCGCTCTGTCAGGGCCACCTTTTCCGGTCGACCACCAACGTGCATGTTCGACCGCGTCTCCCCTTCGGCCGGGACGCGATTGATGGCGCCGACAGGTTCGCCGTCGACCAAAATCACCCGCTTGTCGCCCTTGCGGACCGCCGGAAGGAACTTCTGAACGATCAGCGGCTCCCGGTTGATGCCAGTGAACATCTCATGAAGCGACGCAAGGTTGCTGTCATCGCTCGTCAGTTTGAAGACACCCGCCCCGCCGTTCCCGTAAAGAGGCTTGAGAATAATGTCTCCATGCTTTGCGCGAAAGGCCCGCAGGGTCGCAAGGTCGCGCGCAATCGCAGTTGGCGGGGTCAGATCCGGGAATTGCAGAACCAGAAGCTTCTCGGGATAGTTGCGCACCCAAAATGGGTCATTCACCACCAAAGTGGTGTCGCGAAGCATATCTAGGAGATGAGTGGTCGTGATGTAGCCCATGTCAAACGGCGGATCCTGGCGCAACCAGACCACGTCGAAGCTGCTCAGATCGACCTGTTGCTCATTTCCAAGCTCGAAATGGTCTCCCTTCACCCGACGAACGGTCAAAGGCCAACCCCGCGCCGTTATCCGACCTTCTTCATAGGCAAGTCGGTCAGGCGTGTAGTAGAACAGGCTGTGACCCCTTGCCTGAGCCTCTTCTGCCAGACGAAAGCTGCTGTCTGCGTCAATGTTGATCGACCCGATCGGGTCCATTTGGAAAGCAACATTAAGGGTCATTTGGACAGCCTTTTCTCCGGAGTTAGACCGATACATGGCCCAACCCCGCTCGCCGCGCAATGGGGCCTATTGGTCAGACTGCTCCAAAGGCATTTTCGATAACACGGACCTCGCCCCGCCCGTTGACCAACGCCAGGTCGAATCTCACATCCGTCATTTGTCCCGCCGGCTCACCCGCCAGAAACTCACTGGCAGCCGAGCAAAGACGATCCATCTGGCGCCGACCCAACATAAGCGCGGCCTTGTCGAAACTGCTGCTTTTCTTCACCTCCATAAAGATCACCTGGTCGTCGTTGCGGGCGATCAGATCGACTTCGCCGGACTTCCCCCGCCACCGTCGGCAGGCAATGGATCGCCCACGGTTGCGATAGTCCCGCGCCACGATATCTTCTGCTGCAACCCCTGAATGATAGCTCGTACATCCCCTAGTGTTCCTTGCAATTGAATTCATTCGCCCGAACCATCCTCTTTGCCGCCCATATGAAGGGCAATCTGATACACTTCGCGCTTTGGCCGCCCGAAGGCTCCCGCAACCACGGCCGCGGCATCCTTTACACGCATGGTCATCATCGCCTCGCGCAATGCAGCCTCGATATCTTCCGACGTGACAGTTTCGGCCTGCGGACGACCAACGACAACGACAATCTCGCCCTTTACGGGAACGCCTGCATAGGCCTGTGCCAGCTCCTCCAAGGAGCCGCGGCGCACCTCTTCAAAGCGTTTTGTCAATTCCCGGCAGACAGCCCCTTTCCTCTCGCCTCCGAACACTTGCACAAGATTCCCTAACATTTCACCAACGCGCTTGGGCGATTCATAAAATACGAGGGTCATATCGAGCGCCCGCACCTGGGCCAGCGCAGTTTCTCGCTGGCTTTCCGCCGCCGGCAGGAACCCGAGAAAGGCGAAACGGTCTGTTGGCAGCCCCGCCACGGCCAGTGCCGCCAGCACGGCCGAGGCGCCGGGGGCCGCATAGACCTTGAACCCCGCGCCTATCACGGCCTGGCCCAGAGCATATCCAGGGTCTGCGACAAGTGGCGTACCTGCTTCGGATACATAGGCCACCGACCGACCGGACGAGATCATCTCAACAATCCGGTCCCTTTGTCCCGCTCCGGAGTGGTCATGGTAGGCGATCACCGGCCGGTTCCCCAACGGTATGCCGTGAATTTCCATCAGTTTTCGGGCCGTCCGGGTGTCTTCTGCCGCAATAACGTCGACGCTTGCCAAAAGGTCGAGACCACGTAGGGTGATGTCCCGGGCGGTTCCGATCGGCGTGGCAACAAAGTAGAGACCGGCGGAAATGGACTTCAACTCATGATTCATAACTAGACCCGCGCAGCCTCCGCTTTATGATGGCTCCGATAATCATGGCGGGCCATCCTGGCCTGAGCAAAGGACATTCAAGCCAGAATGCACCCCGAGCCACCCAAAGGAGTGAGATTTCATGTTTGCCCGTTTGATCAGTCGCCGCAAGGCCGCTACCCGCATTTTCGCTGTTTTGGCGCTGGGCTGGCTTGCCGCCTGTACCCCAGTTGGCTTGTCCGGCCCTTCTGGTGGGCCAGCCCCTCAGGTCCGAGCGGGTGCACCCGTCAAGGTGGCCCTGATGGTGCCGACCGGCACGGATGACGCAACGAACGACTTCCTCGCCCGAAACCTAGAGAATGCCGCGCGGATGGCGATCTCTGATCTGAACGGTGTGACCATCGATCTGCGTGTCTACAGCAGCGGCGCGACCGCTGATCAGGCGGCGATTGCGGCGACCCAAGCCTATAACGATGGGGCAATGATCCTGCTTGGGCCACTCTTCGCCGACTCGGCCAATGCCGCCGGGGTGGTCCTGGCCAATACCGGGATCAACGTTCTGGCGTTTTCAAACAATCCGACCATTGCAGGCGGCAACGTCTTTATCCTTGGGCAGACATTCCAGAATACCGCCGAGCGTCTAGTCCAGTACGCTCGGCGCAACGGGATCAACAGCTATCTGGCGGTCCATGCAGATGACCTGCAAGGCAACGTCGGGCGCGACGCAGTCGCCTCTGCAGTGCGCGGTGCAGGGGGGACGTTGATCGGATCGCAAAGCTATCCGCTGTCCCAGGACGGCATCTTTGCGGCTGCCAGCGGCATTGCCCAGGCCGCAAATTCGAGCGGCGTCGACGCGATCGTGATGACAGCAGGCGCCAACGCCGACCTGCCCATTTTGGCCACCGCCCTGCCCGAGCGGGGACTGGACCCGGCAACCACCCAATATATTGGCCTGACCCGTTGGGACGTGGCACCGCAGGGCTACGCCCTACCTGGGTTGCAAGGCGGACTGTTCGCCATGCCTGACCAGAACATGACAAACATCTTTGAAAGCCGCTATTTTACCGCCTTTGGAGAATCTCCGCATCCACTTGCCGGCCTCGCCTATGACGGGATCGCAGCGATTGGCGCGCTTGTCGCCCAAGGTGATCCCAATGCCCTGTCGGCGGCCTCTCTCACCCAGCCCCAGGGGTTCCAGGGGACCGCTGGGATATTCCGTCTTTTGCCGAATGGCACCAATCAACGCGGACTGGCCGTAGCCACGATCCGCAACAACCAGGTGGTCGTACTTGAAGCAGCCCCACGAAGCTTTGGCGGTGCCGGGTCCTGACCTGGCACGGCCTGACGCAGACCCATCACATGACCTTTCTTCGTCATCCGATCTGATCCTGCCCCGGCGGGAGATATTTAACGAAGAGGCCGTAAGGCTGGCGATTGCGTCGGCTCTCGACGCTTGTGTCGACGCGCGCGAAATGCGGCGCGCGGTTGTGCGCGAGCTGAGCGAGGCTCGGCAGTCTGCCATGAAGGCCATAGAGCAGGCCTTTGTGGCAGACCCATTCGCATCCCGGCCGACCAAATATGCCTATTCCTGGCTGACCGACCAGCTGGTCACGACCGTTTTCAGCGTGGCCCTTAACCGCATCCACCCCTGTCCGAACCCGACAGAAGGCGAAAAGCTGACCCTGATCGCCGTGGGTGGCTATGGCCGCGGCGAAATGGCACCGCAATCGGACGTCGATCTGCTGTTCCTGACGCCTTACAAGATTACCCCTTGGGCCGAGAGCGTAATCGAATCCATGCTCTACATGCTTTGGGACCTCAAACTGAAGGTCGGCCACGCGTCCCGAACCATCAAGGACTGCCTGCGCCTTGCCCGAGAAGACTACACGATCCGCACCAGCCTGGTCGAATTCCGCTACCTGGCAGGTGCCGAAGACCTGGCCGATACTTTGCGCGAACGGCTTTGGATCGACTTGTTTCGCAACACCACATCGGACTTCATCGAGGCAAAGCTGACCGAACGGTCAGAGCGGCATCGCAAGCAGGGCGGACAAAGATATGTCGTCGAGCCCAACGTCAAAGAGGGCAAGGGCGGCCTGCGCGACCTTCAGTCCCTCTATTGGATTGGCAAGTACGTCTACGGCGTGCGCGGCGCGGAAGAACTGGTCGAAAAGGGCGTCTTTACCTTTGAAGAGTTCCAGACCTTCATCCGGGCAGAGGACTTTCTCTGGGCGGTGCGCTGCCATCTCCACCTCATCACAGGCCGTCCGCTGGACCAGTTGACCTTTGATCTGCAGGTCGAGGTGGCAAGCCGGCTGGGATATGTGGACGAAGGCGGCCGGCGCGCTGTTGAACATTTCATGCAGGACTATTTCCGGCACGCCACGCGCGTCGGGGAGTTGACCCGCATTTTCCTGACCGCACAGGAAGCAACCCACACCAAGCGAGAGCCGATGCTGACCCGGCTTTTGTCCCGTCGCAAGTCCGCCAAGGCACCCTATGCCATCAAGCAGAACCGACTGACGGTTGACGATGAAAAGGCGTTTCTCAAAGACCCGCTCAATATGCTGCGCATCTTTGAAGAGGCGCTGCGGACCGGCACCCTGCTGCATCCCGACGCCATGCGTCTCTTGTCCGCCAATCTGCACCTGATCGACGCAAAACTGCGCGACGATCCGGTGGCGAACCGGCTGTTCCTTGACCTCCTCCTTAAGCACGGGAACCCGGAACGGGCCTTGCGCCGGATGAACGAACTTGGCCTACTGGAAGCGTTCATTCCCGAATTCGCCCCGATCGTCGCGATGGTACAGTACAACATGTACCATTCGTTCACCGTGGACGAACACATCATCCAGTGCATCTCGCACCTCAGCAAGATCGAGCGGGGCGAACTGGTCGAGGAATTGCCAGTTGCCAGCAAGGTCCTCAAGGCTGGGGTGAATCGCAAAGTCCTTTACGTCGCCCTTCTCCTGCATGACATCGGCAAGGGTCGGCCTGACGATCATTCGGTCCTTGGGGCGCAGATCGCCCGCAAGGTCGCCCCACGGCTGGGTCTGACCAAGAAGGAATGCGAGACCGTCGAATGGCTGGTTCGCTACCACCTTCTGATGTCGGACATGGCCCAGAAGCGCGATATTGCCGAGCCCAAGACCGTTCGCGACTTTGCCAAGGCGGTCAAAAGCAAGGAACGACTGGACCTTCTGACGGTCCTGACCGTCTGCGACATCCGGGGAGTTGGCCCCAACACCTGGAACAACTGGAAGGCCATGCTTCTGCGTGGGCTTTACCGGGCGACCGATACCGCCCTTGAAACCGGGCTTGAGGACCTTAACCGCGACAAACTCGAGGCCGAAGCCAAGCGGTCCCTGCGCGAAGCTTTGAGCGACTGGGATGCAAAGGCGCTCCGCACCGAGACCGGCCGCCACTACGGTCCCTATTGGCAGGGTCTTCCGACGGCGGCGCATGCCATCTTTGCGCGGCTTTTGCTGGACCTTGGCACGGACGAGATCCGAATCGACCTCAAGCTTGACCCGGACCGGGATGCGACGCGCGCCTGCTTTGCCATGGCCGATCACCCGGGCCTGTTTTCGCGGATGACCGGGGCCCTTGCCCTCGTCGGGGCCAATGTGGTCGACGCCCGGACCTATACGTCCAAGGACGGGTTCGCGACGGCCATCTTCTGGGTGCAGGACGCCGACGGTCACCCCTATGAAGAGGCCAAACTGCCCCGCCTGCGCCAGATGATTTCGCGTACCCTGCGCGGTGAAGTGGTCGCCCGCGACGCGCTGAAGGATCGCGACAAGATCAAAAAGCGCGAACGCGCCTTCCGGGTTCCGACCTCGATCACTTTCGACAACGAAGGGTCCGAGATCTACACCATCATTGAGGTCGATACCCGTGACCGCCCTGGCCTGCTTTATGACCTGACCCGGGCGCTTGCCGCCCAGAACGTCTATATCGCCTCGGCCGTGATCGCGACCTATGGTGAACAGGTGGTCGACACCTTCTACGTCAAGGACATGTTCGGCCTGAAATATCATTCCGAGAGCAAGCAAAAGTCCCTGGAAAGGAAACTACGCGAGGCGATCGAGCGGGGGGCCGAACGGGCGCGGGAATAGCGTAAAGCGGGTACCGGGCGCGATATGGCCAACGCCCGGACCGCGATTCCCCTTGGCCTCAGCCTCCCTATCGCCCCCCTATCGGCACCCCTATCGGCTCAGGGCACCTTGGTATAAAACCCGCCCAACCCAACCGGGGCGGAGCGCATCTTGAAACCTATTTCCCTCATCCGTGGCTTTGTCACAGTTGGTCTTTGGACCATGCTTTCCAGGGTTCTGGGCTTTGTGCGGGACATCATGATCGCGGCCTACCTTGGGGCGGGCCCGATCGCAGAGGCGTTTCTGGTTGCTTTCTCCCTGCCCAACATGTTCCGCCGCTTCTTTGCGGAAGGGGCCTTTAACATGGCCTTCATCCCGATGTTCTCCAAAAAGCTGGAAGCCGGTGAAGGGGCCGAGGATTTTGCCCATGACGCGTTCATGGGAATGGTGGTCCTGCTGTCGGTCTTTACCGCGATCGGTGTCATCTTCATGCCCGGCCTTGTCTGGCTGATGGCCAGTGGTTTTGCCGGGGATGAACGGTTCGATCTGGCGGTTGAGTATGGGCGGCTGGCCTTTCCATACATCCTGTTCATCTCACTTGCCGCCTTGATGTCGGGCGTTCTGAATGCCTCTGGCCGGTTTCTGGCGGCTGCGGCGGCCCCGGCCCTTCTGAACATCATCTTCATTCTGGCCGTTCTGATTGGCGCCGCCCTTGGCCGCCCGGGATCAGACGCGCTTGGGATGGGAATTGACGAAGCCCTGGGGCTGAAGGTCGGGGACAGTCTGGCACTGGCCGTCCCTCTGGGCGGGATCGGCCAGCTTGGGCTGGTTTGGTGGGCAGCATCGCGGGCGGGCTATTCGTTCCGGCCGCGCTGGCCGCGCATGACCCCGGACCTCAAGCGGTTGGCCATCATCGCCGCCCCCGCAGCCCTGGCCGGAGGGGTGGTTCAGATCAACCTTCTGATCGGGCGACAGGTGGCAAGTTTCTTTGACGGGGCGGTCGCCTGGCTTAGCTATGCCGACCGGCTTTACCAGCTTCCGTTGGGGGTGGTTGGCATCGCGGTCGGGGTCGTGCTGCTGCCCGACCTGTCGCGCCGGCTGGGAGCTGGCGATACAGTCGGGGGGCGGGATGCGTTCAACCGGGCCGCCGAGCTCTCACTAGCCCTGACCATCCCGGCGGCGGTGGCCCTTGTCGCCATCCCGGTGCCGTTGGTGTCAGTGCTGTTTCAACGCGGGGCCTTTGCGTCCGACGACACGATGGCCACGGCCCTTGCCGTCGCGGTCTACGGGCTTGGCCTTCCCGCCTTTGTCCTGCAAAAGGCCCTGCAGCCCTTGTTCTTCGCCCGCGAGGACACCCGACGGCCATTCTATTTTGCGGTGGCCGCGATGGTCATCAATGCGGGCGTCGCCGTGGGCCTGTCGCCCGTCATCGGCTTTATTGCCGCTGCAATCGGAACCACCCTTGCCGGCTGGGGAATGGTTGTCCTGCTGTGGATCGGGTCGCGGAACATGGGGGACGCGGCCAAGACCGATAGCCGGCTCCGGCAACGGATCTGGCGGATCGTGGCCGCCTCGCTCGTGATGGGCGGGGTGCTTTGGCTGGCCTCAGCGGCGATGACGTCGCTCTTGGGGGCGCCCACGATCCGCTATGCAGCCCTCGCGGTTCTGGTCGGCATCGGCGTCGTCACTTACTTTGGCGTGGGCCAGTTGTTCGGGGCCTTCAAGCTATCGGAATTCCGCCGCGCCCTTCGACGCTGAGCCAACCCGAAGGGGTGGCGAGGACAAGGGTGTCGCGCCGCAGGCGCGCCCTTTGGATCACCGCAACGACAGGTAGCCTAGCGCTGGCGCACCCGGGCAAGGAACGCCCGCCAACCGCCGGGCGCCACAAGGGGCGACAGGGCCAGCCCGGCGACAAACCCGGAGAGGTCCGCGACCCAGGTCGGGTCTGCCCCGAACAACAGCCCAAAGACAAGCTGCAACGCCAGCAGAAACCCGATCAGGCGAAAGGCCCCCAGCTGGTTCTGGCCCGCCGCCCCAAGGCGCATCCACATGATGTAGGTAAAGGCCCCGATCATGCCGTAGACCGGAGGATAGGCCCCGATCAGGGCAAGGTTGGTGTCGATGCTCAGGCCAAAGACAACGGCACCCGCCACCGCAGCCACGACAAACACTGCCAACACGGCAAGCCAGTGGAACACATCACCCACGAACTTGCCCAGCGCGAGCAAAAGGGCCCCGGCAAACAGGGCATGGGTAAAGGTGACGTGGACAAAGGCGTAGGTGACAAAGCGTTTGACGATATCAAAGGACCAGTCACCCCGCTGGGCGAGCTGTTCCCAGACCAGCGGCGAATAGCCCCAGTCAGACATTGCCGCGAGGCGCCAGCCCACCGCCGATGGCCCGCCGATAATGCCCTGGGCCCCAAGGCTTAGCACTGCCTCAACCGCGAAAATCATCAGGGTGAGGATCACCACGACTGGGGGGAGTGGGTTGACGGGGTTTTCGGTAGACATCCGGTGCATCCTTACGGCGGGCGGTTGACGGTGCGTGCCCGCATGGGTAAGCCCGCATAGCCCAGAATTCCAGCCCGGACCCTGTCATGACCGAACCAACCTTCACTCCTCGCGTCTTTTCCGGCATCAAACCGTCCGGCGGCCTCACGCTTGGCAACTACCTCGGCGCCATCAAACGGTTCGTCGGAATGCAGGGCGGCGCGTTTGAGACGATCTATTGCGTCGTCGATCTGCACGCCATCACCGTCTGGCAGGACCCGGCCGAGCTTGCCCAGGCGACCCGCGAGGTTGCCGCAGGCTTTCTGGCCGCCGGGATCGATCCGTCCAAGTCGATCCTGTTCAACCAGTCGATGGTGTCCGCCCATGCAGAGCTTGGCTGGATCTTCAATTGCGTGGCCCGCCTTGGCTGGATGAACCGGATGACCCAATTCAAGGAAAAGGCCGGCAAGAACGCGGAAAAGCAGTCGCTGGGCCTGTATGCCTACCCATCGCTGATGGCGGCCGACATCCTGATCTATCACGCCACCCATGTGCCGGTCGGCGAGGACCAGAAGCAGCATGTGGAGCTGACCCGCGACATCGCCGCCAAGTTCAACCACGATTACAAGACCGACTTCTTCCCCCTGACCGAACCGGTCATCGAGGGGCCGGCCACCCGCGTCATGAACCTGCGCGATGGCACCAAGAAGATGTCCAAGTCCGGTGAAAGCGACATGGAGCGGATCAACATGCTTGATGACGCAGACGCCATTTCCAAGAAGTTCAAAAAGGCCCGCACCGACCCGGCCCCCCTGCCCGAAACGCTGGACGGTCTGAAGGATCGGCCCGAGGCCCGCAACCTTGTCGACATTTACGCAGCCCTTTCGGACACCACGCCCGAGGCCGTGATCGCAGAACATGCCGGTGCCGGATGGGGGGCGTTCAAGCCTGCCCTGGCCGATCTTGCGGTCAGCAAGCTTGCTCCGATATCCGATGAGATGGGCCGCCTGATGAACGACCCCGCCGAGATCGACCGCATCCTGCGCAGCGGTGCCGACAAGGCCCGGGTGATTGCAGAGCCTATCCTTCAGCGGACCTACGATATTGTCGGTCTTTTGAGGTAAGGTGGGTCCGGACCCACCTTGCTTCTGGGACTAAGCCCCAAAGGATGCGGACTAGCCCGCCGATCCTTGTGGATTTCCGCACATCCCCTCGCGCAATGTCGGACTTACAAGACGGAACTGAACGGCCTAGCCTGATGGGGAAAGGAGGACTGAACATGTCCTTTGTTGCCCCTGCCGCTACAAGCGTTGGCCACGTTCATTTGCGCGTCGCAGACCTCGACCGTGCCATCACCTTTTATTCCGAGGTTCTGGGTTTTACCCTGAACCTCAGGTACGGGACACAGGCTGCGTTCCTCGGAGCGGGCGGGTATCATCACCACATTGGCCTGAACACCTGGGACAGTCTGAATGCCTTGCCCCCTCCCAAGGGACACACCGGCCTTTACCATGCAGCGTTCCTCTATCCCGACCGCGCGTCGCTGGCGCGGGTCTATCGGTCCGTTCTGGATGCAGGCTATGCCCTGACCGGTTGGGCGGATCACGGGGTCAGCGTCGCGCTTTACCTTGATGATCCGGACGGAAACGGGGTGGAGCTTTACTATGATCGGCCCCATGCGGAATGGCCAAAGGATGCAGACGGCAACCTCACCATGATGAACCAGCGGTTCGATCTGGACGCCCTTCTAGCCGACGCCTGAGGCGTCACAAAAGAGAATCCAAAGGCCGATATGACTATCGAAGAGCCGCAATTTCCGGTTCATCCGACCCGGCGGATACCCGGCCGCCGAGGTGCCTGAGGCCTGCGTTGCCCGCGCGAGCCACGCGTCCGGGTCACCCCACCCGGACGCGCCCCCTCAGTCTTTTGCCCCCCCCAAGGACATCGCCGAGGTTCTGCCTCGACGGCTGGCCCAATGGTCTGGACGCGGTCAGCCCCCCCTCCTACTGTGCCTCCGACAACGGAGGACATCATGGCGACCGGCAAGAATATCCGCACCTATTTCGAAGGCCAGTGGCATGACGGCGACGTCCCCATCATGCGCGCGGCGGATCACGGCAGCTGGCTGGGGTCAGGCGTCTTTGACGGTGCGCGCTGCATCAACGGGCTGGTGCCCGACCTTGCCGCCCATTGCGCAAGGGTCAACCGGTCGGCAGAGGCCCTCATGGTCACCCCGACCGTCAGCACCGACGACATGGTCGCCATCGTGCGCGAGGGGCTTGCGGCCTACCCCGATGGGGCCCCGATCTACATTCGCCCGATGTACTGGGCCCTGGACGGCGATGTGACCGCAATCGTCCCCAAGGCCGGCACCACCGGTTTCGCCATCTGTCTGGAAGAGATTCCCATGGCCCCGCCCGAGGTGTCGGCGACCCTGACCCGGACCCGGTTCCGCCGCCCGGTCCTTGAGGACGCTGTGGTCAATGCCAAGGCAGGCTGTCTTTATCCCAACAATGCCAGAATGCTGGTCGAGGCCCGGTCAAAAGGCTTTACCAACGCCCTCGTCGCGGATGCGATGGGCAATGTGGCTGAAACAGCGACGGCCAACATCTTTATGGTCAAGGACGGCGAAGTCTTTACCCCCATCCCCAACGGCACCTTTTTGGCGGGCATCACACGGGCCCGCCATATCAGCAACCTAGCGGCTGATGGCTCTGCCGTGCATGAATGCGTCATGACGTTCGACGATTTCCTCGACGCGGACGAAGTCTTTACTTCGGGCAACATGATGAAGGTCACCCCCGTCAGCGCCTTTGACGACAAGACCTATGACGTCGGGCCCAACGGCAATCCCGTGACCCGGCGGGTGCGCGAGATGTATTGGGACTGGGCGACAGCCAACGGCTAGGCCGTCAGCCGATCTGGTATTTGGCCTCGTATGTCACCGGAAAGTTCACTGACCGGGCAATGAAGCAGGTCTTGTGAATGCGATGATGCAAGGCCTCTGCCAACGTCAGATCGGTTCCGGCAGCCACGGTGATGATCGGCCGCAATGTCGCGCTCAGAAACCGGCCTGCCCCATCGGGTTGGGTTTCGCCAATGGCGATCGGATCATCGCGGTAGTCGGTCACCAGCACCTTGGCATCCGAGGCCAGGTGCAGATACCAAAGCATATGGCAGGCGCTTAGTGCCGCGATCAGCATATCCTCGGGATTGTGCAATGTTGGATCGCCGCCTAGCAGGGGATCGTTTGAACACCTGATGACTGGCTTGCCGGGGGTCTGAACCTCCCAATTTCGGTCATAGCCCCGATAACTGCGGTTCCCATCGCCGCGATTGCCTGTCCAGACGATCCGGGCGGTATAGTCATGCTGTGCCATCCCAGGCTCCTTTCGATTGCCCAAGACCTGCCGGTCCGGGACGCGTCTGGCAAGACCCGTTGCCACCTGCCCCCGCTTCCGGCAGTATCGCGCTGGGGTAAAGGAGAGGACCATGCGCAAATTTCTGGTGGTGCTCGACGACAGTCGGGAATGTCTGAACGCCATGCGTTTTGCCGCCATGCGTGCATCACGAACCGGCGGTGGCGTCGCTATCCTTTCCATTATTCCGCCAGATGAATTCAATCACTGGTTGGGCGTGGCCGAAATCATGCGCTCTGAGGCCCGTGACCGGATCCACGCGCACTTTGAAGTGTTTGCCAAATGGATGCGGGACAAACAGGGCGTCGACCCGGAGTTGGTCATCCGCGAAGGCGAAGCCGTGCCCGAGATTATGGCCCAGATCACCGAAGACCCCGATATCGGGGTTTTGGTGCTGGGCGCGGGCACAGACAACAAGGGGCCCGGCCCGCTTGTCACCCAGTTGACCCGGAATTCCGGCAGCTTGCCGATCCCGATCACCATCGTTCCGGGCGATATGTCCAAAGAACGGCTCGAAGCGATCACCTGATCATTGCGATTGGTGGGTCTATCCTGCCAACTGTCCGCCCCCAAACGACCTTTTGGTAACGCTGGCGCGACCAGAGCAGAAAAACATCTTGTGATCAGCTTTGAGCAGGACACGATTATCTCCGTTGCGTGAGCACGATAGTGCCGCCAGATGCGTATTTCTGTGCGCTGCAGACAAGAGGGTTGTGCGCCTAGGCGCCTGAGCGGTGCCCCCTTGGCCTTTGCGTATTTCAAGGGCGCTGAAACATCACAACCCAGTCTTTTTTTCGTGATATTTCAAAGCCTTTCCTCATCAGATTTGGTGCCCAGATGTCATTCACCGACGACGGGAACGTTCCCAACGTCAACGAATGACTACAAACCGCAGCACCTGAAAAGGATTATATCATGTCCATTAAAATTATCGCACTCGCCACTGTCGCCGCTCTTGGCACCGCCACCCTCGCCAGCGCCAGCACCAACTACTTTTCTTACGGTGAGACGCTCCCCTCCTCATCCACGATCGACCTTGGCACCCTGAGTGCGGCCGACAGCGGGATGGTTGAAATCTACGAATACCGCGGCGGCGAAGTTGGCCAGCTTCTTGGTTCCACCGACATCAATGCCGGTGCCAACCAGGACGTACGCATTCAACTCAAGCAGCGTCCGTTGTCGGATGTGATCGCGATCATGACCGTGAATGGTCAGGTCGTAGCCGAGAAGGACTACCGCATCTCTGAACGTATGTAACGTCGTCCGAGATGACCACACGGCAAGGGCCCACCTGAAAAGGTGGGCCTTCTGGCCGTTGTGACATCAACGAAACGGCAGTCCCATCCTTTCACGCGTCAATTTAGAATGGTTCCAAACCTTGACTTGTGAGGGCCTGCGCCGCATATCTTGTATCCTGATAGAAAAGGTTGGCCTCTGATGTTTATCCAGACTGAATCCACGCCGAATCCAGCGACGCTCAAGTTTCTGCCAGGGCAGCCTGTCCTTGACGTCGGGACTGCTGACTTTGGCACGGCCGAGGCTGCTGCGCGGTCGCCGTTGGCCTCTCGCATCTTTGCGGTAGACGGTGTCACCGGGGTGTTCTTTGGCCTCGACTTCGTGACGGTGACAAAGGCAGAGGGGATCGACTGGGATCACATCAAGCCGGCCATCCTTGGCGCGGTGATGGAGCATTACCAATCCGGCCAACCGGTCGTCGAGGGTGAGCAGGCTTCCTCGGGCCATGCCGCGCACAGCGGCGAAGATTCGGGCATTGTCGACCAGATCAAAGAGCTTCTGGACACAAGGGTCCGCCCGGCTGTTGCCCAGGACGGCGGAGACATCACCTTTCACGGCTTTGACCGCGGGATCGTCTATCTGCACATGCAGGGTGCCTGCGCCGGTTGCCCCTCTTCGACCTTGACCCTCAAGATGGGGATCGAGAACCTGTTGCGGCATTACATCCCCGAAGTGGTCGAGGTTCGGCCCGTCGCCGCCTGACCCGGCGTGACCAAACCTGTCATATTGGCTTTTGATACATCGGCGGCGCATTGCGCCGCCGCTTTGTTGTTTGATGGCAAAGTGTTGACCCGAACCGACGAGATGGCCAAAGGGCAAGCAGAGCACCTTATGCCAATGCTGGAAGAGGTCCTGCGCGGTCAAGGCCTGACATGGCAGGACCTTGATGCGGTCGCCGTCGGCATTGGCCCCGGCAACTTCACCGGCATTCGCATCGCGGTCGCCGCAGCGCGTGGGCTGGCGCTAGGGCTCGGTCGGCCCGCTATAGGGGTCACGTCGCTGGAGGCGCAGGTGCTGGACCACCACGGACCGGTCCTGTCCCTGCGGGATGCGCGACAGGACAGGCTTTATGCGCAACTTTTCGGGCCTGAACCGGATGTGCCTGCGCTTTGCGGCATGAACGCTGACGACCTTATGGCCTTGATCGGCGACATCCGCCCCACATGCATCGGCCAGAGGGCGGAGGACGTCGGCAACCTGTTGTCCCTTCCCACCGCGCCCGGTCATGATCAGATCACCGGCATTCTCCGCATCGCTCAGAGCCGGTTGGACCAACCGCAGCCGCGCCCAGCCCCGCTTTACATCCGTCAGGCGGATGCCGCCCCCTCGCGGGACCCTGCCCCTACCCTGATCCCATGACGCCCGAACAGATTTCCCATGTCCTGCAACTTGCCTTTCCCGGCGAGCGGGGCTGGAGCGTGGCCGAAGTGGCCGACCTGCTGCAAAGCCCCGGCATCGTTCTTAGCGGGACCGAGCGGTCTTTTGTTCTGGGCCGCGTCACTCTGGACGAGGCCGAGATTCTGACCCTTGCGACACCGCCCAATGCGCGGCGGCAAGGTCGGGCCAAAGCCGCCCTCCAGGATTTCGAGGCGGACATCGCGCAAATGGGCGCAGAATTCGTGTTTCTCGAGGTCGCCGAAGACAACGCTGCGGCCCGGGCGCTGTACGCGCAGGCAGGATATGACCAGGTCGGACGCCGAACTGGGTACTACCGGACGGCAAACGGCGCTTTTGTAGATGCCCTTGTTTTGCGCAAGTCCCTTACCTCAGCGCCCCGATCGGATCAGTGACCCAGCGTCACAAGCCCGAAGAACGGACAGACGCACAGGAAGTGACCGCTCAACCCCCAAAAACCTGTTGACCCTCCCCGCCCCGCATTGCCTTATCTGTCAATGATCCGTCGTGCGCCCTTCGGTGCGCGATTGGTTCGGATAACAGGCGGGGACTGCCACCCCGCGCTCAAACGTCCTGGGAGACCCATATGACCCACTTCACGAAATTCCTCGGCGCGACCGCCGCGCTGGCCCTGTCTGCTGGCGCCGCGCTGGCCGACCCGGCCCTGATCTTCGATCTTGGCGGCAAGTTCGACAAGTCGTTCAACGAATCCGCCTTTAACGGCGCACTGCGTTGGGCCGAAGAGACCGGCGGTTCGTTTGCCGAGACCGAGCTTCAGTCGGATGCACAGCGCGAGCAGGCCCTGCGCCGCTTTGCCGAAGCTGGCAACAACCCCATCGTCATGGCCGGCTTCTCGTTCGCCACGCCGCTGTCCGAGGTTGCCGGTGACTACCCCGACACCAAGTTCGTCATCATCGACATGGTCGTCGACGCCCCGAACGTCCGTTCGGTCGTGTTCAACGAGCATGAAGGTTCGTACCTCGTCGGCATGCTGGCGGCGATGGCCTCCGAATCCGACACCGTCGGCTTCATCGGCGGCATGGACATCCCGCTGATCCGCAAGTTCGCTTGCGGCTACGCTCAGGGCGTCATGGCCGTGAACCCCGATGCCACCGTCATCGCCAACATGACCGGCACCACCCCCGCCGCCTGGAACGACCCCGTCAAAGGGTCCGAGCTGACGTTGGCCCAGATCAGCCAGGGTGCTGATGTGGTCTATGCGGCTGCTGGCGGAACCGGCGTTGGTGTTCTGCAAACCGCCGCCGACAGCGACATCCTGTCGATCGGTGTAGATGCCAACCAGAACTACCTGCACCCGGGCCAAGTTCTGACCTCCATGCTCAAGCGCGTCGACAACGCGGTTTACGAAGCCATGCTGGCCGGTCCCGACGTTGAGACTGGGTTCAACGTGATGGGCGTCGCCAACGGTGGTGTCGGCTACGCGCTTGACGAGTTCAACGCAGAGCTGATTTCGGACGAGATGACAGCCGCTGTCGAAGCTGCCGCCGCGGAAATCTCTGCCGGTTCGCTGTCTGTCCACGACTACACCAGCGACGAAACCTGCCCGGCCCTGACGTTCTAAGTCAGCCGACACGCAAGCAAAGAAAGGGCCGCGTCACGCATCGTGGCGCGGCCCTTTTCCAAAACATGAGGCAGGGCACAGATGACCTCTCCCGCATCCGGTACAGCACACCCCGCGATCGAGCTTCGCGGAATCTCAAAGGCCTTTGGCGCGGTTCAGGCCAACAAGGATATCTCGATCCGCGTGATGCCCGGCACGATCCATGGCATCATCGGCGAGAATGGTGCAGGCAAGTCGACCCTGATGAGCATCCTTTACGGGTTCTATAAGGCCGACGCTGGCGAGATTTTCATCAACGGGTCCAAGACCCTGATCCCCGACAGCCAGGCGGCCATCGCCGCCGGTATTGGCATGGTGTTCCAGCACTTCAAACTGGTCGAAAACTTCACGGTTCTGGAGAACGTCGTGCTGGGGGCCGAAGATTCGGGCCTGCTGCGCCCGTCCCTTGCCCGTGCCCGCCGCGAATTGAAATCGCTGGCCGAGGAGTACGAACTGAACGTGGACCCCGATGCCTTGATCGAGGATATCGGCGTGGGCATGCAGCAGCGGGTCGAAATCCTTAAGGCCCTGTATCGCAAGGCCGACATCCTCATCCTTGACGAACCCACAGGCGTCCTGACCCCGGCCGAAGCCGATCAGCTGTTCCGCATTCTTGGACGGCTGAAGGAAGAGGGTAAGACGATCATCCTGATCACCCACAAGCTGCGCGAGATCATGGAAATCACCGAAACCGTCAGCGTCATGCGCCGCGGTGAGATGACTGCGACGGTCAAGACAGCCGAAACCTCCCCACCTGAACTCGCTGAGTTGATGGTCGGTCGGAAGGTTCTATTGCGCGTCGACAAGAAGCCCGCAACGCCGGGGGCCAACGTTCTTGAGGTCCGCGATCTCAAGGTGACCGATGACAAGGGTGTGCGTCGCCTTAAGGGGATCAGCTTTGACGTCCGGGCCGGTGAGATTCTCGGAATCGCCGGGGTCGCTGGCAATGGCCAGTCCGAACTGCTTGAAGTGCTGGGCGGCTACGAAAAGGCCAGCGGTACCATCCGCCTGAACGGCGAACTGATTGACCTGACGGGCAAACATTCGGACGGTCAAAGCCGCCGCCATCGCGGCATCGCCCATGTGCCCGAGGACCGCCAGCGCGAAGGGCTGATCATGGACTACATGGCCTGGGAAAACGCCGTTTTCGGCTACCATCACGAGCCGGAGTACCAGAAGTCCCGCCTGTTTATGGACAACGCCGCCATCCGTGAGGACGCCGCGGCCAAGATGGGCCGCTTTGACGTGCGCCCACCCGACCCCAAACTAAGTGCCAAGAACTTTTCCGGTGGCAACCAGCAAAAGATCGTCCTTGCCCGCGAGATTGAGCGGAACCCCGATCTTCTGCTGATCGGCCAGCCGACCCGCGGCGTCGACATCGGGGCCATCGAATTCATCCACCAGCAGATCGTTGCCCTGCGCGATCAGGGCAAGGCGATCCTTCTGGTCTCGGTCGAGTTGGACGAGATCCTGTCCCTGTCCGACCGGATCGCAGTCATGTTCGACGGTCAGATCATGGGCGAACGACTGCCCAGTGAGACCGATGCCAAGGAACTCGGCCTGCTGATGGCCGGCATGACAGGGGAGGCTGCGTAATGCAAAAGATGCCGCAATGGGCCGACGTGGTCCTGATCCCGCTGATCTCACTGATCCTTGCCGCTGTGCTGTCGGGACTGGTGATCCTGGCGATCGGGGAAAACCCGATCACCGCCCTGACCATCATGATTGATGGGGCCATGGGGTCAAAATACGCATGGGGCTACACGCTTTATTATGCGACCAACTTCATCTTCACTGGTCTGGCCGTGTCAGTCGCCTTTCATGCCCGGATGTTCAACATCGGTGGCGAAGGGCAGGCGACGCTTGGCGGACTTGGAGTGGCGCTATGCTGCCTTTACCTGCCATGGCCGCATTGGACGCTTGCCATCCTTGGGGCCATCGTCGCCTCGGCCGCGTTCGGGGCGATCTGGGCGCTGATCCCGGCATGGCTTCAGGCCAAGCGGGGCAGCCATATCGTCATCACGACGATCATGTTCAACTTCATCGCCGCGGCCCTGCTGAACTATCTTCTGGTCAGTGTTCTGAAGCCCGTCGGCTCTATGGAGCCTGCGACAGGCAAGTTTCCCGAACCGACCCACTTGCCAAATTTTGCCGAGATGCTGGCCCCGCTTGGCATTTCATTCTCGCGGGGGGCGCCGGCCAACGTCAGTTTCATCATTGCCATTCTGGCCTGTTTCGCCGTCTGGGCGCTGATCTGGAAGACCCGGCTTGGTTATGAAATCCGCGCCTTTGGACATTCGGAAAGTGCGGCAAAGTATGCCGGGATCAGCCCGACGAAGATCATCCTGATCTCCATGTCCATCTCGGGCGCACTTGCAGGCATGATGGCCCTGAACAACGTCATGGGCGAGGCTGAGCGTCTGGTGCTTAACGCGACCGAAGGGGCCGGCTTTATCGGGATTGCCGTGGCCCTGATGGGCCGGTCGCATCCCTTGGGCATTTTTCTGGCGGCGCTTCTGTTTGGTGCGCTCTATCAGGGGGGCGCTATCCTGAGCCAGGACACAAGCATCCCGGTGCAGATCGTGCTGGTCATCCAGGCCCTTGTCATCATGTTCACCGGCGCGCTGGACAACATGGTCCGGGTGCCGCTGGAAAAGGTCTTCTTGGCGTTCAACCTGTCGTCGGCCAAACCGGCGACAAAACCCACGGCGGCGGAGTAGGGCAATGGATCTTCTGACACTCCTGCAGGTTCTTGACGCAACTGTCCGCCTGTCGACCCCCCTGCTGCTGGCCTGCCTTGCCGGACTGTTTTCGGAACGGGCGGGCATTTTTGACATCGGGCTCGAGGGCAAGATGCTGGCCGCCGCCTTCACCGCTGCCGCCGTCGCTGCCATCACGGGCAACGTCTGGATCGGTCTGGTGGCGGGGATCGCCGCCTCACTTCTCTTTTCGGCCATCCACGGACTGGCCTCTATCACCTTTCGGGGCAACCAGCTGATTTCCGGCGTGGCCCTTAACTTTCTGGCCTCGGGCCTGACTGTTCTTGTGGCGCAGGCCTGGTTCGCACAAGGCGGGCGCACCCCCAGCCTGCAAGGGGCGGCGCGGTTCAATCCGATCACCCTGCCCTTTGCCGAAAGCTTGTCGGGCGTGCCCATTCTTGGCCCGATTTATGCAGAACTGATCTCGGGCCACACGATCCTTGTCTATGTCTCGTTTCTGGTCGTCCCCCTCACCTGGTGGATCCTGTTCCGGACCCGGTTCGGCCTGCGCTTGCGGGCTGTGGGGGAAAACCCGGCAGCTGTGGACACTGCTGGCATATCGGTCGTGGGTCTGCGCTTTGCTGCCGTAGGGATCTGCGGGGTCCTATGCGGGATCGCCGGAGCCTACCTGTCGACTGGACTTCAGGCCGGGTTCGTGAAGGACATGACAGCCGGTCGCGGCTACATCGCCCTTGCGGCGTTGATTTTCGCCAAATGGCGGCCTTGGTATGCCCTGACCGCCTGTTTGCTGTTCGGTTTCCTTCAGGCTATTGCCCTGCGGTCGGACCTGATCGAGGCTGTCATCGGCTTCCGCATCCAGATCCAGCTCTTGGATGCCCTGCCCTATATCCTGACCGTCATCATCCTGGCGGGCTTTGTCGGCAAGGCGATCCCGCCGCGCGCAGGAGGTGAGCCCTATGTCAAAGAACGCTGAGGACCTTGTTGCCCTGATCCGGGGCAAAGCCGGGGCAGAGCCTGTAAAGCTGGGCCTGATCCTTGGGTCGGGGCTGGGTCATCTGGCCGATACCGTCGACGGGGTGGCTATCCCCTACACGGATCTGCCCGGATTTCCGCATGCCGGGGTGTCAGGGCATAACCCAAACCTTGTCGTCGGAATGCTGGAAGGTGTCCGGGTCGCCGTCTTTGGCGGACGGGCGCATTACTATGAACAAGGCAACTCTGCCGCGATGCGCCTGCCACTTGAGGTTCTCAAGGGGCTGGGCGGCGATACAGTGATCGCGACCAATGCCGCAGGCTCCATGCGGATGGACATGCCTACAGGGTCAATCATGAGCTTGAGCGATCATATCAACTTTTCCGGCCTCAACCCCTTGATCGGTGAGCCGTCGGATGCCCGGTTTGTCCCGATGAAGGACGCCTACGATCCAGACCTGCGGGCGCGGCTGCGCGCAGCGGCAGAGGCGACGGGGACCGAGATGTATGACGGGGTCTATGCTTGGTACTCTGGCCCGTCCTTCGAAACACCGGCCGAGATCCGGGCAATCCACATGCTGGGCGCCGACGCGGTCGGCATGTCGACGGTGCCCGAGGTCATCCTTGCCCGCTTCCTCGGACTGAGGGCCGCGGCCATATCGACGATCACGAACATGGCCGCCGGGATGAGCGATGAGGCGATCAGCCACGAGCATACCAAAGCCATGGCACCGATCGGCGCTGGAAAGCTGGAAAAGGTCCTGCGGGCAACACTGCGCGGGCTGGCCTCAACGAAATAGCGTGACAGGCAGGCCAGAGGGGTAGAATTCCTCAGCCAAGGGTGCTTTCAAGGGGTAGGTTCCTACCCGGACAGATGCATCGATGCAGCTTTACCTTCCCATTGCCGAGGTTTCGGTCAACGCGTTCCTCCTTTTGGGGCTCGGTGGGCTTGTTGGGATGCTGTCAGGTATGTTTGGCGTTGGGGGCGGATTCCTGATTACCCCGCTGCTGTTCATGGCGGGTATCCCGCCTGCGGTGGCCGTGGCGACATCGGCCAACCAGATTGTTGCCTCGTCCTTTTCCGCCCTCTTGTCGCATCTTAGGCGCAGGACCGTAGACATTCCGATGGGGGTGGTCCTGCTGATCGGCGGCCTGATCGGGTCGGCCCTTGGGGTGGTCGTGTTCAACATACTCAAGGCTCAGGGCCAGGTCGATCTACTGGTCAAGCTTTGCTATGTTGTCTTTCTGGGGACGGTCGGCGCGCTGATGCTGGTCGAAAGCCTGCGGGCCTTGCAAAGGTCGCGGCGCAGCGGTGGTGCGCCGGTCCGGCGCAAGCACAACTGGGTTCATAACCTCCCTTTCAAGATGAAATTCCGGGTGTCGGGCCTTTATATCTCGGTCATCCCGCCATTGCTTGTCGGCCTGCTGGTCGGCGTTCTTGCCGCGATCATGGGGGTTGGCGGAGGATTCATCATGGTGCCTGCGATGATCTATCTGTTGGGCATGCCGACCAAGGTGGTCATCGGGACATCCCTGTTCCAGATCATCTTTGTCACCGCCTTTACGACGATGTTGCATGCTACCACCAACTACACTGTGGACATGGTCCTTGCCCTTTTGCTGATCATTGGCGGCGTCATTGGGGCCCAGGTCGGCGCCCGTGTCGGGACCATGATGAAGGCCGAACAATTGCGCATCCTTCTGGCGGTCCTGGTTCTGGCCGTCTGCGGGCAACTTGCGTTTGATCTGCTATTGCGCCCAACCGAGCTTTACTCGCTTGAGAGGGTTGGGGTGGCCATATGACAAGATGGCTCTCACTTTGGCTTTTTATAGCGCTGGGGTTTGCTGCGGCTGCCGAAGAGATCGTGATGGGGCTAAGCCAGGACGAGGTCGCAATCACGGCCTCATTCGATGGTTCTGACATCCTGATCTTCGGGGCTGTCAAACGTACGGTTGCCAGTGAACCCCTGCCCCCACTTGGCGTTGTGATTACGGTTTCAGGCCCGCGCACCCCAGTGATTGTCCGCCACAAAGAACGGCGGTTCGGCATCTGGGTGAACACAAGCTTTGTCGAAGTCGACGCCGCCCCCTCCTTTTACGCTGTCGCCAGTTCCGCCCCCTTGAGCGAGGTGTTGAGCGAGACTGAGAATCTGCGCCACTCTGTCACCCTCAACCGCGCCATTCGGTCAATCGGAGCAGAAGTCGACAACACAGCCGACTACACAGAGGCCCTTATCCGGATCAGATCCAATGACGACCTTTACAAGGTCGCCGAAGGCGCCATCGACTTTGACGAAGAGACGCTGTTTCGCACCTCGATCTCATTGCCTGCCAATCTGGTCGAGGGTAACTACGCGACCCGGATCTTCCTGACGCGGGAAGGGGCCATCGTCGACCGCTACGACACGGTGATCGCGGTCCAGAAGGTCGGGGTCGAACGGTGGCTCTTTAATCTGTCCCGGGAACAGCCAGCCGTTTACGGGGGCCTGTCCCTGCTGCTTGCGATTGCGGCCGGCTGGGCGGCGTCTGCAGGATTCGCGGCGTTTCGCCGCTAAACGCCTATTCTTTGATCTCAGTGGCCTGGCGAAACGATCCCCCCCCATTTCCAGCGGGGGAGAAAGCGCCAATTCTTCATTAACTCCCCCTGTGGTAGAGTAAGAATTAATGTTTCGTTAACAATCTGATCAGAGACTCTCTCATGCAACATAGATGGATCATCGACGTTCTGGACGACCTGGGAACATTTGCACGTCACAACGAATTGCCACTGTTGGCACAGCATTTGGACCAGGCCGCCAAGATCGCGATCGCAGAGGCAACTCTGCCGACTGAGGGAGCGCCTTTGGGCGTGTTTGCGGATGGCGCTGGACCTGGAAGGGTATCTTGTACGACTGGAGCAGGCCGGCGGCCTTGAGGACATCCAATCCCTCATCATAGCGTTGCGCGACCACTACCGCGTCAATCACGCGGTGTACCATTGGGTTTCGGCAGACGGTGAACAATATGGCTATGGCACCTACGATCCAAGCTGAGCAGCCCGCTACGTAGAGCAGGACTACCTAAGGATAGATCCTGTCATCATCGGATGTTTTCAGCGCTACCACCCCGTCGACTGGAAGCGGCTTGACTGGTCGACCCGCGCAGCACGAGAGTTTCGGCGCGATGCCATTGAACACGGTGTCGGCAATCAGGGCTTTTCCATCCCCATCCACGGACCACGCGGACAGTTCGCTCTCTTCACGGTCTCGCACAATTGCGGTGATGCTGAATGGATCGCCTTTACCACCGCTCATCAGCGTGAGCTGATCCTGATCGCGCATTACTTTAATCTCAAGGCTCTGGAACTCGAAAAAGGGCGCACACCGGAAACGGTCAGAAGCCTGTCCCCCCGCGAGATTGACACCCTCACATTCCTGGCGATGGGCTACAGCCGAAGCCAGGTGGCCGAAATGCTCTCACTTTCGGAACATACACTGCGGGCCTACATAGAAAGCGCCCGGTCCAAGTTGGGGGCCGCAAATACGACCCATGCCGTGGCCCGGGCATTGACCGACGGGCTGATCGTTGTGGGCGGCGCGGCACGGGCGGCCACAGGCGGCTGGCCGGGACGCGACAGGCCATGACTAACGGACCGGCGGGCCAACGCGCAGACCGTTAACCACTCCACACTAGACCTATCCTCCTTTGAACAGAGGATGGGGGAACAGGGTGCTGCGATATCTTTATGCGAGGGAATTGAACCAACGACCAAGGCTAGCTGACAGCATGTTCCGGGATCGGGCCCGACAGTTTCATGACAGGCTGGGCTAGGCGGTAAAGCTGGATCAACGCGGCAGGGAACAGGATGAATACGATCAACTCGACCCGCTTTACATCATTTGGGAGGGGCAAGATGGCCTGCACCGGGGGTCCATGCGGTTGTTGCCGACAACAGGTCGGACAATGGTCAAAGACCACTTCCTTCACCTGACAGACGGGGTGGCCCTTCAAAGCGCTGACATCTGGGAATGCACCCGCTTTTGCCTCGCCCCGGGCGCACAAAGCAGGATCGCGGCGGCCCTGATGCTGGCAGGGGGCGAAGTGATGCGGGCCTTCGATCTGACCCATTTCGTTGGGGTTTTTGACCACCGGATGACGCGGATCTATCGCATGATCGGATCAAGCCCGGTTGTTCTCGGGGAGGCCGGGAAAGGGGGTGAGCGCATAGCAGTAGGCCTCTGGGGCTACAATCCAAGAGATAGGTCAAAGGTGCTTCAACGGGCGGGCCTGTCCTCGGCACTGTCCGAACATTGGTTTCGGCGCGCCTTTGATCGGCCGGTGCGCCACGGCAAGGCTGTCGGATGACCCGCTTGGGGCTGGTCGCCGGGTTTGGGCAAGGGTAATGTCGCGGCATGAACGCGCCCTCCCTGACCTTCTCTACAGACCAGGCCGAAGCCTGGGATGCCATCAGCAGCGTCCTGCGCCTGTCCGGCATCGATCTGGACGATGGCCTCTTGTTGCCGCCCAAATCCGACACGCCCAGCGTGTTGGCGGTGGTGGGCAAGGCGGGGTCGGGCAAGACCATGCTTCTGGCAGCCCTGACCCGCGCCCTGAACGAGGCGGGCGTCGACATCGTGTCGGGGGATTGGGAAGGAAAGCGACGCAAGGACCGGCGGACCCTCGCGATCCTGGCGCCCACCAACAAGGCCGCCTCGGTTCTGCGGGGGCACGGTGTGCCAGCCACAACAATCCACCGCATCCTCTATACCCCTGTCTACGACCCCGAGTACGAAAAGGTCGCCGAATGGCTGGCCGGACAGGGGGATCGGCCGGAGATCGAGGCTCTGACAGATGTGGCGCTGGACCGGGCTTACGCCTCCTACCAGATCAATACATCCGTTCCGGCGGCCCTCGCCGCAGCGGGGCTGCGCGGATCGGATTTCATCACCGGATGGAAACGGCGCGAGGACCCGCTGGATATCGGCCTTGTCGACGAAAGCTCCATGCTGGACGCGCGGCAGTTCACCGATCTTCAGGACATCTTTCCCACCCTGCTGCTGTTTGGCGACCCCGCCCAGCTCCCTCCCGTTCAATCCAGCGGCGGAATGGTCTTTGAGACGCTGCCCAAGGGGCGGACGTTGACGTTGCATCGGATTCACAGGCAGGACGCCGACAACCCGATCCTTGACCTCGCCCACGCGCTTGCCGATCCCGAGGTCGACTACCACCATTTTGAGAGGCTTGTGGCAGAGGCTGCCGCAAAGGACCCAAGGGTCGTTCTGGCCCAAAGGGTAGAGGCCGACCTGATGGCCCGATCTCCGGTGTTGGTCTGGCGCAATGCCACCCGCATCCGGCTGATCCATGCCTTCCGCGCCGCTTTCGATGCGCCCGCCGATGAACTTCTCGCAGGGGAGCCGTTGATCTGTGACGGAATCGAATTGCCACTCAAACATCGCAAGAAGCGGCTCGATCTGGAGGCCCGTGGACTGATCAAGGGCGCTCAGGTCGTCTACCTTGGGCCCGGAAAGAGACCCGGCTTTTCCCGCCTTCATGTCTTTGGGGCAGAGGAACCGAGGGTGTCAGCGGCCTCCATCGTCAAGATAGAACAGGAGGGCGACGCTGAACCCTTCATCCCCTTTGCCGCACGCATGGGGGCGACTTTCCTGCACGGAGCGGCGGTAACGATCCACAAGGCCCAGGGATCACAATGGGATACCGTGCAGGTCTTTGCCCCCGACATTGAGATCGCCGCCCGCATGGGCCGGGTCGAGGCGGGCCAGCCCCTGTGGAAACGGCTTGCCTATGTGGCGATCACGCGGGCGGAACGTGAATTGCGCTGGGTGGTACGGTCCATGCTGGCCAAACCAAAGACAACTCTGGGTGTCGATGACCTTGAAGCTCCAGCCACCCCGCTTGTCCTGACCAGCGAATAAGACTAGCGAGGGCGCGGCTCGTCTTGAATTGAAATGGGGGCTCTGCCCCCGCCGCGCTGCGCGCGCCTCCCCCGGGATATTTTCGATCCGAAGAAGCTGGGGACAGGTCCTGTCTTCTTCGGATCACAAATATCCCCGCCGGAGGCATCCTCCCATGCCGCCGGCGGGACGGCGGGCCTACTGGCCCTCGGCCACCGCATCTTCCCATGTGCGCAGGCCGACTTTTGGCGACTGAACCAGCACGGCCATATTGCCGGGCTTATGCTCGTTCTTGCGCATCTTCGTATGGGCCGCGGGAATCTGGGACCAGCCAAAGACTTCGGACATGCAGGGGTCAAGCCGCCGGTCCAGCATCAGGTCATTCGCAGCACTTGCCTGCTTGAGGTTCGCGAAATGAGAGCCCTGGACCCGCTTCTGGTGCATCCAGAGATAGCGCGCATCCAGCGTAAGGTTGTAGCCCGTCGTCCCGGCACAGATCACCACCATGCCGCCCCGTTTGCAGACAAAGTTCGAAACGGGGAACGTGGCTTCGCCGGGATGCTCGAACACCATGTCGACGTTGATGCCTTTGCCCGTGATCTCCCAGATCGCTTTGCCGAACTTGCGCACTTCGTTGAACCAAGTCTTGTATTCCGGCGTGTTGACCGTCGGCATTTGCCCCCAGCAATCGAAATCCTTCCGGTTGATGACGCCCTTGGCCCCGAGGCTCATGACAAACTCGCGCTTGTCTTCTTCGGAGATCACGCCGATGGCGTTTGCGCCGGCCGTATTGATCAACTGGATCGCATAGGAACCAAGCCCGCCAGAGGCGCCCCAAACGAGGACATTCTGGCCCGGCCGCAGCTCGTGTGGGCTATGACCGAAGAGCATCCGGTAAGCGGTCGCAAGCGTCAGAGTGTAGCAGGCGCTTTCCTCCCAGGTCAGGTGCTGGGGCCGCCGCATCAGCTGCTGGGATTGTACGCAGGTGAACTGGGCGAAGGATCCGTCCGGCGTCTCATAGCCCCAGATCCGCTGGCTGGGCGAGAACATGGGGTCGCCGCCGTTACACTCTTCATCGTCGCCGTCGTCCTGGTTGCAGTGGATGACCACCTCATCCCCGACCTTCCAGCGCTTCACCTTGTCGCCGACCGCCCAGACAATGCCAGAGGCGTCCGATCCTGCAATATGGTATTCGGCCCCATGCACATCGAAGGGCGAAAGCGGGATGCCGAGGCCCGCCCAGACGCCGTTGTAGTTGACCCCGGCTGCCATCACCATGACCAGCACTTCGTTGCTGTCCGGCATGGGGGTCTCGACCGTTTCGACCTGAAAGGCCTGCTCGGGCTCTCCATGCCGTTCGCGGCGAATGGTCCAGGCCATCATTTGAGCCGGCACATGCCCGAGAGGCGGCATTTCACCAATCTGATAGAGGTCCTTCTTGGGGGCGGTCATCTGAGGCGTGTTCTGGTCAAGGGCCATGTCGATCTCCATAAGGCGCAGCCTTTGTCTGTTCATAGAAATGCCGCGACGCAGAATCGCCCGGCTCTGCTTTCGAAATACAAAGCGCGGAGTAATATTGCAACATACAAGATGTCTATATTGTAATTTTATTACTTCGCGGATTCAGAATTATCAATCTCGGCAGTGTCAGGCGCCGGATGCTCCAAGTGTTCAGCGATTGAATTTCCGTAGTACTCCAGAACATCCCGCGCTTCCGGCTTGGGCTGAACGCCCGCCGGCGTTTCGCTCAGCAGGCCCCGCTCAAACAAGAGCGCGAGGGCATCCGCGGTGACCGTCGCGACATCCCGGCGCGGCATACTTGCCCCATGGCGTGACAGATGTCCGACCATCCTTGCGACCTCTGCTTCGATCTGCGCCCTGGTTTTCGGCGTTCCATCCTGAAGCACCGACGCGACCAGTGGAACCGGCAAGACCGGGATGGATTTGCGCACCCGGCCCATGAGTATCGATGCCAAGTCCTCGGTCGTGACGGGTCCCCGCTCTTCGATCAGGTTTGCTAAGGACAAGGGGGTGCCAAAACTGACCGATGCTGTCCCAAAGGTCTTGAACCGCCGGGTCAGACGTTGCCAGGCGTGCCCACCAAGCGCTGACAACACCACCCCCAGCGGCGGCCGGAACCGCCTTTGACCAGAGGTATGTGCCGCAATCAGGAACCGATCTTCGAGGACTCGATCATAATTCAGGCCGACCGGCACGAAGATGACATCCCGTCCGTTGGGCGTCCAGCCTGACACGATGTAGTTCAACAGTCCGAGTTTTGGGCTTTCGACCCGTCCGGTCAGGCTGAGCCCGCCTTCCGGAAAGAACGCCTGGGTGACACCGCCCGCAACGGCCATTTGAACATAGCGCGCCAGCACACGGCGATAGAGGCCGCTCCGGTTCCTGCGCCGAATAAAGTAGGCCCCCATGGCCCGGATGACAGCAGACAAGGGCCAGATCCGCGCCCATTCGCCCACCGCGTAGGACAGGGCAGAGGTTCGCGAAACCAGGTATGTGACCAGAACGTAATCCATATTGGACCGGTGGTTGATCACGAAGATCACCGAGGCGTCTGGATCGATACGTTCGAGGGCGGACCTGTCAAAGGACCCCAGCCGGATCCGGTAGAGCGATCGGGCAAGCCAGCGCGCCACCCGCGCGCCAATCGTGAAATAGGCTGTGGCCGAAAACGACGGCACGATTTCCCGAGCGAAATCGCGGGCCAACTCAAAGGCTACATTCTCGGGCACGTTGTGGCTTCGGGCATGTTCCACGATCGCTTCTGTCACCTGGGGATCGTAGATCAGTCGTTGGATCATGTCATGACGGCGGGCCAGCTTAAACGGCTCGATCGGGCGCTGCAGCCTTTTGTTGAGCCGGCTGACAAGCCGCTCTGCCCGTTTGCGAAAGAACCATCGCACCGAGGGAAACAGAAAGTGCGACGCGAACGTCACCGCCGCGAAGAGAAGAATCAGAACCAGGAGCCACAGCGGCAAAGAGACGGTCGTTGTCATGACAGGACCGTGACAGGTGTCAGCCTTGCCGTAAATCCCGACACGCCGCAGCGCAGCGAATTGACAACATCACAAAATGTCCGATAAGGCGGTTTCTGAGAAATTTTGTTGCGCCAACTTGCGGAGACCCGAGATGACCATCCCTGCTTCCAAGGACAAGCCCTGGTTAATTCGCACTTATGCTGGCCATTCGACGGCAGCAGCCTCCAACGCCCTGTATCGTGGCAACCTTGCCAAGGGGCAAACCGGCCTCTCTGTCGCCTTCGATTTGCCGACCCAGACAGGCTATGACAGCGACCATGTGCTGGCCCGGGGCGAGGTGGGCAAGGTCGGTGTGCCGATCTGCCATTTAGGGGATATGCGCACGCTATTCGACGACATTCCGCTAGAGCGGATGAACACATCGATGACAATCAACGCGACGGCACCCTGGTTGCTGGCCCTTTATGTCGCCGTGGCCGAAGAACAGGGTGCCGATATTTCGGCCCTGCAAGGTACCGTGCAGAACGACATCATCAAGGAATACCTGTCACGCGGCACCTATATCTGCCCGCCCGCCCCATCCTTGAACATGATTACCGATGTCGCCGCCTGGACCCGAAGCCACCTTCCCAAGTGGAACCCCATGAACGTCTGCTCTTACCACCTGCAAGAGGCCGGAGCGACGCCCGAAGAAGAACTTGCCTTTGCCCTCGCGACCGCGACGGCCGTTCTGGATGACCTGCGTGACAAGGTTGAACCCGACAACTTTCCGCAGATGGTGGGCCGCATTTCGTTCTTTGTGAATGCCGGCATCCGTTTCGTGACCGAGCTTTGCAAGATGCGGGCCTTTGTCGAATTGTGGGATGAGATCTGCGAAGAGCGCTATGGGATCACCGATCCGCGCTATCGCCGGTTCCGCTATGGCGTTCAGGTCAATTCGCTTGGGTTGACCGAGCAGCAACCCGAAAACAACGTCTACCGCATTCTGATCGAAATGCTGGCCGTCACCCTGTCCAAGAACGCCCGGGCCCGCGCCGTGCAGTTGCCTGCCTGGAACGAGGCTTTGGGCCTGCCGCGCCCCTGGGATCAGCAATGGTCCATGCGCATGCAGCAGATCCTTGCCTATGAGACCGACCTCCTGGAATACGACGACCTTTTTGACGGCAACCCGGCAATTGAACGCAAAGTCGCAGCCCTTAAAGAGGGGGCCCGAGCTGAATTGGTGCAGATCGACGCAATGGGTGGGGCGGTCAATGCCATTGGCCACATGAAATCGCGACTTGTCGAAAGCAATGCCGCGCGGATCGCTAGTATCGAAAGTGGCGAGACGACGGTCGTCGGAGTGAACCGATGGCAGCAAGGCGAGGCATCTCCCCTGACCGCAGGCGACAGAAGCGTCATGACCGCCGATCCCGAGGCCGAGACGGACCAGCTTGCCCGTCTGGCAGACTGGAAGGCAAACCGAGACGAGGCGGCCGTGAACCTGGCCCTGAAGGCTTTGCGCAACGCAGCCCGGACGGGCGTGAATATCATGGACCCATCCGTCGCCTGCGCAAAGGCTGGCGTCACAACAGGGGAATGGGCCGACGTCATCCGGGCCGTCTTTGGCCAGTATCGGGCACCGACCGGGGTCAGCCAAAATCCGTCGAACCGGACAGAAGGCCTGGACGACCTGCGGGCCGAAGTAGATGCCGTCAGCGCCCGCTTGGGTCGCAAGCTAACCTTCCTGATGGGCAAGCCCGGACTGGACGGACATTCCAACGGAGCAGAACAGATTGCTGCCCGCGCGCGAGATTGCGGCATGGCAATTCATTATGACGGCATCAGGCTGACACCAGAAGACATCGTTGCTGCTGCAAAACGCGAAAATGTCCATGTGGTCGGGCTTTCGATCCTGTCGGGCTCGCACCTGCCGCTGGTTAGCGAAGTCCTTGAAAGATTGCGTCAGGCCGGGCTTGAAAACCTGCCCGTTGTCGTTGGGGGGATCATTCCGGACGAAGACGCTCGCCAATTGCTCGCCTTGGGTGTTGCACGTGTCTATTCCCCGAAAAATTTTGAATTGAACCGAATAATGGCTGATATCGTCGAACTTGCCAATCCGAAATTGACCGCAGCACAATAAGTGGGTGCAGACCTAGCCTTTAGGACAGGTCTGAATCTAAGGATATTGCATTTGGGGAAAACCTGACTTAATTAAGTCAAACTAGGATAGTTCGAAAAACTCGGGGAAATTGAGTCTTCGACTGTCTGGTCATATTGCTCGGGAGAATTTTGCAATGACTATCGACCTAAATGCCATGTCGCGTAAGGAACTTACCACGCTGGCAGCAAATGTAGAGAAGGCCATCGCCTCGCTGAGCGATCGTGAAAAGAAGGCCGCTCTTGAGGCTGCGGAGCGCGCAGCCGCAGAACATGGCTACTCCTTGGCCGAGCTCGCCGCCATCGGCGGAAAGGGCGCCAAGCGCGGGAAGGCGAAAACGCCGGCCAAGTATCGCAACCCCGAAAACCCTGATCAGACATGGTCTGGCCGTGGACGCAAACCCGGCTGGATCAATGCAGCAGAGTCTGCAGGTCGTTCGATCGCTGACTTTGCCATCTAAACACTTTTGGCACGGCCCCTCGGGTGCCGTGCCATTCGTGCCTCGGGGACCCAAATGACAATTCACATCGGCGCGAAACCGGGTGAGATCGCGGAAACGGTCCTTATGCCCGGAGATCCCTATCGAGCCCGCTGGGCGGCTGAGACGTTTTTGACTGATGCACGCTGTGTGAACGAGGTTCGCGGCATGCTGGGCTATACCGGAACTTGGAATGGCCACTTGGTGACCATTCAGGGGTCAGGCATGGGGATGCCGTCCCTTTCAATATACGCCAACGAGTTAATTAAAGAATACAACGTCCAAACCTTGGTTCGGATTGGATCGTGCGGCGGTATGCAGCCGCAGGTTGGAATACGCGATATTATTCTGGCGATGACGACCTCGACCCTATCGACCCCGTCGCGGGGAATTTTCAAAGAGCTGAATTTCGCGCCCTGTGCTGACTATGGACTTTTGCAGGCCGCAGCAATCGCCGCCCGGGAAAAGGGTGTCAAAATCCATGTCGGCGGGATTTACTCGTCGGATGTCTTTTACGACGAACGGCCAGATCTGAACGACCAGATGATGCGCCACGGGATACTTGGGGTCGAGATGGAGGCGGCGGAACTCTACACCCTCGCCGCCCGCTATGGCCGCCGTGCCTTGGCCGTTCTGACCGTCAGCGATCACCTTGTGACCCATGAGGCCCTGCCAAGCGAAGATCGCGAACGGTCGTTTGGCGACATGGTCGAGATCGCCCTCGCCGCCGCCTTTGCCTAAGACGCGCTAGCTACCCTTGGGTCCCGTGCCCACCGACATAGCCATTTGGCGTCGGCATTTGCCATCCGACCAGCGCATCCGCAGGAGGGACAAGAACCTCCATTAACAACGGATAGCATGGGGCAGTGTCGCTTGAGTGTTCCGATCCGCAATCCCCACCGGGACAGGCGCTGAGGACAGGCAGAAGGTCAATCTCGGCAAATAGTGTCAGGGCATCACCGGGCCGGACGGGGCTCGCCTTCATGAAGTACTGACCAGTGTCGCGGGTAAAGCCTGTGCACATGAATACATTCAGCACGTCGTGGACCAGGCCCTGCGCCTCTTCAATCGGTAGGTCGACGGCAGCGGCCACTGCCCGCGTCAGGTTAGAGTGGCAGCAATGGTGGTAGTCCTGTCCCGACAAGAGGTGATTGGTATATGGACCGCAGCGGGTACCGATGACGTCATGAACAGACCCTCCATCCTGATCGATCCCGTACCAGTCCAGCGTGTCCGCCACGACTGTCGCCATCGGGCGCAGGGCGGGAAAGCTGGACCAGAGGCGATCACCCGTGCTGACATGGGTGCCATGCAGGGCCCGGGTCTTGCCGGAATAGAACCGTTCCGACAAATCCTTTGCGTTGAACAGGTTCAGGTCCCCCACCTGTGGACCATCAACCGAAACGATCCGTAGGAACGCGCCTGATGGCACCCTGATCGACTGGGCGTCTCGCGGCGGGACAAGGACCGTCTCGGTCACCTGTGCCTGCGCCAAAGCCGACCCATAAAGTACAAGGTCCGCACCCGGCAGGGCATCGGTCGGGTAGCAGATCACAGGGCGCACCCTGCGCCGGTCCTCGGCATCTTGGGGGCTAGGGTCATTGCGCAGGCGTCTCCAGCGAGAGGCTCCCCGGCCAAGGGCCGGAGAACAGGGTCACAACACCCGTTCGATCATCATCTTCTTGATGTCGCTGATGGCTGCGGCGGGATTAAGCCCCTTGGGGCAGGTCTTGGCGCAGTTCATGATTGTGTGGCAGCGGTACAGCTTGAATGGGTCTTCCAGATCGTCCAAACGCTCGCCCGTTGCCTCATCGCGGCTGTCCACGATCCAGCGATGTGCCGCCAAAAGCGAGGCCGGGCCAAGGTAGCGGTCACCATTCCACCAATAGGACGGGCAAGAGGTCGAGCAGCAGGCACACAAGATACACTCGTAGTGCCCATCAAGTTTTTCGCGATCCTCGATCGATTGCTTCCATTCCTTGGCCGGCGGGTTCGTCGTCGTTTCAAGCCATGGCTTGATCGAGGCGTGCTGGGCATAGAAATGGGTCAGATCGGGGATCAGGTCCTTGACCACAGGCATGTGCGGCAGGGGGTAGATCTTGATGTCACCCTTGATCTCATCCATCCCGTAGATACAGGCCAACGTATTTATGCCATCAATGTTCATGGCGCAGGATCCACAAATGCCTTCGCGGCAAGAGCGGCGGAAGGTCAGGGTCGGATCGATCTCGTTCTTGATCTTGATCAGGGCATCCAGAACCATCGGACCACAGCTGTCCATGTCGACAAAGTAGGTGTCGATGCGGGGGTTCTTTCCATCGTCGGGGTTCCAGCGATAGATCTGCACCTTGCGCAGGTTCTTGGCCCCTTCGGGCTTGGGCCAAGTCTTGCCCGTTGTCATCCGGCTGTTCTTGGGAAGAGTTAATTCAACCATGGGTCACCTCTGTGTCTGTTCTGATGTTACCGGGGCAGCGGGGTATGGGCCAGAGCCCACGCTGGTTTCGGCCGATTGTGTTGGTGTCAGGGCAGGCTTGACCCTTGGGCTATCCGTCGTCCGGAACTGGTCAAGAAACCGTTCGATGTTCGCCTCTGGAAGGGTCAACTTTGGCGGGATCGGCCCACGCAACCGCGCCTCCAGCCCAGTAAGGACATCGGCGCGGGTGATCGTCGGAAGGCCGGTTTCGGCCCCGATATCGCGGGCCCGATTGTCGATCTCGACCACCAGAGCTCTGCGACCGTGGTGCAGGCCGCGAATCGTACCGTGCAACCTTGTACCGACCACATCGACCGGTCCGGACCTCAGGAAAGCATCATAGGCCACAAGGTTCGGGGCAAGAACGCGGACCTTCTCATGCCCGTCCAGGGTTTGTAGGTACCCCAGGTCGCGCGGTTGCTGGGGCCAGAACCAGACTTCAGGATAAAGCCGCAGCAATGTCGACAACAGGACCGAGTCTGACGGGTCGGCCCGATGCTTGGTCAATGTCAGGCAGGCCCGAGGGGCCATCCCGTCCGGGACCCTTTCCAGCCCCAACCCTGACCAGAGTGTCGGGCATGAGGTGTTTACAGCGCGATGTCCAAATGCTGCAACCAACCGCTCGCCCACATCATCCCGGACCGAATGGACGTGGTCACGGGACAAGACATGGCGCATGAACCGGCGCTGGCGCCAGTCCACCCTATCGAAATCCCGGTTGCCCCCAACGCCCAACAGGACAACTTTGTTCCGCAGGGCCGCCAGATCGCGCCATCCGACGCGCCACATGAAGCTGTGACCAAGCCGAAACCGGGCACTAAGGGCGTTGGTTCCCAAAAGGAAGGCGACATCCGCCGTCGCGACAAGGCCGCGTCCGGACGCGCCCAGACCATCATGACCCGAGGACCGTGTGATGTAGGCATCCGCAATCACTGGGCCAAGCTGACGGCGGGCGGCCTCGACAATGATCTCGTCGCCCACATTGTCGGTGGCACTGGAGGTGTCGATCAGGTGGATATGGCGCATGCTGCCTGTCCCCTAATCCGACTTTGTCGCAACAAAGAGGATTTCCCCACGCATCAACCCATAGGTCAACACATCAGGCTCGATCGCGGCATACTCCCCCAGATGAAAACCTGCGGCGCGAATGCGGTCGCGCACATCCCGCCCGTACATGCGCACGTGGTCGGACTGGCCAAAATGCAGGTTCCGCGCAACAGGCCCATCAACCGACGGGTTTTCATAGGTTCGGGCCCAGCCTTCTACGACCGGGGTCATCACCGCCAGTTTCCCCCCCGGCTTTAGGATGCGATGCATCTCGGCAAGGGCTTTGGCATCATCTACATGCTCAAGCACATGAGAACAGACGACACGGTCATAGTCAGCGTCCGGAAGCCCGGTCTCTTCAATGTTGATCTGATGGGTCACATTGCGGCGGGCGCTGAGGTCGGCAGTTTCATAACGGGCGACCCGATCGCGAATAAATGTCGTCAGTTGCACTTCCGGCGCGAAATGCAGAACAGCGTGATCAGGGGCAAAAAAGTCATGCCGGGTCGAAAAAAGATAGAACAGTCTATGACGCTCGAGCGAGTTGCACTTGCTGCACCGCGCATCAAACCGGGGCGGCTGACCAAAGGCCGTGAACATACCATGATAGTCGCAGATCGGGCAGCTCCGGGGAGTGATCCCCCGAACGGCCGCGCGAAACCGGTTCAACTGCTTGTTTGCGTTTTGCTCGATCGCCTCGCGAAACGCCTCAGTCTCATCCTCCGGAGTTGGCTTTTCCGCCTCCATCAGCGCAGGACCGGAGGACGGTAGGGCGGCTGACCAGACCGCTGATAAACGCATTCCTCATAGACAGCGACAGGATCGCGACCGGCAACGAAATCACTGCTGACCCCGACGGCCAGGCTCGAAAAGGTTCCCGAATTGGAGTTGGCCCCGACAGTCACGTTGGCCGTTGGTGCCTGCGCCGCACGCGCCCGCGCTTCGCACACCTCTGCCGCACCCTCCGGGCTCAGCATTGGCGGTGTGCAGGCCGCAAGGGCCAGCAGCAGCGCGGGTGCGGCGTAGCGCATCAGTAGACCCTCTTTTTCGGCGCGATCTTCTTGAGGTCGATGCCGCCGTCCGCTTCGATCGTCAAAGGGTCCAGATGGACAGCGCGATAGTCCAGCCGGGTCTTGGTGCCGTCGACATAGGCAAGGCTATGCTTACGCCAGTTGACGTCGTCACGGTCCGGATAGTCCTCATGGGCATGGGCACCGCGGCTTTCCTTGCGGGCCTCAGCCGCGACGATGGTGGCCAAAGCGTTCGGCATCAGGTTGGTCAGCTCCAGCGTCTCCATCAGGTCGCTGTTCCAGATCAGGCTGCGGTCGGTCACCTTGATGTCAGACATCTTGCCGGCCACCGCCTCCATCTTGTCCACGCCCTCGGCCAGCGTTTTGTCGGTGCGGAACACCGCCGCGTCGGCCTGCATCACCTGTTGCATTTCCAGACGCAGTGCGGCCGTTCCAATGGCACCATCCGCATGGCGCAACCCATCAAACCGTTCCAGCGCCTTTTCAACACTGGCCAGGTTGGGGCTGGGGACGGCGCTGTCAGGATCGACAACCTTTGCCGCACGGATGGCTGCCGCCCGGCCAAAGACGACCAGATCGATAAGCGAGTTTGACCCAAGCCGGTTCGCCCCATGGACCGACGCGCAGCCTGCCTCGCCCACGGCCATCAGACCCGGTGCCACAGCATCGGGGTCGTCCGCTGTCGGGTTCAGGACTTCACCCCAGTAGTTGGTCGGAATGCCGCCCATGTTGTAGTGAACCGTCGGCAGAACCGGGATCGGCTCTTTAGTCAGATCAACACCGGCAAAGATGCGCGCCGATTCCGAGATCCCCGGAAGGCGCAGGTCAAGCGTTTCAGGAGGCAGGTGGTTCAGGTGCAGGTGGATATGGTCCTTGTTCGGACCAACACCACGGCCCTCGCGGATCTCCATCGTCATGCAGCGGCTGACCACATCGCGTGAGGCAAGGTCCTTGTAGGTCGGGGCATACCGCTCCATGAAGCGTTCGCCTTCCGAATTGGTGAGATAGCCGCCTTCGCCACGCGCACCCTCGGTTATCAGGCAGCCGGCACCATAGATGCCGGTAGGGTGGAACTGGACAAACTCCATATCCTGCAGGGGCAGGCCCTGCCGGGCGACCATACCATTGCCATCGCCAGTGCAGGTATGGGCAGAGGTCGCGCTAAAGTAGGCACGGCCGTAGCCGCCAGTGGCCAGCACCACCATCTTGGCGCTGAACAGATGCAGGGTTCCGTCGTCGAGCTTCCATGCCAGAACACCTTGGCAGACCCCGTCCTCGGACATGATCAGATCAAGGGCAAAATACTCTATGTAGAACTCTGCCTTCTGCTTCAGGCTCTGGCCATACAGCGTGTGCAGGATGGCATGGCCGGTCCGGTCGGCCGCGGCACAGGTTCGCTGGACGGGCGGGCCTTCGCCAAATTCGGTGGTGTGGCCACCAAACGGCCTCTGGTAGATCTCGCCCTTCTCGGTCCGCGAGAAGGGGACACCATAATGCTCCAGCTCGTAGACCGCCTTGGGGGCCTCGCGGGCCAGATACTCCATGGCATCCGTGTCACCCAACCAGTCAGACCCCTTGACAGTATCATACATATGCCACTGCCAGTGATCCGGCCCCATGTTCGACAGGCTGGCGGCAATGCCACCCTGGGCGGCCACGGTGTGGGACCGGGTCGGAAAGACCTTGGTGACACAGGCGGTCTTCAGGCCCTGTTCGGCCATCCCCAACGTCGCGCGCAAACCCGCGCCACCTGCCCCCACAACGACCACGTCGAAGGAATGGGTCTCATACTCATATGCTGCCATGGTCTTGTCGCTCCGAATAATTCAAAAAGCCCGTCTGCGCCGCGCGCTTAGAGGGCAAGCCTCACGATGGCCAAAAGGGCGACCGCCGCCGCCGCGTAGCTCAGGAAGATCATGGCGATGATCAGCACTTTCTGGGCCATGCCGTGAACATAGTCCTCGATCAACACCTGGACGCCGCTGCGAAAATGCAGAAAACCGACCAGAAACGTCAGGGCCGCAATGGCGGCAGGATAGGGTCGGGCATAGTAGGCCAGCGCCTCTTCATAGGTCCCGCCCAATGCCGGTCCAAAGGTAAACACGAAGAACGGCACCAGCAGAAAAAGGGCGGCCGAAGAAATGATCATCTGCCAGTGATGCTCGGTCCCACTTTTCGCCGACCCGTTGCCGATAGCGCGTTTGCGATCTGTCATATATGCCATGTCAGCCTCCTCAAACAACGATGGCGGTAAAGACGGTCAGCAAGGTCGCCGCGATGACGGCTCCCTGCCCCAACATCTCACCCTTGTTCACATCCAGCATGTAGCCTGCGTCCCAGATCAGGTGGCGCAGCCCGCCCAGCAGGTGGTACCACAGGGCCCAGACCGACAGGATCATGATCAGATCGCCGAACCAGCTTGTGATCACAGCGTCCGCCACCGCAAAGGCCTCGGGCCCGGCGGCCAGGGCAACAAACCACAACACGATCAGCAGCGCCCCCACGATCAGACCATTACCGGTGATCCGCACAAGGATCGACGTCATGGAAGTCCATTGCGGGCGATAAATCGTCAAATGCGGTGACAACGGGCGATTGCCCCGGTTCACATCGGCCATCAGAATTCCCTTCCAGTCCAGTGCAGCGGCTTGTCAGCCTGCATCGCAGACCCGCTTTTTGTGTTGTTGCTGATTTTCGGCGCGAAGTCATCACGCTGCAAGTGCAAAATCCGCGTCCTAAAGACGCGATTCGAGCAAAATTGTCAGTTTGTGATCACGCACCCGAAATGTGTGATCACACACACTCCTCATCTCGCCAAAAATATCCCCGCCGGAGGCTCCCCCACCTCCTACCCCACGACTCACATCGGCAGGAGAACCCAGTAATCAAGATCGAGAAGGACTTCGGGCAGGTATTTCCCGTCCGGGCCTCGAAGCGCTCCGACAGCCCCCCGCGTGGCCACCAGCCGCAAGCGCAGCGCTCCTACACCCGGCGCTGCGGTTTCAGCCTTGTCCAGAACCTCGGACCAGGCGCGCACTGTGTCGCCGGCAAAACAGGGATTGGCATGGGCACCCCCATTCAGGGCGACGATCATCTGAGCATTTGCGAGGCCGTTGAAGGACAGGGCACGGGCCAGCGATATGACATGGCCCCCATAGATCAGCCGCTTGCCATCGTCGCGGTTGGTCGCGTCAAAGTGCACCTTGGCTGTGTTCTGCCAAAGACGGGTGGCAAGCATATGCTCAGCCTCTTCGATGGTCACCCCATCAACATGGTCGATCACCTCGCACACAGTATAGTCGCCCCAGCGATGCGGCTCTCCGGCCAGGGCAAAGTCGTAGCCCCGGAAATCCAGCCCCTCGGGCACCACAAGATCAGAGGCTGCGACTGTAGGGGCAAGGTCCGGGATCACAGGTGCAGTCGCCGGACCAGTGCCGCGCTTGCGCACCATGACCCAGCGGACGTAGCTCAGCACTGGCGTACCCGTCTGATTGCGCCCCTGGGTCCGGACCCAGACGACCCCGCTCTTGCCGTTGGAGTTTTCCTTGACGCCAATGACCTCGCTCGTCGCGGTGAGCGTATCGCCCGGCCACACAGGCCGCAGCCAGCGCCCTTCGGCATAGCCGAGATTGGCCACCGCATTCAGCGATATGTCCGGAACCGTCTTTCCGAACACAGTGTGAAATGCGATCAGGTCGTCCATCGGTGAGGCCGGCAACCCGCAGGCGCGTGCAAACTCGTCCGACGAGTACAGCGCCCCGCGCGCTGGATAAAGCGCGTGGTACAGGGCCCGCTCGCCCCCGGACAGGGTCCGGGGAACGGCGTGGGCAATCACTTCTCCCGGGACATAGTCCTCAAAGAACCGGCCGGCATGGGTTTTGGTCATTGCTGACCCAGCTTCATGTCCCGCGAATAGGGCTGATCAATCTCCTTGGTGACGGCCTGACCGCACCGCATGACCCCATTCGCCGCATCGAATGCATAGGTGGGAGAGCCGTAAAGCTCCCACCCTTTCGACAGCGCCTCGGATACTTTGTGGCAGAAGGCCGAGGTGTCGTCCTCGGTCAAAAGTCTATATATCTTCATATGTTACCCAAACGGATTATAGCCAAGCAGGGCATGGATACCGCCAACGACCCCGGTGACAACGATGGCCGCGCCCAGCGCGATCAGCTCTTTCTTGATTGGTGGCGCTGGGTTGCGTGTCCATTCCGGCACCGCCCGGTTGATCAGGCTCATACCTACCAGCGCCCAAAGGAACAGGCCGCCGAACAGGACAAAGGACGGGGCGTCCCCGTTGACCAGAATATGGGCGACCGACCAGACCACGACGGCGGCAAGCTGCGGGTGGCGGATAACCCGAGTGATCCGGGTCTTGGATCCGCTGGCGGCAAACAGATAGAACGAGAACAGCATCAGCAGGTTGTTGATGCCGGTCATCGCGGGGCTCCGCCCCCAGTAGACGGTGCCGTCCCAGCCGCGATAGCCGATCACCATCAGGACGATTGCGATAAGGCTCAGGGCGGCAACGATGCCTTTGCCCCGGTCCCCCATGCTTTCGCGGGCGGCAGGTGCAAGTCGTTTGAACAGGTGGGCCGCCGTCCAAATCAGCAAACCAAGTACAGTCAGGATCATTCTTCAGCCTCCAACGCGGCGATGGCCGCCGCCTTTGCCAAGGTCGCTCTTGCGGTGACGATATGCAAGTTCTCGACGATCTTTCCGTCGACAACCGCCACGCCCTGCCCCGCCGCCTCGGCTTCGGCAAAGGCCGCAATCTGACGTTTGGCCAGGTCTACCTCTTCGGCCAAGGGCGCAAAGGCCGCGTTTGCAATGGCCAGCTGGTCCGGGTGGATAAGGCTTTTGCCATCAAACCCCAGATCCCGGCCCTGGGCACATTCAAGTTTCAGCCCATCGGCATGGCGGAACGCGTTGTACACCCCGTCGATTGCAACCCGGCCATAGGCCCGCGCGGCCATCAGGCTGATTTGCAGGGCCTGCATCAGCGGCATTCTGTCAGCCCGGTTGCGCAGTCCAAGATCCTTGGCCAGGTCGTTCGTCCCCATGACGATCCCCGCCAGACGCGGGTGGGCTGCGATGGCCGCCGCCCGGATGATGCCCAGCGGCGTTTCCATCATAGCCCAAAGGGGTTTGTCAGGCACAAGCGCAGCAAGACGGTCAAGATCCTCGGGCCCGTCGACCTTGGGCAGCAGGACCCCATCACAGGCAGCGTTCGCCATCGCAACTGCGTCCGCCTCGCCCCATTCGGTATCCAGGGCGTTGATCCGAACGATCCGGGCCCGACTGCCATAGCCACCTTTTGCCAGTTCGGCGGCAAGCGTCTGGCGCCCCTCAGCCTTTTCGGCGGGCAATACTGCATCCTCCAGATCAAAAAGGATGGCGTCCGCACCCAGCCCGCGCGCCTTGTCGAGCGCGCGTGGGCGCGACGCGGGGATATAAAGGGCTGAGCGATAAGGGCGTGTCATGTGTTCGATCCTTCCCGGGGCAGTCTCGCAATTTAATTGCGCGGAAATGGCCAGAACTTATCCGATGTTTCAACCCCAAATGTGCTGCATTGCAGCAAATCTTGAACTCCGTTTGGGGAATTAACTTAAAATTCGGAATGCTTGGCGACAGTCGACGACAGATAAGGCCGCAAGGACGGGGTTGCCGGGAAACCGGCAGGCAAAGCGGTTCTCGAATATCCTTACAATCCGCAGCGCGGCGACTGGTCCGGTCTGCCGCCCTGCCAGCACAAAGGTTATGACGATGAATGATACCCTTATCCCTCTTGCCAGCGGCCTGCTGATCGCCGCTGCCGCATTGGCCTCTCCTGCTAACGCCCAGCAATCGTCGCGCAACTGTGGTGATCGGGATCGTGTCGTGGCTCATCTCGCCGATGGCTATGGTGAGACGCGGCAATCCGTGGCCCTTGCCGCAAACAACACAATGGTCGAGGTTTTTGCCTCGCTCGACACCGGGACTTGGACGATCACGATGACTTCGGCGTCGGGTCGAACCTGTCTGCTGGCAGCGGGCCAGTCCTACCAACCCGTGGACGAAGTGCTGGAGGAAGGGTCAGGCGCCTGATCGTCGGCAATCCTCCGGGGTTCCCGATGCTGCATTGCGGCAGGCTTGCGCCAGAGGACGGCAAGGTTTACGCAGATGCCCGACCACTCCACGACAACAGGACCCAACTTCATGGCCAGACCCAAGATCGCTCTTATCGGCGCCGGTCAGATCGGCGGAACTCTCGCCCATCTTGCCGCAATCAAGGAACTCGGCGACGTCATCCTTTTTGACATTGCCGAGGGCACGCCGCAGGGCAAGGCACTCGACATTGCGGAATCCGGCCCGTCCGAGGGCTTTGACGCCGTCCTGAAAGGCACGAACGACTACGCCGACCTCGCAGGCGCCGACGTCTGCATCGTCACGGCAGGTGTCCCCCGCAAGCCGGGGATGAGCCGGGATGACCTTCTGGGCATCAACCTCAAGGTCATGAAGTCCGTCGGCGAGGGGATCGCCGCGCACTGCCCTGACGCCTTTGTCATCTGCATCACCAACCCGCTTGACGCGATGGTCTGGGCCCTGCGCGAGTTCTCGGGCCTGCCCCACGCCAAGGTATGCGGCATGGCCGGTGTCCTTGATTCGGCCCGCTTCCGCCATTTCCTGAGTGTTGAGTTCAACGTGTCCATGCGCGACGTCACCGCCTTTGTGCTTGGCGGCCACGGCGACACAATGGTGCCCCTCACCCGGTATTCGACTGTTGGCGGCATTCCCCTGCCCGACCTCGTCGCCATGGGCTGGACCAGTCAGGACAAGCTTGACGCCATCGTCCAGCGCACCCGCGACGGCGGGGCCGAGATCGTCGGCCTGTTGAAGACCGGATCGGCCTTCTACGCACCCGCAACCTCTGCCATCGAAATGGCCGAGGCCTACCTCAAGGATCAAAAGCGCCTTCTGCCCTGCGCCGCCCATGTGGATGGTGCCTACGGTCTGAACGGCTTTTATGTCGGTGTGCCCACCATCATCGGCGCCGGCGGCGTCGAGCGTGTGGTCGAGATAAAGATGGACAAGGCCGAACAGGCGATGTTCGACAAGTCCGTCGATGCGGTCAAAGGACTGGTTGAGGCGTGCAAGGGCATCGACCCAAGCCTCGCCTGATCCGACACCCATTCGAAAATGCCTTGAATGCGCGCCCTTGGGCGCGCATTTCTTTTGCGCCAGACCAAAGGACCCAAGATGCCCCAGGACTTCTGCTCAGAGCTTGAAACCCGGCTGACACGCTATGCCGCCATCGACAGCCAAAGCGACGCCAGCGTCCCGACCGGCCCATCAACAGCCGTCCAATGGGATATGCTACGCCTGCTAGAGGCCGAGTTGACCGAGATCGGGGCACAGGACGTGACCGTGACGGACTACGGCACCGTTCTGGCCACGCTGGCCGGCACGGCACCGGGCCCCACCATCGGCTTTCTGGCCCACGTTGACACCGCCCCCCAGTTCAACGCCACCGGCGTTAAGCCAAGAGTGATCCGGGGATACAACGGCGGCGACATCACCTTTCCCGATGCGCCCGACCTGACCCTGTCGCCACAGGACAGTCCGTATCTGGCCGAAAAGGTTGGTCATGATATCGTGACGGCCTCGGGCACTACCCTGCTTGGGGCAGATGACAAGGCCGGGGTGTCGATCATCATGACGGCGGCACGGCATCTGCTGGCCAACCCAGACATCCCCCATGGCCCGATCCGCATCGCCTTTACCCCGGACGAGGAAATCGGACGCGGCGTCGATCCGCGCCTGCCCGCCGATCTGGGCGTCGACTTTGCCTATACGTTCGACGGCGGCGCGGTTGGCGAGATTGAGTTCGAAAGCTTTTCTGCCGATGGGGCAACCGTCACTATCACCGGCGTTTCGATCCATCCGGGCTGGGCCAAGGACAAGCTCGTCAACGCCCTGCATCTTGCCGCCAAGATCGTGTCAACGCTGCCGCAGGCGACAATGACCCCCGAAACCACCGAGGGGCAGGAGGGGTTCATCCATATCACCGACATGTCCGGCAGCGCGGCCGAAGTGACGCTGCACCTGATCCTGCGCGATTTCGAGCGTGAGGGGTTGGCCGCAAAGGGCGAAATGCTGCAACAGATTTGCGCGGCCGTCGCAGCGACCGAACCTCGGGCGACGATCACCTGCGAGATCACCCCCCAATACCGCAATATGCGCTATTGGCTGGAACAGGACATGACGCCGGTTGATCTGGCCCATGCCGCCTGCCGCGATCTGGGGATTGAGCCCGTTTCGGAACCCATTCGCGGTGGTACGGATGGGTCCAGACTGACCGAGATGGGGGTGCCAACGCCGAACCTGTTTACCGGGATGCAAAACATCCACGGACCGACGGAATGGATTTCCGTTCAGGACATGGAGGTCGCCACCCGGCTTTGCCTGTCGCTGGTGGAACGCGCCGCAAATCCGGACAAGTCGGGAATGCCAGCCTAGGCCAGAACAGCATGACCAGCTAACATCGGCGTATTGTGAGAAGGAATTACGATGCGCCTGCTGTTTCTGGCCGCGGCCCTTGCCGCCTTTCCGGCCTTTGCCCAGACCACTGATGTCTCTGACCTTATTGCCGAAAACGGGCTGAGGGCGACCGAAGCCCAGCTTGTCGGACTTGCCGATCCGACGCCGTCGGATGGCTTTGCCCTTGGTGGCGTCCGCTTCCTGGGAGCGATCGAGACAGCCCTTCAAACGCGGTACAGAACCGGTATGTACGGCGACATTGTCATGCTGACCGGTATCCCCTTCCTGCGGCTGCCGATCCCCGAAAATCCTTCGCCGGACCCCTTTGATCCAGTCGTCATCGAAGAGATGTTCGCACAGATCCTCAATGATATGGACGGCGCCCTGATGTCGCTTGACGGTATCTCGGATAATGATGCTGTCAGCGTCCGTTTCAACACGTCTGATCTATGGTTCGATATTGACGCCAATGGCCAACGCGATCCAGGTGAAGAGGTGTTTGAGGTATTGGCAACCATGCTCGGTGTACGGGCCGAGGTAGACACACCCCTCGTCATCCAATTCGATACCGCGGACGCGGCATGGCTGTCAGCCTATGCCCACCTGCTATCCGGCGTGTCAGAGGTCGTACTGGCCTTTCAGCCCGCAGAACCCGTTCGGGAGGTTCTGGCCTCAGCCAACGAGTTGTCCGTCCTCAACCCGCCGGCGCCGGGCGGCGATGACTTTGATGCTCGCTTCGGGACCTATGCGGACCTGATCGCGATCCTTGTCGCGGCGATCGAACAGCAGCCTCTGCCCGAACGGACGCAGGCCGCGCATGGCCATTTCCTGGAAACGGTGGCGGATAACCGCGTTTTCTGGCAGCGGGTCGCCCGCGAGACTGATAACGATGCCGAGTGGATCCCGAACAAGTCCCAGACCTCAGCCTTGCCGGTCGACTTTCCCGCTGACACCGGCCGTCGCTGGCTTGCCGTATTGTCCGAGGCCGAGGCCCTGCTGAATGCGAACCTGCTGATCCCGCATTGGCGATTGGGCGACGCGGCGGGCATCAACCTCGCCCTGCTCATGGATGATCCGCCACCCGTAGACATCGTTGGCTTTGTTCAAGGCATGTCGCTCTTGCCATATGCCGAACAAGGCCCACTGATCCAAGGGCAGAGCCTGACGCTTTTTTCCGAGTTGGTCGGAGGCAATGCCGGCCTGTTCATGGTCCTAATTAACTAAGAAACGGATCATTCGAATCATCTGATCGGGCGACGCTGGCGTTTTGTGATCACACATTTTCAAGGTGTGATCACAAATGTCGCTTTTTCCATGCCGTTCAACAATAACCGGTTCTTTGCCTTTCGAACCTATGGTTTAAGACAGAAAACCGCTTCAACCGAGGGCGCACTTCATGAATATCCACGAATATCAGGCCAAGGCACTTCTGCGGTCTTACGGCGCACCAGTCAGCGACGGGCGAGCCGTCATGCGGGCTGAAGATGCCAAGACCGCCGCCGGAGAGCTGGACGGACCCCTCTGGGTCGTCAAGGCTCAGATCCACGCAGGCGGCCGGGGCAAGGGCCATTTCAAAGAGGCTGACGCCGGCGAAAAGGGCGGCGTGCGCCTGACCCGTTCGGTCGAAGAGGCCGCTCAGGAAGCCAAGAAGATGCTGGGCCGCACCCTGGTCACCAACCAGACCGGGGACGCAGGCAAGACGGTCAACCGGATCTATATCGAAGATGGCGCGGGCATCGAAACAGAGCTTTACCTGGCCCTTCTCGTGGACCGGCAAAGCAGCCGCATCTCGTTCGTCGCCTCGACCGAAGGCGGGATGGACATCGAAGAGGTGGCGCACAACACGCCCGAAAAGATCCTGAGTTTCTCGGTTGACCCGGCGACAGGGTATCAGCCCTATCACGGTCGCCGCATTGCCTTTTCGCTTGGGCTGTCCGGTAACCAGGTCAAGCAATGCGTTGCGCTGATGGGCACGCTTTACAAGCTTTTCGTCGACAAAGACATGGAGATGCTTGAGATCAACCCCCTGATCGTCACCGACAAGGGCGACCTGAAATGCCTCGATGCCAAGATGGGCTTTGACGGCAACGCGATCTACCGGCACGCCGACATCGCCGCCCTGCGCGACGAGACCGAAGAAGACCCCAAAGAGCTTGCCGCTTCAAAGTTTGACCTGAACTACATCGCGCTGGATGGCGAGATTGGCTGCATGGTCAACGGCGCGGGCCTCGCGATGGCCACCATGGACATCATCAAGCTGTATGGGGCAGAGCCTGCCAACTTCCTCGACGTCGGTGGCGGCGCCACCAAGGAAAAGGTGACCGAAGCGTTCAAGATCATCACCTCTGACCCCAACGTCAAAGGCATCCTGGTCAACATCTTTGGCGGGATCATGCGCTGTGACGTTATCGCTGAAGGCGTGATTGCCGCGGTCAAGGAAGTCGGGCTTCAGGTTCCGCTGGTCGTCCGGCTTGAAGGGACCAACGTCGAAAAGGGCAAGGAGATCATTCGCAGCTCTGGCCTCGATGTGATTGCCGCCGACGATCTCAAAGACGGCGCAGAGAAGATCGTGAAAGCGGTCAAAGGTTAACTGTAGGGCGGGGTCTCCCCGCCTGATGCAACTTCGGCGAGGCGCGCCTTGCCATACAGGAGGCCCAGATGGCCATTCTCATCGATGAAAACACCAAGGTAATCTGCCAGGGCTTTACCGGCTCACAGGGCACTTTCCACTCTGAACAGGCCATTGCCTATGGCACCAAGATGGTCGGCGGTGTGACCCCGGGCAAGGGCGGGTCTACCCACCTGGATCTACCCGTCTTCAACTCCTGCCACGAGGCAGTGGCAATGACAGGCGCCAACGCATCTGTCATCTACGTCCCCCCGCCCTTTGCGGCCGATTCCATTCTCGAGGCGATCGACGCCGAAATCCCGCTTGTGGTCTGCATCACCGAAGGCATCCCTGTTCTGGACATGATGAAGGTCAAGCGGGCCCTCGAAGGTACCAAGACCCGCCTGATCGGGCCAAACTGCCCCGGCGTCATCACACCAAACGCCTGCAAGATCGGTATCATGCCCGGCCACATTCACAAACGCGGCAGCGTGGGTGTTGTGAGCCGCTCCGGCACCCTAACTTACGAAGCAGTGAAACAGACATCCGACAGCGGCCTTGGCCAATCGACCGCCGTAGGCATCGGCGGGGACCCCATCAAGGGCACCGAGCATATCGACGTGCTTGAAATGTTCTTGGCGGATCCCGAAACCCATTCGATCATCATGATCGGCGAAATCGGCGGCTCGGCCGAGGAAGAGGCCGCGCAGTTCCTTACGGATGAGCGCAAGAAGGGTCGTTGGAAGCCGACCGCTGGCTTTATCGCAGGCCGCACCGCGCCTCCGGGCCGTCGCATGGGTCACGCCGGGGCCATCGTGGCCGGCGGCAAGGGCGATGCTGAAAGCAAGATCGAAGCGATGAAGGCCGCCGGCATCATCGTTGCCGAAAGCCCCGCGACGCTGGGCGAGGCCGTGTTGAAAGCCATCGGCTGATGAACCGGGCGCCGCTTCTTTCGGCTGCCATTCTGGCGCTCTGGGCCGGGGTCGCACCTGCCCAGACGCTGAACGGCGTCGTCGATCTTTGCAGCGACCCGCTCACGGACGGGCCGACCAAAGTCGCCCGTCTGCCCGGCCTTGGATGGGACAGCGCCCCCGTTGATCCGGCCGTTTTGAACGGTTTGGCCACGGCGATCATCCTCGGTTTCACGAGCGGGATGCCCGACCTCGAAGAACGGTTCGCTCTGGCCCCCCAGCTGGCTGACAACTTTGACCAGATGATCAACACGGGGCAGATCAGCCTTTGGGCCAATGGCGACGCCGTCCTTGCGGTCAGCATCGCCCTGACCCCAGAGGGGACTGAGCATCTTGCCTGCTACTATGCATCGCCCCCCAGCGACGACACTCTCGCCCAGATGGAGCGTTATGGCCCCCCCGAGGTCCTGCCCGAGCTTGAGTTGATCGCGAAACGGTTCGATGAGACCGCGATGGCGTTCAACCCGGACCGAAACTACCAGATGTACAGTACCTGGTCGCGCCTGACCTCTGACCCGCCCCGCGGCCCCTACACCGACGCCTACCGGCTGGAACGTATCGAACAGCCGCCCGCCAACTGATCCCGCCCAAGAGGCCAAAGCCATGACCGAACATTCTTCCAACGACGTCTTCCACGCGTCATCCTTCCTGCAAGGACACAACGCGGACTACATCGAACAGCTTCACGCCAGATACGCCGCCAATCCGGGTGCCGTTGACGAAAGCTGGCGGACCTTCTTCGCCTCTCTCGGGGACAGCGCAGCTGATGCAAAGGCCGAGGCTACGGGACCGTCCTGGGCGCGTGCCGATTGGCCGCCTGTGCCCGCGGACGAGACGACCGCAGCCCTCGATGGTCAGTGGCCAGCAGACCCGAAAGCCGCCGGTGACAAGATCAAGGCGAAGGCCGCCGAAAAGGGCGTATCCTTGGACGAAAGCCAGGTCCGTTCTGCCGTGCTCGACAGCTTGCGCGCCCTGATGATCATCCGCGCCTACCGGATCCGGGGCCACCTGATCGCCGATCTGGACCCGCTGGGCATGCGGGACACGAACCTTCACCCGGAACTGGACCCTGCGTCCTACGGCTTTACGAAGGCCGACATGGACCGGCCGATCTTTATCGACAACGTCCTCGGCCTTGAGGTCGCGACGATGAACGAGATCATCGCCCTTGTCCGGCGGACCTATTGCGGCACGTTTGCCCTGCAATACATGCACATTTCCAACCCCGCCGAAGCGGGCTGGCTGAAAGAGCGGATCGAAGGCTATGGCAAGGAGATTCAGTTCACCAAGGAGGGCCGCAAGGCAATCCTGAACAAGCTGGTCGAGGCTGAAGGCTTTGAAAAGTTCCTGCATGTCAAATACATGGGCACAAAGCGTTTTGGTCTGGATGGCGGCGAAAGCCTGATCCCCGCGATGGAACAGATCATCAAGCGGGGCGGGTCGCTTGGCGTCGAGGAAATCGTTATCGGGATGCCACACCGGGGCAGGCTTTCGGTCCTCGCCAATGTGATGCAAAAGCCTTACCGGGCGATTTTCAACGAATTCCAGGGTGGCAGCTTCAAGCCCGAGGAGGTCGATGGCTCGGGCGACGTGAAGTATCACCTTGGCGCATCGTCAGACCGGTCCTTCGACGACAACAATGTCCACTTGTCCCTGACGGCCAACCCTTCACACCTTGAAGCCGTGAACCCGGTTGTATTGGGCAAGGTCCGCGCAAAGCAGTTCCAAAAGAGCGATAGCGAACGTAAGAAGGTGCTGGCCATCCTGCTGCATGGCGACGCCGCCTTTGCCGGGCAGGGTGTCGTGGCCGAAGGTCTGGGTCTGTCCGGCCTGACCGGGCACCGCACCGGTGGGACGATCCATATCATCGTGAACAACCAGATCGGCTTTACCACTGCCCCCTCGTTCTCGCGGTCGTCCCCCTACCCCACGGACATCGCCCTGATGGTCGAGGCGCCTATTTTCCACGTCAACGGCGACGATCCAGAAGCGGTTGTGCATGCTGCCAAGGTGGCAACCGAGTTTCGGCAAAAGTTCGGCAAGGACGTCGTCATCGACATCTTTTGCTACCGCCGCTTTGGTCACAACGAGGGGGATGAACCCATGTTCACCAACCCCGCGATGTACCAAAAGATCAAGAAACAGAAGACGACACTGACCCTTTACACCGAACGTCTTGTCCGCGACGGTCTAATCCCCGAAGGCGAGATCGAGGATATGAAGGCGCAGTTCCAGGCCCTGCTGAACGAAGAGTTTGAGAACGGCAAAACCTACCGCCCAAACAAGGCCGACTGGCTGGACGGGCGCTGGTCCCACCTGGACCGGGAGGAAGAGCAGAAGTACCAGCGCGGCAAAACCTCGATCAACCCGGACACCATGGCTGAGATCGGCAAGGCCCTGACGACGATCCCGGAGGGTTTCGACGTCCACAAGACCATTGGTCGCCTGCTTGAGGCAAAGCAACAGATGTTCTCATCAGGCCAGGGTTTCGACTGGGCCACCGCCGAAGCCCTTGCCTTCGGCTCTTTGCTGACCGAAGGCTACCCGGTCCGCCTCTCTGGTCAGGACAGCACCCGCGGCACCTTTTCGCAGCGCCATTCGGCCTTCATTAACCAGAACACCGAAGACCGGCACTACCCGCTGAACCACATCCGCAAGGGACAAGCCCAGTACGAAGTCATCGACAGCATGTTGTCCGAATACGCGGTGCTGGGCTTTGAGTATGGCTATTCGCTGGCCGAACCCAACGCCCTTGTCCTGTGGGAGGCCCAGTTCGGCGATTTCGCCAACGGCGCCCAGATCATGTTCGATCAGTTCATCTCTTCGGGTGAAAGCAAGTGGCTGCGCATGTCAGGCCTCGTCTGCCTGCTGCCCCACGGCTACGAAGGCCAGGGACCCGAGCATAGTTCGGCCCGGTTGGAGCGGTTCCTGACCATGTGTGGCGGAGACAACTGGATCGTGGCCAATTGCACGACACCGGCCAACTATTTCCACATCCTGCGTCGCCAGTTGCACCGAACCTTCCGCAAGCCGCTGATCCTGATGACGCCCAAGTCGCTCTTGCGGCACAAGATGGCGATCTCGAACGCAGACGATTTCACCACCGGATCGTCGTTTCACAGGGTCCTCTGGGATGATGCCCAGAAGGGGAATTCGGATACGACGCTCGTCGCGGATGAAAAGATGCGGCGCGTCGTCATGTGTTCGGGCAAGGTCTACTACGACCTTCTCGAGGCGCGCGACGCCGCCGGTATCGACGATGTCTACCTGCTCCGCATCGAACAGTTCTATCCCTTCCCAGCGCTCAGCCTGGTCAAGGAGCTTGAGCGGTTCAAGCAGGCCGAAATGGTCTGGTGCCAGGAAGAGCCCAAGAACCAGGGCGCGTGGTCCTTTATTGAGCCCAATATCGAATGGGTCCTCAGCCGGATCGACGCCACCCACCTCCGCCCCATCTACGCCGGCCGCGCTGCCGCCGCCTCGCCCGCAACGGGCCTGGCCTCGCAGCACAAGGCACAACAGATCGCGCTCGTGAACGATGCGCTGGCCCTCGAAGGAAACTGAGACATGACCACCGAAGTCCGCGTCCCCACGCTTGGCGAAAGCGTCACAGAGGCCACCGTGGCCACCTGGTTCAAGAAACCGGGCGAGGCCGTCGCCATCGACGAGATGCTGTGCGAGCTTGAAACCGACAAGGTGACCGTCGAGGTCCCTTCGCCGATTGCAGGTACTCTGTCAGAGATCGTCGCCGCCGAAGGCGAAACCGTTGGTGTCAACGCGCTCCTCGCCCAGATCGCCGAAGGGGCCGGTGCGACCGCCGCAGCCCCGGCATCGCCAGAGGCAGCCCCGGCACCAGCACCGGAACCTGAGCCGACCACCACCACCTCGGACAGCCCGCGCGATCCCGAAGACGCGCCCTCCGCGCAAAAGCTGATGGCCGAGAACAACCTGTCACGTGACGCCGTCGCCGGCACCGGCAAGGACGGCCGCGTGATGAAAGAGGACGTGCTCAAGGCGTTGACCGCACCCAAAGCGGCGGATGCGCCCAAGCCGGCCCCCCGCGCGCCCGTCGCCGTTGAGGACAGCGCCCGGGAGGAGCGGGTCAAGATGACCCGCCTGCGCCAGACCATCGCACGCCGCCTGAAAGAGGCTCAGAATACAGCCGCCATGCTGACCACCTATAACGAGGTGGATATGACCGGCGTGATGGAGTTGCGCAACGAATACAAAGCGCTCTTCGAAAAGAAGCATGGGGTCAAGCTCGGCTTCATGTCCTTCTTCACCAAGGCCTGCGTCCACGCCCTGCGCGAAGTGCCCGACGTGAACGCCGAGATTGACGGCGATACGGTCGTCTACAAGAACTACGTGCACATGGGCGTCGCCGTCGGCACGCCAACAGGCCTCGTCGTTCCGGTTCTGCGCAATGCCGACCAGATGGGCTTTTCCGAGGTCGAGAAGGGCATCGCCGCGCTCGGCCTCAAGGCGCGGGACGGCAAACTATCGATGGCTGACATGCAGGGCGGCAGCTTCACCATCTCCAACGGTGGGGTCTACGGCTCCCTGATGTCCTCGCCCATCCTCAACCCGCCGCAGTCGGGTATCCTGGGGATGCACAAGATCCAGGACCGTCCCGTCGCGATCAACGGTCAGGTTGTCATTCGTCCGATGATGTATCTTGCCCTGAGCTATGACCACCGGATCGTGGACGGCAAAGGGGCGGTGACCTTCCTTGTCCGGATCAAGGAGGCGCTCGAAGATCCACGCCGCCTGTTGATGGACCTCTAGGGCGGGGCGGACAAAAGTCCGTTCAACCCTGCTTGCATGACGGGAAAGGCCCCAATGACCCCCGAACTGACTGCCCTTGCCTGCGCCGGCCTGCTGCAATGCGTGCAATACGCACTCATGGCGATCCCGGCCAATCTGGAACTCGGGGTGGGCAAGACGCTGTCGCCCCGGGATCCCGACCGGCTGGGGCCACCGCTGGTCGAGCAGGTCAGCCCCAAGACCGGACGGCTGTTCCGCGCGCTGAACAACCATTTCGAAGGGCTCATCCTGTTCACGATCGCGGTCGTCGTGGTGACACTCGGGGACAAGGCCAACGCAGTGACGGCTGGTCTTGCCTGGACCTACCTCGGGGCCCGCATCCTCTACGTCCCCGCCTACTACTTCGGGCTGTCGCCCTGGCGCTCGTTCATCTGGTTCGCGGGCTGGCTCGCCACTCTGGGCATGATCATCATCTCTGTCCTATGATCCCTCATCTCGCCACAAATATCCTCGGGGGGAGGCGCGCAGCGCCGGGGGGCAGACAGCCCCCCTCCCCCGCTCCACAAAGGAAACCGACATATGGCAAACTATGATCTCATCGTTATCGGGGCAGGCCCTGGCGGCTATGTCTGCGCGATCCGGGCGGCTCAACTCGGGCTCAAAACAGCCGTTGTCGAAGGACGCGAGACGCTGGGGGGCACCTGCCTGAATATTGGCTGCATCCCCTCCAAGGCACTGTTGCACGCATCACATCAACTGCATGAGGCGGAACACAACTTCGCCAAGATGGGGCTGGTGGGAAAATCGCCGTCGGTCGACTGGAAACAGATGCTGGCCTACAAGGATGATGTGATCGGGTCCAACACCTCAGGGATCGAGTTCCTGTTCAAGAAGAACAAGATCGACTGGATCAAGGGCTGGGCCACGATCCCCGCTGCCGGGCAGGTCAAGGTCGGGGATGAGGTGCATACCGCCAAGTCCATCGTCATCGCCACCGGCTCTGAGCCCTCCAGCCTGCCGGGCGTCGAGGTCGACGAAAAGTCAGTTGTCAGCTCGACCGGTGCCCTGACACTGGCGAAGATCCCTAAATCCATGGTGGTGATTGGGGCCGGTGTCATCGGGCTCGAACTTGGGTCGGTCTACAAGCGACTTGGGGCCGAGGTGACGGTGATCGAATACTTGGACGTCATCACCCCCGGCATGGACGCAGAAGTGCAAAAGACCTTCAAGCGGCTGTTGGAAAAGCAGGGGCTGAAGTTCACCATGGGTGCGGCCGTTCAGGGTGTGACGGTCAAGGGGGGCAAGGCCACTGTCACCTACAAACTGCGCAAGGACGAGAGCGAGGCGACCGTCGAGGCGGACACGGTTCTCGTCGCTACGGGACGCAAGCCCTACACGGCCGGCCTCGGCCTTGATGCCTTGGGCATCGAGATGACAGCACGCGGACAAATCGCCACGAACGGGCACTACGGTACCAATCTCGCCGGTGTTTACGCCATCGGCGACGCCATCGAAGGGCCGATGCTGGCCCACAAGGCCGAAGACGAAGGCATGGCGGTGGCTGAAATCATTGCCGGGCAGAAGGGCCATGTGAACTATGGGGTCATCCCCGGTGTGATCTACACCCATCCCGAGGTTGCCAACGTCGGCGCCACGGAAGAGCAGTTGAAGCAGGAGGGACGCGCCTACAAAGTCGGCAAGTTCTCCTTCATGGGCAATGGTCGCGCCAAGGCCAATTTCGCCGCCGATGGTTTCGTCAAGATTCTGGCCGACAAGCAGACCGACCGGATCCTGGGCGCCCATATCATCGGCCCGTTGGCGGGTGACCTGATCCACGAGATCTGCGTGGCGATGGAATTCGGCGCCGCGGCAGAGGACCTTGCCCGGACCTGCCACGCCCACCCCACTTATTCCGAAGCCGTCCGCGAGGCGGCCCTTGCCTGCGGCGACGGCCCCATCCATTCGTGAAATCAAGGTAAGGTGGGTCATGACCCACCTTACGCCAAACCTGTCGCAGCCAGCTTAGAACGGCCAGAACACGAGAATTGCAGGCACCGCGACAACGATCACGATGACCTCAAGGATCAACCCCATCCGCCAGTAATCGCCAAAGTGGTAATTGCCGGGTCCCATGATGATAGTGTTGTTCTTGTGCCCGATCGGCGTGAGAAACGCGCAAGAGGCGGCAACAGCGACCCCCATAAGGAACGGATCGGGATTGACCCCGATGGCCTGCGCCACGCCAATTCCGATGGGTGCCGCGATAAGGGCGGTCGCAACGTTGTTCAGGAAATCCGACAGGGTCATCGTGATCACCATCATCACCGTCAGAACCCCCCAGGGCGGCAAATCGGCGGTCCAAGACACGATCTGATCCGCAATCAATTGCGACCCACCCGTGTCCTGCAAGGCGGTTCCCACGGGGATCAAACACCCCAACAGGACAATCACCTTCCATTCGATCAAGGCGTAAAAATCGCTCCCTCCGATCAGCCCCATGGCGATGTAGGACACAACGCACAATCCCAATGCCACGGCGAGCGAAGTGATCCCGGTCATCGACAGGGCGATGGCGCCGGCAAACAAAAGGATCGCCAGAAGAGCCTTGGACCGCTGGATGACATCCACCCGCCTGTCTGCCAAGGGAAGCACCCCAAGCCAGTTCATCGCAGCGCTGACATTCTCGTCCGGCCCGATCAGCAGAAGCATGTCGCCCGCCTTGATCGGCAAGTGCCGGACCCTGTCCCGAAACCGCCTGCCCTGTCGCGACACCCCCAGAAGGGTCACGCCATGCCGCTGCAGCAGCCGCAGGTTCATGCTTGTCCGACCGACGATCCGGGCGTCCTGCGGCACGATGGCCTCTGCCAGCGTCATCGACTTGGCCGAAAGGCCGCCATGTCGCTCGGCCCCAACCGAATCGAGTTCCGCCGCCCCCATAAAACCTTCGATCTGCTTGGGATCGCCTTCGAGGACCAGAAAATCGCCCTTGCGCAATTCCTTGGACTGCGAGAAGCCGGGCAGCCTCTTGCCTTGCCGAACCAGTCCCAGAATGGTCACGTCATTTGTATGAGCCAGAGGATGGAGGTCTCCAACCGTCCGCCCGATCGCCTTTGACCCATCCTTGACCCGCGCCTCCACCACATAAAGCCCGGCATCCCCCTCAAGCGAGACGGTGTCAGCCCGCTCTGGCAACAGCCGCCAGCCGACGAGGGCGACGTAGGCAATGCCTGCCATGGCGACGGTCAGCCCGACAGGGGCAAAATCGAACATCGAAAACGGCGCCCCAAGGGCGTCTTCGCGGTATTGGGCGATGACGATGTTGGGCGGCGTCCCGATCAGGGTGATCATGCCGCCAAGGATGGTGCCAAAGGACAATGGCATAAGGGTCAGCGACACGGCCCGCTTGGCCTTGCGGGCGGCATCAATGTCCAGCGTCATCAAGAGGGCCAGTGCAGCCACATTGTTGATGACGGCAGACAACGCCGCCCCGACAACCGCCATGATCGAAATATGGGTCGGCAAGCTACGGTCAGGTTTTGTGACAAGCCGGGCGATCAACTCGACCGCACCGGAATTCATCAAACCGCGCGAGACGATCAGGACAAGAGCGATGATGACGACAGCAGGATGACCAAATCCCTCGAACGCCATCGCTGGCTCGACCAATCCCAGGAGGACAGTCAAGAGCAAAGCCCCAAAGGCGACCAGATCGTAGCGGATACGCCCCCAGATCAGCAAAGCGAACAGAATGAAGAGAATGCCAAAAAGCATGGCCTGGTCGGTCGTCATGGCACTGGCCTCACGCTGTCGACTGAAGGGCTCACCCTTTGGTCAATACCGTACCTGAGCCATAAATTGCCAGCAAATGACATTTGATTCTGCACAAATGCGCAAAGCAATACCCAACGGTGCAATGGGAGTGGTTTGGTGGAGCCTAGGGGGATCGAACCCCTGACCTCTTGCATGCCATGCAAGCGCTCTCCCAGCTGAGCTAAGGCCCCAAACCGTGCCGTTCTCTAAGCGGCGGGCTGGGCGAGATCAAGAGGAAAATCCCGCCCTGCCAGAGTTTTGTGGCAGGCCCCAAGGGCCCGCCGGATCAAAGGTCGTCGTCGGCAGCTACATCCTTGAGATCGTCGAAGGAGACGGCATCGTCATCCTCGTCGTCCTCAAGCACTTCGTCGCCCAGGTCGACATCATCGTCGTCCTCGTCGTCGTCATCTGCCAGAAGCAGATCGTCATCCACGACCTCCTTGAGCTTGGCCTTCTTGGTCTGTGCATCCTCGGCATCAGCGACCATGGTCCGGTTCTTGCCAAGGTCGATTGTCACGACCTCGCCGGTGTAGGGGCTGATGATGGGATTGGCGTTCAGGTCATAGAACCGCTTGCCCGTCGTCGGGCAGATACGCTTCTTTCCCCATTCTTCCTTGGGCATCCAGTGTTCCTTCAATTCCTATAGCCATTGTCGGCATCATGTCCGACATTGTCATCACGCGGGCCGCAACGGGCGGCCTTGCGGCGGATCAGCGTCCCCTGCCATAAGCTTTGGGGCGTGTCAAAGCCTTTGGTGCGCATTGTTGCGAAGGGTCATTTATGGGTCGACATATGCTTGCCGGCAACCCCCCGATCGAGGTGGAGCTTAAACGATCTCACCGCGCCCGTCGAATGACGCTTCGGGTGTCCCGCCTGGACGGTCGAGTCACCCTGACAATGCCACCCCGCCTGGCCGAAAAGGAAGGTCTGGCTTTTCTGAAAGACCGCGAAAGCTGGCTGCGCACGCATCTTGCTGGCGTAGGGGGCGCGTTGCCGATGGTCTTTGGCACAGCCATCCCACTTGAAGGGGCAGAGGTCATCCTGACGCCCGGGGCGGTCCGCCGACCGACGCGAGAAGGATCGGTACTGTTGCTGCCGCCCGACCCCGACAAAGTGGCCGCCCGGACACTTGCCTACCTCAAGGCAGCGGCCCGTGATCGCCTTGCCATAGCATGCGACCGCCATGCAGCGGTCCTTGGACGGCCCTACGGACGGCTGACCCTGCGCGACACCCGTTCCCGATGGGGATCATGTTCGTCCCGGGGGGATCTGATGTTTTCCTGGCGACTGATCATGGCCCCATCCGAGATCCTGGACTATGTCGCGGCCCACGAGGTGGCCCACCTTGCCGAGATGAACCATTCCGATGCCTTTTGGGCGGTTTGCGCCCGCCTCTATCCCGATCACAAGTCAGCGCGACGCTGGCTTCGGAACAACGGCTCGGAACTGCACCGCCTGCGATTCGACCGCTAGGGTGCAAGGGCCAGCTTGACCAAGGCAGGATTTGTGATCACATTCCTCTCATGCAGATCCAACCCCGCACCCCAGACCAGACGGGCGCCGCGCATGACCGTGTCTATCGGTCCTTGCGGACCCGCATCATGCACGGAGAATTGGGCCCAGGCGAAGCCCTGACCCTGCGCGGGATCGGCAAACACTATGGTGTCTCGATGACGCCAGCCCGCGAATCCGTCCGAAGGCTTGCCGCAGAAGGGGCGCTGACCCTGTCCTCGTCGGGCCGGGTCTCGACCCCGGAACTCTCGAATGACCGGATCGAGGAACTGGCCGCGCTGCGCGCACTTCTGGAACCTGAACTGGCAAGCCGCGCCCTGCCCCGCGCGCACTTTGCCCTGATTGACCGTTTGGAGGCCATAAACCAGGGCGTCAGCCAGATGGTCGCCCGCCATGACGCCAGCGGTTATATCCGGATGAACCTAGAATTCCATCGGACCCTTTACCTGCGCGCCCAGGCGCCCGCGATCCTCGCCATGACCGAGACGGTATGGCTGCAGTTGGGGCCGACGATGCGGGCCCTCTATAGCCGCCTCAAACGATCCGAACCTCCCTATAACCACAAGCTGATCATCGCCGCCCTGAAGGCCGGGGACGAGCCCGGATTGCGGTTGGCGGTGCGGACCGATTCGACCCAAGGGCTTCGGTTGCTCAAGAACTGACCGCCGGACGGGGGAGAAGACGACCCTGATTTTGGCCCTTGGACCGGCCCAGAGTGTAACACCCGAAAACGGAGGCCCCATGCGGACGAGCCGAGTGATCCATACAGTCTCAGCCCATGCCGAAGGCGAGGTGGGCGACGTCATCGTGGGCGGTGTCGCCCCACCCCCAGGCGCTACCCTGTGGGAGATGCGGGACCATATCGCCCAGGACGGCGCCCTGCGCCGGTTCATGCTCAATGAGCCGAGAGGAGGAGTCTTTCGGCATGTAAACCTGCTGGTCCCGCCCAGAAACCCCGCCGCCGATGCTGCCTTCATCATCATGGAGCCGGAAGATACCCCGCCGATGTCGGGCTCAAACTCCATCTGCGTGGCCACGGTGCTGCTGGACACCGGCCTCTTGCCGATAGTCGAACCGGTGACCGAGATCACCCTTGAGGCGCCCGGCGGCCTTGTCCGCGTCCGGGCAGAGTGCCGCAATGGCAAGGCCGAACGGATCACGGTGCGCAACCTGCCATCCTTTGCCCTGCGACAGGCTGCCCCGTTGGAGGTGCCCGGCCTTGGGTCGCTCGCCGTCGACACCGCCTTTGGCGGCGACAGCTTCGTCATCATCCCGGCGCGGGCGCTTGGACTGTCCCTTGGCCCCGACGAGGCGCATGACATCGCGCGTTTGGGCGTGAGGATCACGGCGGCAGCACAGCAGCAATTGGGCTTTGCGCATCCGACATTGCCGGACTGGGATCACATCTCGTTCTGCCTGTTCGCAGGTCCCCTGGAAGAGACCACCACCGGATTTGCCGCCGCCTCGGCCGTGGCGATCCGGCCGGGGAAGGTTGACCGGTCCCCGACCGGCACAGCCGTCTCTGCCCGGATGGCGCTGTTGCACGCCCAAGGACTTATGAGCGAGGGGCAGACACTCGAGGCCCGCTCGATCATCGGATCAAGCTTTACCGGACGTATCGCCGGGACGACCACTCTTGCCGGAACACCCGCGATCCTGCCCGACATCTCGGGCCGCGCCTGGATAACGGGAACCCACCAGCACATGCTGGACCCCGACGACCCCTGGCCCGAAGGCTACCGCCTGTCCGATACCTGGGGCGCGCGGTGATCGGGCGCCAATAACCTAAAGGTGCGCCTGCGGCGCAAGGTCATACCTCCGTGATCGCCTTACGGCGATCCCGTCAGGTTGCCTCCGGCGGGAATATTTTTGGCAAGAAAAAGCGGTCAGCTTTGAGAGTTGGGCCAGGGTGTCTTGTGGTCTTGTGGCACCGGACCGGTCGAATTGCGCAGGACGAGGTCTGCGCGTAGCGTTGCTTGCAAGTCTCTTGCCGGCCTCTCCTCGATACATCCAAGAAGTGCCGATGCCAGGGGTTCACAGGCGTCGCGGAAGGGTGCCTGGGTGACCGTAAGCGGGGGTGCGAAGCCGGTTGCTGGCATTTGTGGAAATCCGTCGTCATGCGCCACCACCGACAGGTCATGAGGGACCCTGATGCTGAGGTCCTTTGCGGCCCGGTAGACGCCGGCGGCCTGAGGCGTCGCGCTGCACAGGATTGCGGTTGGCCTTGGTCCCTGCTGCCCCGACAGCCAGGTCAGTGCCTGGGCGTAGCCAGCCAGTTCTGATGGGGGGTGACCGGCCATGAAATGGTCTGGCACCGGAACGGGCATCGCTTGCCGGAAGCCTTCGGCCCGGTCGCGCGCGAAGGCGTAGCGTTGTTCGCCGTTCAGGAGCGCGATCCGTCGGTGCCCCAATGCCGCAAGCAGGTTCACCGCGTCGCGGCTGACAGCATGGTTGTCGATGGCAAAGAAGGGGTAGTCGGCCGCCTCTCCGGTCGTGCCATGCATCACGAAGGGGATGTTGCGGGACTGAAGGAAGGCCACGCGCGGATCGTCCGGTACCGGGGCGTTCAGGATAAAGCCGTCCAGAATGTCCCGTTCGAGCATCCGGGCATAGGCCGCCACCGGATCAGTCCCCTGATCCACCGCCAGCACAAGATCGGTGTCCCGCGCCGCCAAGGCGGCAGACAGGCCCGCGACCACCTCGAAGAAGGTCTGGTCCGAGCTCATATCGGGATTGAGCTTGACGATCATGCCCACCATTCCAGACCGCCCGGTGACGAGCCTTTGGGCGACACGGTTGGGTCTGTATCCCAGCCGCTCGGCCGTCTGGCGGACCTTTTCGCGGGTCTGCGAATTCACCTCGGGAAACCCGTTCAGCGCCCGACTGACGGTTGCCACCGAAAGACCAAGTTCTGCCCCGATGTCCTTGAGCGTCGCCAAACCGGTGTCGTCCTCTGCCCATTTTCAAATCGTTTACGGCTTTGACGTACTTGCCTTTGCACCATAAATCAACGCAGTGGAATGAACCCTGGGAATCCCTCCAGCCTGAATTCAAAACGTTTTGAATTTGGATGCCCGCCTTGTTATGTCTGCCGTCGAATCAAGAGACAGCAGCTGTGTCCGAAGGGGATGTCCATGCGCGAATGGTGGCGAGATGCCGTGATCTACCAGATCTACCCCCGGTCCTTTCAGGACTCGACCGGAGACGGGGTGGGCGACCTCAAGGGCATTACCCGGCGCTTGCCGCATGTGGCCTCGTTGGGGGTGGACTGCATATGGCTGTCGCCGATCTTCACCTCGCCGCAGCGCGACATGGGCTATGACGTGTCCGACTACACCGACATCGATCCGCTGTTCGGCACATTGGCCGATTTCGACGAAATGATCGCGACCGCCCACGACCTTGGCCTGAAGGTGATCACCGACCAGGTTTTGTCCCACACATCGGACAAACACCCCTGGTTCGAGGAAAGCCGGTCAAGCCGGACCAACCCCCGCGCTGATTGGTATGTCTGGGCCAATCCGCTGCCCGACGGATCCCCCCCGACGAACTGGCACAGCCATTTTGGCGGGCCGGCGTGGGAGTTTGATCCCCGTCGTGGTCAGTATTACCTGCACAACTTCCTCGGCTCGCAACCGGACCTGAACTATCATTGCCCAGCCGTGGTGGACGCCATCCTTGAGACCTGCAAGTTCTGGCTGGACCGGGGTCTGGACGGGTTTCGCCTTGATACCGTCAACTACTTTTTCCACGATCAGGAACTGCGATCCAACCCGCCCGCGAGCGGTGGCCATTATGTCATGGCGACCGATCTCTATGGCATGCAGAAGAACATCTACAACAAGACCCGCCCTGAAAACATTGGCTTTCTTGAACGGCTGCGCCGCCTGACCGATCAGTACGACGACATCATGATGGTCGGTGAAGTCGGCGAGATGGGCGACCGCGCCATTGAGATCATGGCCGAATACACCCGGGGCGAGCATCGCCTGCACATGTGCTACTCCTTTGCGATGCTCGGCCCCGACTTTTCGGCTGACCATTTCCGCCGCTGCATCGAGGGATTTCAGCGCGGGGCGCCCGATGGCCACCCCAAGTGGTCCTTTTCGAACCATGACGTCCCCCGCCACCCGACCCGCTGGGCGGACCATGGCACATCTGTCGATGCCGTTGCCCGCCAGGCCGCGGCCATGCTGATGGCTTTTGAGGGCACCCTTGGCATCTATCAGGGCGAGGAACTGGGCCAGACCGAAACCGTGATGGAGTTTCACGAGCTAACCGACCCGCCTGCCCTGCGCTTCTGGCCAGAGGTCAAAGGCCGGGACGGCTGCCGCACCCCGATGGTCTGGGAGCGTGACGCCCCCAATGCGGGATTTAGCACGGGCACCCCCTGGTTGCCGGTCAAGCCGGAACAGGCGGCCAATGCTGTTGATGGACAAGAGGTCAGCAATGACTCTGTCCTGCATTTCTACCGCCAGATCATTGCCTTTCGCAAAGCCCGTCCCGAACTCACGCTGGGCAAGACGACCTTCATTGACCTGCCAGAGCCTATCCTTGCCTTTACCCGGACCAACGAGGGCCAATCGCTGACTTGTGTGTTCAATCTGTCACCGAACCCCGTCGCGCTTAGCCTGTCGGCCCCGGCCACCCCGGTTGGCCCCCATGCTGCCGAATTGACCGGGACGGATCTGGCCCTGCCCGGTAGCGGCTATGTCTATCTGGAACATGCCGGCGATCTGGGCCTGCAGATGTCAGAGGCGACAGAAGCGGCCTAGTTCCGACTGATTGCGTAAGGTGGGTCTTGACCCACCTTCCCTTCGCCCGGCGTCCGATCTAGCGTCCGGTCAAAGACAGGACGCAGCATGGCACACTCAAACAGACCGACCCACACTGCCTACGACCTGGTCATCATCGGCGGGGCGATGATCGGGTCCTCGATCGCCTGGTGGACCGCCAGGAACCCCGATTTTCAGGGCCGTATCCTGGTCCTCGACCGCGATCTGAGCTTCGAGTACGCCTCGACCACCCATACCAACTCTTGCATCCGTCAGCAGTTCGGGTCCGAGATCAACATTCGGATTTCCCAGTTCGGCGTCGAATTCATCCGCCAGTTTCAGGATGTCATGGACGACCCAGAGGCGCCTGCGATCCGCTTGCAGAATTTTGGCTACCTTTACCTTGCCGACACCCCTGCCTTTGCCCAAGTGTTGGCGGCCAACCAACGGCTGCAATCCAGCCTTGGGGCCGGAACCCGGATGATGACGCCCGGGCAGATCATGCAGGAATATCCCTTTTACGCCCTCGAGGATATCGTCGCAGGCTCTCACAACCCGATCGACGAAGGCTACTTCGATGGGGGTACCATGTTCGACTGGCTGCGCCGAATGTCTCGCAAGCGAGGCGTTGAATATGTGCAGGCCACCGTCGCGGGCCTGCGTCGCAACGGAACTACGGTGACCCATGTCGTCCTGGGCGACGGGACTGAGATAGCGGCGGGCCAGGTCGTCAATGCCGCGGGCCCCAGGGCGGCACAGGTGGCCGAGATGGCGGGCCTGTCCTTGCCAGTCGAGCCGCGCCGCCGCTTTACCTTTGTCTTCGAGGCTGAGGACCGGTTGCCCCGCGACCTGCCCCTGACAATCGACCCCTCCGGCGTTCATGTCCGCTCGGACGGGCAGTGGTACATGGCGGGCTGCCCTCCGCACGAGGACCTTGCCGTCGATCCGACCGACTTCACGATGGATCACAGCCTGTGGGAGGATAAGGTCTGGCCCGCTGTCGCCACCCGCATTCCTGCGTTCGAGCGTGTCCGGCTGCGCAATTCCTGGGTTGGTCACTATGCCTATAACACCCTGGATCAGAACGCTATTCTTGGCACCCATCCAGAGATTGCCAACCTTTTGTTTGCCAATGGCTTTTCCGGCCATGGCCTGCAACAATCCCCTGCAGTTGGTCGGGGGCTGTCAGAGCTCATCGTCTATGGCGCATACCGCAGCCTCGACCTGTCTCCCCTGGGCTTTGCCCGTATCCTCGACAACCGGCCCCTGATTGAACGGGCCGTCATCTGAATTAGGAGCATCCGATGCAAAAGATCGTCCTGACCGGGGCCTGTGGCGCCCTTGGCACTGTCCTGCGCGAACCCCTCACCCGCAAAGCAGCAGAGCTTCTTTCCGTGGACATCGCTGATGCCCCCGAGACCCTCCTGCCGGGCGAAAGCTTTGCAAAGGCCGATGTGTCAAAGATGGACGAAATCGGGCCGCTTCTCGAAGGGGCGGACATGGTGGTTCACTTTGCCTCTATCGCCGACGAAGCCCCGTTTGAGCAGATCCTGCAATCGAACCTGATCGGTGCCTACAATATCTGGGAGGCCGCCTATAAACACGGTGTGCGCCGTATCATCTTTGCCTCGTCCGTTCATGCGGTCGGGATGCACGAGATCAACGCGGGGATCGACCTTGATGCCCCACACCGACCCGATACCTATTACGGCCTGGCCAAATGCTTTACCGAGGATCTGGCCCGACTGGCCTGGGAAAAGCGGGGGATCGAGTGTGTGTCCATCCGCATCTTTTCCTGCACGCCAGAGCCGGGGAATGTCCGTGCCCTTGGTAGTTGGCTGTCACATGGCGACCTGATCCAACTGGTTGAGCGGTCGATCGAGGCGCAGACGGTTGGCTATACCCCCATCTTTGGCATCTCGGACAATACCCGGGCGGCCGTTTCCAATGCCAAGGCCTCGTTCCTGGGCTATCAGCCCAAAGACAATGCCGAGTATCTGGCCGATGAGTTGTTTGCCAAGGCCAAGCCGGTTGATCCCCAAGACCTTCAGCATACGCGACTGGGCGGGCCCTTCGCGATTGTGCCTTTGGGCGAAAGCGGCGTCGCAATGATCAAGCGTCTGTCCGAAGCCGCCAAAGACAACGACTAGAACAGCACGACAAAGGTCGCACCGGGCGGCCCTTCGGGAGACAGCAGGATTTCCGCCCCGTGCGCCTCGAGCATCCGACGGACGATGGCAAGGCCCATACCGGTCCCGCCTTCGTCGCGTCGGGTTGTGAAGAAGGGGTCAAAGATCCTGCCCCGATTGCCGGGCGAGACGCCGGGACCGTCATCAACGACCGTCAGGCGGCCCGGTTCGGCCCAGATCCGGACGTTGAGTGCGCCGACGGCGGTCGCATTGCCCAGAAGGTGGTCAAGCACGAGGCGCAAGCCATCGGGTCCAAGTGGCAGGATGGCGTCTGCCTCAAGGTGCAGGCTGATTTCAGAGTGATCCATCTGCAGGTCCGACATCAGCGGGCCGATCCGAGAATGGCCCAGTCCCATCGGCTCTTTCGCCTGGGCGAGGGTCCGTTGCGCATCCAAAAGGGCCGTCATCCGATCCGCCGCCTCGTCAATCCGGCTTAGCAAACGCGACCGGTCCGCATCAGACAGATCCGGGCTATCAAGCAACTCTGCCGCGCCGCGAAGCACGGTCAGCGGTGATTTGAGCTCGTGGGTGGCGTGATCGGCGTAGGACCGCAACACGGCCTCGCGGCCCTGCAGGACCCGACCCATGTCGAGAAAGGCCTGCCCCATATCCCGCATCTCCCGGGTGCCATAATGTGCCAGTGGATCCAGGCTTACGTTGGAACCGTCCTTGATGGCCTTGGCCCGGTCCGCCAGCGTCTGGATGGGACGCAACAATATCCGCCACAGGACAAAACCCAGAACCGCCGTCACCGCACAGACAGACAGGGCGACGATCACCGCCGCCTCGCGAAAACCGGTGACGGGGGCAACGTACCTGACCACCACGACCCCCGCCAACGGAAGGCACAGGACCGCCCCAAGGGTCAGGCCAAGCACAAGGGCCAGAGAGGGCCGCCACTTCTTGCTTATCCGCCCAGACATGGTCCCATCCTGATGCCCACCCCGTGGACCGTTTCAATCGCGTCGTCGCATCCGGCCTCAGCCAGCTTGGACCTCAGGTTCCGCAGATGGCTGTCGACCGTCCGGTCGCTGACATTGACGTTGGTCCCGTAGATGAGGTCAACCAATCGCGGCCGCGGCAGAACGTGATCAGGCCGGTCCAGCAGTCGCGACAGCAACTCCATCTCGCGCGCGGTCAGCGCGACCGGCGCCCCCATCACGGTGCAGACATGCCGCTCGCGGTCAAGGATCAGCCCCCCCCGCTTTAGCGGCCCCCGGCCGCTCGCTTCTTCTGGACGCGTCCGTTTGAGGATGGCCCGCAGTCGGGCGACCAGCTCGCGCGGGCTGAACGGTTTGGTGACATAGTCGTCCGCCCCCAACTCCAAGCCAACGACCCGGTCGATCTCATCCCCTTCTGCCGTCAGGAAGAGGACGGGGACCTCGCTTGTCCGTCGCAGCTGGCGGCAAACCTCCCGACCATCCATTTCGGGCAGTCCGATGTCCAGAACCACAAGGTCGGGGTTTGTCTGGGCCGCCGCTGCGAGGCCGGTCGCTCCATCCACAGCCTCGGTCACAGTGAAACCGGCCCTCCCCAGCGCGATGCGTAGCACATCGCGGATCTGGGGGTCGTCATCGACGACAAGGATAGTGCCAGCGGTCATTGTGCCTCTCCGGTTGGGTCGTTCGGAACTGTAACAGGTAAACTACGGCGCAGACGCGCATTGCGGTAGCCCCATTCGCGCCAGTCCTGTGGTTCGTTGATCTCAAGCGTCGCAAGGCATAGCGGAGTCGATCCTGCCGCGTCGTGGGCCCGAATGGCAGGCACCGCACCTTCCCCCAATTCACAAAGGTAATAGGCGTCAAGCGAGATGTCCTGACGAGACAGATTGTGCGCAGCGACCACCCCCGCCACGTTGACGAAGCAAACGACATATAGCGTCGCAATCCCCATCAACAGAGCCCTTGCCGTCAGCCAGCCCGTGCTTTTCCCCAGTTGCAGCTGGACCAGCATCAGGCCCAGTCCTGCCGCCACCAACCCCATCCAAAGAAAAGCGGCGAAGCGGAGACGCGTTAAACCGTAGGCCTCAACGTAAAGGTCCAGCCTTAAGGCAGATGAGGCGACCAGCAGGACATTCTGCCCAACCCACAACAGCAACAGCCAGCGAAGGTGCCGTCGCCCAACCAGATGCGGTTGCGCCAGAAGAGCGAACAAGCCCGCAAGAAGCGCCGTCACCAGAAGCGGATAGGCCCCTCGATGGGCATAGGCCGCATGCGTCATCCCTTCGGGCAGGGACAGGCCGCCCCAAAGGTAGGTGGCATCAAGACCTGATTGCAGGACAAACAGTCCGTTGAACGTGAAGAGGGCGCGGGTCACCGAATTGGGATTAAACAGCCCAACACTGAGAGGACGCGCCGGAACGACCCTCGCCGGCCTGTTCATCCGCTCCCCAACTGCGGCAAGACGAAGCGCGGGCCAAAGGACCACGCAGACCGCCCCCCAGAAAGTCAACCGGTCTGCGGTGATGCTTTCAGCCAACTGCCAATCAACGACCACCTTGAGCCAGCTATCCAAAACCGGATTGGCGGCGGCGAGCAAAGTGACGAAGACAAGGCCAAGGCCAAGACTAAGCCCCCAGTCACGGACAAGGCCGCGAAGTCCGGACCAGCCGGGTCGGATGGTCGACCCCGCATCAAGGGCAGACCGGCCGTCCTTCCAGACCTGAGCCAGTCCTGCACGTGGCAATCGGGCAATCCCACGCAAAGCCCGGGACGCGGTGCCATCCGCCCCAAGGGCAATCCAGACGAGCGCGTGACTGAGCCCCAGCAAGGCAAAGGCCAGCGACAGTGCCTGCACAAGCTCGACAATCGGCAAAAGGGACAGCACCAAACCGAGGCCCGCCCAAAGCATTGCCCGCTTGTCCTGCATTGTCCCGGGTCTCAGGGCCAGCGCGGTTCCGGCGATGGCAAGGATCATGATGGCAATCGACAGGCCCGGGGCGCTGACCTGCCAGATCAACAAGTCGCTGGCAGCAACCAGCACCAACAACGCCCCCACGGCTGCGAAACCGGGCAAGGATGGCTGTGCGGCTCGGCCGCCGTCCGCCACCCCCGATGGTTCTCCCGGTGCCATCCACCAGGCATCCCGCGCCAATCCCGGAGGGACGCCCCGGATCAGAATTGTGTTCATGGTTCTTGCCTTTCCCTCTCACTTCGACAGGAGGGATAAGGTCATGAGGTGCAGCCCTTCGGCCGGGGTCGTGCAGTTTTTGCGCACAGGCGCCCTAGCCTGCCGCGGCGGCCCGGATCGCTGCGATATTCGTGCCATACGCCGTGGGATCGGCAACAGACCCCCCCCGGAAAACAGCCGATCCGGCGACCAGAACATCTGCCCCGGCAGCAGAAACCAAAGGCGCTGTTGCGGGATCAACGCCGCCATCAACCTCAAGGTGGATCGGACGATCCCCAATAAGCGCCCGTAGGATCGCGATCTTGTCGATTTGCGAGGCGATGAACTTCTGGCCCCCGAAGCCCGGGTTTACCGTCATGACGCAGATCAGGTCGACCGTATCCAGAAGTCCTGCGACAGCGTCAGCCGGCGTTCCAGGGTTCAGCGCGACGCCAGCCTTCATTCCCGCCCCGCGAATGGCCTGGAGGGTCCGGTGAATATGCGGACCGGCCTCGACGTGGGCGGTCAGAACGTCGGCACCCGCATCGGCGAAGGCGTCGATATAGGGGTCAACAGGCGCGATCATGAGGTGCACATCCATCACGGTCTGGATGTGCGGCCGGATTGCCTTGGCAAGCTGTGGGCCGAAGGTGATGTTGGGCACAAAGTGTCCATCCATCACATCCACATGCACCCAATCAGCCCCTTGTGCTTCTATTGCAGCACATTCCCGACCAAAATCGGCAAAGTCAGCGGCCAGTATCGACGGGGCGATCTTGACGGAACGATCAAATGACATGCTTATGTCTCCTAGTGAGGCGAGATACGGGGCTTTAGCGCGGTTTTTGATCAAGGTCACGCGATGTACGCGGGGTTTTGTGCGAAGGGTCGTTTATCTCGTCAGTGTTTATGTGCCAGGTTGATGTTATGACTGAACTACCACTCTCCTATGCTGATATCTTCTCTTCGGAAGAGAAGGTCTTGTTGATCAGGGCCGCTCTTGAGACGCGACGCCCGTCTACTTTGCATTCCCAGGACTTCTACGAGTTGATCTGGGTTCAGAACGGCCAGGTGCGCCATCACCTTGAGGAAGTTCGACAGGAACTGCGGGAAGGCGACCTTGTTTTTGTGCGCCCCTCTGATCGCCATGCCCTTCAGGGACGCAGTGAGGATGCTTTGGTGGTTTCGGTTGCGCTGCATCCCGAATTGATCGAGTCCATGGGCAAGCGGCATCCATCGGTCGAGGGCTTTCTTTTCTGGTCCAAGGGCCGGGTACCGACCCAGCTTAGTCGGGACAGCCGACAGTTGGCCGAGTTGAACCAGTCCGCCCTGCGGCTTGAACGCGGGAGCCGCAGCGGGCTTGAGGCCGAAGCCTTTTTGATGCCGCTGATCACCGGGCTGATCGGCCAGTCCGAAGTATTGCCACCCGACGCTCCAGCATGGCTGGCGGCCGCCTGCGACGCGGCCCGCGACCCCAACGTGTTTCGCGAAGGCGCTGCCGGATTCGCGAGGGCCGCAGGCAAGGCCCACCCCCATGTCAGCCGGACAGCGCGGCGGTACCTGGGCAAGAGCCCGTCTGACTATGTGAACGCCCAAAGGATGTCCTTTGCCGCCCGCAGGCTGACGGGATCAGGCGACAGCCTGAGCGAGATTGCGACAGACTGCGGCATCCCGAATCTGTCGCATTTCCACAAGCTGTTTCGACAGACCTACGGGCTGACCCCGCAGCGCTATCGCAAGAGCCACCAGCGCGACATCATACAGCCCAAATAGCATTTGATCGTTTGGTCAAAACTTGCCAAGACCCCGGTGGCATGCAACGGTTTCGCATGCGACCGGGGAGGGCCATGGCGTGCAGACAGAGATCACTTCGATGGCCGGTACAGGTGCCAGGACAGCTGCCGAGACAAGGGCTGATACTGCCCAATTGCCCCAGGTCCATCTGCCACGCAACGCGGGGATGGAGCTTGACCTCGACTGGGTCGCCCGGGTGCAGGCCAATACCTCGGCGATCGAGCGGCGGGCCCAGACCTTGCCGGGTCGCCGGTCGGTCAAGAAGGACTGGCAGGCGGCGTGGCTGTGCAAGGCAATCTCGCTGATCGACCTGACGACCCTGTCGGGCGATGATACGGCGGGCCGGGTCCAGCGCCTGTGCGCCAAGGCCCAACAGCCGGTGTCGCCGATGATCCTGGACAAGCTGGGCATGACAGGCCTGACCGTGGGCGCGGTATGCGTCTATCACGACATGGTGACGGTGGCGGTAGAGGCCCTCAAAGGCTCGGGCATCCCGGTGGCCGCAGTTTCGACCGGCTTTCCGGCGGGATTGTCGCCGTTTCACCTGCGCCTTGCGGAAATCGGCGAAAGTGTCGCTGCAGGTGCCGCCGAGATCGACATCGTTATCTCCCGTCGCCATGTGCTGACCGGCAACTGGCAGGCGCTTTATGACGAGTTGCGGGCCTTTCGGGCCGCTTGCGGCGATGCCCATGTAAAGGCAATCCTCGCAACCGGGGAATTGGGAACTTTGCGCAACGTTGCCCGGGCAAGCCTGATCTGCATGATGGCGGGGGCGGATTTCATCAAGACCTCGACAGGCAAGGAAGGTGTCAACGCGACCCTTCCCGTCACCCTGACGATGATCCGGGCGATCCGGGATTATCAGACCCGAACCGGGTATCTGGTGGGCTACAAGCCTGCGGGCGGGATCTCCAAGGCCAAGGACGCGCTGGTCTACCTGAGCATGATCAAGGACGAGTTGGGAGAGCGCTGGCTGCATCCGGATCTGTTCCGCTTTGGGGCGTCGTCCCTTTTGGGCGATATAGAACGGCAGTTGGAACACCATGTGACCGGGGCCTATTCGGCCTCCTGGCGACATGCCCTTGCCTGAGGCCGCCGCGGCGCGGCTGTCAGAAACATGAGTATTTGGGACGAAGCGAAGCCATGACAGTCAAAGAGATTTTCGACACGATGGATTACGGCCCTGCCCCGGAAAGCGCAGCCGAGGCACTGGCCTGGCTGGTGGATATGGGCGACCGCTTTGGCTGCTTCATTAACGGCGCTTTTACCCCGCCGGGCGCCACTTTTGAGAGCCGCAACCCGGCGACGGGCGAGGTGCTGGCCCATGTGACGCAGGCGAACCAGGCGGATGTGGATGCGGCCGTTGCCGCTGCTCGCAAGGCCCAGCCCAAATGGGCAAAACTGGGCGGCCCGGGTCGGGCCCGCGTGCTTTATGCCATTGCCCGTCTGTTGCAAAAGCATTCCCGCCTGTTTGCGGTGCTTGAGACACTCGACAATGGCAAGCCGATCCGCGAAAGCCGCGATATCGATGTGCCCCTTGCCCAGCGCCATTTCTATTTCCACGCGGGCCTCTCCCAGTTGATGGACAGCGAAATGCCGGGGCAGGAACCACGGGGTGTCTGCGGTCAGATTGTGCCGTGGAATTTTCCCCTGTTGATGCTGGCCTGGAAGATCGCGCCTGCGCTGGCGGCCGGCAATACGGTGGTTCTCAAGCCGGCCGAATATACCTCTCTGACCGCCTTGCTCTTTGCGGATATCTGCCGTCAGGCCGGGGTGCCAAAAGGTGTGGTGAACATCGTGACCGGCGACGGTGCCGTGGGTGAGATGATCGTCGCGGCTGAGGTGGACAAGATCGCCTTTACCGGGTCAACCGCAGTTGGTCGCCGTATTCGGGAGGCCACCGCCGGATCCGGCAAGGCGCTGACATTAGAACTGGGGGGTAAATCCCCCTATATCGTCTTTGACGATGCCGATCTCGACAGTGCGGTCGAGGGTCTTGTCGATGCAATCTGGTTCAATCAGGGTCAGGTCTGCTGTGCAGGATCCCGCCTTTTGGTGCAGGAGGGGATTGCAGAGACTTTTCATACCAAGCTGCGCGACCGGATGGACAAGCTGCGTATTGGCGACCCGCTGGACAAGTGCATCGACGTCGGCGCGATCGTTGACCCGGTGCAGCTCGCCGCCATCACCCGGCTGGTAGAGGCCAATCCGGAGGGCACCCACTACCGCGCCGCCTGTCCCCTGCCTGCCCGTGGGGCCTTTTACCCGCCCACCCTGATCACTGGCCTGTCGACCTCTTCCCCCTTGATGCAGGAAGAGATCTTTGGCCCGGTGCTGGTGGCGACGACGTTCCGCACGCCGGACGAAGCCGTCCAGATTGCCAACAACACCCGCTACGGCCTTGCCGCGACGGTCTGGAGCGAGAACATCAATCTTGCCCTCGATATCGCGCCCAAGCTGGCGGCCGGTGTTGTCTGGATCAACGGCACCAACATGTTCGACGCCGCTGCCCCATTTGGCGGGGTCCGCGAATCCGGCTTTGGCCGCGAAGGCGGCTGGGAGGGGTTGCAAGCCTACTCCAGACCCAAGGGCAGCGTGGCAAAGCTGAAGCCAATTCCCTTGAGGGAAGGCGAAGGCAGCCCGGAGGGGCTGGACCGGACGGCAAAGCTCTTTGTGGGGGGCAAGCAGGCCCGCCCGGATGGCGGATATTCCCGCCCCGTCTACGGTCTGCGCGGGGCCTTGTTGGGCCACGCCAGCCTTGCCAACCGCAAGGATATCCGCAACGCCGTCGAGGCGGCAGGGGCGGCCAAGGGATGGGCCAAGACAACAGGCCATCTGCGCGCCCAGATCCTCTATTACATCGCCGAAAACCTGTCGGCCCGCGCCACGGAATTCGCCAAGCGGATTGATGCCCTGCAAGGGGGCCGTTCGGGTGCGAAAGAGGTTGAGGCCTCGATCACCCGTCTTTTCACCTACGCCGCCTGGGCGGACAAGTTCGATGGGCAGGCCCATGGCGTCCCCATCCGGGGTGTCGCCCTGGCCATGCGCGAGCCTGTGGGCGTGATCGGTGCGCTTTGTCCTGATGACGTCCCGCTGTTGGGGTTGGTGTCGGTCATGGCCCCGGCCATCGCCATGGGCAACCGTGTGGTGCTGGTGGCGTCAGAGCCCTACCCCTTGGCGGCCACGGACTTTTACCAGGTTCTCGAGACCTCGGATGTTCCGGCAGGCGTGGTTAACATCCTGACGGGCAGCCATGCTGAGCTGGCCCCGACGCTTGCCACCCATATGGATGTGGATGCGGTCTGGTCCTTTTCCTCGTCCCCCTTGTCGGCCGAGATTGAAGGGCGATCGGTGTCCAACCTCAAGCGGACCTGGGTCAACAATGGCCAGGACCGGGACTGGATGACCCCGGCGGGCGAAGGTCGCCCGTTCCTTGAGGCGTCGACAGAGGTCAAATCGATCTGGATACCCTACGGCGAGTAGTGCCCGGCTGAACCGGCCGGCAGCCCTATCGCCGCCAGCTGCGGAACCAGCGCGAAATGCCAGCCCGCTGTTCCCCGATGGCGCTGTCGATCTGGTCCAGCCGGGGCTGGATACGCCGGGCCCGGAACCGCCGCCAGCGAACGGTGACCGCCCAACCGATGGCAAAGAGAACGGTCAGGAAGATGATGTTGAACCAGGGGATCATCCGAGCCTCGGGGTCGGCGACCGGGCGGATGTCGATGGCGTTGGGATAGACCGTAAGGTAACGGATCCGCCAGCCGTAATGGGTGACGACCGCCCAGCGCGGCACGTCGGTCGTCGAGGTCAGATCCTCGGCCTCGGCCTGCAGGTCAGAGCTGTCGAACTTGAAATAAGGCGGCCAGATCCAGCCCGTATCCTCGTTGCGATAGACCATCACCCTGCCATTGTATCGAACGGTGTTGATCAGGCGCAGATCGCGGGTGGCAGCCTCGGCACTGCCGCTGTCGGCCTGGGCATAGAACAGGCGGTTGTAGGCGGTGAAATCGGTGCGGATCACTTCGGTCGAAACCACCCTCACGATATCGCGCTGGGGCAAGACGTAGGACAGGAAGGCTGCAAGCAACGCCAGCACGAGCAACCGGAAGGTCCATTTTATATAGGTCATGGGGCCGGGCCCTCCGTCGGCTGTGAGTGGATCAGGTGTAGTTTACCAGATAAAGGATTGTCCCCACGATCACCATGGGGATCACATAGACGCCAAGGATAAGGCGACGACGCAGCGAACTGTCGTAGTCTTTCAACCCGGCCCGGACATAGGCGTCCTTGTCGCCATTGGCCCCCTCTTCCAGCCAGGCGGTCTCAAGCTTGCCCTTCCGCACGGCGCGGGAATAAAGCGAAACGCTGACGTAGATCACGCTCAGCACCACGAAGGCCATGAAGAACAGCCGGATCACGCCCATCGTCTAACTCCTTCTCACTGCGCCCCAAGGGCCGACCCGTTCGATCACGGCATCGGACTGGGCACCGCCTCCGGTTCCGTTTCTGGTTCCGCCCCAGGGCGAGGCAGCCGCGCCGCCGGGTTCGGTCATCGGTGCCTCGTGCCCGAAAAGGGCAGCCCGGGTCCCTGCCTTGTCCACCATATATTCGCTGGCCAGAAAGTCAGCGACATAGGCCTGTTTGGCCTCGGGCCAGCCTGCATAGGCGCGGTAGAACGCCTCTTTGTGGCAGATGAACAATTGCCGGATATCCAGGGGCGAAAGCTCGGCCAGAAGCATGTTGACCAGATCGGCGTCGGGCACGTCGCGGGCGCGCAATGTGTAGAAGTAGGCCGGGTGGTCGCTGTCGATGCTGGGCCAGGCACCATCTTCCTCGGCCCAGCGGGCCAGCGCCGCAAGGCCCTTCCACTCGGGCGGAAGGAGCTGGGCGTAGCGGCGACCCAAAAGGCGCAGGTCGCGCCGGCTTGCCCCTTCAAGGTTTTCGCCCATGACCCCAGCCAGTTCCGCTACCACAAAGTCCATCTTCTGGTGCAGGATCGCGGCGGCGTCGATGCCACGGACCTTCACGATCGGCTCCGCCAGTTCGTTGTCCTGCAGGAACCGCGCAATCGCGGAACGGTCCGAAAAATCCAGCACCTGCGCGATGGGCAAGGTGCCAAGATCGGCCTTGCCCTCTGCCGCAATCAAGGCGGGGCTCGCCACCCCTCGAAACATATAGATGCCGCCGAAATGAGAGGTCCAGAAATTGTCCTGGGCAAAGGTCATTTCAGACAGCCGCACCGGATTACGGGTCAGATCGCCGGTTTCCTTGGCCAGACCGATCATCTGTCCAATCAGCACGTCGTCCCACCAGGCGTTCTCTTCCGTTTTGAAGCGCTCGATCATCGCCCCCAGCTTTTTCGCGGTCGCAACGGTGCCCGTCGTTGTATCAGACTCGACCGTGATCTTGCGGATGTCGAACAGCCGGGCAGGTGTTTCGACCGTATAGACCGAATTCACCAGCTCACCCGCCACCGCGTCGCGGGTCGTCAGGGCAAAAAGCTGGGGAAGGTTATCATTGATGAACTGACGCAGAATGCCCCGCGAAGTCGAGAACGAGGCGTTAAGCAGGGGGGCAGTCCGCTGGTCCGTGGTCAGAAGGATGAACTGACGGTTCACCCCTTCCTGATTGAGGTAGCGGTCATCGTTGAAGGCATCGCCCACCTCGGGCGAAAAGCCTGAAATGTCGATGTGAAACTCGGTCAGATCGGTCTCTTTGCCCGTCAGCGCCTTGAGCGCACGGTTGTACCGCTCAACCAGAACCGGGGAATCGACCCGGATGAGGTTGCCGAACATCAGCCCCTTTTCGATCAATCGGCGCATGTTGCCCCCTCCGACCACACCGTCAGATCATACTGCGGCGTATGGCACCATATTACCATTTCTCAGTCACCCAGAACTTAGGCAGGCCGGACAGGGAAAGCACCATGATTGGGCCCCACAACAGTGCCGAAATCAGCCCAAGGCGCAGAAAATGGGCCATTGCCGGCACTATCCCTTCGTCGAACAGGACGCCGATCGGTACCCCTTGCAGGACATAGAGCAAAAAGAAGAACCCCGTCCCCAGCGCCAGCATGACCAGTGTGGCCACAAAGGCGAGGATCATCAGGGGCCGGACGCCTTCGGGAAACACCAGGCTCAGGCCACGCGGCACCAGCCAGCCCACCATCGCCAGCACCAACGCCGGGACAATCAGCCCCTCAGCCATCGCCCTGCGCCTTCTGGGCGACATAGCGCCGCTTGGCCTCTTCGCTGCGGCCAAAGTCACGGACCATGTTCTCGATGGCCACTTCGTCGGACTTGTCCGCATAACGGAATTCGCTATCGGCGTAGCGGTTGATTTCCTGGATGACCATTTCGACGGTGATCGGTTTGCGCAGACTCTCGATCATGCTGAATTTGGTTTCGTAGTCCTTGAAAAGGAAAAGCTCGGGGTTTTCCATCCACTCGTCAGGCAATTCAAAGTCCATCGCGCGCACTTTCACCGCATCGGTGATGTTCTTGATCGCCCGACCGGTAAAGCGGGGATCGGCCTCTTGTATGCCCTTGAGGTAGGTCCCCAGCTTGGCGATCGTATCAAGCTTACCGATATCACGGCTGACCCGCTCATAGACCCTGATCAGTCCGTCCTCTTTGGGGCGGTTGTGGCTTTCAAAGCTGGCGGCGACAGCCTTTTTGATCTCCTGCGCGGCAAAGAGTTCGTGTTCGCCAAGCGGGATGTCATGCTTTTTGCCCAAAAGCAGGCTAAGAATGTCGATATAGTCGTCGCGCGTTTGCGGGCCATCGACGAGGAACCGGGCTCCGGCCCGCTGGCGCAGGGCATCGTCAACGTTTTCAGGATAGTTTGAGAACATGCCAAAGGTGCAATTGCCCCGGACCACCGTATTGGCCCCGGCAAAGGCATCCATCAAGACCGCCGTAATCTCAAGCTGGCCAGCACTGGATTGCCGGTCGCCCCGCTTACCGGCCAGCGTGTCGATATCGTCGATGGTGCCAAAGCCGATAACACCAGGATCAATGATGCTGTCGATAAAGGCGCGGGCGTTCTGGCCCGACTTGCCCTGATAGCTGTCGATATTGTCAGTCGACAGGTTCTGGTAGCGAAACACATAGCCTGCGACCTGACAGTAGTCGTTGATCAGGCCCGCCATCATTTGGATCAGCGTCGTCTTACCAGTGCCCGGCGCGCCATCGCCCATGAAGGTAAAGATAAAGCCGCCAAGTTCGGCAAAGGGGTTCATCCGGCGGTCGAAATCATAGGCCATCAGCATCTTGGCCAGACGCAGCGCCTGATACTTGGCAATATGGTTGCCCACAACTTCGTGGGGCTTCTTGAAGGTCATGGTCAGGGCGGAACCGCGGGCCTTGCGGGCGGGTGTGAACCCTTCGATGTTGAGGCCATCGGCCTCGACCTTCCAATGGGCGGCGACAAAGGGCTCCAGCCTGGGCGCATTGGCGGCGCGGCCGGCGACCTTGGTCATCAGGGCCTCTGCAAAGGCCAACACTGTCGCGACCAGACGGGGTTCGGTGGTGGCAAAGGCGGCGATGTCCTGATCAAGCTCCCAAAGGGCGCCGTGCAGGGCAAGCTGGCCGTTTTCGGTCAGCACCTCTTCGACATCGCCAATCTCGACCGAATCTTCGCCCGCGTGGCTCGCCAGCAGGAACGCCGTCGCATTGGCAAAAGTATAAAGGGTGACGAGCGCCTCGGCGGTCAGCATCTCGGAAAACGCCGCACGCTTGTCCTGCGCCAGAGCCCCGGCAAGGTTAGAGCGTTTGAGGTCAGCCAGACCGGTCAGATCAGAGTATTGCTCACCCACGGCGAGGGCGATGGCGACCGCCCGGCGCAGGGCCGATTGCACCGCGGCCTCAACCGGCGTCACCAGTCCTTCGCCACCATTGCCCCCCTCGATCCGAGGCAAAAGCTGGACCCCTTCGGGACGGACCTGACGGCGCGTGACGAGTCCCGGCGTGGTTGAGCGAAAGGCACGCCGGGTCCCGACGCCAGGCGACCGTTCAGGGGCTGGCGCGCGCTCTGCCGATGCGATCCGGGGGGCGTGATCAAATCCTTCCAGCATCGCAAGGGCCGCTGCGTAATGCTTGCGAATGTCTTCCTCGCGCAGTTCCATCTGATCGCTTGTCTGGCTCATCGCATCTTCCGTTTTCCTGGCGGCGGCTCGGAACCCACCTTAATACATTCACTCGTTCGTAAGGTGGGTCATGACCCACCTTACCTGTAACTCAGCACGCGCCCCTGATCGTTGACCACGAATTTGCGCACGTCGTGAAACCCCGGTGGATTCAGTTCGGCGAGGGCCTGATAGGGCCGTTCTGGCAGAATGATCGACCGCTCCAACCGTGTTGCACCTGTCTCGATCCCCTTATTTGCAAAGGGATCCAGGGCAAATATCTGCCGCTCGACCGTGCCGAACCAGCCAGAGCGTTCCTTTTCAACCCTCTCGCTGACCAGGTCTTCCTCGGTCCAGACAAGGGCCCAATCCTCTCCCACGGGTGCCTTTGCGCTGGCAAGAACATCGCGGATCGGGCCAAGTTGCTGGGTGAATGCATGGGAATACATCGGGCCAATGTGAAACCGGCGCAGCCGCGTCGGGTGCAGATCGTCGAAATCCCGATCAAAGCCGGTGGCAATGGTCAATAGCTTCAGCCCGCCCAGCGCCTGCGCCATGAGATGGGCCTGCGCCTCGGGCCAGCGCTTTTCGTCCTTGGGCAGACCGGTGCGGCCTGTGTCCTCGACTTCCATCAGATAGATGACCGGAAGGTTGACGGCGCTGTCGTAGACCGCCCAGCGGATCAGGTAGCGCCTGCGGACACCGCTGTTGCCCAACCAGATCACCTCGGGGTCGTTGCGGCCCCAGAACAGCCCCCCCTTGACCAGTTCCTGATAATAAAGCCGCTGGCTGAGGGCATATTGCAGCTTGGTAGGGATGGCCTGCTCACCCACGATTGAGCGCACCATGTCGTCCTTGAGGGCCGAAACCGAAGGCATTGACGCCAGATGGCCCGGAGCCTGTAACGCATCGTTGGCCATTTCCATAAGCTCGGAAAAGACCGGGAAACCGCTTTCGACCCGGTCAAATGTCAATTTGCCAGCATGGGTGAACCGGCCCGAAAAATGGTATTTGTGGGCTAGGGCGCGGAAGGTCAGGCCAAGGCCCACGAGGTAACGGGCCAGCGCCTCGACCTCGGGCCGTGACAGGCGGCCTTCGGCCTCCATCGTAGCGGCGACCCTGCCAAGGTGGCCGGTGATCTTGTCGAACTTGCCAAAATAGCGCCGGGTTACACGGGTGTCCTCGAGCTTGAAATGGTCAAGCGACAGCTCACTTGTCGCCATGATCGCTCTCGTCAGGGGTCCGCACGAGGCGAGAGGCCCCTTCGGCAAGGCTTAGCCCTACGACAAGGGCAACAAGCGGGGCGAAAGGCAGCCCCTGCTTGATATACACCACCGTTCCGCCACCGAAGATCGCCGCCTGTACCCAGAAGTTGGGCCAGGACGACGGACGTCCGATGATCGCCGTTCGGTTCAGGATCACTCGCCTGCCCCATATAGGTTCTTGTCATGCTTCTCCACAATCTTGGAGAACCGGCGCATGAACCGCTCGTCTGCCTTGGCCTTCTGCTCAAGCACCTCGCGGGCAAAGACCATGTGGTCTTCGTGTGCTTCGAGCATATCCGCCATCCGGCTGTTGGTGGCTGCGCCAATAGCGGCCATGGCAGTCTGCGCCTCCTGATCGGTCTGGACCCCGATCTCGTTGATGCGGTGGGCAACGTCCTGCTGCTGGGCGGTCTTGAGCGATTTGGACAGCGCATCATAAAGCACAACACGCTGCTTGGTATCTGTCTGCAGCTTGTTGATCAGGACCATCTGTGTTGCTGCCTGGTTTTGCAGGCTGTCGATCCAGGTCTTACCCTTCTCGATATAGCGTTCCAGCGTCTGGCTTTTGGCCAGCATTACCTGCTCTTGCTGTACCAGCTCGTTATAGCGGGTGTTCAGGGCGGCCAGATCGGTCTCAAGCTTGGTCCGGGCGGCGGCATCCTGTTCGACGGCAATCTTGTTCTCAAGCTCGATGATCTTGGGGTCCATCCCCAATACCTCTGCCCGCACCGACTCGAGGCTGCCAACGGTTGCTTCACGCTCTTCGAGCGTGCCGGTGAGGTTGGTCTCTACCTTGGCCTTCTGGTCGTTCAGCAGGGCGAGCTGGCTGTCCAGCAGGCGGACGATGATGTCGGACTTGGAAATCAGGTCCTGCAACTTGTCGTCTATCGTCGCCATGCGCATTCTTTCTTCGCGCATTGCATCTGAACGGGCAGAAGAGAAAATGCCAACAAAGCTTTCCCAGCCGGTCTTGTTCCGCATTTCGTCAAAGTCTTTTGAGAACGCGGCCGTCACATCGTCAAGGCCCATGATCAGCTCTGCGATATTGGCATTCATCAGGTCGGTATGAGCATGGACATCGGTCAGTGTCGCATTCTCGATATCAATACTCACATCCGTCCCGTCGGCCATCTTCTGACGGGCGACTTCGATCCGGCTTGTCAATTCCGCGATCTTGCTTTGCGCTTCGGCGACCTGGTCTTGGCTTTCCCGAATCTGGGCATCAAAATCGGCCATTTTCCGTCCTTTTGCTGAACATCGTTACCTAGCTATATGGGAAGGATAGCGCGGATATGAAGCTGGCGGAAAGGCGAAATTAGGTTGAAGGGCCGCAATGCAGGCAACGGCTTATCATTCGCCTCCCTCTGGGGCAGACTACCGCAAAGTCTGCCCGATAGTCGGGTGCAATACAGGAGTGCGGACGGATGGCCGATCACCTCGTCAATGTTACGCCGAAGGACACACAGCCAGAGGTCAGCCGCCCTGACCCTACAAAGGTCCTGGCGGGCGATCCTGTCCATACGACATGGAACATCGAGGAAAGTGATGGGCACTATTGCGGTGTCTGGCAATCAACACCGGGCAAATGGCGCATCCGCTATGACGAATGGGAGTATTGCCGCATTCTTGAAGGGATCTCGATCCTGACCGAGGATGGAGGGGTCCGGACGACGGTCCGGGCGGGCGACAGTTTTGTCATCCGCCCAGGATTTGAAGGCACTTGGGAAGTACTGGAAACGACCCGAAAGGACTACGTCATCCGCCTTTGATTGCGCAAACTGCCCTATGTTTAGTGTTCTGCGATCACGGCGACAGAGCCGGATACATTTTCACCGTTCAGGATTGTTGTCACACCGTCAGCCGTCCGGATCGACAGGCCGGTCACAGGCGAACCCTGGAAGAACCCAGAGATCGGGCCATGGATCGACAGGTGATCCGATCCAGCCGACAAGGACCCGTTGACGGTTCCTTCGAGGCCCGCCGTATGAGTAAGTCCAACTTCGCCTGACAGCTCAAGCGTGCCGTTCCAGGCGACTGAGGCCTGACCATTCACTGTTCCAGCCATATCTGTCACCTCGCCCTCAAAGGCGTAGCTGACAAAATCGGCCCGCACTTCGGCGTCGCCGATGAGGTAGCCGTCGTCAGGATGCCCATCGATGTAGATCGCACCAAAGCCCGTGTAGGTCACATGTCCTGTGTCGGGAACATCGCTGTCCAAGGGAAAGCCGCCATTCTCAAGGCGATGCACCATTGCGTCAAAATCAGCAATCTGTCCGTTGATCCGGTCGTCTATGGGTGACGGGCCTGAAGGTTGGCCATTGTTCAGATTGTTGGTCTGGCTCATCGTTGTCGTGTTACAGGCCAGAAGAGAGGTGGTCGCGCAAAGGGCAGCCGACAAACGGATCAAGCGCACGAAAAACTTTTGCATAAAACAGTTCCCAAAAAACAAGAAATATACGTTTGGCCAAGTGGCCCAATGAATGGCTAAATAGTAGCTCAGCAGGTCGCCCGAACCAAGAAAATGGCTGTCAGGTGTCTGAATTTGGACAAAATTGGGGCTTGTGCGGTCAGCCCCGGGAAACAGTCCCGTCAGCTTGCAAGAACTGTCCAGAAATAGCGGCCAAGTCCCGCAAGAATCAACTAATCCGTTGGCCTGACGGGCTGCTGTTGCCCATCAGGTTCATGGATGCCGATCAACTATCGAAAAGTTCAACTGTATCGTCCGGAATTATCCCGCCCTGATCTGCCGCTACGCCGCCAGATCCATTGTGCAGCAGTTCCTCGGGCGAAACATAAAAGGGCGGCAATTCCACCCCTCGGTTCGCAAGCTCTTCGCCTTCGATCCGGACCGAATCCTCATAGGTCCGCACGACAACGCGGGTCTCAAGGGGGACCCGTTCGTAGAGGTCGATGACGTCATGATTGAACATTCGGATGCAGCCGGCCGATCCAGAGTTCCCGATCGAGGAAAGGTCGTTGGTACCGTGGATCCGATAAAAGGTATCCCGGCCGCCCCGATAGAGGTAGAGCGCGCGCGACCCCAGCGGGCTGGCAAGGCCGCCCGGAACCCCGCCGCGGAAGGGTTCATAAATCTCGGGCTCGCGTCGAAGCATATTTGCGGTTGGCATCCAGCCCGGCCATTCGGCCTTGCGACGAATGATCGAGGTGCCACGCATGGAAAGCCCTTGCCTCCCAACGGCGATAGGATAGCGCCAGGCCATGCCATCCTCCATGATCCAGTAAAGGAACTTGGCGTGCGGATCGACTTCGATCGTGCCCGGCTGTTCGTCCCCCGTATAAGGCAAGAGCATCCGACGGTTTACCCCGGCAATGTATTCGGGTGGCACCGGAGGCAAGGTGTACTCACCATCTGGCAAAATCCCATAATCGGGATCAATCTGGCTAACCGGAACGCCGTTGATGATCTCTTCTTCCACCACAACCGCCCCCCCACCGCAGGCCGCCAATGTCCCGAGTATCAACAGAAATGCGGCAGAACGAGCAAAGCGAGTCGCGGCGCGGCTTTGAAAAAACATGGAAAGTTCCGGAACAATGATTTCAGCGTTCGACCATAGCGTTAACGACCGGAAGTGCAATTTCAAATCAAATCCGGGGGAAAATAGCGCTGAAAATGCAGATGTTACCCCACCACGTTAAAGTCAGGTCCATAGGGATAGGCAGTAATGTCTTCGGCACCGTCCTTCGTAATGACCAGAATATCATGTTCGCGGTAGCCACCTGCCCCAGGCTGACCTTCGGGAATGGTCAACATCGGTTCCATAGAAATGACCATCCCCGGCTCTAATACCGTGTCGATGTCCTCGCGCAGTTCAAGCCCGGCCTCGCGACCATAGTAATGAGACAGCACCCCAAAGGAATGGCCATAGCCAAAGGTGCGGTACTGCAACAGGTCGCGGTCTTCGAGAAACGCGTTGATCTGTTGCGTGATGTCAGAGCAGCGGGCACCGGGGACAAGCAAATTCATCCCGAATTCATGGGCGGCGACATTGGCCTGCCAGATATCAAGGCTGGCCGCGTCGACCTCGCGTACGAACAGGGTCCGCTCAAGCGCGGTGTAATAGCCCGAGATCATCGGAAAGGTGTTCAGCGACAGGATGTCCCCGACCTTCAAAGCGCGGGCTGTCACGGGGTTATGCGCGCCATCGGTGTTGATACCCGACTGGAACCAGACCCAGGTGTCGCGATACTCGGCCTCAGGGAACCGCTTGGCGATCTCCAGCTCCATCGCGTCGCGGCCCGCCATTGCCACGTCAATCTCGCGCTGGCCGACCTTGATCGCCTCGCGGATGGCATAGCCGCCGACGTCAGCGACTTGCGCCCCATGTCGGATCAGCGCAACCTCGGCGTCGGATTTTAACATGCGTTGCACCATGCACTGGCTGGCAATGTCGACACGGGCAGAGGGGGCGAGAAAGTGATCGAGCTTGGCGCTTTGAACCAGTGTCAGGTGATCACCTTCAAATCCGATGACCTTGCCCGGCCCGGTCACCGACAGGATCGCCCGCCAGTAGTTGTCCCGTGCCCAGTCGGTATAGGTGATGTTGTCTCCATGGCACCGCCGCCAGGGTTGGGCCGCGTCGATCCCAGCCGAGATGGTCACGCTTTGGGTGGCCGTTACGACAAGGCCGTAAGGCCGTCCGAACGTACAGTAAAGAAAGCCTGAATAATAGGCGATGCATTGCATCGAGGTGAAAACCGCCGCCTCGACGCCGGCGTCCGCCATGATCCGGCGCAGGCCGGCAAGGCGGGAGTCATATTCCTCGGGGACGAAGGGCAGGATGCGGTCACCCTGGTGAAATTGGTACTGCTGGGGACGTTCAGTCATGTCAGACCTCGCATGCAGGGTCCGGACATCGTGTCAGGGGACCCAAGAAAGATCCCGGCGTTCAGGACGAAAGCGGACATGCCGCGAGCAGCGGGACTTTCAGCCCGAGGCGACGCCATCGCCTTTGCGCTCTGCCGTGACGCTACCCTCAGTGCAGGCGGCCCTGCAACTGTCTTTTGTGACCAGCGCTCAGGTCTGAAGGTCCGACCGCCACGTACGCGGAACCGTCCCTTCCGTCACCGCCCCCGTCAGCAGGTGGTTGGGGTCTGACAGGCCAGCGATCACATCGAAATGGTGCCGGGCTGGTTCGATGACCACAGGGCAATGCCAGGCTTCTCCAAGCCAGCGGGCCTGATCCAGAAAAACCGGCCGTTCATCCGCACCGACCCAGACCGTCACAGAGCAGGTGGGGGCGGGCTGGCGGCGGGGGCTTTCGGCGGCCGCATTGACCTCGTTTAGGCCAAGCGGGCCTTTCATGGCCGTGTCCATCAGGGGCACCAGGTCGGCCAGGGGTGAGATCGGGATGATCCTCGCGATCCGTTGACCCGGATCCGGCAGCACCTTTGGATCCCCCATCCGGGCGACAAGATGACCCCCTGCGGAATGACCGGTAAGGACGATGGGGCCTGGCCGGGCCTTGGCGATGACACTGACAAGGGTCGCAATCTGGCTGGTGATCTGTGGCAAGGCCACGTCGGGGCAAAGATCATAGGTCGCAACGGCCACCGCCCACCCTCTGGCAATGGGACCTGCCGCAAGGTGGGACCAGACCGACCCGTCCCCGGCCAGCCAATAGCCGCCATGGATGAAGATCACCGTGCCCCGGGCCGGACGGTCCGGAACGAAAAGGTCGTAGACTTGCCGGGCAGAAGGTCCATAGCGCAGGCCCAACGTGCCGCTCGCCCCGGCTCTGAACGATGCCGCGGCCGCTGCCCAGCGGGCGGGATAGGATTCTCCATCGGGGATGAAATCGCCGTTGGAGTAGGCAATATCCGCCGCGCTTTTTTCGGTCATGTCTTGGTCGCCTTTCAGATCGCGGCAGCAAGGCCCATCGAAGTCCTGCCCCCGGCGTAAGGTGGGTCATGACCCACCTTACCTCAATCCCCAAGATTGACCGACCTTTCACAATCACCCAAGGTCGCCGCAGCCAGTCTGGCCCGCCCCTTACGGAAGAAATGTCCTTGACCCAGACCTCGCCTGTTGGAGGACTTTCTCCCGAACTGCGCACGACGCTGTTCTATTTCACGCTGATGACCACAGCCGGGGCCGCCAATGCCTTTGGCGGCATCTGGATGGAGGGGCGGGGCCTCAGCGCATCCCAGATCGGGGTCGTCAGTGCCGCCCCCGTGCTGGTCATGCTGGTCCTGAACATGGTCGCCGGACGGATCGCCGACCGGGCCAGCGACTGGCGACAGGTCATCGTTGCCGCCGCCGTGCTGGGCGGCATCTTTCCAATCGGTCTGCTTTGGGCGGCCGATTTCTGGTCGATCCTCCTGTTCTGGACCTTGACGTCCATCGCCTTCATGACCTGCGTCCCCGTCCTGGATGCCGCCGCCATGCGTCTGACCGCCCGACGCGGGACCGATTTCGGATCGATGCGGGCCTGGGCGACCATCGGCTATCTCATCGCCATCATCGCAACCGGCTGGCTGGTCACCTGGGCCGGACAAGAGGCCTATATGCCGTTCTTCGTGGCCCTGGCCCTGATCCGGACGGTGACGTCCTTGTTTCTGCCGCGCTTCCGCGCGCCGGATGGCGAGAAGCCTCCACCAAGCGGGGCGACCCGCATGTTGCAGGTGATGAAGCCATGGTTCCTGCTGCCGCTTTTTGGTTTTGCCATCATTCTGGCCTCGCACTTTATCCTGAACGCCTTTCAGGGGCTGTTGTGGGAACGGCAGGGGATCAGCCTGTCAACGATCGGATTCCTCATCGCCTTTGGCGGGCTGGCCGAGACGCTGCTGTTCTTTACCTATCGCAAGCTGGACAAGCGGACATCGGCTCGGGTCCTTCTGCTGATAGCGGGCGTTGTCACGGTGATCCGCTGGACAGCCATGGCCTTTGCCCCGCCGGTAGGCTGGCTGATCCCGCTTCAGGCGTTACACGGGATCACCTACGGGCTGGGGTTCATGGCCTGCCTGACCTTCATCCGCAGTCACACCTCCGAGGATATCGCGGCAGAGGCGCAGGGATTTTTTGTCATGCTGCAGCAAGGGATGAGCGTGCTGGCCCTGGTCGGTTTCGGCGGACTGGTCGACCACTACGGCGCCCGCGCCTACTTCGCCTCGGCTCTTTTTGCCGCCCTTGGGGCGCTCTGCATCCTTGCGTCGATCAGGATCCGGCCTCCACTCAGCTAAACCCTCTGATTTCATGCATCCGTCATCCGATCGTTACGCGCACGTCACGAAACGACCCGATGACGCAGGGACATTCGCCTTTCGGAGGGACAGATGTCCACCAAACTGCTTTGCATGACGTCCATCGTCGCACTGGCTGCCGGTTCTGCCATGGCCCAGGACATGAATTTCAACCGGATCGCCAGCTTTCCCGTTGCCGCCAACAACGATGGCTCGCTCGACGAATCCTCGGCCGAGATTATTGCGGCCACCGGCGATGGCATGACCATCGTCTACACCGACAGCCCGCTGGGCGTTATCGGCATGATCGACATCACCGACCCGACCAGCCCCGTCGCCATGGGAACGATGGACATGGGTGGTGAGCCGACCGCCGTGTCGATCATCGGCAATGTCGCCTTTGTCGGGGTGAACACCTCGGAAAGCTACACCGCCCCCTCCGGCATGGTGAAGGCGATCGACATTCCTTCGATGACTGAAATCGGGTCCTGTGACCTTGGTGGTCAGCCGGACTCGACCGCCAAGGCCCCGGATGCCAGCTTTATCGCCATCGCCATTGAAAACGAGCGTGACGAGGATCTTGGCGACGGCCGCGTCCCGCAGATGCCTGCCGGATATGTTGCCCTGATCGACATCGTCGACGGCACGCTTGACTGCGACAGCATGATCATGGCCGATGTCACCGGCCTTGCCGAGATCGCCCCCGAAGACCCCGAGCCTGAGTTCGTTGATATCAACGCTCTGGGCGAGACGGTCGTGACGATGAAGGAAAACAACCACATCGTCGTGCTAAACCGGGACGGTTCGGTTGCCTCGCATTTCTCGGCCGGTTCGGTCGATCTTGAGGGCATCGACGCCACCGACGAGCGGGCTGCCCTGATCTTCACCGAAAGCCAGCCCGGTCGCCTGCGCGAACCCGATGGCATCCAGTGGATCGATGACATGCACGTTGCCATGGCCAACGAAGGCGACATGGACGGCGGTTCGCGCGGCTGGACGATCATGTCCAAGGCGGGCGAGCTGGTTTACGAATCCGGTGCCGCCTTTGAACACGCCGTTGTTCAGGTCGGTCACTACCCGGACCGTCGCTCGGACGCCAAGGGTGTTGAGCCCGAGGGCATGGAGTTTGCAACCTTCGGCGGCACCCCAATGGTGTTCCTGCTGGCCGAGCGTGCCTCGGTCATGGGCGTCATGGATGTGACCGATCCGACCGCTCCGGTCCTTGCCCAGATCCTGCCCTCGGGTGTGTCGCCCGAAGGCGTCATCGCCATCCCCGGGCGGAACCTGCTGGTTACCGCCAACGAGGTCGACCTTGGTGAAGATGGCGCTGCCCGCGCCCATGTAATGATCTACGAATATCAGGACGCCCCGGCTGCCTATCCGCACATCACCTCCGAAGGCGCGGATGAGCTGATCGGCTGGGCGGCCATGTCTGGCCTGGTGGCTGATCCTGCCAACCCCGGCACGCTTTATGCCGTCAACGACAGCTTCTTCGGCTTTCAACCGACGATCTTTACCATCGACGCCACCCAGACCCCGGCCCGCATCACCGATGCGACCCTCGTCACGCGTGGCGGCTATGCGGCCCAAAAGCTGGATATGGAAGGCATCGCGCTGGACGGCGAAGGCGGCTTCTGGATCGCGTCGGAAGGTCGGACCGACCGGCTGATCCCGCACGCCATCTATCATGTCGGTGCCGACGGCGAGATCGAGGCCGAGATCCCCTTCCCGGCCGAACTTCTGGCCGTCGAGACCCGGTTTGGTGCCGAAGGCATCACGCTTGTCGACGATACCCTCTGGATAGCCATTCAGCGCGAATGGGCAGATGATGCAGAAAACACCGTCAAGTTGGTCGCCTACAACACCGCAAGTGGAGAGTGGGGTGCCGTCAGCTACCCCAAGGTCGCGCCTGAGACCGGTTGGGTCGGCTTGTCCGAGATCGTGGCCCACGGCGACTACGTCTACCTGATCGAGCGGGACAACCAGATTGGCGCCAATGCAGTGACCAAGCTGATCACCCGCGTGCCGCTGTCCGAAATGGTCCCTGCCCCCCTGGGCGGCGAGCTTCCGGTTGTGACGCGCGAGATTGTCCGTGACCTGATGGCCGACCTGACCTCAACGGGCGGCTATGTTCTGGACAAGGTCGAGGGGCTGGCCATCGAAGCGGACGGTACCGCATGGGTCATGACCGACAACGACGGCGTCGACGACAGCTCGGGCGAGACGATGTTCTGGACCTTTGGCAAGCTTTAACGAGTGACCTCTGTTCGAGGTTTGGTAGGAAACGGGGGCCTTGCGGCCCCCGTTTTCATGTCGGGCCAGGCTTCAGCAACTGGCCCTGGCGGCGTCCGGCCCGGTGGCCCTCCTGCCTGATGGCGAGGTTGACCCTTGGGTCGTCCGGTTGCCATTTGGGATGGCGAGCTTCGGTTTGGGTCGGTGGCCTGTCCAGGTGAAATCCAAGGCCAAGCCACCCAAAGGCGGCCCAACCCTGTCGCTATGAAGGATCAGGCGGCAGTGACCCGCCAGATCACGTCGCCCACGTCATCGGCCACCAGCAGGGACCCGTCCGGGCCGATGCAAACACCGACCGGGCGGCCATAGGACACCTTTTCATCCGGGGCGAGGAAGCCTGACAGTATCGTCCGCATCGGCCCCGACGGTTTGCCATTCTCGAATGGGACAAAGGCGACCTTGTAGCCGCTCAGGTTCGACCGGTTCCACGATCCATGCTGGCCGATGACCATCCCGTCGGGAAATCCCGGAAGGGTCCCCGCTGGCATCCAGCACAGGCCAAGCGACGCGGTATGACCGCCCAGCGCATAGTCGGGCTGGCGTGCGGTGGCGACAAGGGCGGCGTCCTGCGGCACCCGGTCGTCGACCGTCTGTCCCCAGTAGCAGTAGGGCCAGCCGTAAAAGCCGCCATCGACCACTTCTGTCAGGTAGTCGGGCGGGGTTTCGTCGCCCAGACCATCGCGCTCATTGACAACGGTCCAAAGGGCGCCCGTCGTCGGCTCCCACGCGGTGCCGACGGGGTTGCGCAGGCCTCCAGCAAAGATGCGGGTTGCCCCTGTCGCAAGATCCACTTCGTGAATGGCGGCGCGGCCTTCCTCGACCTCCATCCCGTTTTCGGCGATGTTGGATTCCGACCCGACCCCCACGTAAAGCTTGGTCTTGTCCTTTTTCAGAAGAAGGCTGCGGGTCCAGTGGCCGCCGGGCTTGAAATCGGCGATCCGGGTGCCCGGCGCGGTGATCTGGTTGGCCCCTTCCACATAGGGATAGGCGGTCAGGGCATCGGTCGCACCGACGTAAAAGGTGTCGCCCTTCAGGGCCATGCCAAAGGGATGGTGCAGCCTCTCCATATAGGTATGGCGTTCTTCGGCCACCCCGTCCCCGTCGGTGTCGCGCAGCAGGGTGATGCGGTTGGGGCTGTCGCCCGTCGCCTTGGCTCGTTTCATCGTCGAATAGATGGCATAGTCAAAAGGCGTCTTGATCCGGCCGCCGGGCACGCCAAGTGCCTCGGATGTCAGGACGTCGCCATTGGGAAGGACCTCGATCCAGCGCGGATGCTTGAGGCCCTCGGCAAAGGCGTTGACCTTCAGCCCTTCGGCGGCGGTCGGGGTATGGCCCTTGGCCCAGCCCTTGGCCGTCGGCATCTTGAGGGTGGGGATCCCCTGCGGCACAGCCTTCGGGATCGCTGGTCTGTCGCCAACTGCGGGGGGATCAGTGTCCTTTCCAAAGCGGCGCATGAGGATCATCGCGCCACCGATAATGGCGACAAGGCGGGCAAAAAGGGCGGTCATTGGCAAGGATCCTTCCGTTCAGGAAGTGACAGTTTATGGCAGGCGGCGGGGACATTGAACCGCCATTTTTCCGGTCAGGTGAGGGATCTGGACCCAAGAAAGGATAGTTTCTCTGGAATCCGGCAGCCTGGTGCCAAGGATAGACGAATGGCGTGCGTCTGATTATCCACAATGAGGATGACAACCAGTGACGAGGATCTGGCCCTTGCGGCCGCTGGCGGGGACGGGCAGGCCTTTGGCCTTTTGCTCGAACGTCATTATGATCGCCTCTTTGGCCTTTGTTTTCGCCTGACCGGGCAACGGGCCGAGGCCGAGGATCTGACCCAGGACATCTGCGCCGCCTTGCCCGCCAAACTGGCAAGCTACCGGGCACAAAGCAGGGTGACGACCTGGCTTTTCCGCGTGGCCGTCAATGCCGCCCATGACAGGCGGCGGCGGAGGGCCACCTATATGAAACACGCCGAAGGCTGGGGCGATTGGGAACTGGCCCGCCAGGACGCCATCGCCGAGGCACGGGACCAACACGACTGGCTCACCGTCGCGATGTCCCGCCTGTCCGAGGATCTGCGGGACACGCTGGCCCTTGTCCTTGACGATCTGACCCACGCAGAGGCAGCCGAAATCCTTGGCGTTTCAGAAGGCACCATCAGTTGGCGCATGTCGGAGGCGAAGAAACGCCTTCGCGCGCTCAAGGCAGAGGAGGAGGCAACATGACCTCCAACAACGGAAACGAACACGACGACTTTGATCTGGACGGCCTCAAGGCCGCCATGACGTCTGCGGCCCCTGCCCCCGACGCCAACCGCCGGGCGGCCGATATCGCGCTGGCCCGCGAAAATTTTGCCGCCCTCCAAGGATCACGAGACCCCGCACGTCATACTCCTGAACGCCCGAAACGGGGCGTCCTGCAAGGAGTGAAAGACATGCTGAATGCCCTGACCACCAAAGGCGGCCTCACGGTCACCACCGCAATCGTCGCCTGCGGATTTCTTGTCCTGACACCGCAGGGACAAGACCTGCTGCGCCCTCTGGTGCCCGGATACCGGGCCGAGGCGCCCGAACCTGCCCCACAGCCAGAGCCCCCGCAAGACCTGCGCACCCAGTCCAACGAGCAGGTCGTAGCCGATGACCTGGCGATTGCCCCCAGCTCTGCCGCCATTGCGGCACCTGAGGAGGCCGTGGCGGACATGGCCCCCGCGCCGATACAAGAGGCCGAGACCTTTGGCCGGGCCGAGATCGCCGATCCTCCCATGATCCTTGCCGAACCCGGATTTGCGGCCACTGCACCAGAGCCATCGCCCATGCCCATGGCCAGACCACAGCCGGGCCTGACCCAGAGGAACGCCACGGGACAGATCATCAACACCCCCGATGTTGCCGTCATGCCAGAGATGGATACAGAGGCCTTCGCCACCGCCGAAGCCAACCCTGTGCGGATCACGACACAAGAGCCTGTGTCCACATTCTCTATCGATGTCGACACGGCCTCCTATGCCATCATCCGCCAGTCGCTGAACCGTGGGGAGTTACCGCCCCGCGATGCGGTCCGGGTGGAAGAGATGATCAACTACTTCCCCTATGCATACCCCGCCCCTGACGCGGGCGAAGGTCCGTTCCGGCCCTCAGTCTCGGTGATCGACACTCCCTGGAATGCCGATACAAGGCTTGTCCATATCGGTCTGCAAGGAGAGCTTCCTGCGATTGCCGATCGTCCGCCGCTGAACCTTGTCTTTCTGATCGACACATCCGGATCGATGAATGCCCCGACCAAGCTGCCACTCCTCAAACAATCGTTCCGCCTGATGCTGGATGAATTGCGCCCCGAGGATGAGGTCGCCATCGTCGAATATGCCGGCAGCGCAGGCCTTGTGCTTGGCGCAACGCCTGCCAGCGACCGCAGCGCCATCCTGTCCGCCATCCAGTCGTTGGGCGCAGGCGGCGCAACAAACGGCCAGGGCGGGTTGGAGCAAGCCTATGCTGTCGCCGCGAGCATGTCAGGCGACGGCGAAGTGGGCCGCATCCTGCTGGCCACGGACGGCGACTTTAACGTGGGGCTGTCGGGCGTCGACGCATTGACCGACTACATCGCCGACAAGCGTGACAGCGGGACCTACCTCAGCGTCTTGGGCTTTGGTCGGGGCAATCTCGATGATGCCACGATGCAGGCTCTGGCCCAGAACGGAAACGGGATCGCAGCCTATATCGACACTTTGAACGAGGCGCAGAAGGTGCTGGTGGATCAACTGACCGGCGCCCTCTTTCCAATAGCGGGCGACGTGAAAGTGCAGGTCGAGTTCAACCCGGCCGTCGTCGCGGAATACCGGCTGATCGGCTACCAGACGCGGGCCCTGCGCCGCGAGGATTTCAACAACGACCGGGTCGATGCGGGTGAACTGGGGGCGGGCCATTCGGTCACAGCGATCTACGAGATCACGCCAGTGGGAAGCCCTGCCCAGCTAAGCGACCCCCTGCGCTACGGCGCCCCTGCCGCCATGGTGGACCAAAGCGACGAAGTCGGCTTTCTGCGCCTGCGCTGGAAAGTACCGGGTGAGGCGAACAGCCAGCTGTTGGAAACGCCGATCCTGCCCGATGCGACCGCTACAGGGGTGGCAACCGAGGCCGGAACTGAAGCTGGCTTCGCCGTCGCCATGGCGGGTTTCGGCCAGCTGTTGCGCGACGAAAGCTACCTGGGTGACTGGGGCTGGGACGAGGCCATTGCGCTGGCGGGCGCCAGCCGGGGCGAAGACCCCTTTGGCTATCGCAACGAGGCTGTCCAACTCATGCGGCTGGCGCAAAGCCTTTCGCAGAACTGACCCGTTCGCGCCGTCTGCCGTCCCTCCCCATGTGACGGAGGGCGCATAGTTCCGGGCCGGGTGGGGGTGGCAAGGCGCCGCCCCCTTTCCGCTTGGTCCCGTCAATGCTGACGGTGATCCGGTCGGGCGTAAAAGTCCCGCAAGGTCTGTCCCTTTTGCGGTCGGTAAGGGCCCAGCTCTTCCATCGAGGTGATGCGGTCAACGCGGAACATGCGGAAATCCTCCCGCAGCTCACACCAGGCGACCAGGGTCCAGACCTTGCCCCAGAACCACAGTCCCAGCGGTCGGACGATGCGGTTCGACAGGGCCCCATCCTCATCGGCATAGGCGATCTTCAGGCGCTGACGGGCCTCTGTCGCCTGTTCCACCGCATCGATACGCAGACGTAGGTCATCGTTCATCTGAGGCATGCCAATCGCGTAGACGGCGACGGCGGCGGCCCGGCGGCGGGCCGGTTCCGGCAGCACCGTCTCAATCTTGACCAACGCCTCTTCTGCCGCAGCGGCCATGCTGGCCCCGCCCCAGGCCTTGATCATGCGGGCCCCGGCCACAAGGGCCACGATCTCGTCATTGGTAAACATCAAAGGCGGCAGGTCGTAGCCATCGCGCATGACATAGCCCAGACCCGCCTCCCCCTCGATCGGGACGCCCGATGCCATGAGGTCGGCCACGTCGCGGTAGATGGTCCGCGTCGTGACCTCAAGCCGTTCGGCCAAGTTGGCCGCCGTGACCAGCCGACCGCCGCGCAGATACTGGACGATCTGAAACAGGCGGTCGGCCCTGCGCATCAGGCAGCCTCAAACAGGCCGATGGAATTGCCCTCGGTGTCGGTGGCATAGACAAAGCGGCCAGTTGGCAGGCTGATCGGGTCGCCCAAGATCGTCCCTCCGGCCTTTGTGCAGCGGTCCGTTCCGGCCTCCAGCCTGTCGGGCAACGCGATGTGAACCGTCGGGCCCTGACCGGGTGTGCCGGGATAAAGGTGGCCGCCTGCGTCATTCATCCGCCCGCCAAGGACTGCCATGAGATTTGGGCCGGTGGTCGTGTCGACAGTCATCGTCCAGCCGAAAACCGCGTTGTAAAAGGCTGTGGCGCGATCAATGTCGGCAACCGGAATCTCGGTCCAGACGACGATGAGGGTATCTGACATGGGTGCATCTCCTTGGGTTAAAGTGTCGATGGCACCGTCATGTCATACCCCTGCTGACAGCCTTCTGTCAGCATCTGCCAGCGGGGTGCAAGAATGACGCGCCTGGGATGCGGATGAGAACAAAGAGGCGAAGATGCCCAAGATCGCCACGAAGGTGAAAAAGATAGGCAGATGCTGGGCGCCCGTGCCACCAAGGATCCTGTCGGCATCCGCGAACCCACCGTCCATCAGGTCAACGAACAAGGGCGGGACGGAGAGATAAGCGGCGGGCTACTGAAGTGCGAGTTCGTCCTGCCTACAGAACAGTTGCATTGAATGCGTTCTTTCCGCACGCTGTTCGTGAAAGATAAGGACGCGGAAGATGAGAAACTCCAAGAAAGAGACTCTTGATCCGGAAAATTGGGAAACCACCCGGGATCTCGCGCATAGGATGGTGGATGAGGCCGTAGACCATCTGGAACAGGTTCGAGAGCGTCCTGTTTGGAGGCCGATGCCTGACAATGTCCGCGCCAAGTTCCAGTCTGGATTGCCGGAAGACCCCACCTCATTGGATCAGGTATACGCTGAATACCGAGAGACCGTCGGCGCATATCCCATGGGCAATATCCACCCTAGGTTCTGGGGGTGGTACATGGGGGCCAGCAACTTTACCGGAGCTTTGGGTGATTTTCTTGCCGCAGTGGCGGTAGCAACCTTGGGGGCGGCAACACTGGCGCAGCCCAGGTCGAACAGCAGGTCGTCGATTGGCTCAAAGAGATCGCGGGATTTCCCAAGAGTGCCAGCGGCACCCTGACCAGTGGCGGGTCGATGGCAAACCTTGTGGCGCATACCGTGATCCGAAACCTTGCTGCCGGCTATGACGTCCGCAAGATGGGTATCGGTGCACTCAAAAAGCCGCTGCGGTTCTATGCCTCCGATCAAGTGCACAGTTGCCACCAAAAGGCGTTGGAGACCTTGGGCCTTGGGTCAGAAGCGCTGGTTGAAATTGAAAGCGATGACCGTCAACGGATGCGGATCGACGTGCTGGAGGCCGCGATTGCGCAGGACCGGGCGAATCGACTGCAACCGGCCTGCGTGATTGGGACAGCAGGCACGACGAACACCGGGGCAATTGACGACTTGACCGCGATCGCCGACCTTTGTGAACGTGAGGGGCTGTGGTTCCACGTCGATGGATGCATCGGCGGTGTACTGCGTTTGGTACCTGAACATGCCCATCTGGTAGCCGGGATTGAGCGCGCGGGCTCTGTAGCTATCGATCCTCACAAGTGGCTTCACACGCCCTTTGAGGCCGGGGCTGTTCTGATCAAGGATCCCGAGGCACACTTTGCCACCTTCGAAATGCACGGTCCTTATCTTCAACTCCAAGAGCGTGGAATGATCGCGGGCAAGTTCCTTGCCGACTACGGCTTGGAGCTAAGCCGTGGATTTCGTGCGTTGAAAATCTGGATGGCTTTCAAAGAACAGGGTTCCGCAAAGTTCGGGCGTCTCATTGCCCAAGACATTGATCTCGCCCGCTACATGGCCGCGCAGATCGAAGCGCATCCGCTTCTGGAACTCGTGGCCCCGGTCGACCTGAATATCGTGTGCTTCCGCCATATCGCGGCGGATGAGGATGCCGCCAAAGCCCTCAACACCGAAATCATGCTTCGGATTCAGGAGCTCGGGCTCGCAGTGCCTTCGGACACGACGGTGCAGGGCAAACATGCGCTTCGTTGTGCTTTCAATAACCACCGCACTCAACCCGAGGATATTGATGGGTTCCTAGGTGACGTGCTGAGGGTTGCAGAGGAAATCCAGTCGGAGCAGCAGGCCTAGCGCCTTCTTTTGGAGTATGCTGCGGCGTTTGCACATGGCGCTTTGGGCTGACATCATCCATTTGCCGCGCAGCGCATGAACGGCAGACCCCGGACCTGCCCTTCCAACGCAACCAGTTCGCCCAAAACTCTCAGAACCGCTCGACCCAGGGGCGTAGCTACAGTTCGCTCGACCAGGTCGACCGATCCTGCCGCACAGGCGCATTGGTTTGCGCTTGTCGTTAGATTGTCTGAGTACTGCTGAAAGGTCCAGGCAACGGCACTATGGGCGTATGTACTGATCGGCGCTTTCGTGATGGGCCCGGTCATAGCGGTTCGCCGCCAATATCCCTGTCCGGCTAAAGACCTCTGCCCGCTAAACACCCAGAATCCCGTAGATGGGGCCGGCCGAAGCGGCAGAGGTGTTGGTCCGGCATCGCTCTTGTCCTTGCATGGGACTTGAAACGATCTGCAAGCCTTTGGAATGATCCGCAAGTCGCAAGCGGTGGAAGACTGCCATCCCCAAGTTTACCGTCCAGATTAGATCGACACATGGAGAGACTGGGTTTGGACCTGAGATCAACGATCAGTCTTGTCGCCGACGGCGGCTCGGGCATCTGGTTTGCGCTGACCCGGAACCTTGTGGCGCTTGAGAACCCCGTCATCATCTTTGAGCGCGATGCCTACACTCTCGGGAGGGCCGCGCGCTCGACCGGGGCGCGGACGGCCGCGGACGATGCAACGCGCACCAATGCTCAGGAGAGATTTCTGTCATTCCTTCAGAACCACCACGGGCGACCTAATCTACTTGTCAATAATGCGGACAAATTCCGGCCCCATGACTTCAAGTCCGCCCCCAACACTCTGCAAAAGACCAAGAGCGAGATCGCAATCAACGCCGCGGCCCCACTGACCCCGAAGAAAATGCCTGCCGACCCAGTGCGTGACAACTATTTGGGTTTGCGTGGCGCAGGGACCGCGATGGGGTTGGGCCAGTCGCGCCAAATCGGATTTTTGGGCCGTATTCTGCCAGACTTCCTCATTCGTCGCTTCGCGAAGAACTAACTTCGCTTTCCCAAATAACAAGGCCACTCTCATGACATCGCAGTCTTATCGTAGCCGCGTCAACGCGCTGGCTGTTACGACCTCAGCCGCCTTCTTTGGCGCCAATCTCTTCATCGGGATATCGATGGGGGTCTATTGGCTGACGCTTGCGCCTGCCGATTTTGTTGCTCAATTCTTTCCCCAGTTCAGCAATTTCCTTTATACGATCATGCCGCTTTTCTTGCTGATGCCCGTCGGTCTGATCCTGTCGGCCCGACTCGATTGGGATGTGGCTGCGGCAAAGCGCAACTGGTTGATCACCCTGTGGCTTTATCTTGCGGTATCGTTGATCACGATCCTCTTTCACATGCCGCTCAATGTGCGACTTGCAGCGGCAGTCGGATCACCTATCGGGGACTTGCTTGGCTTTTACAAAAGCATCGCCCTGACCGGTCCGGTAGCCGAGGAAAACTCTGCGACCATCCGCATGCTTTGGCTGCTTGGCCACATCCCCCGCGTCCTGATCACGCTTGCCATTCCGATCTATGCCCTTCGCGCAATGGCGGCCAGCAAGGCACGGCAAGACGACGGAACGATATAATCCGCCCCTGACATTGAAAGAGGACCAGAGGACAAAGGAAGCCCTTCAACTCCAATGGCCCTGGCTCCCTTGCCCCCTGCCTCACAACAACTTTCTCGCAGTATTCTCGTAAGGCCCCTCGATCGGCGCGACATGATTTTGGTGATGCGCAATCTCTTGCGAACACCCTGAATGCCAATCATGCTCGCTGGACAAAAGGCCTCTGCGCCGCCTTCGATCAAGGCTATGGCACTGCGATCATAGAATAGCGCGGATCGCCCTTCGCGATTTACCAGAGAAGATCGGCTCTTCGCTCGACTGCCTGCTGATCAGGGGTCCCAAAACATCTGTTTACATGTGCCATAGCAGACACTTGCATGGACTATAATTGCGGTCACGGAAATCTCGTCGGTAGGCGTTGACCGCATCTTCAAAGCGGTCGCTGAAGCGCCGAGTAGTTCTTGTCGCTTTGGCCTCACAGTCCCCGATCGCCGCACCGTGGACGAACGACAGCCCTCCATCGGCAATCAGTTCACCCGAAACTCTCAGAACTGCTCAACCCAGGGGCGCAGTTCCAGTTCGCTCGACCAGGTCGACCGGTCCTGCCGCATCAGCGCAAGGTAGTTCCGGGCGATGGCATCGGGGGACAGCATGGCGTCGGGCGATGTCGCGGGCCGGGCAGGGTTGCGGATCGCCCCGTCGATATTGACCCAGACCACATGGATTCCCTGGGGGTGCAATTCGCGGGCCATCGACTGGGCAAGGCCCCTTTGGGCAAATTTGCCCATCGCAAAGGGCGCGGACTGGGGAAAGCCCTTTACGCCTGCAGAGGCACCGGTGAACAGGACCGTACCACGGCAGCCATCGCGCATCTCTTGCCCGGCCATCTTGCGGACCGCCGCCTGTGCGGTGACAAAGCTGCCATAAGCGGTGACATCAAGGGCCCGTTTCACATCCTCGGGATCAAGGTCCACAAGCGGGCCGCGGGTCCGGGCCGACGGATTGTAAATGGCGACATCCAATCTGCCTTCGATACTGTCCACGATGCTGCGGATCGCCTGGACATCGGTGGCCTCGGCCCGAAACAACGTAGCCCCGGTTTCGGCCCGCAAAGACTCCAGCTTGTCAGTGTCGCGGGCGACGAGGTTCAGCAGATAACCTTCGCTTGCCAGCAATCGGGCGAGTGACGCGGACAGGCCGTCGCCGACGCCGACGATCAGGGCGGATAGGGTCATGGAAGTTCCTCCGAAGGGATCACCGGGAAAAAGACGCCCTGCGAGCGCAAGCCGAACCAATCCTTGCCCTCATGCTGGCCGTGTTCACCCAGATCGACAAGCCGGTAAAAGCTTTTGCGGTCGATCAGCGCCTCAAGGTTTGCCCGGATATGGATATAGGGCGACGGCTCTCCGGTTTCGGGATCGCGGACCACCCGAATGGGATGGTCAGGCCCCGCCCGCACTGTGTCGCCCACGTTCGTCACAAACTCCAGCGCGTCGTCGACCTGTTCGAAATCAACGGCGACGAAAGGGGCATCGTCCACCGTGATCCCAACCTTTTCGACCGGCGTGACAAGGAAATAGGCATCCCCCTCCCGCTTGATGATCGAGGCGAACAGGCCAACCAGCCCCGGCCGCCCGATCGGGGTCCCTAGATAGAACCAGGTTCCGTCGCGCGCGATGCGCATATCGATGTCCCCGCAAAACGGCGGGTTCCACAAATGGACCGGCGGCGGCCCCTTCTTGGTGGCGCTCCGCGCCGCCTGGGCCAGACTTTCGGCAGAAGGCACCGTGTCGGTGTTGCGCCCTTTGGTCATGCAATCTCCGTTCTTGATGGCCGAACGATAGCACGTCCGGGAGGGGCGTCACCCCCGGGTGGCCAAAGATTACCCCCCAAACCGATTAGGACGTGACCTTGGGCGCTGACCCGCTAGGCTGACGGAACGAAGGAATCCCCTTTTTGCAAAGGACCGCTGATGCCACCCGTTTCGGACCCGTTCGAGCATCATCCCGAGTTGCGCGACAAGATCGTCGATCCGGAGGCGTCGTTTTATCGGACGTTGACCACTGACATGATCCGCGGGGTGATGGCGCAACACGGGGTGTCCGGCGCGTGGCTTTATTCGGATGACGAGCGTAAAGCGATGCGTAGGGCCACCATGGCCAGCCATCCCCAAGACGACCTTTGGGTCTTTGGCTACGGCTCTCTCATGTGGGATCCGGGGTTCCGGTTCCAAGAGGTCCGTCGGGCCCACGTCCCCGGTCACGCACGCCGCTTTATCCTGAGAGACACCGAAGGCGGCCGCGGCACGAAAGAGGCGCCGGGCCTGATGGCGGCCCTTGATACGGATCCTGAGGGGCCCGGTTGTGACGGTCTCTTGTTCCGGATCGCAGCACAGGAAGTTGATGCCGAATCCACCATTCTGTGGCAGCGCGAAATCATTGGACCAAGCTATATCGCTACATTCGTCACAGCCAATACAGGGGATCAGACCCTCACAGCCCTGACCTTCGTCGCCGATCATGAGGCGGACATGATAGACACGCATATCAGCCGCGACGATCAGATCCAGTTCATTGCCACCGGTGCAGGCTTTCTGGGAACCAGCCTAGAGTACCTGACCAATGTTCATCACCAATTCTCTGTCTTGGGCATCACCGACCCCGAGATTGAGTATCTGGTCGATGCAACCCGGGCCTATCTCAATGAAAGGTCCGCCTGATGACCGCACCCTTCCCGTTCTTTGACGGCCACAACGACTTTCTCCTGCGGCTGATGAAAAGCCCCACACCACGAGAAGACCTCTGGCTGGGTCAGACTGGCCAAGGCCACCTTGATCTTGATCGGATGCGCAAAGGCGGATTTGCAGGTGGGTTCTTCGCCATCTTTGTCCCCCCGGCCGCTGGCGGCCCGCCGCCGGACTTTGCCGCCATGATGGCCAATCCGCCCTACAACCTGCCAATGCCGCCGCTGATGACCCACGATCAGGCGCAGCCCGATGCAATCACCATGGCCGGGCTGATGCATTGGATGGCGCGATCGGCCCCGGACGATTTCGCCCTCTGCCGGACGGCGGCAGAGGCGCGGGCGGCAATGGCACGCGGCACCATTGCCGGGATCATGCACATGGAAGGGGCCGAGGCGATCGGACCCGATCTCGACGCCCTCTACCTGTTCCACGATATGGGATTGCGCTCGCTTGGCCCCGTCTGGTCGCGGCCGACGATCTTTGGCGAAGGGGTGCCAATGGCCTTTCCCGGCACACCCGACATGGGCGGCGGATTGACGGAACGGGGGAAGGACCTCGTCCGGCTTTGCAACAACCTTGGGATCATCATCGACCTGTCCCATATGAACGAAGCGGGCTTTGACGACGTGGCGCGCGTGTCAACGGCCCCGCTTGTGGCCACCCATTCCAACGCCCACGCCCTGTCACATTCGCCGCGCAACCTGACGGATCGGCAGATGGCGGTGATCCGGGACACGGGCGGCATGGTCGGGTTGAACTACGCCACCTTCTACCTCAACGCCAACGGCACCGCCGAAAGTGACATCGGATGGGAGCCTCTCATCCGTCATCTCGACTACATGATCGAACATCTGGGCGAAGAACACGTTGGCCTCGGATCCGATTTTGACGGATGCATCGTGCCCAAGGCAATCGGCGACGTCACCGGCCTGCCCGGATTTTTCGACACCCTGCGCAAACACGGCTACGATGAGGCCCTGATCGCCAGGCTGGCTCGCGAAAACTGGCTTGCCTGCCTCGACCGCAGTCTGACTGCGTAAACGATCGGCATGCGTTGACCGGAACTGTCACGATCATGTGCATGAGATTGTTTTTGCCATTGGGCATGGCCGGGATATCTGGTCACATAGGGTGACGCGCAAGAGCAGGAGCATCAAGATGAACGCAGCAGCGGATCTGGTCGAAGAGATCGAAACCCTTGGGGGCAAGCTGGCCCTGGCCCGCGACAGCATCTCCAAGCGGTTCATCGGCCAGGAACGGGTGGTCGAATTGACCCTGACCGCTCTGATCTGCGGCGGCCACGCCCTGCTGATCGGCCTTCCTGGGCTGGGCAAGACCCGACTGGTCGACACCCTGTCGACCGTGATGGGGCTCAAGGGCAACCGGATCCAGTTCACTCCGGACCTGATGCCCGCTGACATCCTTGGCTCCGAAGTGCTGGAAACCGCCGCCGATGGCACCCGCTCCTTCCGCTTTATCGAGGGACCGATTTTCTGCCAGCTTCTCATGGCGGACGAGATCAACCGGGCGTCGCCACGCACACAGTCCGCCCTTCTGCAGGCCATGCAGGAAAAAGAGGTCACCATCGCGGGCGAGCATCGCCCCCTGGGCCTGCCTTTCCACGTGCTGGCCACCCAGAACCCGATCGAACAGGAAGGCACCTACCCCCTGCCAGAGGCGCAGCTGGACCGTTTTCTTGTCCAGATCGATGTGCCCTACCCCACCCGCAAGACAGAGCGCGACATTCTGATCGCCACCACTGGCGTGGAAGAGGGCAAGTCGACCGCCGTCTTCATGGCCGAGGACCTTCTGGCCGCCCAGACCCTCCTGCGGCGGATGCCGGTCGGGGATGCCATCGTCGAGATGATTCTTGACCTCGTCCGGTCCTGCCGACCCGGTGATGAGAACGCCCCGCAAATCGTGCGCGATGCGGTCAGCTGGGGCCCCGGACCACGCGCGGCCCAGGCGCTCATGCTGGCCGTCCGGGCCGAGGCGCTACTGGACGGCAGGCTCGCCCCATCGGCCGAAGATGTGCGCAAGCTGGCCGGACCGGTGCTCAGCCACCGGATGGCCTTGTCCTTCGCGGCGCGTGCCCGGGGCGAAAGCCTCGCCTCCGTCATCGACCAGGTCGCCGCTCTTGCCACAAGGGCCGAGGCCGCGGCGTGAGCGCACCGCTGACGCTCAGAACCGGGGCAGAAGCCCTCGCAGCCCCTCTGCCACCTTTGATGGCCGAGGCAGAGCATCTTGCCGCCTCGGTCCTCCTTGGCGATCACGGGCGCAGGCGGGCGGGTCTTGGTGACACCTTCTGGCAATACCGGCCCGCGCAGCCCCATGACGAGGCGCGCAGCATCGACTGGCGGCGGTCCGGCCGGGCCGATGGGGCCTTCGTGCAGGACAAGGAATGGCAGATCGCTCAAAGCGTCAGCATGTGGGTTGATCAGTCCGCCTCGATGACCTTTACCTCCTCCGCCGAATTGCCAAGCAAGGGACATCGGGCGCGAACGCTCGCACTGGCCAGCGCCATTCTGCTGATCCGAGGCGGCGAAAGGGTCGGCCTGCCCGGACTGCCACCAAGGCGAGGCAAGGCCCAGCTTGACCGGATGTCGGAACTGCTCAGCGAGGATGAGGCAGGGGACTACGGCGCCCCTCAGGCCCAAGGCATGCTGGCGCATTCCCGCGCCCTGTTCATCTCGGACTTCCTCGGCGACATCGCCGCGATCGAGGCCGCGCTGACGCGGGCCGCCGACAACGGCGTCCACGGCGCGCTCCTGCAAGTGCTTGACCCTCAGGAAGAAGCCTTCCCCTTTCAGGGTCGCACGGTGTTCGAATCCATGGGGGGTGGCCTGCGACACGAGACGCTCAAGGCCCGCGACCTGCGTGACCGCTACCTCGACCGGCTCGCCGAAAGGAAGGACAGGCTCGCCGGATTGGCGCGACTGACCGGCTGGCAGTTCAACAGCCATCATACCGGCGACAGCGCGGCCGCAGCCCTCTTGTGGACTTTCGGGGCATTGGAGAGACGCGCATGACCTGCCGCATGACCCCAATCCTCATCTCGCCCGAAATATCCCGGGGGACGCGCCACAGGCGCGGGGGGCAGAGCCCCCTCACCCTCCGTCACCAGGTGCACCGGGGATGTTGATGCTCGGTCCCCTTGGGTTCACGGCCCCCTGGCTGTTGCTTGCGCTTGCGGCACTGCCAATTCTCTGGCTGATTCTGCGGGCTGTGCCGCCTGCCCCGATCCAGCGGCGGTTCCCCGGGGTGGCGCTCTTGCTTGGGCTGACGGATGACGATACCCAATCAGACCGCACGCCCTGGTGGCTCTTGTTGTTGCGTATTCTGGCGGTTGCCGCTGTGATCCTCGGGTTTGCCGGTCCGCTCCTTAACCCCCAGTCCGAGCGTACGGGCAGTGGCCCTCTCTTGATCGTGGCGGATGGCACCTGGGCAGACGCACGCGACTGGCCGGCACGGACCGACCGGATCGAAGCCCTGTTGGCAGAGGCCGGGCGCATGGGCCG
>JAQWWH010000009.1 GCA_029255105.1 Flavimaricola sp. | reverse complement strand
ACCGGATACCACGCCCGTAGCCGGATCGAGGCGAAAATGCGCTGCCTGAAATCCTTCGGCGAACGCATCATGGCGAGAGACCCGGATCGCCAGACCGCCGAAATCCACATCCGTATCGCCCTCACGAACCGCTTCAATGCCCTCGGCACCGCCGAGATCGCCCGCGTGGCATAAGGTCAGAGGGGTAAGGTTCAGTCACACCTCAGGCGCGAATTGCGCAACTATGCCGGCGCGGTCTCTGCGTGGGATAAGGGGTAGTGTCACCGTCCTTGTAGAGACGATTTCGAATTTGTCTGATGGTGTGGACGGCTCCACCCGAACGGCATCGCATTGTGCCATGCTGGTGCCGTGAGAAAGCCTACAATGGAGAGGTTCCATCCACATGACTATTACAACACTCGGGATCGACATCGCAAAGTCCGTTTTTCAGCTTCACGGCGTTGATGCCGACGGGATGATTGTTTTGCAAAAGAAGCTGCGACGAGGTGCCGTGCTCGACGTTCTCGGCAAGCTGGCACCCTGCCTGATTGGCATGGAGGTCTGCGCGACATCTCACTATTGGGCACGCGAGATTGCTGTGCTTGGGCATGAAGTCCGGTTGATCCCGCCTGCGTACGTGAAGCCTTACGTGAAACGGCAGAAAAACGACGCCGCGGACGCCGGGGCGATCTGCGAGACGGCTACACGGCCAAACATGCACTTTGTCCCGGTGAAAGCCGAGGAGCAGCAGGGTGTTATCGTGCTGCACCGGTCGCATGACCTATTGATGCGGCAACGCACGATGATCCTGAATGCGATCCGCGCCCACTTCGCCGAGTTTGGTATCATCGCTGCCCAAGGGCCTCGGAAGGTGGCAGACTTGGTCGGTCGCCTCCGTGGTGATGACACTTTCGGAGTGCCTGAGGTGGCCCGGTCCGCGCTCCTTGCTTTGGCAGGTCAACTCTAGAGCCTGGCTGCCGAGGTCCGGAACATCGAACGGCAGCTGATGGCATGGCATCGGCAGAACGCCGCAAGCCAGCGCCTTGAAGCGATCCCGGGCGTGGGCATCATCACCGCCACGGCGCTGGCTGCCAGTGTTCCGGATCCCTCGGCCTTCAAATACGGGCGGCAGTTTGCGGCCTATCTGGGCCTCGTGCAGCTACAAAACTCGTCAGGCGGCAAGGACCGTCTTGGCCATATCTCAAAGATGGGCAACGGCTACCTGCGACGACTGCTCGTGGTCGGTGCCACATCCGTCACACGACGGGCGCCAACCACCGACACCCGAAGCGGGGCCTGGGTCCGGTCGCTTCTCGAGCGCAAGCCAACGCGGCTCGTCACCGTCGCTATCGCCAACAAGACCGCGCGTAAAGCCTGGGCGTTGCTGGCGAAGGAAGAAGACTACAAAGCCGTACCGGCAATCTGAACGCAGAAGGAGATAGCGGCGCCTGACATCGCCGCGATGAGATGCAAGGGCAGATGTGAGTGATGATGATCGAAAGGGACCGCAACCGGGACACCTCGAGGTGGTGTCAGGGCTTACAAGCTCGTTCGTCTGATTGGGACCCGGCACGCGGACTTCATCAAGGTCAGCGGTCATATGCACTGCGCACAAAGGCCGGACACATGACCGCACCCCGCAACGATCAAAATCAGCTCAGATCAACTCTTGCAGAACCGGGGCCGTCCACACATGACACCACCGACCGGCTTATGCAGGGCTGTGTCGTACTTCGGCGCGACAAACTTTCGCACGAATACAGTGGCCGTTAACAGCTACTCAAATATTTGTCCTAAGAAGAACCTCGATCCGAATCTTTTCCTGGGAGGTCAACGTTTCTCTCTGGTCCACGATCCCCTTCAGGCGACGGATCGCGCTACGGACAAGATGACCGGTGTCTTGCGCGATCACTGCATCGAGGTCACCGCGCTGCAGCGCGCCCACCGAAAAAGGCGTACGCTCGTGTGCGATCTTTACGACAGAGGGCGGCAAAGCAAGGTCCTGCAAGATTGTCAGCGGCCCGCGCGCCTCGGACGACAAGATGTAGATACCTGCGATATAGGGATTGCTGCGCAGGGTTGTCGTCAGAATGGCGCGCGCCCGCTGGTCGTTGCCATAGGTCTCCAGCGAAGGGAGCGCATGCATGAACGGGAAGTCGGTATTAAGGGCTTCGTCAAATCCGAGGCGGCGCTCCAGGCTATCCCGCAGTTGCAGGCTTTCGGCGACGACTATGATGGAACCAGACGTTGCCTTGATGAACCGGCCTAGCAGGATGGCAGCTGTCGCCCCGGCTGCCCGGTTGTCGATCCCGACCCAGTCTTTATCGATCATCGTCTGGTTTGAGATGAAGGGAAGTGCGGCGACTCCACGCTCCTGAAGGCGCATGATGGCATCGCGGACTTGGGGCGTTTCGGGCGCCATAATCGCGACGCCTGTCACGGCATCTGGCTGAAGGGTCGAGAGGTAGTCAGAGATGGAGTAGGGGTCGTTCTCGTCGATGTGGTGAATGTCGAAGGAGACGCGGTCCGCAGAAAAGACCGTCCTGGCCTCGTCCACATGGCGGACGATTTCCTGCAGGAACTGGTCACCGGACTTGGGCAATGCAAACAGGAACCGGTAGCTTCTGGATCGGGCCAGATTCGCTGCCTGCAGATTGCGCACGAATCCTAGTTCCTTGATCGCGGCGTTGACCCGTTCGACTGTCTTTTGCTTGACCCCTTCGCGTCCGTTCAGGACACGATCCACCGTTGCGCGACTGACGCCGGCCACTTTTGCAAGGTCCTTCGTGGTTGGCGGAGGCGTTTGTCGGAGTGGTCTCATTGATGAAGTTTCTCTCAGCTTATCAACTTGTTGCTAGCTCATCGTTGGCGGCCTTCAAGGCGATGTCCATAGTGGCTTCAGTCTCCCTTAGCAGGTAATGAGGCACGTGTCTCAGAAATTGCTTGTTCTGAGGCACGTGTCTCATTAGCGTTAATCACAGGGCAGGATCGCGGCGAGGGGCCGACCCTGAACAAATCCTTGGGAGGAGACACCAGATGAATTCCAACATGATGATGACGGCGGCAGCGGGCGCATTGCTTGCCTCGGGACTGTCGACGGCCGCGGCGGCCGAAGACCTGACCCTATGCTGGGCGGCGTGGGATCCTGCGAATGCGCTGATCGAGTTGAGCCGCGATTTCGAGGCGCAGTCGGGCCACACAATGAGCTTTGAGTTCGTGCCGTGGACAAGTTTTGCCGATCGCATGCTGAACGAACTGAATTCGGGCGGCCAACTGTGCGACCTCATGATCGGAGACAGCCAGTGGATCGGCGGCGGCGCCGAAAACGGCCACTACGTCAAGCTGAACGACTTCTTTGATGCCAATGGCATCAGCATGGACGATTTCATTCCGGCCACAGTGACGGGCTATGCCGAATGGCCTAAGAATACCCCCAATTACTATGCTCTGCCCGCATTTGGAGATGTCGTGGGTTGGACCTACCGCAAGGACTGGTTCGAGCGCCCGGAGCTTCAGGCAGAGTTCATGGAAACCTACGGGCGTGATCTTGATGTGCCGGCCTCGCTGGCGGAGCTCAAGGACATTGCCGAGTTCTTTCAGGGCCGTGATATTGATGGCACCACGGTCTATGGGGCCGCGATCTATACGGAGCGAGGATCGGAAGGGATCACGATGGGGGTGACGAATGCCCTCTACAACTATGGTTTCCTGTATGAAAACCCCGATCAGCCGTATGATCTGGATGGCTTCGTGAACTCTGCGGGTGCTGTAGAGGGGCTGGAGTTCTACAAGGCGCTCTATGACGCTGCGACACCTCCCGGTTCGTCGAACTGGTACATGGGCGAAAATATCGATGCCTACCGGTCTGGCCAGGTCGCGATGCAGATGAACTTTGCCTTCATCTGGCCGGGTGTAGAAGCCGACCCGAATGTGGGTGGTGGCAATTCTGGCTATTTCGCAAATCCGCCGGGGCCTGCAGGTCAATTCGCCCAGCTTGGTGGGCAGGGCATTTCGGTCGTGGCCTATTCGGAAAAGCAGGATGCTGCACTAGAATACATCCAGTGGTTTGCGCAGCCCGCGGTCCAGGCCAAGTGGTGGGAACTTGGCGGCTACTCTGCCCTGAGTGCAGTGGTCGAGGATCCCGGTTTTGCCACCAGTCAGCCCTACGCGCAGACTTTCCTCGACAGCATGGCCATCGTGAAGGACTTCTGGGCAGAACCGGCTTATGCTGACCTTTTGCTGCCAATGCAGGAACGCGTGCACAACTACGTAGTTGCCGGGACAGGAACGGCCCAAGAGGCGCTTGACGGTTTGGTCCGTGACTGGACCGAAGTCTTTGAGGACGAAGGCAAGATCTGAACCTGATATCTGGGCCACCGGTTCTGTCGGTGGTCCGGTCCCAAATTTCCAGTCGGCGGTCCCGTCGACTGGATCCCCGAACTCCAAAAGTCCCGCTATGATCCAACGCAAAGGTGCGACCTTGCGTTTGGAAGGATATCAAGAGATGACACATTCCCCCATCGACCGGGCCGCACTGCGGACGCCCCCCGGGATGGCCCGGCGCATCAGGGGCCTGTCAGACCGGACGATTGCCTGGATCTTTGTTGCACCAACCATCTTCTTGCTGCTGGCCGTGAATATCTTTCCGCTGATCTGGACGATCCGGCTCAGTTTCACAAACTTTCGCGTCAACCGGCCCAACAACGCGGTGGAATGGGTGGGCCTTGAGAATTATCGCCGCATCCTGTCCGATCCGGATGTCTGGAACACCATGCAGGCCACAGCGCATTTCCTGATCTGGACCATCGTCCTGCAGGTCCTTATCGGGTTCACGCTAGCCTATCTGATCAACAAGAAATTCAGGGGTAACGATCTGTGGACAACGATCATCGTATTCCCAATGATGCTGTCCCCTGCGGTAGTTGGCAACTTCTGGACCTTTCTTTATCAGCCGCAAATTGGCCTATTTAACTATGTCGTGTCCTTCTTTACAGGGATCGACCCGGCCAGTTTTTCGATGATCGGTGATGTGCATTTGGCCCCGTGGGCGATCGTCATCGCTGATACATGGATGTGGACGCCCTTTGTCATGCTGATCTGTCTGGCCGGCCTTCGGTCAATTCCGGACAGCATCTACGAGGCGGCCGAATGCGACCGGGCCAGCAAGTGGCGGCAGTTCTGGACGATCACCCTGCCCATGGCACTACCGTTCCTGATGTTAGCCGTACTGTTTCGGGGGATCGAGAATTTCAAGATGTTCGACCTGGTGGTGCAGTTAACCGGCGGGGGGCCGGGCAACCTGACCACCCTGACCTCGATCGATCTTAAACGGGAAGCCTTCGAAAAGTGGCGCACTGGATACTCATCCGCCTATGCTGTCATCCTGTTTGTCTCCGTCTTTGGCCTGGCTTCGATCTATGTGAAAGCCCTCAACAAGGTGAAAGAACGATGAGCTTTTCCGTGACAGAGCCGTCTCAGCGGACCAAATGGTTCGCGGGGATCCTTGTGATCGGCTATGCAATTATCACGCTGGTGCCGCTTCTCTGGATCATCGCCACGGGGTTCAAATCGCCTACAGATTCCATTGCTTATCCACCCGTGGTGGTGTTCGAACCGACGTTGGAAGGCTATGTCAATTTGTTCACCGACCGGACCCGCGCCACCGAACAGATGCTGGAAGAGGCGGGGCCCCCGACCACATGGTATGAGGAAATCGCCCGTGAGCGGGGCACGGTCATCACCGGCCAGTCTCGGTTCGGCCAGCGGTTTATGAATTCGGTCATCATCGGGTTCGGCTCGACGGCGCTCTGTATGATCCTTGGTACAGCTGCGGCTTATGCGTTCAGCCGGTTCCGGGTTCCGCTCAAAGACGATCTGCTGTTCTTTATTCTTTCCACCCGGATGATGCCCCCCATCGCTGTGGCGATCCCGATCTTTCTGATGTTCCGCAACCTTGGCCTGAACGATACCCACCTGGGCATGATCCTGCTCTACACAGCGGTGAACCTGTCGCTTTCGGTCTGGCTACTGAAGGGGTTCATAGACGAAATCCCTGTGGAGTATGAAGAGGCGGCCTTGATCGACGGCTACACCCGGTTTCAGGCCTTCTACAAAGTTGTGCTTCCGCAGGCGGCGACAGGTATCGCCTCGACGGCGATCTTCTGTTTGATCTTTGCCTGGAACGAATACGCCTTTGCGGTCCTTTTGACCTCTGGCACAGCCCAGACTGCGCCGCCGTTTATCCCGACGATCATCGGGACCAGCGGCAAGGACTGGCCTGCCGTGGCGGCAGGGGCGACGATCTTTCTCGTCCCGGTCATGGTGTTCACCATCCTGCTGCGGAAACATCTCCTGCGCGGGATCACATTCGGAGCCGTGCGCAAATGACCCGCTTTTTCAACGGATTGATGCGTCTGCGCCGAGGCCCTTGGGAGGGCATTGCAACTGTCCTCATCGCCCTTGGCGTCGTGATGCTCATGCAGCCCTTCGCTCTGGCCCTCTACAGCTATTCCTTCGTCGTCACGCTTGTTGGCACGGTGATGTTCATCATCGTCAGCCATTTCCCGGAGTAGCCCATGGCACAGATCAGAATTGTGAACCTGCGCAAGGATTTCGGGTCGTTCAACGCGGTAAAGTCTTCGACATTCACTATCGAGGACGGCGAATTCTTCATGCTGCTGGGCCCCTCTGGTTGCGGCAAGACGACCACACTTCGAATGATGGCGGGTCTTGAGTTGCCGACGAGCGGCGAGATCTTCATTGATGGCGAAGAGGTGGGGATGAAACCTGCGAGCCAGCGCGACATCGCGTTCGTGTTCCAGATGTTTGCCCTTTATCCGCATATGAACGTGCGCCGGAACATCAGCTATCCGCTGGTCAGTCAGGGGATGCCCCGAACCGCCGTGAGACAGAAAGTCCACGAGATTGCCGAGATCCTGGGCATCACCAATATCCTTGATCGTCCCGTAGGGGGTCTTTCTGGCGGTGACCGGCAAAGGGTGGCGCTGGGGCGGGCGATCGTGCGTGACCCCAAGGCGTTCTTCATGGACGAGCCGCTGGGCGCATTGGATGCCGAGTTCCGGGAGCATATGGCCGAAGAGTTGCGCGCCCTGCATGACCGGATGGGGGCTACGACCGTCTATGTCACCCATGATCAGCTGGAGGCGATGCAGATGGGCGACAAGATCGTGGTCATGAACCACGGGATCGTCGAACAGTTCGGCGTTCCTCAGGACATCTATGACTGGCCCGCGACGAAATTCGTAGCCCAGTTCATCGGCTCTCCTCCGATGAACTTTCTCAACTTTCACGGAATGGTTGGCAAAGGCGGGACAAGTGTCACGTTGGACGGTACGGCCTTCTCGTTGCCTAGGATGATCGAAGGCGCCAATGGCGATCTGACATTTGGGGTAAGGCCCGAACACATCCAGTTTGACGACAGCGCCCGCTATCGCGGTCGGATCATTGCAACTGAATACCTGGGCACCACTCAGATCGTTAGCCTTGATACTCCCAACGGTCAGATCAAGGCACGGATTGCCAGTCATGAGGCTGTTGGCATTGGTCAGACGACCGGCCTGCGGTTCGATCCTCGGACCGTGACGGTGTTTGACGCCGGAACCGGCCGGGCCCTGCGGTCCGAAGCCAATCATGGAGTGCTTGCCCATGGCTGAAGTGATACTGAGTGACGTCGCCAAGTCCTTTGGCAGCAACGTGGCCCTGAACGGGGTCACCTTGACGATACCCGACGGCTCTTTCGTCGTATTGCTGGGGCCGACGGGGGCCGGCAAGACGACGACCCTGCGCCTTGTCTCGGGCCTCGAAACGGCGGACCGGGGCCGAATACAGATCGGGGGGCGCGATGTCGCGAACCTGACCCCCGCGCAGCGGGATGTGGCGATGGTGTTTCAGCAATACTCGCTTTATCCCCATCTGACCGTCCGGCAAAACCTTGAGTTTCCGCTTAAATCGCCAATTCTGAGAACCCCACGGGCTGAGATCGACCGCAAGGTCGGTGAAGTAGCTGAGATATTACAGATCAGTCACAAACTGGACAACAAATCCACGGCTTTGTCGGGCGGGGAGATGCAGCGGGTGTCCATAGGCCGCGCGCTGGTGCGCAACCCGTCAGTCTACCTGATGGATGAGCCGCTCAGCTCACTTGATGCCAAGTTGCGGTCGGACCTGCGGATTGAGTTGAAAAGCATCCAGGCCAATTTCGGAGCGACACTCCTGTACGTGACCCATGACCAGATCGAGGCGATGACGATGGCCACCCATGTGGGCGTCCTGGACAAGGGCCGCCTGGTACAGTTTGGCAGCCCGAGAGAGATCTACGAGAACCCGGTCAGCGTCTATGCCGCCAGCCGTCTAGGACAGCCGCGCATAAACTTCTTGCCCGCCGACCTGTTTGGCGCCGCTCCTGCGGGAGCGACCCATATCGGCCTACGCCCCGAGCACATCGTTCAGGGCGAGGGACAGGACAGTTTCGTGCAGCGGGTCGAACATCTGGGTGACCAGACCCGACTTCATCTCAGCTTTCGGGACCACGACCTGATTACCGTCACCGAAGCGCATACAACGCTCAAAGGGGGGGACATCGTCAAGATTCGCCCCGAGAAACCATACTTTTTCGACGCGACCGGCGCGCGCGTGACTTAGGGGAGAACGATCATGAGGCAGTTCGTAAACAGCAAGGAAGACATTGTCGCCGAAGCGATCGATGGCGCTATCGCAGCGTCAGGTGGCGCGCTGACACGGCTGGATGGTTACCCCCATATTCGCGTCGTGGTGCGAAGTGACTGGGACAAGTCCAAGGTGGCGCTCGTATCTGGCGGCGGGTCAGGACACGAGCCGGCGCATGTAGGGTTCGTCGGGGCAGGGATGTTGACCGCTGCGGTCTGCGGCGACGTTTTCGCCTCTCCGTCCGTCGATGCTGTACTGGCAGGAATACTGGCCGTCACTGGCCCGGCAGGGTGCCTTCTGATCGTCAAAAACTATACCGGTGATCGGTTGAACTTTGGGCTGGCGGCAGAACGGGCGAGAGCCTTCGGGCACAACGTAAGCATGGTCATTGTTGACGATGATGTTGCCCTGCCGGACCTCCCCCAGGCGCGAGGACTGGCCGGAACCTTGTTCGCCCACAAGATTGCGGGCGCAATGGCCGAAAACGGTGCGAGCCTGGACGAGATCACTGCGGCTGCTGAACGGGTTATCCGCAATAGCCGCAGCATCGGGATGTCACTTGACACCTGCACGGTCCCTGGCTCGCCGAAAGAGGACCGAATTCCACATGGTATGGCTGAACTGGGGCTGGGCATACACGGCGAGGCAGGGGTCGAACAGGTGATGTCCAGCGGGGCCCAAGACGCGATGGACAAGATCACGGAAAAACTGGCAGCAACGATGTCAGACGCCCCCCACGTCGCCCTTGTGAACAATCTCGGTGGTGCGTCGGTCCTGGAGATGTCGATCCTGACCGGGGACCTTCTAAAGTCTCGGATCGGCAACCGGATCGAGATGATCGTGGGACCCGATGCGATGATGACCGCCCTGGACATGCACGGTTTCTCAGTTTCGGTCCTTGAACTCTCGCCGGGCGACGAAGCGCTGCTCAAACATCCGGTAGACGTTCCGGGCTGGCCGAAATGCAAAACGATAAATGCGCCCGCTATTCTACCTCTTCCTGACGGGTTGTCACCAATTAGGGCACCTGCATCATCTCATCCTGAGACCAAGACTTTTCTGACATCGTGCTGCAACACCCTGATTGCGGCCGAGGCAGACCTCAACGCCCTCGACGCCCGGTCGGGTGACGGGGACACCGGGTCCACCCTTGCCACCGCTGCTCGCGCGTTGGTTGAAGCAATGGACACTCTGCCCTTGGCCGATCACACCCAGCTCTATCGCGCCATCGGGCTGGAACTGAGCCAGACTATGGGCGGGTCTTCAGGGGTATTGCTGGCCATATTTTTCGCGGCCGCAGGCGACGCCTCGTCGTCGGGCATGCCAATGCGAGAGGCACTGCAAACGGGGCTGGACCGAATGCGCATGATTGGAGGCGCCAACCCAGGTGATCGGACGATGGTCGATGCGCTCTTACCTGCTTTGTTAGCGCTCGATCAGGGTCTAGATAAGGCCGCTGCGGCGGCCCGAAAAGGGGCTGCCTTCACCGCCACACTTTCCAAAGCTAAGGCAGGACGAGCGACCTACATAAACGCAGAACAGTTGCATGGACACGTAGATCCGGGGGCAGAGGCAGTGGCACGCCTCTTCGAGCATCTTGCATCCTGAGGGTCCTGTCAGAAGAACTTGCCTTGAGAAGAGGCGTGACGCTGGTCGGCTGCAGCGTATCATCAAACCCAACCCCTTCTAGTGGTTCAAAACCAGCCCCGAAACTATCCGCCTGGCGGTGATGTTGTATGTCCGGTAGTCGCTTTCCCTGCGGAACGTGGAAGATTTTCTCCATGAGCGGGGCATCGACGTCAGCCATGAAACGGTCCGATTTTGGTGGCTCCGGTTCGGTCCAATGTTTGCGGCTGAGATCTGGAAGCGAAGGATCCAAGGCCTGAAATCGAGCCGCTGGTGGTGGCATTGGGACGCGGTTTTCGTGAAGATCATCGGTGAACGACACTATCTGTGGCGGACCGTCGATCACGAGCGCGAGGTGCTAGAAAGATTTGTCACGAAGACGCGTGACAAGAAGGCAGCGCTGAAATTCCTCAGGAAAGCAATGCGCAAGCATGGTAAGCCTGAGGTGATCGTCACTGACAAACTCAGGTCGTGCGGCTGCGCTCAAGGAAATCGGCGCTAGCGCTTGGCAGGAAACTGACCTCCGGATGAACAACAGGGCTGAAAGGTCACGTATGCCCCTCCGACAACGTGAGCAGGCCATGCTCCGGTTTCAACGTATGCGAAGTCTGCAGAAATTCGCCGGCGTTCATTCTTCTGTTCACAACCACTTCAATCTGGAGCGCCACCTCTACTCCCGCCAAAACTTCAAACTCAACCGCGACGCTGCGCTCGCCGAGTGGCGCCAACTATGTTCAGCATAAGTTTAGGCATTCAGGGTCATACTGAGACTGGTTCGCATTGGTCTGACACTACCCTCTAGCGGCCTAGTACCAAATCTGGGCAGGAGCATCAGTGACTAGTTCTCATTGGCCTGGCAACATCCTATTCTATCTTATTCCACTAAGGGTATCCTCGATGTTTAACATTTCCTCCACTGCACTTGGGATTTCCATGATGCTCTTGGGAATGTTCCTGTTCACAGCCAATGACGCATTGGGAAAATGGCTGGTAGCCAACTATTCTGTGGGTCAGGTTCTGTTAATCCGCAGTCTGGGTGCGTTGTGCGTCCTCCTTCCATTCATATTCGTACTAGGCTGGCGCAACCTGATCCGGCTTGAACGCCCATGGGTGCAGTTTGCACGCGTCTGTTTTTCGACTGCGGAGGTGTTCTGTTTCTATTACGCCGTGCGCTACATGCCGCTTGCGGACACTATGACCTTTTGGCTGGCCGCGCCGATCTATGTGGCCCTGCTTGCCCCCATCTTCCTCCACGAAAGCGTGGGACTGTTGCGTTGGGCAGCCATTTTGTTAGGCTTTGTGGGTGTGGTCATCGCGCTTGAGCCGACCGGACAGGGGTTTAGTCTTGCCGGTCTCGTCGCCATTTTCGGCTCGTTCTGTTTCTCCCTGATGCTGATCACCGGGCGGCATCTACGCCAGACCCCTGATGTTGCGCTTGTATTTTGGCAATTGATCGGGGCGGGACTTGCGGGATTTGTCGCGGCACCAGTGGGTTGGATCATGCCCAGTTCGCAGGAATGGGCTTTGCTTTCTCTGGTAGGAGTGGTGGCGATGGGAGCGCACATGTGTGTTAATCGGGCGCTCAAGCTAGCTGATTCTGGTCTGCTTGCGCCGCTGCAATACACGCTGCTGCTGTGGGCCGTCATTTTGGGTTGGATCTTTTTTGACGACATTCCGCGTGCCAGCATGCTGTTGGGAGCGGGTGTCATTGTTTTCGGGGGGCTTGTTCTGGTCTTTTCCGAAAAGTGGGGTCGCGAATAAATTGGCTAGCCGATCTTGTCAGGTAAACATTAGATTGAGGCGAGCGTGGTCGTTTCGAGCCCTTTATCCATGATCGAACATAGGCTTTTTTGCTACTTCAAGAAGAACCCAGAGATCATCCGTCTGGCGGTCCTGCTTTACAGCCGGTCCCCGCTGTCGTCGCGCTACGTCGGAGATCTGATGAGCGAACGCGGGATCGAAATCAGCCATGATTAAGTGCGCTGCTGGTGGAACAAGTTTGGCCCGCGGCTCGCAGCACAGGTTCGCAAACAGGCGTTCGGCTTGCTTAGCATCTTCGCACCGGGCCACCAGAAAACGCGCATCCATAGCGAGAGAGTTGGATGCCAGACCCTTTCCCTCCGCCATTATCCCCATTGCGAATCAGTGACACCGACCTGACGGGCACGGATTTTTCCGTGTTATCAAAAGGGTTTGCAAGAATCGACCGAACCTCATAGACGCGCCGCCCGGCCAAAGCTGGGCTCAGAATGGCCCTCAGTCTCAGTTTGGGCGAACCTCGTCCGTTCCGGTTCGGTCCACTTTTGGCATTACTTTTCAATGGCCTGCCTGCGAACCCCGCCAAAACCCAAACGCGCGTTCCGAATGATATCGACGACAACATAGACAGAACACGCGGTAGGCGCGTTGCTCGGGATGCCAACGTAAATCGGCGGATTTCTAGGGTGGGTTCGCATCCCATTCCCCCAACCGAAACCGCTGATGACAAATGATTTTCGCTTGTCTGCCGACGCCGCATGTCGAACGGGCTTTGGACAGACGCAGAGAATGACCTGATCGTCGCCGATTACATCGCGATGCTGCCTGCGGACCTTGCTGGCCAGTCCGATAGCGAGGCTGCAAACCGATCTTCTGGTCATAATCGATGGGACCCGCTGCTGGATCGACTTGAAGCACCAGAATTTCAGTGCAGTGCCGACTGGGACGAACGAGAGCTGTATCCCCCGCCACAAGTTGGTTTTCAATTTCCAAATGAAGCTGGTCGATGAGATGGCGCCGTGCCAGGACGTGAACCCGCAGTGGCTTCGCCGCTTGTCAGGTAGGTGACCTGCGGGTCGAACGCACAGAACGAGTCAGACCCGGATTGGTCCGCCGCCGCAGCTTTCCGATCAGCCCATGCAACAAGAGCGGGTCTGCAATTGCTGCTCCATTGGAAGGCTTCTGCCGTTGACTTTGTTCACGTCAGTCACTTAGCGTTGGATCCGATACACTTAAGAGGTTAGAAATGCTGAAAATTTGGACTACCGCTATGCTCCTTTCGACAGTCGGAGCCGCAAACGTTTCGGCTGACCCTGCAGGCGACTTGCTCGATCGAGTAGCAGCTTTGGACAAAAATACGTTCGAGGCATATGAGGGGTATCTATTTCAAAGTTGGCTTCAATTTGATGAGAACGATCTTTCCTATGTCCTATATGTCACATCCCGGAAGATAGTATGGCTGCTTCTTGAACAGATTGGGCTTGAGCGTGTAGCAATCCTTCATCGCCTGCAAGGGCGACCTGCTGCCCAAGGCTGATTGCGGGAGTTGCTGG
>JAQWWH010000008.1 GCA_029255105.1 Flavimaricola sp. | reverse complement strand
CCAGCCGCAAGATGGCAGCCATGGGTGTGGCGCAAGGCAATACAACCATCGCGATCGTCGCCACCGACGCCCCCCTGACCAAGGCCCAATGCCAGCGGCTGGCCGTGGCTGCGCATGACGGGATCGCGCGGGCCGTGGTTCCAGCACATACTCCGATGGATGGTGATTTGATCTTTGCTGTCTCTACAGGCCCTGATGGCATGGTTAATGACCCGACCCTTGCCGCACTGGGCGATGCCGCCGCGCATTGTCTGAGCCGGGCGATTGCGCGGGCGATCTACCACGCGGCACCGGAACCGGGCGACCTTTTGCCCTGCTGGTCGGGGGCGACCTGATGCCGACAGCGCACCTTCCCGGCGTTGACCTTCACTACGAGGTCGAGGGTAGCGGCCCGCCCGTGGTTTTGATCGCAGGGGCCGTCAGTGACAGCGCCAGTTGGGGGCCGCTTGTCCCCCTGTTGGCAGCGCATTTTACGGTCATCCGCCCCGATAACCGGCTGGCCGGACGGACGCGGATGACCAGCGACGGCGATGTTACCCTTGCAGATTGGGCAGGCGATATCATCGCGCTGACCGACCATTTGGGGATCGACCGCCCACATCTGGTTGGCCATTCACTGGGCGGTCTGATTGCGCTGGCCGCGAGCGATGCCGCCCCGGACAGGGTGGCGAGCCTGACCCTTCTGTCAAGCGCGCCCATGCGGCTGTCCCGAAATACCGCATTATTCAACACCCTTCTGGCACTACGGGCCGAAGGACAACCGCCGGACCTTTGGCTGCGGGCGTTTTTCCCCTGGCTGTTCCATCCCCGGTTCTTTGACACGCCCGACGGGGTGGAAGAGGCGATCCGCCAGTCCCTTGCCTATCCCCATGCACAGCCGGTCGCCGCCATGGCCCGGCAAGTGGCCGCGATGGTGCAGATCGATACCGAAGGTCTGGGCAGTGCGACCGCCTGCCCCGCGCTTGCCCTTTTGGCCGCCGATGACCTGCTGATCCCCGGCCAGACCGCAAGGGCGGCACTGGCACAAGTGCCCGGCATCCGGATCGAAACAGTAGCCGAGGCGGGCCATTCCATCCATTGGGATGCGCCTGACAGCGTGGCAGAGCATGTGATATCCTTCATCACAGGAGGGCGCGGATGACGCAGGACAATCTAGGAAACGAAGTAACAGGAACCTCGCCAGCGGTTCTGGCGGCCCTGAACGACTTTGCCGCTGGCTTTCTGTCGTTCCAGCCGCAAGCGATCAACGTCCTGAAACTGGTCGACGAACATCCCGACTGCTGTCTGGCCAATACCTATGCCGGCATCCTGTGGATGTTCCTGGAATCCCCGCAAGCGCCTGAAAAGGCGGCCCCCTATGTCGCCCGCGCCTTGGCCGCAAAAGGGACAGAGCGGGAAAGGCTGAACGCCCGCGTCCTTGCCGCATGGGCCGCCGACGACGTGCCCGGCGCCATCGCGCTTTGCGAAGAGATCGCCACACGCTGGCCCTCTGACTTTGCGATGATCAAGCTGGGGCAGACCTTCCTGTTCAACATTGGCGATGCCCCGGGAATGCTGCGCATTGCCCTAAAGGCCCTGCCGACGATGGAGGCGGTGCCCTATGTCCACAGCCTGATCGCCTTTGGCTATGAACAGTGCCACCTGCTGGACCAGGCCGAGACCTCCGCCCGGCGCGCCATGGAAATCGAGCCGTCCGACCCTTGGGCCCATCACGCCATCGCCCATATCATGCTGACCCAAGGAAGGGTTCAGGAAGGCATCCGCTTTCTCGAAGGCGCGGCGGTCCATTGGGACAACCTCAACTCCTTTATGTACACCCACAACTGGTGGCATCTGGCCCTGTTCTACATCAGCGCGGGCCGAACAGACGACGTTCTGTCGGCCTATGACCGTCACGTCTGGGCGCGGGAAAAGGGCTATTCGCAGGATCAGATCGGGGCGGCATCGCTTTTGGCGCGGATGGAGTTTGCAGGCATCGACGTCGGCCCCCGGTGGGAGGATGTGGCCGATCACGTGGCGCAGCGCGGGGCCGATACCGTGTCACCCTTCCTGACCCTGCAATACCTTTACGCCCTATGTCGTGGCGGTCGGGCCGAAGCCGAAACCCTGATGACCGCGATCGCCAAACGTGCAGGCACCCCGGCGCACGACCAGATCGCCTGGGCAGAGGTTGCCCTGCCCGCCGCCCGGGGCATTTTCGCCCATGGCGCGGGCCAATACGATACCGCGATCTCAGAGCTTGCCATCGCCATGCCCCGGATGGCCGAAATTGGCGGCAGCCATGCCCAGCGGGACCTGTTCGAGCAGATCCACCTTGACGCCCTGATCAAGGCCGGGCGGGCATCGGCCGCGCAACAGGTGCTTGAGATGCGGCGCAGTTATGATCCCGACGGGGTGCCGCTGAACCGGCTTCTGGCAGAGGTCTACGAAAGGGTCGGCTTGCCAGCCGAGGCCGCCACTGCAATGGCGCGGGCCAATATCGCCCGACATTAAAGACGGCCCAAAGGCCTTAGCAAAACCGCAGGCGGAACATTTCGGTTGCCTCGCACGACAGGTGGGGCATCCGTTCGAACCCAGCCTTTTCCATGACCCGCATCGAGGCGAGGTTGGTTGGCACCACCCCGCCGCGCAACTGACCGCGTGTTCCAAGCTGGCGATGCCAGTCAACAAATCCTTTCACAAGTTCAGAGGCATAGCCCCTGCCCCAGTAGGCCTCTCCAATCAGATAGCCGAGGTGGATCGTGACCGTTCCATCCGCTTCGGGGAAAGGTGCCGTAATCAGCAAGCCGACAAGTTCCTTGTCGAGGCGGGAACGTATCGTCAAAACCTCGCATTCCGCCGTGCGATCTTCGATCCACAATGAGACAGCATCCACGTCTTTGATCAGGTGAAGCGATTCAGGAAGACCCTCAAATACCTTAGGCGTCAGGATCGTAGACAACTCGCAAATCAGGACCTGCTGTCCGGTTAAACAATCTAGCAATACACGCCAATTCTGGACCTCCAACCTTTCGGTCAAAAAGCTGTTTTGCGAAATCATGCAGACGCTCGCCCCAAATACCCTTCGTGACCTTGTATGTTGACCCATTACAAAGGTCAGGAAACTGCAATGACCGGCCCAGGCTCGACTTGGCCAAGCTTAAAGAATTCCCTTATCACCAATCTTCATGAGGAGTAGAAACAAAAAATACTGTTTGAAATGTAGAAAAGTGAAATAGTGGAACACTATTTTTTGAAAGGCGTCAATTATCGTTGAAAAGGCATCCTATAGTGCTGTTTTTAAACGGCTTTATACTTCACCACCCACATTCAATCAGAGGTAGATGATTCACAATGGAAGCACCTATAGATTGCATTTTCGAGCACAAGACCCTGATTTCTCCAAATGGAATGAAGATCAGTTTCCAGTAGCGGCCATCCAACCGGGCCGCTGACGCACGCGGCCCGGACAATTCCTGAGTTAAAATGATGGTCTTTCGGAACTAGCCCAATAGCATCTGCGCTTCGAAGGATCTCACACTTTGGCGGGCCGCCTTGCCAAAACCGTTCGGGTTTGTGCGCAACTCAGGAAAGATCGAGAAAAGTTCTTCGCGGGCGGCATCATCGATTCCGTTCAGGCCAAGTTCACCAGGATGAAAGCTTTCGGTCGGGGCGCCTTCGGCCAGGATAACCTCATGCTGATCAAAAAGGATATGCACATAGGTTACCTCTTCGCAGTCCTCACGGTAGGCGCGATCGTCGGCCAACAGATGCTTGGCAGCGACGAGAACCTCGCTTTCCCCAAAAAACATCTGCGCCCGGTAGCCCTGCATCAGAACCCGGTGTTGCGGGCTGACAATTAGGTCGGCCTGCTGCCCCACGATAAGCCCTTTCTTCAGCCGGATCGGCGCAAGTTTGCCTCGGCCAGGGACAGTACGGCTGCCGGCCCAACGAACCGGTTGCAGACCGTGGTCCCGGGTCAGCACCAGATCACCGGGGCGCAAATCCTCGACCGGGCGCATGCCCATCGGCGTGGTGATCCGAGTACCGGGGGTGAAACAGATGATCGTCTCGATTTCGGAAAAGCTGAGCAGCGATCCGTCGTCAAGCACCACTGTCCCCGACTTGCCCGTCAGAACATCGTCATCCGTGATGGTCAGCGTCGACCAGTCGGCCCCAAATCCCAGCTTCAGAACGTCGCCGGTTGTCTCTTCGCTGACGCCGCCGCGCACCGTGATGTCGCCGGTTCCATCCTCGCCAAGGTCTTCGAGGATAAAGATGTCGTCCCCAGCCGCGCCGTCGACACTGTCGCCTTCCGCTGTGCGGATGGTGTCATTACCCACGTCGCCCGAGATCGTGTCAGCACCAATGCCACCCGACAGGGTGTCGTCGCCAAGGCCACCAAACACACTGTCATCTCCCGTCCCGCCCAGGAACGAGTCGTCGCCCGTCTTCATGGCCAGGCTTGCGCCCTCGGTCATGGCAGAGCCGTCAAAGCTGTCATCCCCGGCGGTCAGATCGAACACCTCGATCCCCGAAAAGTCGACAGTGGAACCCGCGCCAGACAGGGTACCGGCCTCGTCCCCGCTCATCACCACGTCGACACCATCGGTCACGCCGGTCAGATCAAGCGTATCGAGGTCGTCCCCGCCTTCGCCACCAAAAACGGTATCGGCATCGTCGCCGCTACGGACAGTAAAGACATCCGCATCGTCGCCACCAAAAAGGGTGTCATCGCCACGCCCGCCGGACAGGCTGTCCGCATCTGCGCCGCCGTAGAGGCCGTCGTTCCCGCTGCTGCCCGTCAGGCTGTCAGTCCCGGCGTTTCCATAGCCGGCCGTCACAGGCGCCGAGGAAGCTGAAGCGTCAAGGACATCATTGCCAGACCCCAGCGAGAACTGTTCGATCCCCTCAAAGGTGATGTTCGTGCCGTCCGTGGTGGCTGTCCCCCCTTCCTCTTTGGTCAGGGTAACGGACAGGTCCGTCGTGACACCGGCAAAGTCCAGAAGGTCCTCATCGTCGCCCCCGTCGCCGCCATAGATGGTGTCGTCGCCATCGCCGTCATAAAGCCCGAAGACATCGCGGTCGTCGCCGCCATACATCAGGTCGTCACCCGTGCCGCCGTTGATCACGTCATTCCCGGCCCCGCCGGTCAGCTCATCATTGCCATCATTGCCAGACAGAGCGTCGTTGCCAGAGCCGCCGGAAATGTTGTCCTCGCCCTCACCGCTGTAGATCGTTTCATTGCCCGATCCACCGATGAAGGTGTCGTTGCCGCCCTCAAGATTGGTCGTGGCGTCGGAACTCAGCGCCGACCGGTCGATGGTGGAGGTGCCTTCGGACAGCCGGATCTCTTCGATCCCGGAAAAGCTGACCGACAGCCC
>JAQWWH010000007.1 GCA_029255105.1 Flavimaricola sp. | reverse complement strand
AACGGCCACCCCAAGAACATGGCCGAGGGACTGCAGACCGTCACCGCCTTCGGGCTACTGGCCGAAGTCTCATCCGGCTATCCGGTTTTGTTGTCGGAAATGACCCTGCTGACGGCCCTGCGAACAGCCGCCATGTCGGCCCTGGCCGCGCGTCACCTTGCACCGAAGGATGCCCGGACCATGGCCGTTATCGGCAATGGTGCCCAGTCCGAGTTCCAATGCTTGGCCTTTGCCGAAATCGTCGGCGTTACGACGGTGCGTCTCTTCGACATCGATCCCGACGCAACGCGCAAATGCGCACACAACCTTGTTGGCAGGGGGCTGACGGTGATCCGTTGCGCAACGCCCGAAGAGGCCATCGAAGGGGCCGAGATCATTACGACCGTCACGGCGGACAAACGGTCCTCCACCATCCTGACCGACAACATGGTTGGGCCCGGTGTGCACATCAACGCCATCGGCGGCGATTGTCCGGGCAAGACAGAGCTTCACCCAGACATCCTCCTCCGCTCGGACATCTTTGTCGAGTATCCTCCCCAAACCAGGGTCGAGGGCGAGATCCAGCAGCTTGCCCCCGATCATCCGGTGATCGAGCTTTGGCAGGTGATGGCAGGTCTGCGCCCCGGCCGGGAAAGGACCGGTCAGATCACGCTCTTCGACTCTGTCGGCTTCGCAATCGAAGACTTTTCGGCGCTGCGCTATGTCAGGCGAAAGGCGCAGGAAACCGCGCTCTATGAAGATCTGGACATGGTGGCCGATCCCGATGACCCGCGCGACCTGTTCGGAATGCTGATACGCGCCCAACCTTGACGATCACCCGAAATTCGACGGCGCAGGGGGGCCGTCTGCCCCCCGCCCGTCCCCTGCGGGGCCGTGCTCCCCCCGAGGATATTTTCAGCGAGATGAGGGGGCTTAACCGTCCATTAAGGTTAACCCGCCAGAGTGGCCTTGCGGTACAGGCTGGGAAGCCGATGACCGTGCGAGGTGAGGATGGACCTGTGCCGTTCTTGCCGGGCGAGATGGGTAATCCTCATCTCGCCCCAAATATCCCGGGGGGCGCCGAAGGCGCGGGGGCAGCGCCCCCTGCCAGGCTAGTGATAGCGAAATTCGCCCGTCACGTTGCGCCACTCTCCGGGGCTGATCATCTTGCGGTGGCTGAACCGGATCGAATGCAGCGGGCCTTCGATTTCTTCCTGCCAATACTCGATGAACTGGAACAGACGGGGATGGTCGGGGGCCAGATCGTAATCCTGCCAGACAAAGGTGTTCAGAACGGACGGGTAGTCTGGCAATCGGTAAAGGACCTCTGCGGTGGTCAGCCCGTAGCCCTTTAGCAAAAGCTCGGTTTCGCTGCGGGTGGTTGCGGAAGATGTTTCGGTCATTTGCTGCTCCTGGTCTTGACGCCTGATCAAGGGTCGAGCACAAGTCATTAATTTGTCAATAAAGACAATTTGTTAGCAGCCCACGATCCCGGCTGCCACCGCAAAGGGGGATCGGCCATTGCACCCCAAAGCTCGTGTCTGATATACAGTGTGACAACAACATATAGCTGTGGCAGAACCGAGGCCCGAACGTGAGCGATATCCCCCAACCGCCTGAAAATGATGACGATTCCGCGATGCCGCCTTCGGCCTACACGGGGCCGAGCATTTCGATCACGGATGAGATGAAGACATCATACCTCGATTACGCGATGAGCGTGATCGTAAGCCGGGCGATTCCGGATCTGCGCGATGGCCTAAAACCTGTGCACCGGCGCATCCTTTATGCGATGCATGAGGTCGGCAATACCCACGACAAATCCTATCGCAAGTCTGCCCGCCCCGTCGGCGACGTGATGGGCAAATATCACCCGCATGGCGATTCTGCGATCTACGAGGCCCTCGCCCGCATGGCGCAGGACTTTTCCATGTCGCTGCCTTTGCTGGATGGTCAGGGCAACTTCGGCTCCATGGACGGGGATAACCCGGCGGCCATGCGCTATACCGAAGTGCGGATGGACAAGCCGGCGGCCTATCTCTTGGCCGATATCGACAAGGACACGGTCGATTTTCAGGACAACTACGACGGCAAGGACCGCGAACCCAGCGTTCTGCCAGCCCGCTTTCCCAATATGCTGGTCAATGGTGCAGGCGGTATTGCCGTGGGCATGGCCACCAATATCCCGCCGCACAACCTTGGCGAGGTTATCAACGCCACCCTCGCCCTGATTGATGAGCCTGATCTGACCTCTGAGGACCTGATCCAATACGTCCCCGGTCCCGACTTTCCCACCGGCGGTCTGATGCTGGGCCGGGCTGGTGCGCGCAAGGCCTACCTTGAGGGCCGCGGATCGGTCATCATGCGGGCCAAAACCCATACCGAGGAATTGCGCAAGGACCGTTGGGCGATCATCGTGACCGAGATTCCTTACCAGGTGAACAAATCCTCGATGATCGACAAGATCGCCGAAGCGGCCCGTGATAAGCGGATCGAAGGCATTGCCCACGTTCAGGACGAAAGCGACCGCAATGGTGTGCGCGTGGTGGTCGAATTGAAGCGGGATGCAACGGCCGAGGTGGTGTTGAACCAGCTTTATCGCTTTACCCCGATGCAGACCTCGTTCGGCTGCAATATGCTGGCCCTGAACGGCGGCCGCCCCGAGCAGTTGACGCTACGCTCTTTCCTTACCAATTTCATAGATTTCCGCGAGGATGTTGTTGCCCGTCGCACGGCGTTTGAACTGCGCAAGGCACGCGAGCGCAGCCATATCCTGTGTGGTCTGGCGGTAGCCGTGTCGAATGTGGACGAGATCGTTCGTACCATCCGGTCGTCCGCTGATGCGGCCGAGGCCCGGGAAAAGCTGATGACCCGCCGCTGGCCGGCCCAGGACATCCTTGAATACATCGCCCTGATTGATGATCCGACCCACACGGCCAACGACGACGGCACCTATAACCTGTCCGAAACTCAGGCCCGCGCTATTCTGGAACTGCGCCTGCAGCGCCTGACCCAGCTGGGCGTCAAGGAAGTTACGGACGAATTGCAGGAACTTGCGGGCAAGATCCGGGAATACCTTGAAATTCTGGGCTCGCGTCAACGCATCCTGCAGATCATCCGTGATGAACTGACAGAAGTGCGCGACCTTTTCGCCGTTCCCCGCCGGACCGAGATCATCGACTGGGCCGGGGACATGGAAGACGAGGACCTGATCGAGCGTGAGGATATGGTCGTGACCGTCACCCAGTCCGGTTATATCAAGCGCACGCCGCTCACCGACTTCCGCGCCCAGCGTCGCGGCGGCAAGGGCCTGAGCTCTATGGCGACCAAGGAAGAGGACGTGGTCACCACCCTCTTTGTGGCAAATACCCACACGCAGTTGCTGTTCTTTACGACCGACGGGATGGTCTACAAACTCAAGACCTGGCGCCTGCCGCTGGGCTCTCGCACCGCTAAGGGCAAGGCGATCGTCAATATCCTGCCGATCCCGGGTGGTGTTTCGATTGCGGCGATCATGCCCGTCGACCGGCCTGAAGAGGATTGGGATACCTTGCAGATCGTCTTTGCGACCTCTGCCGGGGATGTCCGCCGCAACGCCCTGTCCGATTTCACCAACGTCAAGTCGAATGGCAAGATCGCCATGAAACTCCCTGATGAAGAAACGAAATTGGTCAACGCCCGCATCTGTTCCGAAGACGATGATGTGATGCTGGTCACGGATAGTGGCCGCGCCATCCGCTTTCCGACCACCGACGTCCGGGTCTTCAAGGGCCGGGATTCGACGGGCGTTCGGGGCATCCGCCTTTTGGGCGACGATAAGGTCGTGTCGATGGCCGTGATCCGCCACTTTGAGGCATCGCCGGAGGAACGGGTCGCCTACCTCAAGATGCGCCGCGCCCAGGAAGGGTCCAGCGACGAGGTGGAACTTGACGACGACGAAGAGGCGACGCCCGCCGGGCAACTGTCCCTTGAACGCTTTGCCGAGATGTCGGCCGCTGAGAACCTGCTTTTGACCATCACCGCAAAAGGATCGGGCAAGCTGTCGTCCAGCCACGATTATCCTGTCCGCGGACGTGGCGGCATGGGTGTGTCAGCGATGGACAAGGCGATGCGTGGCGGGCCTTTGGTCACCACCTTCCCGGCAGAGCATGGCGATCAGGTGATGCTTGTCACCTCGACCGGTCAGTCGATCCGGGTGCCCGTCGACGGCATCAGCTTCCGCTCGCGCAGTGCGGGTGGGGTCAAGGTGTTCGACACCGCCCCTGGTGAGGTTGTCGTGTCGGTTGCATGGATTGCGGAACAGGAAGAGGTCGTCGAAGCCATAGCTGAGACGGGCGAAGCTGCTGATCCCAGTGCCCCGCCCGAGACACCCGAAACGTAAAGTCCCGCCCGCAGCAGGAGCGATAAGATGATCAAGGCGCTTGTGATGTCAGCGATGCTGGCGGCTACCGGATCTGCGACCTTGGCGCAGGGTCTTGAGGCTGCGGAGGCGCGGTTGGATATGGGCTTGTTTGCCGGACAGGGTCCAGACACGCTGGCCCGGCTGACCGTTGACACCATGACTTCGTTCCGTGGCTATGGTCTGCAATTCAGCGCAACGACCGGCCTTGTGGGCATCCCGCCTGACGAGACGGAGTCCGATGGGCTGTCAGATGCCCGGCTGATCCTGTTCAGCCGTATTCGACCCAACCTGAGCTTTGGGACTGAGGTGCAGTACAGCACCGATCGGGCCTTTGGCGACGCCGAGGTGATCTTCGGGATGCGCATGCGCTACGACACCGGCAACACCGTCATTGATGGGCGCTATGCCATGGCCCATTTGGGTCCAACCGGAGCGTTCTCCGTGACTTTCGTTCTGGAAGAACAGCTTACGCCGCGTATCAGGACATCAGGCCTTATCCATCGATATTCGACCGATGCCGAAATCGGCGACTACTACATCGTCGGCCTTGGGGCCGAGAT
>JAQWWH010000006.1 GCA_029255105.1 Flavimaricola sp. | reverse complement strand
CGGGAAATCGACAAAATTCGAGAGGTAATCGTGTGCAGGAAGGCCTGCCGTCAACTCTTTGAGAAGCAAAATGACTCATGCTTCGGGAATGTGCTCGAACCGTCCAAACCGCCAAGAACATGTGCGTTCGACCCAAACGGTCTGCCGCCTGATTCATCATGAGCCGCTTTGCGTGGACCCCGACGCGATCCTGCTTGCCGACCACAACGCCATGTTGACCGGCCAGTCAAAAAGCCTTTCCCAATTGTCCGAGGAATTGGCCCATAGTCTGCATGAGGTGACTGTGACGCTCGCCTCGGACGAAGACGCGGCGCTGGTTGGGGCGGTCAGACGGATTGGACGTATTGGAATTGATCTGGGATTACCCGACCTGCAGCGCGTCGCCAAGGATGTCCTGACCTGCTCAATCAGTGCCGACACTGCCGCTCTGGCTGCGACAACCGCGCGCCTTCTCCGGCTAGCCCGGCAAGTGCTGCTCCAGCTACGGGAATGGCGCCCCCCAAGCTAGCACCTTGCAGTCCGGCCACCGCGCGTTAGGGTCCTCCCACCCCCAGGCCTCGAGGAACGTGATGCCCGCAGCTTTTGCCCCCGCCACAGTGAACGCCATCCCCACCAGCCTAGTCACGCCAGAGGGGCTGCCCGCCCTCATGCGGGGATTGGCCTTGCCGGCTCGAACCTGGCTGGAGGCCCAGGGCTTTGGGGCGAAGGCCGGTCAATGCGTCACCTTGCCATCCAGCGAAGGGACGATTGGGGCCGCTATCGTCGGTCTGGGTGACGCCAACGACCAGCGCCGCGGGCGGTTTCTGGCTGCGAGTGCCGCCAGCCGTTTGCCTGCAGGCATTTACCGTATCGCAGAAGCCCCCCCGGGCATATCTTTGGACGAAGTGGCCCTTGGCTGGCTGCTCGAAAGCTACCGGTTTGACCGTTACCGTAGCCAAAGCCCTGTAAAGGCCCAACTGGTTGCGCCCGACGGTATCGACGCCACCCGGATCAGTGCCATAGCTGAGGGGGAAGCGCTGACCCGCGACCTGATCAACACGCCCGCCTGCGATATGGGGCCCGCCGACGTCGAAGCTGCGGCCAGGACCCTCGCCGAAAGGTTCGGGGCTACGGTTGAGGTGACGACGGGTGACGCCCTGATCACAGCTAACTTTCCGCTGATCCATACGGTTGGCCGGGCGGCGGCCGCCCATCGGGCACCGCGATTGATCGACATGCGCTGGGGGAACACTGGGCCCCGGTTGACACTTGTCGGCAAGGGGGTCTGCTTTGACACTGGCGGCCTGAATATCAAGCCGGGCAGCTCCATGGGACTGATGAAAAAGGACATGGGTGGCGCGGCGACGGTCCTGGGGCTGGCCCATATGGTCATGGCGCTTGGTCTGCCTCTCAGGCTGCGGGTGTTGATCCCAGCCGTCGAAAACGCCATTGCTGGGGATGCCTTCCGTCCGCAGGATATCCTCACCTCCCGCAAGGGGCTCACGGTCGAGGTAAACAACACCGACGCCGAAGGGCGCTTGGTTCTGGCCGATGCCCTTGCGCTGGCAGGCGAAGAGGAGGCAGAACTGACGATCTCGATGGCGACCCTGACTGGCGCAGCCCGCGTCGCAGTGGGGCCGGATCTGGCCCCCTTCTTCACCGATGACGAATCCGCCGCCAGCGCCATCAGCAAAGGCGGAGCGGCGGTTGCCGACCCGGTCTGGCGTCTGCCCTTCCACACACCCTATGACGCGATGATCGAACCCGGGATGGCCGACCTTGACAACGCACCGTCGGGGGGAATGGCAGGCTCAATCACAGCAGCGCTTTTCCTGCGTCGGTTCGCGCCGGCCCGCTATGTCCATTTCGATATTTACGGCTGGCAACCGGCCGCAGCCCCCGCCCGACCCAAGGGGGGCATCGGCCAGGGGGCACGGGCGGTGCTGCAGGCGCTTCCTGATTTGCTGAACCTCTGACATGGACCGACGACTGACACCCGCCAACGACCGGGTCGCCGACCTGTCACTCGCCGGTCAGGTCCAGGCAGACAGCTACCTGGCCGGCCATCCCGCGCGGATCAATGCCCCCGTCATAGACCTTTGCCCGACCGAGGGGGGGCGCCGGGACCGGCAGCTGATCTGGGGCGACAGCGTCACAGTCTACGAACGGCGTGGCGGCTATGCCTTTGTCCAGTCTCACAAGGATGGCTATGTCGGCTATGTCGCCGAGGCCGGGCTGGCAGAGGCCCGCGACGTCACACATTTCGTCAGCAGCCCGGCCACGCATCTCTATGCCGAAGAGGATATCAAGTCGCCCGATTTGGCGGCCCTCAGCTTCGGATCGCGGCTGCTGGTCACGGCAGAGCGGCGCAAATTCTGGGAAACCCCTGACGGCTTCGTGCCAAAGTCGCATCTGCGCGCCCTCGACCGGCCCTTTGCCGACCCGGTTGCGGTGGCACAGCTTTTCTTCGGGGTGCCCTACCTCTGGGGGGGCAACTCGATCCGCGGGATCGATTGCTCCGGGCTGGTCCAGGCGGCCCATCTGGCCTGCGGTGTTGCCTGCCCCGGAGACAGCGACTTGCAGCGGGAAAGCCTCGGGACCGCACTACCGGACGACGCGAGCCCCGTCCGGGGCGATCTCTACTTCTGGCGTGGTCATGTCGGGCTTCTTGTCGACCCGGACACACTCCTGCACGCAAATGCCCATCACATGGCCGTCGCCTACGAACCAATAGCAAAGGCGATCGCCCGGATTGCCGCCCAGGACGGTGGGCCCGTGTTGACCCGCAAAAGGCTCTGACCCGCTCTTTTTCTTGCCACAAATATTCCCCCCGGAGGGTCCGGTCCGCCCAACAAGGCCGTCCGCCGGGCTATTCGACCACACGTATCAAACGACGCTCAAGAACCCTCAGAACTTGGCCCAGATCATTGCCACGCTTGAGAACCTGCCCTTCCATCCCGATCACCGCATATTGGCCCTGCTTCAGGCGAAGCTTCGGACGCTTTTCGATCCGGTACAGCGGGTTCTCGGCCGTGCGGCGAAAGACGGAAAACACGGCCACTTCGCGCAGACAGGAAATCCCATAGTCCCGCCATTCGCCAGCGGCCACCATGCGACCATAAAGGGACAGGATCGGCCCCAATTCGGTTCGGTGAAAGGCCACCTGATCAGGTATAGCGTGCGGGGTGACGGGGACGGGAGGAAGCATGTTCATACCCGAGACTTGCGCCATTCCGGGCGCAAATCAAGGACCTGGCGGCGTCCGGGTAAACAAACCCATAGTTTGGTGGATCCGGCGCACAGGCTGACCACAGATGTGGCAAGCTGGAACAGGGCTGTCCAAAGATGGTCCTTCCCCGATCGCCTCAGCCGCAAAACAGGCGGACGATCCGGTCATCCGGCCCGATCTCTATGTTCAGGCGCTCCGCGCGGTAATCCATCGTCATTGGCTGACCGGGGCGCAGGATGCGGATCTGGCGCATGATCAACTCGCGTTCCAGCGCGGTCGCAGGCGCTCCGATCAAATGGCCATATGGCGTGGCTTCACAGCTGTCAGCCTCCGGGGCAGGCAGCGGAGGGGGCGGCGCAATGGGTTGGGTGGCACAACCCGCGACAGACAAAAGGGCCAGGCAAATGAAACGCTTCATACGGTGATCATGGCAGCAGGATATGGCCACGGTAAAGGTTGAACTCGCACACGATTTGCCCGAACCTGCGCGAAACTGAAATTGGAGGACCCCATGCGTACCAAAGCCGCCGTCGCCGTTGCCGCAGGCAAACCGCTCGAAGTCATGGAGGTCAACCTCGCCGGACCTAAGCCCGGAGAAGTGTTGGTTGAGATCAAGGCAACAGGCATCTGCCACACAGATGAATTCACCCTCTCCGGGGCCGATCCCGAAGGCATGTTTCCAGCCATTCTTGGCCATGAAGGGGCTGGTGTCGTGCTCGAGGTCGGCGCGGGCGTCACCTCGCTCAAGCCGGGCGACCATGTCATCCCGCTGTACACGCCTGAATGCCGCGAATGCCCGTCCTGCCTGTCGCGGAAGACCAATCTGTGCACCTCGATCCGGGCCACCCAGGGCCAGGGACTGATGCCCGATGGCACGTCACGCTTCACCACGCTCGATGGTGATCCGATCCTGCACTACATGGGCTGCTCGACCTTCGCCAATCACACCGTCCTGCCCGAGATTGCACTGGCCAAAGTCCGCGAGGACGCGCCATTCGACAAGATCTGTTACATCGGCTGCGGCGTCACCACCGGGGTCGGTGCCGTGATCAACACAGCACAGGTCGAAGAAGGGGCAACAGCCGTCGTCTTCGGCCTTGGTGGCATTGGCCTCAATGTCATTCAGGGGCTGCGTCTGGCAGGCGCTGACATGATCATTGGTGTCGATATCAACCCGGATCGGAAGGCCTGGGGCGAGCGGTTCGGCATGACCCATTTCGTCAACCCCAAAGAGATCGGCGAGGATATCGTCCCCTATATCGTCAACATGACGAAACGGCGGGGCGATATGATCGGCGGGGCCGACTACACCTTTGACTGCACCGGCAACGTGACCGTCATGCGTCAGGCCCTCGAATGCAGCCACCGGGGCTGGGGCGAATCGATCATCATCGGCGTGGCGCCTGCCGGGGCCGAAATCTCGACCCGGCCGTTCCAGCTGGTGACGGGACGGGTCTGGAAAGGCACCGCCTTCGGCGGGGCTCGGGGCCGGACCGACGTTCCAAAGATTGTCGACTGGTACATGGAGGGCAAGATCGAGATTGATCCCATGATCACCCACACTCTGGCACTTCAGGACATCAACAAGGGCTTTGATCTGATGCACGCGGGGGAATCGATCCGGTCCGTCGTCGTCTACTAGGGGAGGGTGGGTTGAAACCCACCTTACCAGGCAGGCTCGAGGCGCTGGTGCCGGCACTGGCGCCTCCCTATGCATTCTGTGGGGTCGGACTCGCCTTGGGCGACGCAGTGCCACAGTACCACATAGCAACCGCGCCCGGGATCAGCGCCACGCCGAATACCCTGTTCCGGGCGGCCTCGATCTCCAAGATTGTCACGGCCCGGACCCTTGACCGGGTCGCACGAAGTGCGGGGTTGGGGTCAGAGTTCCTGAACGACGACATCGGGTCCCATCTGGGGTTTCGGCTGCGCAACCCGCGTTGGCCGGACCGCCCGATCACAATCGGTCAGGTGGCCAGCCACTCGTCCGGGCTCTGCGACGACGCGGGCTATAGCCTGCCCGCGGGCCAACCCATCGCAGAGTGGTTCGAGGAGGTCGGAAGCGGCTGCTTTCTGCCTCATCCGCCGGGCACATTCTTCACCTACGCCAACCTCGGCTACCTCCTTCTGGCGGCGGTTTGCGAGGCGATCGGTACAAAACCGTTTGATACCCTTGCCAGACAGCACGTCCTCGACCCTTTGGGTATCGAAGGCGGGTTCAACTGGTCCGGTGTGCCTGCCCCACGACGCGAGGATCGACTGGCAACCTACAGGCAGGACAATGGCGCCCTTGTGCCGCAGATCGACAGCGCTGTGACCCGCGAAGGGATCAGCGACCCTGAGGGCAACCCAGCGCTCCGCGCGCCCTACCAGCTTCACCTCGATGTCACCCGGCTCTCGCCACAAGGCGGCATGCGGCTGTCCTTGCAGGGGGCGCTTGCCCTTGCCCGGTCGCTGGCCAACGAACCTGCCCAACGGCTCTGGACACCTTCTATGGGTCCGGGCGACTATAGCAACGGCATTTTCGAAAGCTACGGGATGGGCCTGCAAATCCTCGACAACCCGGCCTTCTATCCTCGGCCGCTCATCGGTCATTTTGGCAACGCCTATGGCTTCCTTGGCGGGGTCTGGTATGACAGGAAAAAGAACGCTGGATTTGCATACGCCTTGAATGGTGCACCCATCGATGCCCCGGATGACCGCCTGATGGCCGAGGAACAGGCGCTCTTCGCAGCAATCGGCGCACATGTCGACAAGGGCTGAAGCCCGCTTTTTCTTGCTCCAAATATTCCCGCCGGAGGCATCCGCACCCTCCATCTGCTCCGGCTCCGCAAAGGAACGACCCCAAATGCCAGACGCCAGACGCCCCCTGCTTGCCGTGCTCATCGATGCGGACAACACATCCCCGAAACATGCCGGTGCCATCTTCGAAGAGATCGCCGGACTTGGCGAAGCCTCGGTCAGGCGCTGCTATGGCGACTTTTCCTCTCAACAGATGGCAGGCTGGAACCGGGTCCAGGCCGAACACGGGATGGTACCGCATCACTCTCCGGCCAATACCGTGGGCAAGAACTCTTCTGACATCTCGCTGGTGATCGACGCCATGGACATTCTGCACACCGGGCGCTTCGATGGCTTTGTCCTTGTGTCGTCCGACAGCGATTTCACCCGGTTGGCCAGCCGGATCCGAGAGCAGGGGCTGGACGTCTACGGAATTGGCCAGAAGAAGACGCCCGAGGCGTTCCGCAAAGCCTGCAAGAGGTTCATTTTCTTGGAGAACCTTGGTCAGGGCGCCGAGGCTGGTAAGCCCGCGCCGACTGCTCCGACGGGGGGGAAACCGCAACCAAGGGCTCAGTCCACCACATTGCACGAGGCCCGCGATATCATTCTCAGGGCAATGGACGCGATCGATCAAGAAGATGAGTGGTATGCGCTTGGCCCGTTGGGTCAGTACATTACGGCGGCCAATCCCGATTTCGACACGCGGACCTACGGGCGCAAGAAACTCAGCGACCTGGTTCAGGACCTAAAGGTGTTTGAAACCAAACGCGGGGACGGCAATCAATTGCTGGTGCGGCGGATCGATTAGACCGGGCGTAGGGTGGGTCCTGACCCACCGCCCCTGTCTCGTAGCCAGCGTCAGGGTCTGGGTCCATATCGGGCCATGAAGGTCGCCACCGCCCCGTCGATTACCTTGATCCGTTGTGACTCCGGGATGGTCTTGTCCACCTGGAACACCAAACGCTCCAGCACATCTGCCTTGCATAGGGCGTGAAACTGGTTGGCGGCCAGGTCGAAGTCCTCGATGACCAACTCCCCCCGCTCGACAGCCTCCCGGAAAAAGGCGACCAGTCTGGCGCGGATAAGGGCGGGGCCGCTTTGGTAGAATTCGGCCCCCAAGGTCGGAAACCGGTCGCTTTCGCCGACACAGATCCGAAAGATCCGTTGCCCGAAATCCGAAGAGATAAAAGCCAAGACCTGGGTGGCGGCTTCGCGCAGAATCACATCGACAGGCGCGCCCATATCGATCTTTTCGATCGCCTGATCGGCTTGCCGTCTACATTCCACTTTGGCGACCTCCATGAAGAGCATCCGCTTGTCAGGAAAATAGCTGTAAAGCGTGGCTTTGGACACGCCGGCTTTGCGCGCGATATCGTCGACACTGGCCCCTTCGAAGCCGTCCGTCAAAAAGACTTCCTTGGCCCCCTCAAGCACCTGGTCGAACTTCCGACCGCGTCGAATTGTATCGCTGGATCCGTCCGGCATATTTCCTCCCTGTCCGGTCTTCAGGATAGACCGTTCAGTTCAGTTACGGCAAGAGCACAAGGTCGAGACGTTTCCGGACTTGCCAACCGGCCTGTGCTTGCTACTTTAGAACTATTCTAGAAACTGGAGCCCCCATGATACCCGGCCTCTCCTCCCGTCGCCGTTTCTCTGATCTTTCCGAACAGGAAGTCCTCGCCCTCGCGATCTCGTCCGAAGAGGATGACGGTCGCATCTACCGTAGCTATGCTCAGCGCGTGCGAGCGGACTACCCGGCTTCGGCCGCCGTGTTCGATGGCATGGCGCAAGAGGAGGATGTTCATCGCCAACGCCTGATTGAGTTGCACCAGGCCCGGTTCGGGGATGTCATCCCCTTGATCCGGCGCGAACATGTGGCAGGTTTCTATGCTCGCAGACCGGTCTGGCTTGTCGAGAACCTCAGCCTTGAGGCTATCCGGTCAGAGGTTGAGGCTATGGAGCATCAGGCAGAGGCGTTCTATCTGCGCGCGGCCCAAGCCACCCAGGATGCAGATACACGCAAACTGCTTGGCGATCTTGCGGCCGCCGAGGCGGGACATCAGCGGGCCGCCGACGATCTGGTTGAAAAGCATCTCGATGACGATACCCGCAGCGAGGAAGATCGTGGCGCCCACCGCCAGTTCATTTTGACTTGGGTCCAGCCGGGTCTGGCCGGTCTCATGGACGGGTCGGTGTCGACCCTCGCCCCGATCTTTGCTACCGCATTTGCCACCCAGGACACCTGGACGACCTTCCTTGTCGGTACTGCAGCCAGCGTTGGTGCGGGCATTTCCATGGGGTTCACCGAAGCAGCACATGACGACGGGGTTCTGTCGGGCCGGGGAAGCCCGCTTAAGCGTGGCATTGCCTCTGGCGTGATGACGACCATCGGCGGGATGGGTCACGCCTTGCCCTATCTGATCCCGCATTTCTGGACCGCGACCACCATCGCAATGATCGTGGTGTTTGTTGAGCTTTGGGCCATTGCATGGATCCAGAACAAGTTCATGGAAACGCCCTTTATCCGCGCGGCCCTGCAAGTGGTTCTTGGTGGTGCGCTGGTCTTTACGGCTGGTGCCCTTATTGGCAGCGGCTAATACGCGTCCGGCTTTCAACCGGTTTGAGTCTGTGACACGTTCCGGTTCGTGATCCAACGTGCTAGGGCGCGACTATGCTTGCCATATTCCTTCAGACATTGCCGTTCTTTGCCATCATCGGATTGGGCTATGGCTCTGGCCGGACAAAGTTCTTCACGCCCGAGGCGACCGCCTACCTCACCAAGTTCGTCTTCTATTTCGCCCTGTCGGCGATGCTTTTCCGGTTTTCCGCGAACCTGACATTGGGTGAGCTGTTCGACTGGAACTTTGTTCTGGCATACCTCAGCGGGACAGCGGTTGTTTACATTCTGGCGACTGGCGTCGCCTTTGCGAGGGGGATCAAGGTTCAGGAAGCCGCGGTTGAGGCGCAATGCGCCGCAATCGGCAATGTGGGCTTTCTGGGTATCCCCATGCTCGCGCTTTTGCTTGGCGAGGCTGCCATTGGCTATGTTATGCTGGTCCTGGCGGTCGACCTGATCGTATTTGGCTCGTTGATCGTGATCCTGATCACCGGCTCCCGCGATGGCCGGATGAGCATTGGAATTCTGCGCACGGTTGGCATCGGCCTGATCAAGAACCCGATGATCGTTTCAATCGTCCTCGGCCTTCTTGTCTCAACTTTCGAAATTCCGCTGCCGGCCCCTGCCTGGGAGTTTCTGGTGATCCTTGGGGCGGCTGCGACACCCGGTGCCCTTTTTGCCATCGGCGCCTCCCTTGCCACCAAATCGGCGGAACGGATCGCCGTGTCGGGCTGGCTGTCTTTTGCCAAGCTGGTCTTGCATCCGGCAGCGGCCGCCTTTGCCGCGTTGGTCCTGTTTCCCGTCGCACCCTACGGTGCCGGTGTGATGATTGCCGCGGCCTCTCTGCCGGTTGCGGGCAATGTTTATATCCTGGCCCAGCATTACGGCGTGGCTCCGGCCCGCGTTTCCGCCTCGATCCTGATATCGACGACCTTCAGCATTCTGACCGTCTCGGGCGTGATCGCCTGGGTGACGACCTTCATGCCCTGAGGGGCAGGACGAACGAAAGGACTACGATGAAGACGATTTCCGAGAACCGCTGCTTTGGTGGCGTCCAGGGCGTTTACTCCCACGCGTCCGAGGCCACCGGGACCGACATGACATTTGGTCTGTTTCTGCCCGAGTCGGCAGAGGATGGTCCGGTGCCGGTGCTGTGGTACCTGTCGGGCCTTACCTGCACGCACGAAAACGCAATGGTCAAGGCGGGCGCTCAGGCCCTTGCGGCAAGTGAAGGCATGGCGCTGGTCTTTCCCGACACCTCGCCACGCGGGGCAGAGGTCGCGGACGACCCGGCCTACGACATGGGGCAGGGCGCGGGCTTTTACGTCAACGCCACCGAAGCGCCTTGGGCCCCCCATTTCAACATGTGGGACTATGTGGCCGAAGAGCTGCCAGCCCTTCTGGAAGGGACCTTTGCCATTGACCCGGCCCGACAGGCGATCACCGGGCATTCGATGGGCGGTCATGGGGCGCTGACCCTAGCGATGGGCCTGCCTGGCCGCTATCGATCTGCCTCGGCCTTCGCGCCGATCTGCGCGCCAAGCCAAAGCGAATGGGGCCGCAAACAGCTTGCCGGTTATCTGGGAACTGACGAGTCCACATGGGCACGCCACGATTCGACCCTGATGATGCGCAACCGGGGCTTTGACGGCCCGCTTTTGATCGACACAGGCACCGCCGACCAGTTTGGCGACCTTCTGATGACAGAGGCACTGGCAGAGGCGATTGCCATGCGGCGTCAGCCAGCCACCCTGCGGCTGCAAAAGGGCTATGACCACAGCTACTTTTTTGTCTCGACCTTTATGTCGGACCATGTGGCTTTTCACGCAGAGGCCCTGTTTAAGTGATCTATGTCGATGCCGATGCCTGCCCGGTCAAGGCCGAGGCCGAGAGGGTTGCCACCCGCCACGGCCTGAAGATGTTTGTCGTGTCCAACGGCGGTATCCGTCCTTCGCCGCATCCGCTGGTCGAAACGGTCATCGTGCCCGATGGGCCGGATGTGGCCGACATGTGGATCGCTGATCGGGCTGGGCCCGGTGACGTCGTCATAACAGGCGATATCCCCCTTGCCGCCCGATGCGTCGCGTCGGGTGCGCGGGTGGTCAAGCATAATGGTGAGGTTCTCGATACCCGCAACATCGGCACCGTGCTGGCCAGCCGGGACCTGATGGCCGACCTGCGCGCAGCCGACCCGTTTCGTCAGGGCGGCGGGCGGCCGTTTTCCAAGGCGGATCGCGTCCGCTTTCTCGACACGCTGGAGCGTCAGGTTCGGGCCGCAGCCCTTGATCGGCCAGCGCCGCGGGAAAACGACACGCCTTAGGATCAACTCCCCCTCCCCAAGGCCCCAAGCTCCGGCTAAGGTCCCCCTGACCATCAAGGAGACCGGCATGACCCGACCCAGCGCTGTCATTTTTGACATTGGGAATGTTCTGATCGAATGGCAGCCGGAACGGTTTTATGACCGCGTTGTCGGCAAGGACCGTCGGGTTGCCATGTTTGAGGCGATCGACCTTCACGCCATGAACGATGAGGTCGACCGGGGGAAAAACTTCCAAGAGACCGTTTATGCCGCCGCCGACGCAAAACCGGAGTGGACGGCCGAGATCAGGCTTTGGCACGACCGCTGGATCGAAATGGCTGCCCCGGTCATCGACTACTCTGTCCGGCTTTTACGGGCGCTGCGCCGCAAGGGCATACCGGTCTTTGCCCTAAGCAATTTTGGTATCCAGAGCTTTGAACTGGCAGAGGGGCACTATCCCTTTCTGGAAGAGTTCGACCGGCGCTATATCTCGGGACATATGGGTGTGATCAAGCCAGAAGCCCGAATCTACGAGATGGTGGAACAGGACAGCGGGCTAAGCGGGCCTGCACTTTTGTTTGCGGACGACCGCGCCGACAACATCGCCGCAGCCGCGGCGCGGGGCTGGCAAACCCATCTCTTTGAAGGCCCCGATGGTTGGGCGCAGCGACTGGTAGCCGCAGGGCTGCTGACCCTACAGGAGGCAGAATGAGCGCTACAGTCATTCCCTTTGCCGAAGGGCAATCAAAGCTGAACTGGATGGACCTCATCGGGGCCATTGCAGCAGGTCACGACAGGCCACCTGCACAGGTCGAGGATGTGTTGATCTATCGCGGCACGGACACGTTGCTGAACCGGTCGGCGTGGATCGACGGGATGGGGATCGCGGTCAAGGCCTGCACCATCTTTCCGGGCAACGGGGCGGCGGGCAAACCTGTGGTGAACGGGGCGGTGAACCTGTTTGCCGACAGCGACGGCGCGCTCGAGGCTATTGTCGATTTTCATCTGGTAACCAAATGGAAGACCGCCGGTGACAGCCTGTTGGCGGCAACCCGGCTGGCCCGTCCCGATAGCCGGAACATCCTGATCATCGGTGCAGGCACAGTGGGCCGGTCCCTGGTTGAGGCCTATGGATCGGCCTTTCCGGGGGCAGGTTTCACGATCTGGAACCGGTCTGCCGAAGGGGCCACCCGCTTTGCCGCCGACTGCCCTGGCGTTATTGTGGTGAGCGATCTTGAGGCCGCTGTGCGAGCGGCGGACATCGTCTGTTGCGCCACGATGAGCGCCACGCCAATCCTCAAGGGCGACTGGCTGTCGCCCGGTACCCATGTCGATCTAATCGGGGCCTATAGGCCCGACATGCGCGAGGCGGACGATGTGGTCATGCAGCGGGGCAGGGTTTTTGTGGACGCCATCGGCACAACGGTCGAGCATATCGGGGAGCTTATCGAACCGATAAGGTCGGGTGCTTTGAAGGTCGAAAACGTTGTGGCCGATTTCCGGGAATTGGAACGCTTTGTCAGAACGACGGATGATGAGATAACGGTGTTCAAGAACGGTGGTGGTGCCCATCTGGACCTGATGGTCAGCAGGTACATTCTTGACGCATGGAGAGCTGCATGAGTTTTGTTTGGGTCATCCTTGTTGCTCTGATCGTTCTCATCCTGCCCAATTGGCTCGAGTCCCGGCGCCAAACGCCGGACCTGTCCAAAGTCACCGGTCAGATGGCCGAACTCGAAATGGGGCGCACGCATTATCGCTGGATGGGCCCGGTCAGAGGTCCGGTCATCGTCGCCATTCATGGACTTTCGACCAACTCTGTCGTCTGGAATGCGATGTCCAAGGGGCTTGTCGGGCTTGGTTACCGGGTGTTGGTCTACGATCTATATGGTCGGGGTTTCTCGGATGCGGTCAAGGGCCGCCAGAATGCTGATTTCTTCGTCATGCAACTTGAAGAGCTTTTGGAAGATCAGGGACTTCACCAGGATCTGACCCTTCTTGGGTATTCCATGGGCGGTGCCATTGCCACGGCCTTTGCCGCCCGCAACCCAGATCGGATGAAGCGCCTTGTTCTGCTGGCCGCGTCCGGCATCGATGTGAACGAGGACCCGCAACACCGATTTATGCGGCGCTGGCCCGTGCTCGGAGATTGGCTGCATGCCCTGCGCGAACCCCTGCAGATGCGGCGCAGGCTATCGGCGCACGAGGACGAGATGCGGTCGGTCCCCGATCTATTCGAGGGGCAAGAGCGGGACCTGGCTCGTAAGGGCTATTTCCCGTCGTTGCTCTCGAGCAGGCGAGGCATCCTCGCCGATCGTCAGATGGTGGCCCACCGGGGGCTTGGAGTTGACGGAATTCCGGTACTGGCGATCTGGGCCGAGAAGGACGAGGTTATTCCCATCAGTTCCGTCGGAACGCTTGCACAGTGGAACAGGACAGCCCGGCAGGAAGTGATCGAAGGTGCTGGTCACGGGATGCCCTATACCCATCCCGATGAGGTGGTCGAAAGCCTGCGCGAATTGCTGCCGCGCGATTGAGCCCTCCATAGCCCTAGGCCTCGCCGTGGAACGAGCCTGACGCGAGTGGCGGCGCCTGTGGTTCAATCCGCAAGAGAGGCTTTTCCTGATCGTCGGACCGGGCTAGGGATGCCGTCATGATGAGTGTTTCTTCTGCCTATGCTGCACGTGTCGCCGAAGGCCATCTGAGGGCCGATCCCGTGCAGGAGGCGGTCTTGCCAGCCCTTGACAGGGTCCGCGACGGTTTGAACCTGCCGGTCAAACGCGGCCTGTTCCGCAAAGCTGCGCCCCCGGTGCGCGGTGTGTACTTGTGGGGCGGGGTCGGGCGGGGCAAGTCCATGCTGATGGACCTACTGTATGCCACGGTGACGGTGCCCAAACAGCGGCGGCATTTCCATGCTTTCATGCAATGGGTCCACGCCGAGATGAATGCCGTTCGCAAGACAGGGGCAAGCGATGCCTTGGCCCCAGTTGCGGACAAACTGGCCGACGAGGTTCGGTTCTTGGCCTTTGACGAGATGCAGATCACCGATATCACCGATGCCATGCTGGTGGGCCGCTTGTTCGAGAGATTGTTTGCGGCGGGTGTTACGGTGGTGACAACCTCGAACCGTCCGCCGGACGATCTGTACAAGGACGGCCTGAACCGGGCGCTATTCGTGCCGTTCATCGAGATGCTCAAGGACCGGCTCGAGGTGATCGCCCTTGATAGTCCAACAGACCACCGGCAAGGTCGCCTGAAGGGTAGCCCGACCTATTTTACCCCGATCGACTCCCCGTCCCGCGCCAAGATGTCGGAAATCTGGGAAGACCTGACCCATGGTCATGCGCATCCCGAGATCCTGCGGGTTCATGGTCGGGACGTTGAGATTCCCGCCTTTTACAACGGGGCGGCGCGGGCGTCGTTTTATGATCTGTGTGGCCGCCCTCTGGGTCCGGCCGACTACCTTGCACTTGCCGGCGTTGCCCGGGTCGTCATGATTGACGAGATCCCGCAACTCTCGAGTGAAAACTTCAACCAGGCCAGACGCTTTGTGACGTTGATTGATGCATTGTATGAGGCAAAGGTCCGCTTGATCTGTTCGGCAGCGGCCCGGCCTGACATGCTTTATGTCGAAGGCGAAGGGTCGTTTGAGTTTGGTCGGACGGCAAGCCGACTTGAAGAAATGCAGTCCGAAGGATGGGGATCACAGGCGTAACCCCGCGCTGCCTGACCTGGCCCTGATCGCCCTGTCAGCGTGACGAGGCGTCCCCTGGTCCGATAGGGGATATGAGTATTTGGAACGAAGCGAAGGGGCTTGGGCTTGCGGGGACTGAACCGCTGAGCCACTGTCATACCCGAAGGAGCCTGATCATGACCGAAGATGCCGACCGCCATGCCCAGAAGATGGCCAAGAAGAAGGCCGCCCGTGACAAGATCATGGCGACCAAGACCGACCAGAAGGGCCTGATCATTGTTCACACGGGCAAGGGGAAGGGCAAATCTTCGGCCGCATTCGGGATGATCTTTCGATGCATCGCCCACGATATGAAATGCGCCGTGGTCCAGTTTATCAAAGGTGGCATGAGTACGGGTGAGCGCGACCTGATCCTGGCCCAATTTACCGATATCTGTTCGTTTCACACGATGGGCGAGGGATTTACCTGGGAGACCCAGGACAAGACCCGCGATACCGAGATGGCCCAGGCCGCCTGGGCCAAGGCCAAAGAGCTTATCCGCGATCCCTCCAACACCATGGTCCTTCTGGACGAGATCAACATTGCGATTCGGTACGACTACGTGAACATTTCGGAGGTTGTACAGTTCCTGACCGAAGAGAAGCCGCCGATGACACATGTCGTCCTTACCGGTCGGAATGCCCATGACGACCTGGTTGCCATTGCTGACCTCGTCACGGAAATGGAACTGGTCAAGCATCCCTTCCGGTCTGGGATCAAGGCGCAGATCGGCGTCGAATATTGATTGATATGTAGATCGACGTTTGCTGATTTGGGCTTACATCCTAAATCAAACGTCAAGACGGAATTTGGTTCAGCCCCTGCGGATTGATATGCTAGCGTGGGATATGGAGATTCGTGGTAGCGGGTGCCGACCTAGCCAGTCGGAGGCCACAGACCGACGGGATGGGAACCTGTTTTGAAAGAGAATGCGAAGAGTGCGGGAGGGCCTTCTTCGGGGGAAATTGGTGGTGTTGCAGAGCAACGCTACCAGCTTCCTTTTCGTGCCGTGCAATCGTTGGCGGACGAAGTGGTCGTACATTTGGCGAACCGAATGCGGGTCGAACCGGCGCATGTCGTGCCGCCTATTGATGTTGATGTTGAGTCCTTCACTCGGGCCCTTCTAGACAACCAGTCCGACCAAGCGGCAGAGATAATTCTGAAAGAACGTCGTGACGGCGTCTCTATGGAAGCCGTCTATCTGCTCACGTTGGCCGGTGCTGCCCGTTTGATGGGGGAAATGTGGCTGGAGGACCGCCTGTCGTTCATCGACATGACGGTTGCCACGGGGCGCATCTTCGGGATGATGCGTGGACTTCGGTTCGACGCCGAGCAACCCATGCTTCAAGGCGAGAAGAGCCGAAAGGCGCTTTTCGTGACCGTTCCTGGCGAGACCCACACCCTTGGTGTGACCATGGCGGCCGATCTGTTCCGGTCGCGCGGTTGGTTGATCACGCTTCGGACCGGCCTTGATCATGGGCAGCTGGTGGAAAGCCTGTCGCAGGAACGTCACGGTGTCATCGGTATCTCGGCAGGCCATCCCAAATCGATCGTCGCCCTGACCCGTCTTGTTGTGGCTTTGCGCATCTTGCAACCCTGGGCGCATATCATCGTCGGCGGTCAACTGGTCGAGCAGGTCCCCGACCTCAAGGATCTGATCGCGGTGGACGCTGTGCTTGCGAATGCCGACGATGCGGAAGAGGTACTTGCAGCCCTTTCGATCCGACCGCCCCGGGATCAGCCCTAGGGTTTTGGCTGCGCCGCCTCTCCGGCCAGGCGGGCCGCTGTAAGGGTAAGCCCTGTTGCGAGGGCCTCGGTGTCCACCTTCAGCTCGATCACTGCGACGGTACCCGCAGCCTTTGCACGTGCGAAGGCATCGGGAAGCTGGCTGAATTCGGTGACGACCTCGCCGAGTCCGCCATAGGCGCGGGCGAGGGCCGCAAAGTCCGGGTTGACGAGTGCGGTGCCCGAGACCCGACCGGGGTAGTGCTTTTCCTGGTGCATCCTGATCGTACCGTATCGACCGTTGTTGACCACCAGCACAATCGGGGCTGCCCCATGCTGGATCGCGGTAGACATTTCGTTGAGCGTCATCTGAAAGCAGCCATCACCGGCCAGACAGACGACGGTGCGGGCCGGATGCTCCAGCGCCGCTGATACGGCCGCGGGAAAGCCATAGCCCATTGACCCCGATGTCGGGGCAAGCTGTGTCCGGTACCCCTTGTAGCAGAAGTACCGATGCAGCCAGGCGGCGTAGTTTCCGGCCCCGTTGGTTACGATGGCATCCTCAGGCAGCGTGTCCGACAGCCAGCGGATCACCTCCTCTTGCTTGACCGCGCCGGGGCTTTCCTTGGGGGTTGCCCATGCGTCGTAGTCGGCCCGCGCTGCCGTCGTCCAGCCGCTCCAGTCGGTGCCGCAGGGGGGCATGCGGGACAGCGCCCGGACGAAGGATACCGCATCGGCCGTGACCATCAGTTCGGGTTGATAGACATGCCCGGGCTCATCAGGGTCTGCGTGCACATGGAACAGCCGCTGGACCGGCCCCGCCGGATCGACAAGGGTGTAGCCCTGCGTTTCGATGTCGCCCAGCCGCGAGCCGATCACCATGATCCGATCAGCCTCGCGCATCCTTTTGGCAAGGGCCGGATTGATACCGACATTGAGGTCACCGGCATAGCAAGGGTGCCGGTTGTCCAGATAATCCTGCCGTCGAAACCCAAGGGCGACGGGTATCCCTTGGGTCTCTGCGACGCTGGCGAGGTCTGCCGCCGCTTCGGGCGACCAATGTGGCCCGCCGACGACAAGGAGGGGCCGTTCGGCCATGGACAGCCAGCCGATGGCATCCTCGGCAACGCCGGAAAGGGTGGGGCAAAGCTCCATCATCTGGGTCGGGGCGTCGGCCACGTCGGAGACCGCGCTAAGCATGTCTTCGGGCAGCGCCAGTACCACCGGACCGGGCCGGCCTGACACCGCTAGGCTGAAGGCGCGGGACAGGTATTCGGGCAAGCGGTCGATGCTGTCGACCTCGGCCACCCATTTAGCCAAGCCCCCGAAAACGGCCTTGTAGTCAACCTCTTGGAACGCCTCGCGGTCGCGGTGGGCGGTGTCAATCTGGCCGACGAAGAGGATCAAAGGGGTCGAGTCCTGACGGGCGACATGGATACCGGAGGCTGCATTGGTGGCCCCGGGCCCACGTGTGACAAAGGCGATGCCGGGCTGACCGGTCATCTTGCCATAGGCTTCGGCCATCATGCAGGCCCCGCCTTCATGTCGGCAGACGATATTGGCGATGCCACTGTCGTAAAGACCGTCGAGCGCGGCCAGAAAGCTTTCTCCGGGCACGGAAAAAACCCGCCGTACCCCACGCGCAGCCAGATGGTCCGCCAGAATTTGTCCGCCATGCCGCTGCATCACACGCTCCCTCTTGTCGATGAGACGCACCATGTGCCAGCCAGAGCAGAGTGACAAGTCGCGGTTGTTCTGGCGACCGAACGCCATAGGTTCAGGGTCTGGCACTGGTAAGGATGCTCTCACTTATGACTTCACTTCTTGGTATTTCCGGGTCACTGCGCGCCGGGTCCTACAACACCAAACTGATGCACGAGGCCGCGCGCCTGTTTGCCCCCGACAGTTTTGTCGTCGGCGATTTGCGGTTGCCCCTTTATGATGGCGATCTTGAAACCGCTGAGGGCATTCCCCCGCAGGTTCAGTTATTGGCGGATCAGATCGCGTCGGCTGAGGCTGTCGTCATCTCGACCCCTGAATACAACAAGGCCCTGTCCGGTCTGTTGAAGAACGCGCTGGATTGGGTCAGCCGGACCAAGCCGAACCCCTGGGCCGACAAGCCTGTCGCCATCGTCTCGGCCACTGGCGGCCGTGCGGGTGGGGAGCGGTCGCAATCCTCCCTGCGCCTATGCCTCAATCCGTTTCGGCCCTGGGTGCTGCCGGGGCCAGAGGTGTTGGTTGGTGGTGCCTCGGGCGAGTTTGACGACGAGGGTCGTCTGACCAATGACCGCTATCTGGCCGCTCTGTCAGAGTTGATGGAGGGGCTAAAGGCTATGGCGCAATCGGGGCGCTGACCTCGATCAGATTGCCGTCGGGGTCGCGGAGATAAATCGACAGGATCGGCCCCGTCGCCCCGGTGCGGCGCACCGGCCCGTCCTCGATCGGGATGGACAGGGCGTTCAGATGGGCCTCCCAGTCCGAGAGTGGGCTGTCGGTCAGCAGGCAAAGGTCGGCAGAGCCGGGGGTTGGCCGGTTGGCATGGGGGGCAAAGACCGCATCTGCCGGGTGCAGGTTGATCTTCTGGGCGCCGAACGACAGCGCCTGACGGACGCTGCCGTCTGTCCCGGTAAACGACGTCGCCGTCATGCCCAGCACATCGACATAGAACCGGACCGTCCGGTCCATGTCGCTGACGGTCAGGACCAGATGGTCAAGGGCGGTGATGCGAACCATTGCGCTTGGCGACCTTTCTTGTATCCCTGACAGGATGACAGAACCGGTAGATCGCAGCCAGAGTTTGATCGACCCGATCGACCCCGCCCGCGCCAGGGCCCTTCAGGCGGCGCTGGGCGGCGACCCGGCTATTGAGCATGGCGATCCCCTTCCACCGTTCTTTCACCAGATCTACTTTTGGGATCCACAGCCGCCGGTCGCCCTGGGCCGCGATGGTCATCCGGCGACCGGTGGTTTCATCCCCGACATGGGGTTGCCCCGTCGGATGTGGGCAGCGGGCCGCCTTGTGTTCCACAGCCCCCTTTTGGCCGGTATCCGGGCAGAGCGGATCAGCATTGTTGAATCTGTGACCCGCAAGGAGGGGCGATCGGGACCGTTGGCCTTCGTACGCCTGCGCCATGACTTTCGCCAAAGGGGGACCTTGGCGCTGACCGAATGGCAGGAACTGGTCTACCGCAATGATCCTGGTCCGGGCGCAAAGGCCCTGGCCCCTCCTGTCGCTGGCACCGACGAAGATCAAATGGTGCCGCGATCTTTCGATTCGACATTGCTGTTCCGCTATTCCGCCCTGACCTTCAACGGTCACCGCATCCACTATGACGAAACCTACGCCCGTGATGTCGAAGGCTATGACGGTCTGGTCGTTCACGGCCCCTTGTTGGCGCAACTGCTGATGCTGTTGGCCACCGAAAAGCTGGGGACCCTGTCAGAGTTCAGCTACCGCGCCACCGCCCCCTTGATGCACCATGAGGTGGCAGAGCTGTGTTGGCGGGCGGATGGGGCGCTTTGGGTGCGCGGGCCCGACGGGCGGCAATGCATGCTGGCGCAGGCCCGCTAGGACGCTTTGGCAGTCAGGCCCGGAACGGATCCGGTATCCGGTCCCGGCCCTCAAGGATCAGGTCGGCCATGACCTCGCCCACCAGAGGGGCCATGCCAAAGCCGATCTTGAACCCCCCATTGGCAATGAACTGGCCGGGCCGCGCCGGGTGGGCGCCCAGAACCGGCGCCCGGCTCTTGCTGCGCGGGCGAAGCCCTGCCCAACGTTCGATGATTGGGGCCTGTTTCAAAGCAGGCAAAACGGCGCAGGCCCGGGCGATGACGTCCTCAAGAAGGGCGTCGGTCGTATCGGCGGTTTTCCACTCTCTCTCAGACGTGGATCCAACTGCAACGGTGCCATCCGCGTGGGGCACAATGTGCAAAGCCTCGGCAAATAGCTGGGGGCGGTTTGCGGCATCAAGGCGAAAGAGGGCCGCCTGACCCTTAACGCCCGCGCCGGGCACCTGCATGGTGGTAAGGTCGTGAACGCCTGTCGCCCAGACGACTTGTCCGGCCTCGGGGCCTTCCTCGGTGATCTCGGCGTTGCAGTCCTGCAAGGCTGCGGCGAGGGCGGCAAGCGCTTGGCGGGGGTGAATGCGCCCGGTCAGCGTGTCGTGAACGAGCCAGCCGGACGGGCTGTGTGGTGCCCAGTCTCCCTGAGAGCCTGCGGAAACTACCTCCCAGACGGCACGGCCTTGCCAGAGCGTTTCGGCATTCTCCGCCCGCTCTTGCGCCCGGGCTACCTGTGCCTCGTCGGTCAAGGGTTGCAGCCGCCCGGTGCGGGCATAGCCGGGATCGCCGCCGCCCATGCGGGCCACTTCGGCCCACCAGTCGCCGGCCATCAACAGGCTTTCCAGTTGAAACGCCTTCTTTGGGTTCCATTGCTCGGGCACATGGGGGGCGAGGGCGCCGACGATCCCGCCACTGGCCCCGGCCCCGATCCCATTGGGGTCAATGACCCGGACCTTTGCGCCGCGCCGGGCCGCGGCCCAGGCAACGGAAAGGCCGAAGATGCCAGCCCCCATGACCGTCACGTCCACCTGCTGATCTGCCGTTGCCATTGGCCGCTGCTCCTCGCATTGTCGCGCCGCAACCTAGGGGTTTCTCAGATGCAGGACCAGCCGGCAGTGATTGACTGGCGCGACGGGCGTGTCCCGGTGTCGCGCCGCTTTGACGACCCCTATTTCTCGGTCGAGGATGGGTTGGCCGAAACGGCCCATGTCTTTCTGGCTGGCAATGATCTGCCTACCCGATTTCGGGACGGGTTCCAGATCGCAGAACTGGGGTTCGGGACGGGGCTGAACCTTTTGGTGACCTGGGCCGCCTGGGAAGCATCGGGCCAGTCGGGCCGGTTCGGATTTACCACGTTTGAGGCCTATCCCATGGCCCTGTCTGATATGGCCAAGGCGCTGGCCGCCTTCCCCTCGCTCGATCCATTTGCAAAACCGCTGCTGTCGGCCTTGGCCAACGGGGGCGACAGGCACGATCTGGGTGGGCCGATCCTGACCCTGGTTCGGGGCGATGCCCGCGAAACGTTGCCCGTATGGGAGGGGCAGGCCGACGCCTGGTATCTGGACGGCTTTGCCCCTGCCCGGAACCCTGAAATGTGGGGCGACGACCTGATGCAGGCTGTTGCCTCCCATACCGCGTCCGGTGGAACCGCAGCCAGCTACACCGCCGCCGGTCACGTCAGGCGGTCCCTTGCTGGTGGGGGGTTTGACGTGGCCCGTGTCCCCGGCTACGGACGCAAGCGCCATATGACCCTGGCCAGGATGCCCGAATGACCGAGACCAATACCCGCCTTGGCATCTGGCTGATGATCGGGACCTCTTTCGTATTTGCTGCCCAAGACGCGCTGTCCCGGCATCTGGCAGCCGAATACAGCGTCTTTCTGGTGGTGATGATCCGCTACTGGTTCTTTGCCGCCTTTGTCATCGCTTTGGCCGTGCGGCGGTCCGGGTCGCTGCGCAAGGCGGCGGCGACCTCTCAGCCGACGGTCCAGATCTTTCGTGGACTGCTTCTGGCAGGAGAGATCTGCGTCATGGTTCTAGGCTTTACCCTGCTTGGATTGGTGGAAAGCCATGCCATCTTTGCCTGCTATCCGCTGTTGGTGGCCGCCCTTTCCGGCCCGGTGCTGGGCGAGAGGGTCGGCCCCTGGCGCTGGGCGGCAATCGGGGTGGGTTTTGTCGGTGTTCTGGTGATCCTGCGGCCTGGCCACACCGTCTTTGCCCCTGCTGCGGCGATCCCATTATTGTCGGCCTTTCTGTTTGCCCTTTACGGTCTGCTCACCCGCTATGTCGCCCGCAAGGATTCGGCGATCACCAGCTTTTTCTGGACGGGAACCGTTGGAGCCGTCGCCATGACCATAGTTGGCATCTGGACGTGGGAGCCTATTACCGGCCCCGACTATGCCATGATGGCAACCCTTTGCGTGACGGGTGTGGTGGGTCATTTCATGTTGATCAAATGCTACGAAGTGGCCGAGGCGAGTGCGGTACAGCCCTTTGCCTACCTTCAGATGGTTTTTGCCGCCGCCCTTGGCCTGTTGGTATTCGGCGAAGTACTTGAGATGAATGTCGTCATCGGGGCAAGCATCGTTGTCGCCGCCGGTCTGTTCACCCTTTGGCGTAACCGCCGGGCCGGGGCCTAGCCAGCGGGCCTAACCACCTGGGCGGGCGATAGGGCGAAGGCTGGTGCCGGGCGCGGTGGCAGAGGCAGGCGCGATCACGCCTTGTGAACCGGCGCCGGTTGGTGTCGCCACAATCGGTATCGTGTCCGGCTCAGGGGTGGCATTGGGGTCAGGCCGGGCCTGGGGACGGACAAAGGCCGGTTTGCCGGCTAGCAGTGCGGTGAAATCAACTGGGCCTGTCTCACCGGTCAGGCGGGCGTGATAGACCGGAATGGATTCAGTGACCCGCATCACGTAGTTCCGGGTTTCGGTGAAGGGGATATGTTCGATCCAGTCGATCACATCGACCTCGCCCCGGCGCGGATCGCCCCGTTGGACCATCCACGTGGCCGGTCGGCTTGGGCCCGCGTTGTACCCGGCGGCGATCATCACCGGGCTGTCGCCAAATCTGTCCTGAAGGTTGGCCAGATAGCGGGATCCAAGCTGGGCGTTGTATTCCCAGTCCGATGTCAGGCGGGCGCGAGAGTAGGGAAGGCCAAGTTCACCGGCGACCTCTTCTGCCGTTGCGGGCATCAACTGCATCAGCCCAAGCGCCCCAACGGGACTGCCAACGACAAAGTTGAATTCGCTTTCGCGGCGGGCAATCGAAATGGCCAGCTCGGGGGCCACCGGCAACGCCATCTTGGTGAGCGGATGCAGGGGAAAGTAAAAGGCGGGCAGCACGATGCCGCGGGCAGCGGCGGTCTTGCCCACAAGCAGCGTCAGGAAGGGCTCGTCCATCTCCGTCAGCATGCCGCCAAGCTGTGCAAGGCCCGTCCGGTCGAGGGTCCGGGCCTGCTCGGCCACAAATTGGACCGCGGACCCGCGTTGGTCAGCATCAAGTAGCAAAACCATCGCGCGGGTAAGATCGCCTGAAAGGGCCTCTGCCTCTCGCCAGTCGGGAAACACCTCAACACCCGCCAATGCCGGATCAAGGGGACGGCCCAGCCTTTCAGTTGCGAGCAATCCGTAAAAGGCTGTCTGATGCTCGGCGGCGCGGCGGTAGGCGTCGGCGGCCGCTGCCGCATTGCCCATCTGTTCAAGCGCCCGCCCCGTCCAATATGCGGCGCGACTGGTCGAGATCGGACCAGAGCTGGTTGCCTCGACCCGTGCGAAATGGGTCAGGGCCTGCCCTGGGGCGGACAGGTAGGTCAGGCTGACGTAGCCGGCCACCCATTCCAGATCGGCATAGATCTCACCGTCGGACAGATGGTGATTGATTGCGATGGTATAGGCCTGCTCGGGGCGACCTTCGCGCATGGCCCAGCGGGCCAGGGTCGCCCGCCAGCTGGCCCAGCGAAAGGGTTGGCCAAGGCTTTCGGCGCTGCCGGAACGGTCGATCAGAAGGGTCGTTGCGTCGGTGTAGTCTCCGCTATCGGCGAGCCGGTTGAACCGGTCGTAAAGAAGGCCGGGATTGTTCCGCATAGCACTTGGGATGGCGGCCACCTTGGTTTGCCGGTCCGGTGCGTTTCGGATCAGGGCAATGCGGGCCTCTGCCAGCAGGCGTTCATCATGCGATAGCAGGGGCAACAGTTGCTCTGCGTCGCTGGTCCGCCAGCGCCAGAGCATGGCGTCAGCCCTTGCGGCGTGATGAGTGGCGAGAAGGTCGGCATGGTCGGCAAGCACGGCTGCCTGCCCCTCTTCGGTCAGGCCGAGGGTCAGCCAAGCGCCAACGACAATGGCGTCTGCTTCGGTCGCCTGTCCTGTCGCGCGCATCGCCCGTGAGAGCGAGGCGACACCTTCGCCAGTCTGTGGCGAATTACCTTCGAAGAAGGCGATCACATCGGCGGGCGGTGTTTCGGCCAGGATCGAAAGTTCGGCTTTGCCGCGCACCGCACTTAGACCGGGCCAGTCGGGGCGTGAGGCCAGAAAACTGCGATAATCCTCGAACGTCCCCGCCCCAGCCCTCAACCGATGCCAGCTAACCAGATCGGTGGCGACCTGCCCATCACTTTGGGCAAGAAGGTATGCCAGGTCCCAGTCTTCGGCCTCGATCGCTTCGGCGACAACCTTGTAACCAAAAGCGTCGGTAGACTGCGCCTTGATGGGCCCCGAGGTCAGAGCCGAAACGGCAACTGCAAGGGCAATAGCATGGGCGAAGACACGCATTTCGGTAGGCCTTTTTTCCTGTCTGTTAGACCCTAAAGCTGAAAGGGGGCAAGGCAACTCACAAACTTGGCAATCCCGAAAAAGGCGTCTAGTGTCCGCGCGTTTTGCAACGGCCCCCGCGTGGGGCAGACTCACACCAAAGGAAGCGTGTCATGCTCAAGGGATCCCTCCCCGCCCTCGTCACGCCGTTCTCGGACGGCCAGGTGGATCTCGACACGCTGAAAAAGCTGGTCGAGTGGCATATTGAACAAGGTTCTCATGGGCTTGTCCCGGTTGGAACCACCGGCGAAAGCCCGACGCTTAGCCATGAAGAGCATGATCTGGTCGTGGAAACTGTCGTACAGACGGCCGCTGGCCGGGTGCCGGTCGTGGCAGGGGCAGGGTCGAACAACACGGTCGAAACTGTTCGTCTGGTCAATGCCGCCAAGGCTGCCGGGGCGGATGCGGCGCTTGTCGTGACGCCCTACTACAACAAGCCGACACAAAGGGGGCTGATCGCCCATTTCCTTGCCGCCGCCGACTGTGGCCTGCCGATCATCATCTACAACATCCCCGGCCGGTCGGTCGTCGACATGACGCCCGCCACGATGGGGGAACTGTCCAGGCACCCGATGATCATCGGGGTCAAGGACGCCACCGGCGACCTGAGCCGCGTTCCAAAGCAGCGCATCACCTGTGGTCCCGACTTTATCCAGTTGTCGGGCGAGGATGCGACCGCGTTGGGCTATAATGCCCATGGCGGCGTTGGGTGCATCTCTGTCACGGCCAACGTAGCACCCCGGCTATGCGCCGAGTTCCAGGAGGCCACGCTGGCTGGCGACTATAAAACGGCGCTCTCTTTCCTGGACCGGTTGATGCGCCTGCACGAAGCGATCTTCAAAGAGCCCGGTGTGGCTGGGGCAAAGTATGGGATGTCCCTGCTGGGCCTGTGTAAGGACGAGGTCCGTTCCCCGCTCACCACCCTTGAGGCCGGGACACAGCAGCAGATCAAAGACGCGATGGTCCACGCGGGCCTGTTGAACTGACCTTTCCAGTAAGGTGGGTCATGACCCACCTTACCAGCGGGCCCACCCCGATGCGAAAGCGATGCTGTCGCACCCTGCAAAGCGGGCGGCCCTCTCAAGCTCTGCCATAACGCGTGCTTGCCGGCCCTTGCCCATGCTGACCCCATTCTCGGGCCAAAGGGCGGTGACAGTCAGGACGCCGGCTGCCCGGTCTGCCTTCATGTCGATCCGCCCGATCAGCCTGCTCCCTTCGAGCAAGGGAAAGACGTAGTAGCCATAGACCCTTTGGGGGGCTGGTACGAAGATCTCGATCCTGTAGCGAAAGCCGAACAACCGCTCTGCCCGGTTTCTGTCCCGCAAGGCCGGATCGAAAGGGGACAAAAGCCTGACCCGATTGCCCGGTTCTGGGATTGCCAAGGCGGCATCGCTTAGGCCGGGCCTTGCAAAGCTACGGCGCAACGCCCCGTCCGCCCCTTCGATAAAAACCTCTTCGATCCGCCCTTCGGCCAGGGCGCGGGTGCACCAATCGTGGGCCTCCTGTGGCGTTGCAAGGGCCCAGAACGCGGCAATCTCGCCGCTGGTGGCAAAGCCAAGGCGGTCAAGCGCGGCGGCGCAGGCCCAGTCGATCGTCTCGGACGGTTGAGGGCGGGCATTGAGGTATTCGGGCGGGATCACCCGCTCGGTCAGATCGTAGACCTTGCGAAACGCCTCGCGCCGGACGACCGTCAGTGCGCCAGACCGCCAAAGGTACTCCAACGC
>JAQWWH010000005.1 GCA_029255105.1 Flavimaricola sp. | reverse complement strand
TAAACAATCCCACCAAAGGACCCTGCAATGGCTGATATCTCCCGCGACACGACCCGCGAAGCCCTGCGTCAGGCAGCTCTGGATTATCACCGTTTTCCCAAGCCCGGCAAACTCGAGATCCGGGCGACCAAGCCGCTGGCCAACGGTCGGGACCTGGCCCGCGCCTATTCGCCCGGCGTGGCCGAGGCCTGCATCGAGATCAGGGACAACCCCGATGCCGCCCGCGACTATACAGCCCGTGGCAACCTCGTGGCCGTCGTGTCGAACGGCAGCGCAGTGCTTGGCCTTGGCAACATCGGCGGTCTGGCCTCAAAACCGGTGATGGAGGGGAAGGCGGTCCTGTTCAAGAAGTTCGCCAACATCGACTGTTTTGACATCGAGCTGAACGAAGCCGACCCCTACAAGCTTGCCGATATCGTCTGTGCACTGGAGCCGACTTTCGGGGCCATCAACCTTGAGGACATCAAGGCCCCCGATTGCTTTATCGTCGAAGACATCTGCCGGTCGCGCATGAACATCCCCGTCTTTCACGATGACCAGCACGGCACTGCCATCGTCGTTGGCGCCGCGGCGACCAATGCCCTGCGCGTGGCGGGCAAGGCGTTCTCGGACATCAAGATCGTGTCGACCGGCGGCGGGGCGGCGGGGATTGCCTGCCTCAACATGCTGCTGAAGCTGGGGGTCAAACGCGAAAACGTGTTTCTGTGCGACCTGCAGGGCCTTGTCTACGAGGGCCGCGAGGCGGATATGACGCCGCAAAAGGCCGCCTATGCCCAAGGCACCACACCGGCCACTTTGGCAGACGTCATCGAAGGCGCGGACATGTTCCTCGGTCTGTCCGGTCCGGGGGTACTGACCTCTGAGATGGTCGCGCGGATGTCGGATCGGCCGGTCATCTTTGCCCTTGCCAACCCGTCGCCCGAGATTGACCCGGCCGAGGCCCGCGCCGTGGCCCCCGATGCCATCATCGCCACCGGCCGGTCCGATTACCCCAATCAGGTCAATAACGTGCTGTGCTTTCCCTTCATCTTCCGGGGCGCCCTTGATGTCGGCGCGACCGAGATCAACGACGAGATGAAGATTGCCTGCATCGAAGGTATCGCAGCCCTCGCCCGCGCCACCACAAGCGCCGAGGCCGCCGCCGCCTACCATGGGGAGCAGATGACTTTCGGGGCGGATTACGTGATCCCCAAGCCCTTTGACCCGCGCCTGATGGGCGTCGTGGCCTCTGCCGTGGCCAGCGCCGCGATGAAGACAGGTGTGGCCACCCGCCCGATCGAGGATATGAACGCCTACAAGGCAAGGCTGGACGGCTCGGTCTTTAAATCCGCCCTGATCATGCGCCCTGTGTTCGAGGCCGCAAGGACCGCCAACCGTCGCATCGTCTTTGCCGAGGGCGAGGATGAGCGGGTTCTGCGCGCCTCTCAGGCAATCCTTGAGGAGACGACCGACACACCCATTCTGATCGGCCGCCCCGACGTGATCGAGGCCCGCTGCGAACGCGCCGGCCTTGCGATCCGGCCGACACGGGATTTCAACGTGGTGAACCCCGAGAACGATCCCCGCTACCGGGACTACTGGGGCACCTATCACCAGATCATGTCGCGCAAGGGCGTAACCCCCGACATTGCCCGCGCTGTCATGCGCACCAACTCGACCGCCATCGCCGCCGTCATGGTTCAGCGCGATGAGGCCGACACGATGATCTGCGGCACCTTTGGCCAGTTCCTTTGGCACCTCAATTACATCACCCAAGTGCTGGGCAGCCCGACGCTGCATCCCGTGGCGGGCCTCAGCCTGATGATCCTTGAGGATGGCCCCCTCTTTATCGCCGACACCCAGGTTCACCCCGAACCCAGCCCCGAACAGATCGCCGAAACGGTGCTGGCCTGCGCCCGTCACGTTCGCCGCTTTGGCATAGAGCCGAAGATTGCCCTTTGCTCGCATTCGCAATTTGGGAACCTTGATTGCGATACAGGTCGCCGGATGCGGGCGACGCTTGAGATCCTCGACAGTGTGCCGCGCGACTTTGCCTATGAAGGCGAGATGCATGTCGACAGCGCCCTCGACCCCGAACTGCGGGCGCGGAACTTCCCACAGTCGCGGTTCACCGGGGCGGCCAACACATTGGTCTTTGCCAATTCGGATGCCGCATCGGGGGTGCGCAACATCCTCAAGATGAAAGGCGGCGGGCTGGAGGTCGGCCCGATCCTGATGGGCATGGGCAACAAGGCCCATATCGTGACCCCGTCGATCACGGCGCGCGGGCTTTTGAACATGTCCGCCCTCGCCGGGACGCCTGTGGCCCACTACGGCTAGAGACCCCTTGCCTGCGTTCACCATCGGCGGGGCTCAACACCCCGGCCGATGGGGAATAGCTGGCCGGTTGGGCCAGATCCATCGCGCCGACCCTGGCCCCCGGTTAGCGCAATCACGCGACAAGCGCTTGCACCCCCTGCCCGCCCCTGCTTAAAAACGCGATAGAATGGGGAGGACCGGTATGGGTTATGCGGATGTCTACGAGGGCTGGAAGGCCGATCCCGAAGGGTTCTGGATGGAGGCGGCCAAGGTCATCGACTGGGACCGCCCACCGACCCGCGCCCTGAACGACAGCAACGCCCCCCTTTACGAATGGTTCGGCGACGGCATGGTTAACACCTGCTGGAACGCCGTGGACCGCCATGTTGCCAATGGCCGGGCCGATCAGGCCGCCATCATCTACGACAGCCCTGTCACCGATACCAAGGCCACGATCACCTTTGCAGAGTTGAAGGACAAGGTCTCAATGCTGGCCGGCGCCCTTGTGGCGCAGGGCATCACCAAGGGCGACCGGGTGATCATCTACATGCCCATGGTACCCGAGGCTTTGGTCGCCATGCTGGCCTGCGCGCGGATCGGCGCGATCCATTCCGTGGTGTTTGGTGGGTTTGCCGCGCACGAGCTTGCCGTGCGCATCGACGACGCCACCCCGAAGGCCATTCTTGCAGGCTCTTGCGGGATCGAGGGGTCCCGCGTGGTGCAATACAAGCCCCTGCTGGACGACGCGATCGAGCAGGCCACACACAAGCCCGAAGTGTGCCTGATCCTGCAGCGCCCTCAGTGTGAGGCAACTTTGGTGCCGGGCCGCGATCTGGACTGGCACGCCGCGCAAGACGGCGTCACCCCCGCAGAATGCGTCCCGGTTGAGGGGACGCACCCGGCCTATATCCTCTACACCTCAGGCACCACTGGCGCACCCAAGGGCGTGGTCAGACCGACCGGCGGCCATCTTGTCGCGCTGAACTGGACGATGAAGAACATTTACAACGTCGATCCCGGCGACGTGTTCTGGGCCGCCTCGGACGTAGGCTGGGTCGTGGGCCACAGCTACATCTGCTATGGCCCTCTCATCCACGGCAACACGACGGTGGTGTTCGAGGGCAAGCCCGTCGGAACCCCCGACGCAGCAACATTCTGGCGGGTGATTTCGGAACATAACGTCCGCAGCTTTTTCACAGCCCCCACCGCCTTCCGCGCCATCAAGCGCGAAGACCCCAAGGGCGAGATGATCAAGGGCCACGACATCTCTTGCCTTCGCGCCCTGTATCTGGCGGGTGAACGGGCAGACCCCGACACGATCCTCTGGGCCCAGAGGGTGATGAACGTGCCGGTCTACGACCATTGGTGGCAGACCGAGACTGGCTATACGATGGTCGGCAATCCCGCCGGGATCGAGGCGCTGCCCGTCAAGATCGGATCCCCCACAGTGCCGATGCCGGGCTATGACGTCCAGATCCTGGACGAAGGCGGGCATCCCCTGCCCCCGGACACATTGGGCGCCATCGCCGTCCGGTTGCCGCTGCCCCCCGGAACCCTGCCGACGCTTTGGAATGCCGAAGACCGGTTCCGCAAAAGCTACCTCAACACCTTTCCCGGCTGGTACGAGACCGGCGACGCGGGGATGAAGGATGCAGACGGCTACCTCTACATCATGGCCCGCACCGACGATGTCATCAACGTGGCCGGGCACCGCCTGTCCACCGGCGCCATGGAAGAGGTGCTGGCAGGCCACGAAGACGTGGCCGAATGTGCCGTGATTGGCGTGGCAGACGAACTGAAGGGGCAACTGCCCATGGGGTTCCTATGCCTCAACAAGGGCTGCAACCGCCCCGAAGCCGAGATCGTGTCAGAGGTGGTCAAACTGGTGCGCAACCAGATCGGACCCGTCGCCGCCTTCAAACTGGCCGTGGTGGTAGACCGCCTGCCCAAGACACGCTCGGGCAAGATCCTGCGCGGGATCATGGCGCGGATCGCGGATGGCCAGCCCTTCAAGATGCCCGCGACAATCGACGATCCGGCTATTCTGGACGAAATCCGTGCTGCGATTCAACCGTTGGGCTATGCGACAGAGACTAAACAGCCCTAGAAGAACAGCACAGTTTGCTGGCCCTACTTTTTGGGCTACGCGCTGCGGGGGCGTGGCACGATGCCCCCGGCGTGACCTCCTGGTCGGGCAGGACAAAGGGTCTGCCCGACGGCAAAGCCGTGATTTATACCTCTGAAACAGATGCTTGTGATCAGCCTAAGCAAACTGTTCGCGAATAAGCCGCTCATCCAGACCATGGCCGGGATCAAACAGGATCCGATGCTCGACCCTTGGCTCGCTGCGGATTTCGACCGAGACCACATCGGCGACCGAGCGGGAGTCTGCATCAGCCATGACCCGACGCCGCTCAGGCTCGATCACATCGAATCGCACGAGGGCCGATTTGGGCAAAAGCGCACCGCGCCAGCGGCGGGGCCGAAAGGGGGCGATGGCCGTCAGGGCCAGAATCTCGGCCCCGATGGGAACGATGGGGCCGTGGGCGGAATAGTTGTAGGCGGTCGATCCGGCGGGTGTCGCGACAAGCGCTCCATCGCACACCAGTTCCTCAAGCCGCAGCTTGCCGTCGATGGTGATCCGCAGCTTGGCCGCTTGCGGCCCGGCCCGCAACAGGCTGACCTCATTGATCGCCAAGGCCCGGTGCTGGCTGCCCGACAGTGTTGTCGCTGTCATCGCCAACGGGTTGATGACCGCCTCTTCCGCAGCCGCCAACCGGTCGGGCAGGTCGTCTGCGGCGTAGGCGTTCATCAAAAAGCCGACGGTGCCACGGTTCATGCCGTAGACCGGAGAGGCCAGATGTTCCGTCGCGTGCAGGGTTTGCAACATGAAACCGTCACCGCCCAGCGCCACGATCACCTCTGCCTCATCGAGCGGGGCATTGCCGTAACGGGCGGTCAGGGCCTCAAGGGCCTCCTGGGCCAGCGGCGCATCGCTCGCCGCGAAGGCAATCTTGCGGGGGGTCATGATGGCGGCGTCCTCCTTGCCCTGTAGCAGTTGTCGGGTAGGACCATTCGAAACGCAACCCGGCAATCCATCCGGGCGATTAAAACGGGTAACGCCGTGCCCGGTTGGGGTAGGGTCGTTTTGTCACTTTTGGAGGGGCCAACCTTGAGGTATGAGAGCCCATCCCAAGATCCCGGTCACCCGGACCCGCCATAAGGACGATTGCCCGATGAACGCCCCCGCCCGGCCTACCGCCGACAGCCTGACCACCGACAGCGGCTTTTTCACCGAAACGCTGGCAACCCGCGACCCGGCCATCCATGCCGCCATGCAGGCCGAGCTTGGCCGCCAGCGCAAAGAGATTGAGCTGATCGCCTCCGAGAACATCGTCTCGGCCGCCGTGATGGAAGCGCAGGGTTCAGTCCTGACCAACAAATATGCCGAAGGCTACCCCGGCCGCCGCTACTATGGCGGGTGCCAGTTCGTCGACATCGCCGAGAATCTGGCGATTGAACGGGCCTGCGAGCTGTTTGGCTGCGGCTTTGCCAACGTACAGCCCAACTCGGGCAGCCAGGCCAATCAGGGCGTGTTCACCGCCCTTCTGGCCCCCGGCGACACCATTCTGGGCATGAGCCTTGATGCCGGTGGCCACCTGACCCACGGGGCCCGCCCCAACCAGTCGGGCAAGTGGTTCAACGCCATCCAATACGGCGTTCGCCAGCAGGATCTGGAAATCGACTACTTGCAGATCCAGGAACTGGCGACGGAACATCAGCCCAAGATGCTGATCGCCGGTGGCTCGGCCATTCCGCGCATCATCGACTTTGCTAAAATGCGCGAGATTGCGGATTCGGTCGGGGCGTATCTGCTGGTCGACATGGCCCACTTTGCAGGGCTCGTGGCGGCCGGGCTTTACCCCTCGCCCTTCCCCCATGCCCATGTCGCTACGACCACCACCCACAAGACCCTGCGCGGACCGCGCGGCGGCATGATCCTGACCAATGACGAGGCGCTGGCCAAGAAGTTCAACTCGGCCATCTTCCCCGGCATTCAGGGCGGCCCGTTGATGCATGTGATCGCCGGCAAGGCCGTCGCCTTTGGCGAGGCACTGCAACCCGAGTTCAAAATCTACCAGGGCCAGGTCATTCGCAACGCTCAGGCCCTGGCCGATCAGTTGATGAAAGGCGGCCTCGACATCGTGACAGGCGGTACCGACACCCACCTGATGCTGGTCGACCTTCGTCCCAAAGGGGTGAAGGGCAATGCCACCGAAAAGGCCCTTGGCCGCGCCCATATCACCACCAACAAGAACGGCATCCCCTTTGACACGGAAAAGCCGACGATCACGTCGGGCATCCGTTTGGGCAGCCCAGCCGGCACCACCCGCGGCTTTGGCGAGGCCGAGTTCCGGCAGATTGCCGACTGGATCGTCGAGGTTGTCGACGGGCTGGCCGCCAATGGTGAAGACGGCAATGCCGAGGTCGAGGACAAAGTCCGCGCCGAGGTTGAGGCGTTGTGCGACCGGTTCCCGATCTATCCGGGCCTTTGATCCCGACTTTTGGTCCAGGCACGCAGGCCTGACCGGGCCTGCGACACAAATGAAATGACGGGTTAACCCGATGCGTCCCGCCTCAGTTCTGGCCTATGTTCTGGCGCTCTTGCTGGCCTTCACCGGCCAGCAAGTGGCGCTGGCGCGTGGACAGGTCGCACTGGGGGATAAGGCGGTTCTGTGTCTGGGCGGTGGCCTTGTGGCCGTTACCCTTGATGCCGACGGAAAGCCTGTCGGCCCCGGTCACATCTGCCCCGATGCCACCCTGGCCTTTGTGCCGGATCTGGACCTGCCGCAGGCAGCCCAGACGCCGGTCGAACTGTCCCAACTGACTGTCGTGGCCCGGCAAACCCTCTGGTCCGGGCAATCCGCCTCTGTCCTGCCCCCGTCGCGAGGGCCCCCCTTGTCGGTCTGAACCTTTCATTTTCAGACCCTTATCAAGGAAACGACAGATGTCTTTCAAAACTGCTCTGGTGGCCTGCGCCGCCGCTTTCACCCTTGCCTTTCCGGCCTTTGCCGACGGGGTCGAGGTTCATCACGCCTATGCCCGCACCGCCTTTCCGGGCGGACCCAGCGGGGCGGCCTTCATGGTCATCCACAACACCGGTGAAACAGACGATCAACTGATCGACGCCCTGTCCGACGCCGCCGCCCGGGTTGAGTTGCACACCCATGTCGACGCCGGCGACGGCGTCATGCAGATGCGTCACGTTCCGGAAGGGTTCCCGCTGCCTGCGGATGGCGAGATAGTGATGGAGCGTGGCGGCAATCACGTCATGTTCATGGGCGTGAAGGACACATGGGCCCAAGGCGACCTGATCCCCCTGACGCTGGTCTTTCAAAGCGGACTTACGCTGGACCTTGAGGTCGAAGTTGATCTGAACCGCACCGAAATGGATCATGGTTCAATGGATCATGGCGCGATGGATCATGGCGCGATGGACCCAAGCAACTGATTGCGTCAATGTGCGCGCAAGGAGGAGTTTGGCATGCGCGCACCCATTCACCTTTGGATCGTTGGTCTCCTGTCGCTCTTGTGGAACGCGGGCGGAGCCTATGACTATCTGATGACCCAGCTGGGCAATGCAGACTACCTGGCCATGCTCACCGAACCTCAGCGCGCCCTGATGGACGGACGGCCCACGTGGTTCGACGCAGCATGGGCCTTTGGCGTCTGGGGATCTATCGCAGGATCGCTGTTGCTTTTGCTTCGCTCCCGCTTTGCTGTAACTGCCTTTGGCATTTCGATCCTGGGCCTGGCCGCCTCGTCGGTTTGGAGTTTCGGAATCGCCGAGCCTTCAAGCCTTGAGGTCATGGGCAGCTTCGCCGCGATCTTCAGCCTTGCCATTGCCGTCATCCTGTTGGCCTTGTTCGGCTACGCCAGACGGATGCAGGCAAGGGGCGTCCTGCGCTAAGACATCAGCCGCAGATCGCCTCCGCCGTGTCGGCAAATCGGCGATACCGCTCCCAGAAATTCTCGGTCAGAGGATTGTCGGAGGTGCGGGTCGCCTGGGCTTTGTCAGGGTCTTCAAAGAAATCGGCTGCGCGATTTTGGTCGCTGCCACTCAGCATCTGATCGGCAACACCCTGAATGCACGAGCATAGGGCCGGATTGGCAGCCGAACGGCCGCTTGTAAGGCACGATGCGCTGATAGGGCCACTGGCCCTCCCGCTGCAACTTCCAAGTGCCAAGACAATGACAAGAGCCACCGCAATCCGCATCGTTCCCACCGCTCCTCGCATGACGCTAGCCAACCCGACTTGCCTATCACCAGAACCGAGGTTGCGCCAACCGACAAGCTGGACGCAATCCTGTGATCGGGCCGTCAATCTTGCAATCCTGTCGGGTTGCCCTTGCCTCTTGCCGCATTGCCGCCCAATTTACGCCGCATTATGCCTATTCAGTCATAGTGATAGTCGTCGCAAATAGAACGAGGGTTCGCCAATGCAAATCGTCATCTTGTTCGGTCTGATGGGCCTGCTGTCTGCAACAGTCGCCGCAGTGATGTTTGGTTTCGGACTGTTTGGTGCCCTGGCCTTCTGGGCGGTTGCCGGACCGATCTCGGTCGGCCTTGCCTACGCCCAGTTCGTCGCCCGCGAGGCTGAAGCGGCATCGCCCCTGCCGTCCGCAGAAACAATCTGAACGGGTGTCTGCGCCTCCGACTGGCCTGCAGCCCCCACGCGAATATCCTTGCTATTTTTGCGAAACAGGCGCATAGGGGCCTTCGCAGACGTTATTCTCTTTCGACCCCTGTCTCCTTCAACGGCCACAGTTCTTCGATTTGACACTGACTGAGCCGGGCTGCCGCACTTACGCGGGCAGCGCACACGATAGGAGACATCACGATGGCCACAGGCACCGTGAAATGGTTCAATGCAACCAAAGGTTTTGGCTTTATCGCTCCCGATGGCGGCAAAAAGGACGTTTTCGTCCATATTTCCGCTGTTGAGCGTTCCGGCCTGACCGGCCTGAAGGACGACCAGAAGGTCACCTTCGACATCGAAGCCGGCCGTGACGGTCGCGAATCGGCGATCAATCTGCAGCTGGCCTAAGGCCTCGCAGAAAAGCTTTTGAAGGGCGCCGGAAGGCGCCCTTCTTTATTCTAAGGTAGCCCGGTCTGATATGGCCGACAGGCTACGTTTTTCGTTAAACCTTGATTTTTTCGCCGTGGCGCGTCATATGGACGCGGCGAAGTTACCTCTATCGACCACTGTCTCCTTACGGCCCAGTCACTCGATCAGCACTGACAGAGCCGGACCGCTGCACTCCCGCGAGCGGATAACTTGAGGAAGACACACGATGGCAACTGGCACCGTGAAATGGTTCAACACCACAAAAGGCTATGGTTTTATTGCCCCTGATGGCGGCAGCAAAGATGTTTTTGTGCATATCTCCGCGGTTGAGCGGTCTGGTCTGACTGGCCTTCAGGACAACCAGAAAGTGACCTTCGACATCGAAGCTGGCCGTGATGGCCGTGAGTCGGCAATCAATCTTAGCCTGGCCTGATCGCCTGCGATCACCCCTGAAAATGGTCTGGGCGCGACATCGTCACGCCCGGTCCTCAACGACACTGGCTAGGCGCCAGACCAGTCCACGCCGTCCGCCTTGACCACGCAAAGCGTGCCGTCCGGCAGAGGCCGCATCAATTCAGCCGCCTCTTCCGCCGAACCATGCAGCCAGACGTCAAGTTGATCCGCTGTCAGGATCACCCCCATTCGATCATGGATATCCCGCACATCACCGTTAGGTGGGCATGTGACCGTCGCCACCTGCGCGACCTCTGCCCCGCCGGGGGCTGACCAAACGTCATGGATCGCGGCAAAGCCCATCAAGCCACCATCTTTGCGCCCAATTCGCCATGCCGTCTTTGATCGCACCTTGCCAGTCCATTCGTACCACCCGTCCGCAGGCACGACGGCTCGCGCCACCCCGGCAAAAGCCGTCTTGTCAAAGACGGTCTCGGACCGGGCATTCACGATCGTCTCCATCACCGGCCTACCGCGGGCATTGACCCGGCCCACCGGGATCATGCCCCAGCGGGCGTGTTCCAGACCCCTCGCAGTCCTGCAGATGACTTGCTGGCCCGGCGCGATGTTGTAGCGAGGTGGATCGTTGGGGACCGCATCATTTGGGACCGCATCATTTGGGACCGGCCCCGTTCCTGCCAGCCAGGCCGCAACCTCGGCCATGGGGCGGGTCAGGAACAGCCGGCCGGGCATCGCTACCCTGCCCGGTCCAGAAGGGCCAGAACGTCCGGCCCAAGACCCTCAACGATCAGGCTGACCCCTTCTGCATTGGGATGAATCCCGTCGCCCTGCATAAATCGCATCAGCGCCTCGCGCTCTTCTCCCAAATCCAGAAGCCCGGAAAAGAAGTTGGGGTGCAGGGCCACGCCAAACTCCACCGCCAACTCCTGATACATTCCGTCAAACGCCGCCTTGTAGTCCGGCCCGTAGTTGTTGGACGAGGTGATGCCCACCAACAGGACCTCAACCCCTGCCTCCTGCGCCGCCTCAAGGATACCACGCAGGTTCGATTTGCTGTTCTCGGGGTCGATCCCCCGCAGAAAGTCGTTGCCCCCAAGGGCCACGATCATCGCATCGACATCGGGCGTCAGGGTCCAACCGACCCGGGCAAGCCCCCCCGCGGTGGTATCCCCCGAAACACCTGCGTTCAGGACCGACACGTCCGCCCCCTGCCCAGTCAACCAGGCCTGCAGTTGCGGGACAAAGCCATCCTCGGGCGGCAGGCCGTACCCTTGGGTCAGACTGTCGCCAAGGGCGGCAAGCGTCATGGTCTGGGCCTGAACCGGGGAGGCCGAGAGCACGATCATCAAGGCAAGGTTGCCCATCGCCATCGCAACCCCATATGCAAGGGACGTGACCCTGCCGAAAGCAAATGCCATGACTGATACCGTCCTGTCCCTGACCAACGCCGCCTTGTCACTGATGGGCAATGCCGGCCGCGTCGACATCCTCCACGGGATCAGCCTTGACGTCCACAAAGGCGAGACCCTTGGCCTTGTCGGTCCGAGCGGTTCTGGCAAGTCGTCACTCCTTATGTTGATGGGCGGGCTGGAACAGGCCACCTCAGGCAAGGTCACCGCCCTTGGACAAGACCTGACCGCGATGAACGAAGACCAGTTGGCCCGCTTTCGCAGAGACAATATGGGGGTGGTGTTCCAATCCTTCCACCTCATCCCGACAATGACTGCCCTGGAAAACGTGGCGACGCCGCTGGAACTGGCCGGTCACAAGGATGCCTTTGACCGGGCGGCGGCGGAACTTGAGGCCGTGGGCCTTGGCAACAGGGCCGATCACTACCCTTCCCAGATGTCGGGGGGAGAGCAGCAAAGGGTTGCCCTTGCCCGCGCCTCTGCCCCGCGCCCGCGCATTCTGCTGGCGGATGAGCCGACCGGCAACCTCGACGAGGCGAACGGTCAGGCCATCATCGACCTCCTTTTTGGCCTGCGCGAGCGTCACGGCTCAACCCTCGTGATGGTCACCCATTCGGGCGAACTGGCGCGCCGCTGTGACAGGACCATCCGCCTCCGGGACGGTCGCATCGAGGATGAGACAACGGCGAGGGCCGCCGAATGACCCTTGCCATCGCCGCCCGGTTCGCCCGGCGGGAACTGCGCGGTGGCCTGCAAGGTTTTCGCATCTTTCTGGCCTGCCTCGCCCTTGGCGTGGCTGCCATCGCCGCTGTGGGCACGGTTCGGTCAGGCATTCAAGAGGGGCTTGAGCGTGAAGGCGCCTCCCTTCTGGGGGGCGACGCCGAGGTAGAGTTTACCTACCGCTTCGCTCGCCCCGACGAATTGCTCTACCTCAACGGGATCGCGGACCGGATCTCTGAAACCGTCGATTTCCGCTCCATGGCAGTCGTCGACGGCCCCGATGGGCCAGAGCGGGGATTGACCCAGATCCGCGCGGTCGACGACCTTTACCCCCTGATCGGGCAGGTCACCCTTGATCCGCCCATGCCCCTGTCCGATGCCCTGCGCGGCACCGATGTGCCCGGCGCCGTGCTGGAACGGGTGCTGGCCGACCGTCTGGGCCTGACACCGGGCGACCAGTTCCGGCTGGGCACCCAGACCTTCACCCTGTCGGCGATCCTGACGCGCTATCCAGACAATGCCTCTGCGGGCTTCGGGCTTGGCCCCCGGACCCTTGTTCTGACCCGCGACCTGGCCAATTCCGGGCTTCTGGCCGAGGGGACACTTTTCTCGACGATGTACCGGCTCGACCTGCCCGAGGATGCGAACCTTCAGGCCCTCGAGGATGCGACCGAGGCCGCCTTTCGCGACACCGGCCTGCGCTGGCGGGATGCGCGGCGCGGCGCGGGTGGTACGGCCCGTTTCGTCGACCAGCTTGGCGCCTTCCTGATCCTGATCGGCCTGTCGGGGCTGGCGGTGGGCGGTGTCGGGGTGTCCGCCGCCGTGCGGGCCTATCTGGCAGGCAAGACCGAGGTTATTGCCACGCTCAAGACGCTGGGGGCGACAGGGCGGGTGATCTTTCTGACCTATTTCCTGCAGATCGGGGTCCTGACCCTTTTGGGCATCGGCATCGGGCTGGTGCTGGGGGCGGGTCTGCCCTTGCTCTTTGCGCCGCTGATTTCCGCGGCCCTGCCGATCCCGGCCGAATTCACGATATACGTCCGACCGCTGGCCGAGGCCGCCCTTTACGGCCTTCTGGCCGCCCTGGTCTTTACCCTCTGGCCGCTTGCCCGCACCGAAGAGATCCGGGCCGCGACTCTCTTTCGCGACGCCTTTGCCGCCGGGCGGGCGCTGCCGCGCTGGCCCTGGCTCGGGACCATCAGCCTGCTTCTGGTGGCCCTCGTCGGGGCGGCGGTGCTCTTTTCAGGCAATGCCTTCCTGACGCTCTGGACGGCGGGCGGGATCGCCGGGGCTCTTGTGATCCTGACGCTGGCATCTGTGCTGGCCCGGCTCATTGCCCGGCGCAGCACCAGACTGGCGCGGGGGCGGCCAGCCCTTCGGCTTGCGCTGGGGGCCATTGGGGCGCGCGGGGGCGAGACGAAGTCGGTCGTTCTGTCCCTTGGGCTAGGGCTGGCGGTTCTGGCGGCAGTCGGCCAGATCGACGGCAACCTGCGCCGGGCCATCGCCGGAGAACTGCCCGACATCGCGCCTTCGTATTTCTTCGTCGACATCCAGCCTGACCAGATCGAAGGGTTCCGGGCGCGGCTGGCCACCGACGATCAAGTGTCCAAGGTCGAGGCGGCACCCATGCTGCGCGGGATCATCACCAAGGTGAACGGGATCAACGCCCTCGATTTCGCCGATCATTGGGTGTTCCAGGGGGACCGGGGGGTCACCTATTCCACCCTCCTGCCCGAGGATACCGTCGTCACCGAAGGCTCCTGGTGGCCAGAGGATTACAGCGGCCCCCCGCTCGCCAGCTTTTCTGCCGAAGAGGCCGAGGAAATCGGGCTCAGCCTTGGCGACACCATCACCATCAACATCCTTGGCCGGGACATAAGCGCCACCATCGCCAGCTTCCGTCAGGTGAACTTTGAAACCGCAGGCATCGGCTTTGTCCTGTCGATGAACCCGCAGGCGCTGGCGGGCGCGCCGCACAGCTGGATCTCGACCGTCTATGCCGAACCCGAGGCCGAAGGGGCGATCCTGCGCGACCTTGCCGGGGCCTATCCCAACATCACCGCCATCCGCATCCGGGACGCGATCGACCAGGTCTCGAGCGTGATCGAAGGGATTGCCGCCGCCACCCGCTACGGGGCAGCGGCGACGCTGCTGACCGGCTTTCTCGTCCTGATCGGTGCGGCGGCGGCGGGCGAACGGGCCCGCACCTATGATGCCGCCGTGCTCAAGACATTGGGCGCAACCCGCGGGCGGATCCTGATCAGCTTTGCCCTGCGCGCCGCGCTTCTGGGATTGGCGGCGGGCATTGTTGCCCTTGGGGCAGGTGTGCTGGGGGGCTGGGCCGTAAGCACCTTCGTGATGGAAACCGGCTACGCCGTTGTCTGGCCCTCGGCCATCGGGATCATTGCAGGCGGCACCCTCGCCACCCTGCTCGCCGGTCTCGCCTTTGCCCTGCGGCCCCTGGCGGCACGGCCGGCACAAGTGCTCAGGGCAAGGGAATGAGCATCGACCCGCTCTTCTTCGGCTACGGTAGCCTCGTCAACCTGGCCACCCATGACTATGCCATGCCCAGACCGGCCAGACTGCACGGCTGGCGCCGGGTGTGGCGGCACACTTCGCTCCGGCCGGTCGCCTATCTCTCGGTCGAACGGGCCGAAGGCTGCGTCATCGAAGGGGTCGTCGCGCATGTCCCGGGAGGCGACTGGGCCGCCCTCGATGCCAGAGAGGCGGCCTACACAAGGCACGATGTGACGGAACAAACCCACCATGACGGCCCCGGCAATCCGGTCGCCGTCTACCAGGTACACCACGGGCACCTCGCACCACCCCGGCCTGATCACCCGATCCTGCTCAGCTACATCGACGTGGTGGTCCAGGGCTACCTGAGGCTCTTCGGACATGAAGGGGCAGAGGCATTCTTTGCCACCACCCACGGTTGGAGCAATGCCATCCAGGACGACCGGGCCGCCCCGGTCTACCCAAGGTCACAACGGCTCACCCCTGAAGAAACCGCTTTCGTCGACGCAAAACTGACCCGGCTCCGCGGCAAAGACCCAGCCCTTCGCTCTGTCTGAAATACTCCTGCCGGAGGCGTAAGGTGGGTCCTGACCCACCGCCCCCGTCAGGTCACAGGCACCAAAGTCAGCCCGCCAACGAAGGTTTCACCTGCATCAGCGCCATCACATCGGCCATCTCGGGGCCGCGGTGGCGGCCGGTGACGGCATGGCGCAATGGCATGAACAGGCTCTTGCCCTTGCGGCCCGTCGCCTCCTTCACAGCACCGGTCCATTCGGCCCAGGTCTGCGGCCCGTAGGCAGGCTCTCCCAAAAGGGCAAAGGCCTCTGCCACAAAGGCGCGGTCTTCCTCGGCCACTTCGGGGGCGACGCGGGCCTGGAAAACGTCCCACCAGCCTGCGATCTCAGCCCGGGTGGCAATGTTCTCGCGGATGACCTCCCAGAACTGGGCGGCAAGCGCATCGGGCACGCCTGCAGCCGCAATCTCTTCGGCCACGGCGGACAGCGGTTCGGACGCAAGGACCCTTGCGGTCAGGGGCTCAAGGTCGGTCACATCGAACTTGGTCGGGGCTGATCCAAAGGTGCTCAGGTCAAACCCTTCGACAACCTCTGCTACGCTCGTACGCAATTCAACCGGCTGGGACGACCCCAACCGGGCCATCAAGCTCAGAACAGCCATCGGCTCAATCCCTCTGGCGCGCAGGTCATGCAGGCTCAGCGTACCCAGTCGCTTGGACAGCCCTTCGCCCTGCGGGCCGGTCAGAAGCGAATGGTGGGCAAAGCTCGGGACCGTGCCGCCAAGGGCTGTGATGATCTGGATCTGGGTCGCCGTGTTGGTGACATGGTCCGATCCGCGCACGATATCCGTGACATTCAACTCAACGTCATCCACGACGGAGGCGAGGGTATAGAGGTACTGACCGCTTTCCTTGATCAGGACCGGGTCGCTGACGCTGGCCGCGTCGATCGAGATCGGGCCAAGGATGCCATCCTCCCATTCGATCCGATCCAGATCGAGCTTAAAGCGCCAGTGCGACCCCCGCTCGGCCCGCAGGGTATCCTTTTCAGCCTCGCTCAGGCTCAGCGCCGCCCGGTCATAGACCGGTGGCTTGCCCATGTTCAGCTGTTTCTTGCGTTTGAGGTCCAGTTCGGTCGGCGTCTCAAAGCATTCGTAAAGGCGGCCCATTTCGATAAGCCGGTCCCGCGCCGCGTCGTAGCGATCAAGGCGCTTGGACTGGAACTCCATCTGGTCCCAGGTCAGACCAAGCCAGGTCAGGGCATCCTTGATGCCCTCTACGTACTCCTCTTTCGACCGCTCCGGATCGGTATCGTCGATCCGCAGGATGAAGGTTCCGCCGGCCTGTCGTGCGATGGCATAGTTGAAAAGGGCAGCCCGCAGGTTGCCGATATGCAGCCAGCCGGTGGGCGACGGGGCGAAACGGGTGGTCGTCATGGCACGTATCCTCTGATGAAACCCCTGCAAGGGGCCCCTTTGGTTCGATCCTGCCTCTTTCATACCCCTCTGCTTTTGTCCATATCAGGCACATGTCAGGCCCCCTGGACCACACCGCCCCGACCCTTGACGAGATCGAGGAACATGCCCGCCGGACGGTGGCGCAGCTGCCCCCGGCGTTCCTTGCCGCCGCGAGCGCTGTCGCCCTGCGCGTCGCCGACTTCGCGGATGAGGACACCTTGAGGGAAATGGAGATGGAGCCGTTTGATCTGACAGGTCTTTACGAGGGCATTCCGCTGACCGAGAAATCCGTCTTTGACCAGCCGCAGGGCCCCGACGTCGTTTGGCTGTTTCGCCGCCCGATCCTGGATGAATGGGCGGAAAGGGGAAATGTCACCCTGGCCGAGCTTGTGGCCCACGTGACCGTCCACGAATTCGCCCATCACTTCGGCTGGTCGGACGAGGATATCGCGGCCATCGACGAGTGGTGGACCTGACAGGCACCGATCCAACAGGCCACTCGGCGGGCCGATCCACTCCGGCGCGCAGACCCTCTGCATCCATGCACAAACCTGTGCAAAGCCAGCACATTTCCTTGGGACGTTCGGGCACTACTTTCGGATCAACGATTAACCCACCGGAGGACTATCAATGCGCATGACCCGTCGTCAGTCGATCCTTGCTGGAGCCAGCCTGCCCTTTGCCGCGGGTGCGGCCAGCACTCTTGCAACCCCCGCCGCTGCTGCAGGCCACGGTGGTGCACTTCCCACCCACCGCGACTTTACCCTTGGCGATTTCCGCGTCACGACCCTTCTTGCCGGAAGTCGGTCTGTGCCAGAGCCGCAGGGGATCTTCGGGATGAATGTCTCGACCGAGGAATTCGCCGAAGTGTCGGCCCAGAACTTTGTCCCAACGGATGCCGCCCAGTTCTTCTTTACGCCCACAGTCGTGAACACCGGGTCCGAGGTCATCCTGTTCGACACCGGCCTTGATGCCGGCGGCATGACCAACGCCCTCTCCGCAGCCGGCTACGCGGCCGAGGACATCACCCATGTCGTCATCACCCACATGCACGGCGATCACATCGGTGGCCTGACCAACGAAGCGGGCGAAGCGACCTTTGCCAACGCCGCCTATGTCACCGGCCAGGCCGAGTTTGATTTCTGGGCCGGCGCAGAGAACGAAGGGTTTGAGGCCAAGGTCCGTCCGCTGGCTGACAAGATGACCTTTATCGGCGACGGCGGTTCCGTTCGCTCCGGCATCACCGGCATGGCCGCCTTTGGCCATACCCCGGGTCACATGGCCTATATGCTTGAAAGCGGCGGTCGCCAGATGCTTTTGATGGCCGACACGGCAAACCACTACGTCTGGTCGTTGGCCTACCCCGACTGGGAAGTCCGCTTTGACGCCGACAAGGCCGCTGCCGCCGGCACCCGCCGCACGTTGCTGGGCATGGCTGCTGCCGATCAGGTCGCCGTCATCGGGTACCACATGCCCTTCCCCGGCGCGGGCTTTGTTGAGGCACGGGGTTCCGACGGATTCCACTTCGTGCCCGTCAGCTACCAGTTCATGTAATTGTCGCCGCCGGTCCGCCCCCTGATCCCGGGGGGCGGACCGGGTTTGATTGCATCGCCCCTCCCCCCGATGCAGTCTGGGTCTGTAGTCATCAGGCCGTATGTCATGCGCGATATCCTTACCGTCACCCTCAATCCTGCCCTCGACCTGTCCACGGCTGTCACACATATGGAGCCGGGCCAGAAGCTGCGATGCGACCCTGCCCAGACCGATCCAGGCGGAGGGGGGATCAATGTTGCCCGCGCAATCAAGCTTTTGGGCGGTCAGGCCCGCTGTCTGGTGGCGCTGGGGGGCAGCACAGGGCAGCGCATTCATGACCTGCTTATCGCTGCGGGGCTGGAGGTCATCGACCACATCGTTCCGGGCGAAACCCGCTCGTCGCTCGCTGTCACAGACCGCACGACGGGCGAACAATATCGCCTTATGCTGCCGGGGCCTGCATGGTTTCCTGCCGACACGGCGGCAGCAGAGACGGCCGTGCTGGCCGCCGCCCAGCCCGGCGGGCTTGTTGTCCTGTCTGGCAGCCTACCTCCGGGTGTCCCCCCAGCCCTGATCCCGGACCTTTGCCAAAGGCTGCACCAAATGGGGGCGGAGGCCATCGTGGACACCTCTGGCCACGCCCTGCACCTGCTCGCCCGCGGCACCGAGGCGGGCCCCAAGGTCCTGCGCATGAACCACCACGAGGCCGAAGAGATCGCTGGCAGGCCCCTGCGCGACCTGATCGAAAGTGCGGACTTTGCCGCCAGCCTAGTTGCGCGTGGTGCGGCCGAAATCGTGATCGTGGCGCGCGGTCCCGAAGGATCGATCCTGGCGTCCAAGGACGAGAGGCTGCATTCCGCCGCAGCCGACGTACCCGTCCGCTCCAAGGTGGGGGCCGGGGACAGCTTTGTCGGCGGGTTTACCCTTGCCCTTGCCAAGGGTCATCCGCTGAACGTGGCGCTGTCCCGCGGGGTGGCTGCAGCAAGTGCTGCCGTGATGACCGACGGGACGTTGTTGTGCCGCCCCGAAGATGCAAAGCGGTTGATCCCGTTGTGTCCAAGCGTCCCGATCTAGCGGGACGGGGCACCGCCGAGTGAGGGTCGCGGCAGCCGCCAGACCAGCACCGCAACAAGGATAAAGCTGACCGTGTTGAAGATCAGCGCCCGATCGAGGGCCATTGAGTAAATGGCAACAGGATCGGCCGCGTTCGGCAAAGCGTTGCGCAAGGTGCCGAAAAACAGCTCTCCCATCACGGCAAGGCCAAGGGCGCCGCCCACCTGCTGAAAGGACTGCAGGGTCCCCGAGGCAGAGCCTGTGTCCGCACCGCTGACGTTCGACAGCACTGTTTGAAACAAGGGCGAGATACCCGTTCCCAACCCGATCCCTGCGATGACCAAGGGGAGGATGACCCCTGCCCGCACAAGACTTTCGCCCTCGCCCGGCACCGCAAACCGCAGCAACAGCATGCCGGTGGCCAGAAACAGCCCCCCCGCCATGATCCGCCTGCGCGGCCAGCGCAGCCCGAGCCGGCCCGAGGCGACGGACGCCATCAGCACCCCCAGCGAAAACGGCATCGTCGTCAGGCCGGACTGCAGCGGCGTCAATCCGTTGCCCACCTGCAGCGTCACGGCCAGCACAAGGAAAAAGCCCGGGATCCCTGCAAAGATCAGCATCACGATGCCTGAACCGATGATAAAGTTCCGGTTGCCAAACAGGCTGGCCGGGATCAACTGCGCCGCCCCCCGGGCCGCCTGCCGCCGCTGCCAAAGCAGGAACAGCGCCGCCACAGGGATCGCTGCAATCATCAGGGCAAAGCACCACCAGGGCCATCCAATCTGGCGCCCTTCGATCAAGGGAAACAGGATCATGAGAAGGGCTGTTGCCGCGATACCGATCCCGACGAAGTCGAGCTTCAGGTCAGCATTGCCCGGGACATTGGGCACAAACCGCAACGCCCCCGCCACAGCCAGAAAACCGATGGGGATATTGACAAGAAAGATCGGCCGCCAGCCCATCCCCCAGATATCCAGCGCAATCAGCGACCCGCCCAGCAAGGGGCCGGTCACACTGGCCAGACCCGCCGACAGCCCGAAAAGGGCGAAGGCAAGCCCCCGTTCGGCAGGCGGAAACAGGACCGGTACAAGGGCCAGAGTTTGAGGCGTCATCATCGCCCCCCCGATCCCCTGCACGACCCGCGCGGCCACCAGCCCCTCGATCGAGGGGGCAAGTCCGCATAGGGTCGAGCCAATGGTAAAGACCACAACACCCCAGATGAACATCCGCCGCCGCCCGATCACGTCGCCCAACCGGCCTGACGGCAGCAACAGCAAGGCAAAGGTCAGAATATAGACCGCCACCACCCATTCGATCTGGCTGTCATTCGCCCCGAACGCATCGGCGAGGCTTGGCAAGGCCACGTTGACGATTGTGACATCAATCAGGTTCATGAAGGCTGCGACCAAAAGTGCCACCATCGCGATCCAGCGACCGGGCAGTGGCTCGGTCGGGGCGCCTGCCGCCGACATTTCGGGTTGGCTGTTCATTGCAGATCCTTTTGGGCTGCTAGAATGGCTGCGCCCGCTTGCGGTCTATCTAGCAGGGATTTCCGGGCCGTCACGCCCGATTAAGAGACTACGTCGGGGAAATTGGCCACCGGGTGGCGAGATCGTCCAGACCTGCCCGGATCAGTTCCTTCAAAACCTCTGTGTCAACATCCGCCAGCTTGTTGATGTAAAGACAGGATTTCCCGATCTTGTGCTTGCCCAGCCGCGCGAGGATCGCGCCAAAGTCGGCATAGCCCGGCATGATGTACAGGACGATATTGGATTTCCGCGGGGCAAAACCCGTCGCGATGCTCACGCCCGAATGGCCGCTGTCATAGGTATAGGAATAGCTCCCATAGCCGATGATCGACCCGCCGAACATCCGGGGTTGGTACCCTGATACCTCACGAAACAGCGCATCCAGCGTGACGGCATCCGCCCGCTTCTGGTCCTGCGCAATGGCCGCGATGTGATCGTCAACGCTTTGTTCGGTCAGCTTGGTCTTGTTCTCGGGCATAGGCGCCACCTCCGATCCGTCGGATCAGAGGGTAACATATCCCGCTCTTTTAGCGAAATGCCGGACCGTGTGCCCAGACCGTCAGGGACAACCGCTCGCCCTGCGTGACCGGGGTCACCCGGTGCAGCACATAGCTCGGAAAGACCGAGACATGGCCCCGCCCCCGGTCGGCCTTATGGACATGGGCCGAGGGGCGGAGTTCCAGAGCGCCGCCCGTATAGTCGCCCACATCCGAAAGTTGGGCGACCATTGTCAACTTTCGCCGGGCAGCCTGCGGCCCCTCACCGATGTCGCTGTGCCAGTCAAAATGCCCCTCACGGTCCGCGCCATAGCGGGCAATCTGGGGGCTTTCGGCAAACTCGGTCAGGTCAAAACCAAAGCAGTCGCGATTGGCCCGGCGCACGATGTCGATCAGGCGGTCCATCACCCACTCGGCCCCGGCCAGACCGTCAAGCCAGACAAGATCGGCCCGCCGCAGGTTGTGATCCCGGTTGGCGCCCACAAGCCGGGCATCCTGCCGGGGGGCAAGGCGGGCCACGTCGATGATCCGGTCACATTCGGCTGGAGAAAAACCGTCGGGCGTCGCGTAATGCGTTGGCATTTTGGGGGAAGGTCCTGAACCGTAGGCCTCCCCGCTAGACTGTTCCGACCGGCCCTGCCCGCTTTAAAACGACAGGTCAGCCTGCAAGCGACATTGCAAGCCCGGTCAGGCGTCGTCGCGGTAGCGGTTTGCAATCGGGTAACGGCGGTCCAGCCAAAAGGCCTTTTGCGACAGGCGGGTGCCGGGTGCAGACTGGAACCGCTTGTATTCGCTGATATAAACCAGATGCTCGACCCGTTTGACGGTATCCCGATCATAGCCTGCGGCCACGCAATCCGCGACGCTGGCATCATGATCGACCAGCATTTCGAGGATACCGTCGAGGATCTCGTAGGGCGGCAGCGAATCTTCGTCCTTCTGGTCGGGCCGCAACTCTGCACTTGGCGGTTTCTCGATGATCGAGGTCGGGATGACCTCGCCCGCGGGGCCCTTCATCCAGGCCCGGTGCGTTTCGTTCCGCCAGCGGCAGGTCGCAAAGACCCGCATCTTGTAGAGGTCCTTGATCGGGTTATAGCCCCCCGCCATGTCGCCGTAGATGGTGGCATAGCCTACCGCGACCTCGGATTTGTTCCCGGTGGTCAGCAGCATTTCGCCAAACTTGTTGGACTGCGCCATAAGCAGCAGGCCACGCAGCCGGCTTTGGATGTTTTCCTCGGTCAGTCCCGGCTCCAGCCCTTCAAACAGCGGGGCCAGCGCCTCGGTCACGGCGGCGCGAGGGCCTGCGATGCTGACGGTATCAAGGCGGCAGCCAAGGGCTTTTGCCACGCCTGCGGCATCATCAAGCGAGCTTTGCGAGGTGTACTCGGACGGCAGCATAACGCAGCGCACGTTTTCAGGACCCAGCGCGTCCGCCGCGATGACGGCCACGATGGCACTGTCGATGCCGCCCGACAGGCCCAACAGAACCTTCTTGAAGCCCGTCTTACGCATGTAGTCTCGCAGGCTCAGGACCATGGCATGGTAGTCCAGTTCGATCTCGCTGCCGAAATGGGCTTTTTCACCCGGCTTCGCGGCCCATCCGCCCTCGCCCCTGACGAAATCGACATGGGTGATCGTCTCTTCGAACAGGGGCATCTGCACCGCCAGCGCCCCGCCGCGATTTAGGACAAAGCTGCCCCCGTCAAAGGCCTGATCGTCCTGCCCCCCAACCATATTAAGGTAGACGAGCGGCAGGTCATTCTCGACCACCCGCGCCACCATCAGGTTCATCCGGGTGGCGAACTTGGCCCGCCGATAGGGGGATCCGTTGGGGATCATCAGGATCTCTGCCCCAGTTTCGGCCAGCGTTTCGGCCACATCCGGGTACCAGGCATCCTCGCAGATCGGTACACCAAGGCGCAGCGGGCCAATACGGACGGGGCCGGTCACAGGGCCAGAGGCATAGATCCGGACCTCGTCAAACACGCCGTAGTTGGGACGGTGATGTTTGAGGACGCGGGCCGTGACACGCCCACCCTCGCAAATGTGCCAGGCGTTATACAGCAACCCATGCTCGACCCAGGGGCCACCGATCCCCATGGCAGGGCCATCGGCACAGTCGTGGGCCAGTGCCTCGATCGCAGCGATGGCGGCCTGTTGAAAGGCGGGTTTCAGGATCAGGTCCTGCGTCTGGTAGCCGGTTATGAACATTTCGGGCAGCGCGAGCATGTCGGCCCCGGCGGCCTTGGCGGCCTCCCACGCGCTTTGGGCCTTGGCGGCATTGCCCGCCAGGTCGCCCATCGTTGGGTCCAGCTGCGCCAGGGTCAGGCGAAAATGGTCGGTCATGACAAGGCCCTTCTTGAGGCGGTAAAACGCCAGTCGACCAGTGATGTAGCAGATGAGACCGCAAGGGGAAGCCGATTGCGACTTTGTCATCATCAATGACGGCCCATCGCAGTTGTCAGGCCCGCATCGCTTGGATAGGTTTACCCGGCATCGACACGACGCATATGTCAACAGGAGCAGCCCGCCCATGTCCGCACGGCACATCACTTTCGGCCTTCAGGTCTTGGCGACCAGCCTGGCATTCGCCGCTGTCGCAGCGCCTCAGGCGGGCTGGGCACAGACCGTCTCGACCAAGCAGTACGAAGACGGCGGCGTTTACGAGGGCAGCTTTCTGAACGGACGCCAGCATGGGCAGGGAACCTACCGTCTGCCCAATGGCTATGAATACAGCGGCGAATGGTTCGAGGGCGAAATCCGCGGTCAGGGCGTGGCCCGCTACCCCGACGGGTCGGTCTATGAAGGGACCTTTGCCCTTGGCAAGCCCGAAGGATTTGGCCGCATCACCTTTGCCGATGGCGGCACCTATGAAGGCGACTGGACCGATGGCAAGATCACCGGCCGGGGTGTCGCCGTCTATGCCAACGGGGTGCGCTACGAAGGCGAATTCCGAAATGCCATGCACCATGGCACCGGCACCATGACCTCGCCCGATGGCTACGAATACTCTGGCCCCTGGGTCAACGGGGTCAAAGAAGGCGAAGGCCGGATCACATTTGCCGACGGATCAGTCTTTGAAGGCACGCTTGTCAGCGGCCAGCGTCAGGGACAAGGCACCCTGATCATGTCGGACGGCCTGACCTATACCGGGTCATGGGAAGCCGACCAGATCGAAGGCCAAGGGCGGTTGGTTCAACCCAACGGCGACATTTACGAAGGCGATCTGGTCCAGGGACGGCGGCAGGGAATCGGCTCTGTCACCTATGCCAATGGCGACACCTACCAGGGCGGGTTCCAGGACGACCGGCGGCATGGTCAGGGCACCTTTGTCGGGGCCGATGGCTATCGCTACGTCGGCTCCTGGATTGCCGGGCAGATCGAAGGCCAGGGTGAGGTCACCTATCCGGACGGGTCGGTCTATGTCGGCACCTTCCGCGGCGACCTTGCCGATGGGCAGGGCAAGATCACTTATCCTGACGGATCAACCTACGAAGGGGAATGGCGCGCCGGTGTCATCGAAGGACGCGGCGTGGCCACCTATGCCAACGGATTGGTCTACGAGGGCGAATTCCTGAATGCCAAGAACCACGGCCAGGGCCGGATGACCTATGGCGACGGCTATGTGTACGAAGGGCAATGGGCCGACGGCCAGCGCAACGGAGCGGGCGTGGCGACCTATGCCGATGGCACCGTCTACGAAGGTCTCTTCCTCGATGGCCAGCGGCACGGTCAGGGAAAGATCACCATGCCTGATGGCTTCAGCTATGTCGGCGAATGGGAAGACGGCAAGATCAACGGGCGGGGCGTGGCCACCTATGCCAATGGCGATGTCTACGAAGGCGAGTTTCGTGACGGGCGGCGCCAGGGCGACGGGACCATGCGTTATGCCACCGGGACCACCGCCACCGGCGAATGGCAGGATGGCGCCCTGACAGAAGCGGCGGACAGCGCCGCAGCCCCGGCGACCGGACCAGAGGCCCCTGCCCCCGACCCAGCACCCGAAGTGCCAGAAGCCAACTGACGGCAACCGCGAGGACGGATCAAACCGCCTCGCCCGCCTCCATCCGTGCGAGCCAGTCCGACGCCTCTGCCAGGATCAGGACCTTTTTGTCGCGGTCCATCCGGTCCCAATTGGCATAGATCTGGCCCATGCGGGGATTGGCCCGGAACCGGTTGCGATGACGGTCCAGAAAGTGCCAGTACAGCAGGTTGAATGGACAGGCCCCCGGACCTGTCTTGTCCTTGACCTTGTAGTGGCAGGACCCGCAGTGATCTGACATCCGGGCGATGTAGTTTCCGCTCGAGACATAGGGCTTTGACGCCACGATGCCGCCATCGGCAAACTGGCTCATCCCGATGACATTCGGGGCCTCGACCCATTCGTAGGCATCGGCATAGACCGCCAGATACCATTCATGGACCTGCCCCGGATCAATACCCGCCAGCAGGGCAAAATTGCCCGTCACCATCAGGCGCTGGATATGATGGGCATAGGCCTCGGTCCGGGTCTGATCGACGACGGCTTTGATACAGGCCATGCGGGTGGGCGCGCCCCAGAAGGCGGGCGGCAAATCCCGGGTATGGCCAAGGGCATTGCGGGTCACATAGTCGGGGCCTTCGTGGAAATAGATGCCGCGCACATATTCCCGCCAGCCGATGATCTGACGGATAAACCCCTCCACCGCGTTCAGGGGGGCGTCGCCCGCCCGCCACGCGGCTTCAGCGGCCCGGCACACCTCCAGCGGCTCCAGCAACCCGGCATTGAGGTATAGACCGATAACCGCGTGGTACAGGAACTGCTCATCGTGCAGCATCGCGTCCTGAAAATCGCCAAATAGGGGCAAGCCCCAGGCAATCCAATGCTCCAGATGGGCCAGGGCCTGCTCTCTGTCGGTGGCAAACCAGAACGGGTGCAAATCGCCAAAATGGCCGACAAAGCGGTCGGCCACGAGGGTCAGCACCTCTTCCACAACCAGATCAGGCGCAAATTTCAGAGGGCCAGCGTAGGCAATCTGCCCCGGCGCAGGCTTGCGGTTTTCAGCGTCAAAGTTCCACCGGCCACCCGCCGGGTCATCCCCCTCCATCAGGAGGCCGGTCTTGCGGCGCATATCGCGGTAGAAATACTCCATCCGCAATTGTTTGCGGCCCTCGGCCCAGGTCGCGAACTCTGCCTGACTGGCCAGAAAGCGGTCGTCGGCAAACTGGTGCACCGGCAGCGGCAGGTCCTCAAGCGCGGCAATCAGGCGCCACTCGCCCGGTTGGGTCGCTATCACCTCTTGCGCACCAAATTCAGCCGCCCGGCGCAACAGCTCGGCCGGGATGGAGCCGGCATTTTCAGGATCATCCAGACGGGTAAAGGCCACGCGCCAGCCCTGCTCTTCCAGATGGTGGGCAAACTTGCGCATCGCGGCCAGGACAAAGGCGATCTTCTTGGGGTGATGCGGGACATAAGAGGCCTCCGCCTGAACCTCGGCCATCACGACGACATCGCGGGCCCTGTCGCCTTCGCGCAACGCGGACAGGCCATCGGACAGCTGGTCTCCCAGAACCAGGATCAGCCTCACCAAGGTACGTCCTCACCGGCCCAGTCATAGAACCCGCCCGACTGATCGCGCTCCAGCCCCTCGATCACGGCCAGCAGATTGGCCGCCGCCGACTCGGGCGTCACCATGCTGTGGCCGGAATAATTGGCGGTGAAGGGGGTCTGGACCGTCCCGGGATGCAAGGCGACACAGATCGCCTGACGGTGGGTGCGCTTCATCTCAATGGCCGTGCCATGGACGATCTGGTTCAGAGCGGCCTTGGACGCGCGATAGGCGTGCCAACCACCGATCCGGTTGTCACCGATGGACCCAACGCGGGCCGACAGAACCGCGACGACAGCGCGGCGGTCCTTGGGCACCAGGCGCAAGACATGCTTCAAGACCAGGGCCGGACCAATGGCATTGACGGCAAAGACCCCGGCCAGGGCCTCGGCTGTCAGGGCAGCAACTGCCTTTTCAGGCGCCTGCCCGGGCAGGGCCAGCACGCCGACCGCCACAAAGACCAGTTCAAACGGCCCCTCGAGCGGCGCCATCAGCCGGGCAACCGAGGCCTCATCGGTCACGTCCAACCCGTCCACCGCGCGGGACAAGCGCGTAACAGCCACCCCGCGCGCCTCAAGAGCGTCCGCCACAGCCCGGCCAATGCCGCCCGAGGCCCCGATGATCAATGCGCGTTCCATCGCCCTCACCTAGGCCGGGCGAAACGACAAACCACCCCCTCACCTCGCCAAAAATATCCCCGCCGGAGGCTTCCACACTTCCCAAGGGCAAAAACCTTTGTATAAGTGGCGCCATGAACACTCGCGCCCATATGACTGCCTTGCCCTTCGGGGATATGCGTTCTGGCGCCCTCCTTCTCCTTAGCCGCCTCTGAGCGTGCCCTGTCGGCGCGACCGCTCAGAGGAGGATCAGCGCCGGATCAGCTAAGGAACCAAAGGACTTTCAAAATGACCAAAGACAAAGTGTTGATTTTCGACACCACCCTGCGTGACGGCGAACAGTCGCCCGGCGCCACCATGACCCATGACGAAAAGCTCGAGATCGCCGAACTGCTGGACGACATGGGCGTCGACATCATCGAGGCGGGCTTTCCCATTGCCTCCGAAGGGGATTTCCGGGCGGTGTCCGAGATCTCTCGTCTGGCCAAGACGGCGACGATCTGTGGTCTGGCGCGCGCCAACTACAAGGACATTGACCGCTGCTGGGACGCGGTCAAACATGCCAAGTCGCCGCGCATCCACACCTTCATCGGCACCTCGCCGCTGCACCGGGCCATTCCCAACCTCGATATGGACCAGATGGCCGAGCGGATCCACGACACCGTGACTCATGCCCGCAACCTGTGCGACAACGTCCAGTGGTCGCCGATGGATGCCACAAGGACCGAGTGGGACTATCTCTGCCGGGTCGTGGAGATTGCGATCAAGGCAGGTGCCAGCACGATCAACATCCCCGACACCGTTGGCTATACCGCGCCGGTCGAAAGCGCGGATCTGATCCGGCGCCTGATCGCAACGGTCCCCGGCGCCGATCAGGTGATCTTTGCCACCCATTGCCACAACGACCTTGGCATGGCGACGGCAAACAGTCTGGCTGCCGTCGCGGGCGGTGCCCGGCAGATAGAATGCACGATCAACGGCCTGGGCGAACGCGCCGGCAATACCGCCCTAGAAGAGGTCGTGATGGCCCTCAAGGTGCGTGGCGACATCATGCCCTATGAGACCGGGATTGATACCACCAAGATCATGAACATCTCGCGCCGGGTGGCCACAGTCTCGGGCTTTCCGGTTCAGTTCAACAAGGCCATCGTCGGCAAGAACGCCTTTGCCCATGAAAGCGGGATCCATCAGGACGGGATGCTCAAGAACTCGGAAACCTTCGAGATCATGCGCCCCGAGGATGTCGGCTTGTCGGGCACCTCGCTGCCCTTGGGCAAGCATTCGGGCCGGGCGGCCCTGCGCGCCAAGCTCAAGGAGCTGGGCTTTGAACTGGCCGACAACCAGCTCAACGATGTCTTCGTCCGGTTCAAGGATCTGGCCGACCGCAAGAAGGAGGTCTACGACGACGACTTGATTGCGCTGGTCCGCCAGAACGACGCCGCCGAAGACCGCCTGAAGCTCAAGCATCTGCGCGTGGTTTGCGGCACCGATGGCCCCCAGACCGCCGAGATGGTTCTTGAGATTGACGGAGAGGACAAGTCGATCACCGCCACAGGTGACGGCCCAGTCGATGCCAGCTTCAACGCGGTCAAGCAGCTGTTTGCCCATTCGGCACGTCTGCAGCTTTATCAGGTGAACGCAGTGACCGAGGGCACCGATGCCCAGGCCACCGTCAGCGTGCGGCTGGAAGAAGACGGCCGGATCGCCACCGGCCAATCCGCCGACACCGATACGGTCGTGGCCAGCGTAAAGGCCTATGTCAATGCCCTCAACCGGCTGATCGTGCGCCGCGGAAAGACCGCTCCGGGCGTCGATACCAAAGGCGTCAGCTACAAGGATGCCGGCTGAGTTTGCACCTCCTGGCCCTGCTGTTAGTGAACTGAAAGGGACGGGTCTGGACCCGTCCCTTTTCCTTTTGCCGGGGCAGGATTCGGACTACCCGGCCGGTCAGGCCCACCCGGCAAAGGTGGCTCGGGCGACGCTACACGCACGCCGGCAACCGAAGCGGCCAATCGCAAATGTTGGAATTATGCTAGTCGAAGCCGCCTCAGCCGCCAAATCGGTCGTACCGCTCCCTAACCGAAAGCAGCTTTGTGCTAGTTCGACCGCCCCGGCAGAAACGCGCTGACGGCCTGTGTTTCAGGCCTTTCGCCGAAACCTGCCGCGGCCTATAAGAATATCTGGCTTTTGCGGGTGACCCTGCGGGCCGCTGGCATCGAAATGGAAAGATCTGCACATGTTTGGTTTGGGAGGCCTGTTTTCGTCTGACATGGCCATTGACCTCGGCACCGCGAACACCCTCGTCTACGTCAAGGGCCGGGGGATCGTTCTGTCAGAACCGTCCGTCGTCGCCTACCACGTCAAGGACGGGGTCAAGAAGGTTCTGGCAGTGGGGGAGGATGCCAAGCTGATGTTGGGTCGAACGCCCGGCTCGATCGAGGCGATCCGCCCGATGCGCGAGGGCGTCATCGCCGACTTTGACGTGGCCGAAGAGATGATCAAGTACTTCATCCGCAAGGTTCACAAGCGCACGACATTTTCCAAACCCAAGATCATCGTCTGCGTGCCGCATGGCGCGACGCCGGTCGAAAAGCGTGCGATCCGCAATTCGGTCCTTAGCGCCGGAGCCCGCCGGGCGGGCCTGATTGCAGAACCCATCGCGGCGGCAATCGGGGCGGGCATGCCCATCACCGATCCTACCGGGAACATGGTCGTCGACATCGGCGGCGGCACAACCGAAGTGGCCGTCCTATCGCTGGGTGACATCGTCTACGCCCGTTCGGTCCGCGTTGGTGGCGACCGGATGGATGAGGCGATCATCTCTTACCTGCGCCGCCAGCATAACCTTTTGGTGGGCGAGTCTACGGCAGAGCGGATCAAGACATCCATCGGCACAGCCCGCATGCCCGACGACGGCCGCGGCCAGTCGATGATGATCCGCGGCCGTGACCTTCTAAATGGCGTCCCTAAGGAAACCGAGATCAGCCAGGCCCAGGTGGCCGAGGCTCTTGCGGAACCTGTGCAGCAAATCTGCGAGGCAGTGATGACCGCGCTGGAAGCCACGCCCCCCGATCTTGCCGCAGATATCGTGGACCGCGGCGTGATGCTGACCGGAGGCGGCGCGCTTCTGGGCGAGCTTGACCTGGCGCTGCGCGAACAGACGGGCCTCGCGATTTCGGTCGCGGACGAGTCACTTAATTGTGTGGCGCTCGGCACCGGCAAGGCGCTGGAGTATGAAAAGCAACTTCGTCACGTTATAGACTACGAAAGCTGAGCCCCGCCCGAAGGGCGGTGTTCAGCCGACCGGGAGCGGAACAGGCCGTGGCACGAGAGCGACAGAATGGCGAAGACTATGTTGGCCCGATCCGCAGATTGCTGATCGGGCTGATGATCCTTTGCCTGTTCGGGATTTTCCTGATCTGGCGGATCGACAGCCCCCGGGTGGAGCGGTTCCGCGCAGCAGTGGTGGACAGCATCGTTCCGAACCTTGATTGGGCGATGGCCCCGGTGACCGGGCTGGCCAATCTTGTCACCGATTTCCAAAGCTATCAGCGGATCTACGAACAGAACCAGGATCTGCGGCGCGAATTGCAGCAGATGCGCGCCTGGCGCGAGGCCGCCCTTCAGCTTGAACAGGAGAATGCCAAGCTTCTGGACCTCAACAACGTGCGCCTCGACCCCAACCTGACTTATATCACCGGGGTGGTCATGGCCGACAGCGGCTCTCCGTTTCGTCAATCTGTGCTGCTGAATGTGGGCGCGCGTGACGGCATCCTGGACGGCTGGCCAGCGATGGACGGCATCGGTCTTGTCGGGCGCATCTCGGGCGTGGGCGAAAACACCAGTCGGACGATCCTGCTGACCGATACATCAAGCCGGATACCGGTGATCATCCAGCCTTCGGGCCAGCGGGCGATCCTGGTGGGTGACAACACCATCTATCCCCCGATCGAGTTTCTGGAAAACCCCGATGTCGTCCGCCCTGGCGACCGCGTCGTCAGTTCCGGCGATGGCGGCCTTTTTCCGGCCGATCTGCTTGTGGGCCAGGTCGCCCTTGGCAACGACAGACGCCTTCGCGTCCGGTTGGCCGCCGATTATGAACGGCTGGAGTTTCTGCGCGTGCTGCGCAGCCGCCAGAGTGAACAGCTTAACGATCCGGGAAGCCTGATCGCCCCCGCAATTTCGCCGGTGTTGCCCGTGGCCGAGGACGTGACCGCCGCGACCGGGGCTGCCGATGGCTGAGGGGACGGGACGCACAGGCCCCTGGCTTGGCCGCCTGACCTGGTTGCTGATTTGCTTTGCGCTGATCTTCATCCAGCTCTTGCCGTTGAACACACTTCCCCCCAGCTGGGCCGCGCCAGACTTCATGCTCGTGGTCACGCTGGCCTGGGTTGCGCGACGGCCCGACTACGCCCCGGCCATGATGATCGTTCCGGTGTTTCTGATTACCGATCTGCTGTTCGGACGACCGCCCGGCCTGCACACGGCCTTTGTCCTGATCCTGACCGAAGCACTCCGGGCGCAGGCCAATTCGTTGCGCAACGTGCCCTTTCCGCTGGAGTGGGCGACAGTGGCCCTGGGGATCGTGGCGCTGGCGCTGGCCAACCGCATCGTGTTGGCCGTGGTCGTGATGCCGCAGGCCCCGCTTCGCCTCACGATGATCGAGATGGCCTTGACCTGCATGGTCTACCCGCTGGTGGTGGCAACCGCCCATCTGATCTTTGGCGTCAGCCGCCCCGCCCCGGGCGAGGTCGACGCCCTTGGCCACCGGGTGTAAGGAAGCAACATGAGACGCCCACCAAAAGATACCGCAGACAGTGCCCGCCAGGTCAGCCGCCGCGCCCTTCTGCTCGGCGTCGCCCAATTCGGTCTTGTCGGTGCGTTGGGGTTCCGCATGCAATCCATGCAGGTCGAACAGGCGGATGAGTTTCGGCTTCTGGCGGAAGAGAACCGGATCAACATCCGCCTTTTGCCACCGGCGCGTGGCCTGATCTTCGATGTCAATGGTGTGCCCCTGGCCGTCAACGAACAGAACTACCGGATCGTCATGGTCCGCGAGGATGCCGGCGATGTACAAGAGGTCCTCGACCGCCTGACCCGCCTTGTCGCCATCCCGCCAGAGACCATCGAGCGGGCCATCGAAGAGATGAACCGCCGCTCGCCCTTCGTGCCTGTGACAATTGTCGACCGTGTCGCCTGGGACGATATCGCCAAGGTCACGGTAAACGCACCCGCCCTGCCCGGTATCATCGCCGAGGTCGGCCTGTCGCGCCATTACCCCATGGGTTCGGACACGGCCCACGTCATTGGCTACGTCGGCCCGGTCAGCGACTATGACCTGAGCCGGATCGACGATCAGGACCCCCTGCTGCAAATCCCCCGCTTTCAGATCGGCAAGACCGGGGTGGAAAACAAGATGGAGCGGACGCTGCGCGGGGTTGCCGGCAGCCGTCGGATCGAGGTCAACGCCCTTGGCCGGGTGATGCGGGAACTGGACCGGCAGGAAGGGGTCTCCGGGGCGGATATCCAGCTGACCATCGACTCGCGCCTGCAAAGCTACGTCGAGGCCCGGCTTGAAGGCGAAAGCGCCGCCGCCGTCGTGATCGACACGTTTACCGGCGATCTCAAGGCGGTTGCATCAGCCCCAACCTTTGACCCCAACCTTTTTGTGCGCGGCATCTCGGTCGCCGCCTGGAACGGGCTGAACGAAGACATCTATCGTCCCCTGTCCGCCAAGTCCGTGCAAGGCACCTACCCCCCCGGATCGACCTTCAAGATGGTCACCGCCCTGGCCGCCCTCGAAGCCGAGGTACTGACCCCGGACGAGACGATCTATTGTAGCGGCTGGACCGAGGTTTCAGGCACCCGCTTTCACTGCTGGAAGGGTTCAGGTCACGGCAACATCAACCTTCACGAAAGCCTCAAGCAAAGCTGCGACTGCTATTACTATGAAGTCGCCCAACGGGTCGGCATCGACGCGATTTCCGCGATGGCCCAAAAGCTGGGGATCGGCGTGCGCCACGACGTTCCAATGTCGGCGGTGGCCCAAGGCCTTGCCCCGGACCGCGAATGGAAGCGGTCGGTGCGCGGGCAGGACTGGCGGATCGGGGACACGGTCAACGCCTCGATCGGTCAGGGCGATGTCCTCGCCTCTCCGTTGCAGCTTGCCATCATGACGGCCCGGCTTGCCACTGGCCGCAACATTGAACCCCGGCTCATCCACACGATCGACGGGATCGAACAGCCGATCACCGGGGGCGAGTCGCTGGGGTTGAACGAAAACTATCTACGCCGCCTGCGTCAGTCGATGTTCGACGTTTCCAACCACCAAAGGGGAACCGCCTATCGGTCCCGGATCACGCTGGACGAGGCACGGATGGCCGGCAAGACGGGAACCAGCCAGGTCCGGCGGATCACACCCGAAGAACGGGCCCGTGGGGTCACATCGAACGAGGACCTGCCCTGGGAACGGCGGGATCACGCCCTTTGGGTCAATTTCGCCCCCTTCGAGATGCCGCGCTATGCGGTGTCGGTCATCGTTGAGCATGGCGGCGGCGGGTCGGCCGCTGCTGCCCCGATCGGCAGGGACATCACCCTGCAGGCCCTTTACGATGGCCCTCCCCCGCTCGAGGCCTATCCGGCCGACGTCCGGGCGCGCATCGCCGATCAACAAGTGCGGATTCAGAACCGGGTCGCCGCCGGCGGCACCGCGAACACGCGGGCCTGACGGGAAGGGGCGATGAGTTATCTTGAGTACAACACCCGCTATGTTCCGACAGGCTTTCGCAAGCTGCTTTACCTGAACTGGCCGATCATCATTCTGCTGGCCGCGATCTCGGGCGCCGGTTTCCTGATGCTTTATTCCGTCGCCGGTGGGTCAGCTACCCCGTGGATGGAGCCGCAGATGAAGCGGTTTGCCGCTGGCATGGCGATGATGTTGGTGATCGCAATGGTGCCCATATGGTTCTGGCGTAACATGGCGGCCTTGGCCTACCTGATCTCTCTCGCGCTTCTACTGGCGGTCGAGTTCTTCGGGGTCACCGGGATGGGGGCGCAGCGCTGGATCGACCTTGGGTTCATGCGATTGCAGCCATCGGAGCTTATGAAAATCGGGCTCGTCATGATGCTGGCCGCCTATTACGACTGGCTTCCCCTCAAAAAGGTGTCACACCCCTTCTGGGTATTAGTGCCATTGGTGTTCATCGCCCTGCCGACACTGCTGGTCCTGACCCAGCCCGATCTCGGGACATCGATCCTGCTGGTGGCGGGAGGCGGGGCCGTCATGTTCCTGGCCGGGGTGCATTGGGCCTATTTCGCGACCGTTATCGTTGCTGGGGTCGGTGCCGTGGTCGCGGTTTTTGAAAGCCGGGGAACAAGCTGGCAATTGATCAAGGACTATCAGTTCAGGCGCATCGACACTTTCATCGACCCGTCGAATGATCCGCTGGGCGCGGGCTACCACATTACCCAGGCAAAGATCGCCCTTGGCTCGGGTGGCTGGACCGGCCGCGGCTTCATGCAAGGCACTCAAAGCCGGCTGAACTTCCTTCCCGAAAAGCATACCGACTTCATCTTCACCACCCTGGCCGAAGAGTTCGGGTTCATCGGCGCCTTCGCCCTGCTCGCCCTCTACGCCCTGATCATCGTGTTTTGCATTGCCTCGGCGATGACGAACAAGGACCGGTTCGCCGCCCTCCTCACGCTTGGCGTGGCGATGACGTTCTTCCTGTATTTCGCCGTCAACATGTCCATGGTGATGGGGCTCGCCCCTGTCGTGGGCGTGCCCTTGCCCTTGGTCAGCTATGGCGGCTCGGCCATGCTCGTCCTGCTCATCGCCTTTGGGCTGGTACAAAGCGCCCACGTCCACAAACCCCGCTAGGAATGCCCATGTCAGTCAATGTCCTCTTCGCAGGTTCCCCCTCCGCATGGGAGGCCTATCGGGATCCCCTGATGGCCGCCTGCGATCGCGCCGGGGTGGCCGTGCAACTGGCCCCCAATCATCCGCCCGAAGAGACGGATTACATCGTCTATGGGACCGGGTGCGAAATCGAGGATTTCAGCCCCTTTGTCCGCACCAAGGCGGTCCTGCGTCTCTGGGCGGGCGTGGAAGGGATCGTCAAGAACCCGACCCTCACCCAACCGCTCGCACGCATGGTGGGAGGGGGCCTTGACGAAGGGATGGTCGAATGGGTGACAGGCCATGTGCTGCGCCACCACCTGGGTATGGATGCCCATATCCTGGGCCAGGACGGGGTCTGGCGGAACGACATCTGCCCGCCACTGGCCCGCGACCGCAAGGTCACCATCCTCGGGATCGGGGCGCTGGGAGGGGCCTGCGCACGTGCCCTCGCTAGCATCGGATTTCAGGTCACCGGCTGGAGCAGGTCGCAAAAGGACATTGCCGGAGTGCGCTGCCTGTCGGAGGCTGAAGGCCTCGACCAGGCCCTTGAAGGCGCAGAAATCCTCGTCCTTCTGGTGCCGCTGACCGCCGAGACCGAGAACCTTCTCGGCGCCCGGACGCTGGGACTGCTCGCACCAGGGGCCTTCGTGATCAACCCCGGCCGCGGCGCCCTGATCGACGACGCGGCCTTGCTGGCCGCCCTGGAAAGCGGCCAGGTGGCCCATGCCACCCTGGATGTGTTTCGCACCGAACCCCTACCACCAGAGGATCCCTATTGGGCGCACCCAAAGGTCACCATCACGCCCCATATCGCCTCCGAGACACGGGTCGACGCCGCCGCCGAGGTTGTGGCCGAAAACATCCGACGCGGCGAGGCCGGCGAACCCTTCCTGCACCTGGTGGATCGAACCCTGGGCTACTAGGCCCGCTCCTCATCTCGCCTCCAATATCCCGGGGGAGACGCCGAAGGCGGCGGGGGCAGCGCCACCATGCCCCCCTTAACGCAGGCGCGGCGGTCGGTCGGGGTCCATCCCCGGGGCGGCGGGGCCTGTTTCCGGGGGCTGCCGGCGGGGTAAATCGATCATTTGGCCGACACGGGCGATCCGCTCGGCCATCGGGGTGCCGGACAGGACAAAGGTGACATCCATCGCTCCGGCCTCGATCCCCGAAAAGGTCAGGGCCTCATTGGCGGCAACGGCAAGGGCCGGCTGCGCGTCGTCCAGCGCATCGACAAAGGCCAGCAAATGGCCCCGGCTTCCGTCCTCATATCCGACACCGGCCAGCCAGGCCGAAGCGGCAAGATCGCCCGTGCCGTCCAGCTTGCGCGCCAAAGCACTCAGCAACGACTGCGGCAACGCCCCCGGCGGGGTGACCTCAACCGGCCGCGCCGAGGTGACCGTGGGCGCATGGGCCAGCGTGCTGGCCAGCCAATCCACCGCCTCGGCCGGGATCAGGATAGCAGAGGGTGCGACTTCAGGATTCAGTGCCAGGCCAATACCCTGCCCCGCCATCAAATCGGCAAGGCCCCGTCCTGACAGACCGGCAAAAGGGGACACGGTTCCGGTAAAGGAGGACAGCCTGTCCTCTGTGTCAAAGATCAGGACATAGCGTGCGCCCTCGCTTTCGATGATCCGGGGCGTCACGCTGTCGGCGCCAGCCTCTTCGGACAACAAAAGAAACACTTCCGCGTCCGCCAGCCGTTCGAAAAAGGCCAGACGCAGGGTGTCGTCCTCAGGATGGGCCATCATGGCCGCATGGGCCTGGTCGAGGGCGGTCGTTTCAATCATCGGACGTCATCACTTCTTGCACACGGGCGCGCATGACCGGCACAAGGTCGGCCTCGAACCAGGGGTTTGACTTCAACCATGCGGTATTGCGCCAGGACGGATGAGGCAAGGGAAAGACCTGCGGGGCATGGTCGCGCCAGGCTGCAACGGTCCGGGTGACGGTCGCAGCACGGTCCAGATGCCAGCGCTGCGCTGCCCCTCCCACCAGCACGGTGAGGCGGATGTCGCCCAGCGCCTCCATCACCTGTCTGTGCCAGGTCTGGCTACAGATGGGCGGCGGCGGCAAGTCCGCGCTTTTGGCATCATAGCCGGGAAAGCAAAATGCCATCGGCACGATGGCAATCCGCGACCGATCATAGAATTCGGCCTCATCCAGCCCCAGCCAGTGTCGCAGCCGGTCCCCCGAGGGGTCGGTGAACGGCCGGCCGCTGGCGTGCACCCGCGCACCCGGGGCCTGGCCCGCGATCAGGAGCCTTGCCCCAGGTCGAAACCAGACGACCGGCCGGGGCCGATGCCCCGTGACCGTCGCGGCGAACCTGTCGGCGCATAATCTGCAGGCCGCAATCTCTTGTTCCAGGTCATTCATGACTTTGAGCTACGATAGAACACCCCGACTTCCAAGTCTCACGCCCGGTTGCGATGGGGGGCAGTTTGGTTTACCGCAAGGGCGCTCGAGGGCTGGAGAACATCGATGTATCGCGTCTGGAATTTCGTCACCAATTACTCACTGCTGTTGATCATCGGAGCGATCATCGCTCTGGGATGGGCCAACCTGAACCCGGACAGCTATCATCACTTTGTCGACTTTGTCCTGGTCGACCACTTTTTCGTAGGCCACGCCCATTACAATGAGGCAGGCCTGGTCGAGTATCGGACCCTGACCCTTCATTATCTGGTCAACGACGTGCTCATGGCCTTCTTCTTTGCAATCGCCGCAAAAGAAGTCTGGGAGGCTGTCATCCTCGAAAACGGCTCGCTGCGCGGCAAAAAGGCGGCGACGCCTTTGGTTGCGACGCTTGGTGGCATGCTTGGCCCCATCGCAGTCTATCTTGGCCTTGCGGCCTTCCTGGGGTCTGACACCTATGACGCGGTATCGCGTGGCTGGGCCATTCCGACGGCGACAGACATCGCGTTTTCCTACCTTGTCGGTCGCCTCGTGTTCGGCGCCGGCCATCCGGCAGTTCGTTTCCTGCTGCTGCTCGCGATTGCGGATGATGCCGCCGGGCTGATCATTTTGGCGATCTTTTATCCCTCGGGCGAACTTCAGCCACTGTGGCTGCTCTTGTCCCTTGGGGCTGCGGTCGGCGTGTTTCTTCTGTTCAACCTGCTGCCCCGCCGGCTGGATCGTGGCAATGAAATGCGCCCGAATTCCACCTGGGTCCGCAACAAACTGTCGTTCATGCCCTATCTGATCGCCGGCGCGCTCAGCTGGTATGGGTTTCAGGAGGCAGGCATTCACCCCGCCCTTGGCCTGTTGCCGATTGTGCCCACAATTCCCCATGCCGACAGGGCCTTCGGCATCTTTTCCGAGGCCGAGCAATATCTGACTGACCTGCTCAACCACATCGAACATTTGCTAAAACACCCCGTCGAAGTGGTCCTGTTCTTCTTCGGCCTGCTCAATGCGGGTGTCGAATTCAGTTCCATCGGATCGCCGACGTGGTTGGTGCTTGCGGGTCTGCTGATCGGTAAGCCCGTCGGTATCCTTCTCTTTGGCTGGATCGCTGCCCGGCCGATGGGGCTTGGCTTGCCAAAGGGAATGCGGATCATCGATCTTTTCGTGGTCGGCTGTGTCGCCGCGATCGGCTTTACCGTGTCGCTGTTTATTGCCTCGGTCGCTTTCCCCGGCGGCACGATGCTGGGCGATATCGCGGTGCAGGATGCGGCCAAGATGGGGGCGTTGTTCAGCTTTGTCGCCGCCATCATTGCCATCATTGCAGGCCGTCTGACCGGCGTGCAAAAGCAATCAGGCTGATCTCACTACGCCCAAGGGCGGATATGGTGCCAAAAAACTGCGTCGATCCAAGGTCAATGCACCTCTGGATCGGCGATTGTCCAAAAATTATCGTTTTGGGCACCATTTGGCCATAATGTCTCTCTAGGAAAAACCGGAACGGTCCGTACGAAGACGTCGATAAGGCGGGGCCAGAGCAGTACCGGAAAGTGAGCAATGCTCGAGTTTGTGAATGTCAGTAAGTCTTTTTGGACCGGTTCAAGAAGGAAGGTGATCCTTGATCAGGCCTCCTTCCGGGTTGAGCTTGGCAATTCTGTCGGCATTCTGGCGCCCAACGGTACTGGCAAGACGACCCTCATCAACATGATGGCTGGGCTTGAGAAGCCCGACGAAGGGCACATTATCCGGAAATCCCGGATCTCGTTTCCGCTTGGCTTCATGGGCGGCCTCGTTACCCGGCACACCGCCCGGGAAAACAGCCGCTACATCGCCCGTCTTTATGGCCTCGACCCCGATTACGTCGAAAGCTTTTGCCGCTGGCTTTGCGGTATTGGCGAATACTTCGACATGCCCGTTGGCACCCACAGCCAAGGGATGCGGGCAAGGCTGTCCTTTGCCCTGATGCTGGCGCTGGATTTCGACATCTACCTGATCGACGAGGGGATGCCCGCCACGACAGATCCCGAGTTCAATCGCAAGGCCGGACAGCTGCTGCGCGAGCGGCTTGAAACAACAACCGTTATCATCGTCTCCCATTTGCCCGGCACGCTCGAGCGGTTTGCCCGCTCTGCCGCAGTCCTGCGCGATGGACGCATTCACATGTTCGACACACTGGAAGAGGCCAAGCAGCTCTATGACTACGAAGCCTAAAGCCCGCAAATTTCGCATTCGCCGGAACGAATCCCTGACAACAGGCATGTCGTCCCAGGCTGCATCGGTCGACGAGACCGAGATGCCCGAGGTTCAAGAGATGCCGATGGCCGTCAACCAATCGGGCCGGCGGCAGCGCGCAGTTGGTGACGTTTTCACGGCACCACAGGACCCGGCCCCAGTCCTACTTGAGTCACCGATCGATGTGTCGTCACCGCAGACCGTTGCGGCCGAACAGGACATCGACAGCCTGCGTCGGGAAGGTCTGACCGGCCGTCAACTTCGCATGGCACGCCGTATCGCTCAAAAGCATGGGCTCGCCGTCACGTCGGACTTTGACGCGGTGCGCCAGTTGCGCGCCCGGGGGATTGATCCGTTCAAACGCTCCAACGTGCTGGAACTGGTCGTCCCGCCCGATGAGGCGCCCGCAGCAGATGCAGAGGGGGCAAACAAGGTCCAGCTTCCGCAAACGATGAAAATGGGCAAGTCCAACCTTCCCTCGACCGAGAGGATGGCCCCAGCCGACCGGCGCGCGAACGAGATCATGCAGATCCAACGCGACATGGCAAAGCGGCGGCGCAAAAAGTCTATGATGCTGCTCAGCCGTCTGGCGTTCTTCGTGATGCTGCCGACAATTCTGGTCGGCTACTACTTCAACTATGTCGCGACCCCCATGTATGCGACAAAGTCGGAATTCGTCATACAGCAGGCCGAATCCGCAGCGGCGGCGGGCCTTGGCGGGCTATTCGCGGGCACCTCAATGGCGACCCAGCAAGACAGCATAACGGTGCAATCCTACCTGACCTCTCGTGCGGCCCTTGCGCGACTGGACGAGGAACATCAGTTCAAGGCCGCGTTCAGCGATCCCCAGATCGATCCGATCCAACGGCTACCAGCGGATGCCACGAACGAGGCGGCCTACGGTCTATATCAGGACCATATCCGTATCAGCTATGACCCGACAGAGGGCATCCTCAAGATGGAGGTCATCGCCCCGGATCCCGCGCTGAGTCAGCAATTCTCTGAGGCGTTGATCGGCTATGCCGAAGAGCAGGTCGACCAGCTGACGCAGCGCCTGCGCGAAGACCAGATGTCCGGCGCCCGCACCAGCTATGAAGCGGCGGAACGGCGTCGCGCCGAAGCGCTGGCGGCCTGGCTGCAAATCCAGCAAGACGTCCAGCAAATCGATCCCGTCGGTGAAACCGCTGCCCGTACACAACAGATTTCAACGCTCGAGTCACAGCGTCAGCAGTTGCAGCTTGAACTTCAGACGCGGCTCAATGTGTCCCGCCCGGTAGAGGCGCAGGTCAATGCCCTTCGCGCCCAGATCACAGGGATCGAGACACTGATTGCGGACCTGCGGAACGAAATGACCATGGCCAACGCAACCGGCGATTCGCTTGCGGCCAAGAACACCGAATTGCGGCTGGCCGAAGAGAACTACACTTTCCAGACCGTGCTGGTCCAACAGGCCCTGCAACAGATGGAAGCGGCCCAGATCGAGGCGAACCGCCAGGTGCGCTACCTGTCCTTGGGTGTAGTGCCGACGGCGCCTGACGAAGCGACATATCCACGCGCCTTCGAAAACACCGTGGTGGCCTTTCTCATTTTTGCGGGCCTCTACCTGATGCTGTCGATCACCGCCTCGATCCTGAGGGAACAGGTCAACTCCTGATGCGGTCCCACGCGATATAGCCCTTGGCGCTGGACAGCGCCGGGGACTAGGATGGATTTGAAATCAGTCCCAAGATTGCGTGCCCATGTCCCTTGTCCGGCTAATCTTTCTGATCGTCGCTGTGTCGATTGCCGGACCCGGCGCCTCTCAGGAAGGCACCACCGGAACCAATGGCACGATCACGGCCGTTAGCGACGCCGCCACGGATGCCGCAATCGCCGTCCGCATCCGCGAAATCCTGGCAGAACTTGGCGGCTACGAGGATGTAACCGTCACCGTCGCCGAAGGGATTGTGACCCTACGTGGCACCACCGCTTCGGCAACCGAGGCCAGCGGATTGACCAGCCTTGTCACCCGCATCGAAAACGTCGTTGCGATCAAGAACGAGGTGACCGAGACCACCGACATTGTCCGCCGCCTGAACCCGGCCATCGGCAGGTTCCAAGCGCGGCTTGAGCAGTTGATAACGATCCTTCCGCTCGTGCTGATTTCTGCGGCAGTGTTCGTGTCCATCTCTTCGATCGGGTGGCTTATTTCCAGCCGCCGCCAACCTTGGAACAGGATCGCCCCGAACCTTTTCATTGCTGACCTTTACAGGCAGATAATCATGATCGTCTTTGTGGTCATTGCCATGGTCGTCGCCCTCGACATTCTCAACGCCTCGGCGCTGTTGGGAACCATTCTTGGTGCCGCTGGGATCGTCGGTCTGGCATTTGGCTTTGCGGTGCGGGACACGGTCGAGAATTACATTGCCTCGATCATGCTTTCGCATCCGGCAGCCTTTTGGCCCCAATGACACCATCGAAATCAACGGAGACGAGGGCAAGGTTATCCGGCTGACAAGCCGGGCCACCATTTTGATGAGCTTTGACGGGAACCAGATTCGCATCCCCAACTCGACCGTCTTCAAAAGCCGTATCGTCAACTACTCGCAAAACGCGGAACGGCGGTTCAAGTTCACCATCACCATCCCGATGGAGGCCGACTTGAGCTTTGTCAGGGATCTGGCGGCCAGGACCGTTCAGGATTTGCCCTTTGTCCTTGATGCCCCGGCCGCGGTGACCTGGATCTCGGACTTTAACGATGCCGGGATAGAACTGATCGTGACCGGATGGATCGACCAGAGCGCGACCTCTATGGTGCTCGCCCGCGGCGAGGCGCTGCGTGCCGTGAAGCTGGCCATCGAGGGCACGGGCCTCACCCTGCCCGAAAAAAGCTACCGACTGAACCTGTCCGGCAATCCCCCCGAGGCCCAGCGCAAACCGACCAGTACCCCCCCGAGTCCACAGTCCGAACCAGCAGCTTCGGCCCATGTCGCCGACAATATAGAATCCGAACTCGACAAGATCATCGAAGCCGAAAGAGCCGCCGAAACCAACGAGGATCTGCTGCGCCCAGACGCGCCGAATGAGTAGCTGTCTTTTTTGGCATTGCAGGGCTTGATCACCCCGATCAACCCAAGTATTCAGCCGCTCACTACTGGGGCGTGGCCAAGTGGTAAGGCATCGGTTTTTGGTACCGTGTACCGTAGGTTCGAATCCTACCGCCCCAGCCAGTGTTCCTTTGGGAACCAGACCATCCATATTGTTTGCCGACTTCTTTCGAAGTCTCAAACGGTTGTGGTGCGCCTTCGGGCGCGTTCATGCATCGCGCCTTCGGACGAGACTCGTCGCCACCCCGAAGTTCAGACCGGGCACCGGCTTTGGTGCTAAAGGTTCCAAGGCCGGGTGGCCGCCACGATCCGCGCAAATCGAATTTCCGGTGTCGCCAGAGGTGCTGGCGGTGATTTTCCTCACGAACTTGGACGGGCTCTGGCTCGAACGCTGGATCGATCCCGAAAAGATGCTACGCAAGAATGCCAAGCCGATCGGTTTCGAGCTGCTCGAGGCTATGCTGGGGCCAATCCAAGGGCCCGACGCCGCCCGTGAGGGCGAACGGCCACGCCCCTAGTCGAGGTAGGCGTCGGCCCTCTGCCCGGCCCGTTCATGATGAATAGGCAGGGTACGCCCGTAAAGCTGCAAGGTCCGTTCCGGCGCGTCGACCATGTTCGCCTCTTCGACATAGGAAAAGATGGCGACGTAGCGCGGCCGCGATCCGACAAGCGGCGCCACCCGATGCAGAGAATAGCGCCCTCGGAAAATCTGAAGATCCCCGGGTTCGAGGTTGAGCACCTTTATCAGGTCCGACGTCCCGTCCAGCACCCGCGCAACCTCGGCGAAATTCTCGTCGCCCTTTCTGATGTGGGGGGCATATTCAAATGCACCACCCGCCTCCGCATTCTGGATGGCGATTGTCACAGTGAAGTTGTTGGTATCGAAATGCCAGGGAAAGCCATTGCCCTCTTCGGCAAGGTTCACGATCACGTCGGCAAGCGGATCGGCGTATCGATGGAACTTGGGTTCCTCAAGGCAGTCCTGGATAAATCCGTCAAAACCCAAGCTGTCATGTATCTTACGAAGAGGACCATCTTTGCAGAAATTGTCCGCGGGCACAAAGGCATTGGACCGATCAAAAAATTGGCGCCGTGGATCGCTTGCAGGCAGGCTAGGATCGTCTTTCGTAAAATAGGCGTTGGTCCGGTTAAAGCTACGGTGCCCCTTGGGCGCGACACCATCGGCCTCGGACACAAGCGCCGCAACACCCTGAGCGGTCAGAAAGTGCTTGAGCACGGCGCAACCGTCGTCGGCAAGCTCCGCCCGGACCCGTTCGATCAATGCATCACGCTCGGGTCCTGGCTGGTTGATCGGAAAACGGTCGTAGTCGATCAAATCGAAACTGATGAAATCCATTGTCGCTCTCCCACTTGGCAATGTCATTTTGAGGTCGTGGGCCAGAGGCGTGCTCGCTCGTTTTCGACCACGAAAGGACGCATTCCAGCATTTCGACAGGCCAAAGTGGGTCCGCGCAAAATGGCCGTGAACCGCTGCTACGATGCGCAACCAGACGCCCCCTGAAAGGGCTCATTCTTCGGGGGTCTACTTATGTTCTTTCACAAAGCCGGTAGACGCTTTAGGCATCGGCAACTTTGCTATCCCGGGGCACAGCATGGCGCAGAATTCCACGATCTATAAAGTTGAGATTTCGGTCTCGGACATGGATCGTCATTACTATGAGACCCACAAACTGACCGTTGCCAAACATCCCTCTGAGACGGATGAACGCTTGATGGTGCGCGTTCTGGCCTTTGCGCTGAATGCCCATGAGCATCTGGAAATGACCCGCGGCCTTTCAACGGACGACGAGCCGGACATCTGGCAGAAAAGTTTGAGTGGAGAGCTTGAGTTATGGGTCGCGCTCGGGCTGCCGAGTGAGAAAGTCGTTCGCCAGTCCTGCGGCAAATCCAAAGAGGTGATCATCTATGCCTACGGCGGCAGGACGGCTGACATTTGGTGGGACAAAATCAGGAACAGCACCACCCGGTTCGACAACCTTCAGGTCTTTGGTCTTTCCGATGAGGACACCAGTGCATTGGGCAAACTTGCAAGTCGCGCGATGAAGTTGCAGGTCAACATTCAGGAAGGCGATGTCATGGTCAGTGTCGGCGACGACATAGTTTACGTGACCCCGGTCAATTGGAAAGGCGCTGATCGGTGATCGCTGGCCTACCTTGAAAGGGGCCAACCTTCGGCGGCGACATTTTAAGTAGGCTCGCTTGTTGATTGCGAAACGCTGGGAAGGGGATGGGACGAATGCCCGTCAGATCGCCCGGGGCACCAGCTGTCATTGCGTCGCCAGTTGCCAGATGAAGCACCGACGAGAGCCCTACCCACCGGCCATATAGGGCATCAGGATGACCTCGCTGTCTGGTCCGATCTTGGTGAACCAGGCCTCGCGGTAGATCCGTCCATCGAGCGCGAGGGAAACCCCGCGCTCGATCTGTGGTTTCAGACCGGGATACTCTTCCGAAAGCCGGTCCAGAAGCTCTTTGAAATTGGTGGCGTCCACGTCAACGGGTGACTTGCCGTCGGTAAACCGGCGCAAGGACCCCCAGATCGTGACCGCCACCATACTCTCACCCCTTGCTCAGCGCTTTGAGGATGCGGGGCGGCGACATCGGCAGGCTGCTCATCCGCGTGCCAATGGCCCGTGAAACCGCATTCGACAAGGCGGCCAGCGGCGGCACGATCGGCGTCTCGCCAACCCCGCGCACGCCGTAGGGGTGGCCCGGGTTCGGGATCTCAAGGATTACCGTCTCGATGGGGGGCAGGTCAGAGGCGACGGGGACCCGGTAGTCAAGGAAACCGGGGTTTTGCAAACGCCCATCCTCGCCGTAGATGTATTCCTCATTCAGGGCCCAGCCGATGCCCTGCACCGCCCCACCCTGCATCTGGCCCTCAACGTAGGACGGGTGCACCGCCTTGCCCGCGTCCTGGAACACGGTGTAGCGCAGTACCTTGGTTGCGCCCGTTTCCTTGTCCACCTCCACATCAACAAGGTGGACACCAAAGCTCACCCCCGCACCATCGGCGTTGAATTCGTGATGGCCCGCAATCGGCCCGCCGGTGTTAAAGGACACGGCGGCAATCTCGGCCAGCGACATGGGCGGGAATTTCCCCGCGTTGGGGCCGGCGGGTTCGGCTGCGCCGTCTTTCCAGACAACCGCCTCTTCGTCGATGCCCCAGATCTGGGCCGCGCGGCTGCACATCTTGGCAATCGCGTCCTGAGCCGCCTTGATCGTCGCCAGACCAACCGAGAACGTCACCCGGCTGCCGTCTGTCACGTCATTATGGCCCAGCGCACTTGTGTCCGCGATGATGGTTCGGATCTTGTCATAAGGAATGCCAAGCTCTTCCGCCGCCATCTGGCTGATCGCGGCCCGAGAGCCGCCGATATCGGGGTTGCCCTCGGTCACACCCACCGTGCCGTCTGTATTGACGTTCAACGTCACGCAGGTGTTGCCGCCAAAGTTGAACCAGAAGCCCGCCGACAGACCCCGCCCCTGCCCTTCGGCCAAGGGAGCCGAATAGTGGGGGTGGGCCTTTGCGGCCTCTAGCGTGGCGACAAGGCCGATGTCCTCAAAGGTTGGGCCGTAGGACGACCGTGTCCCCTTGCGCGCGGCGTTTTTCAGCCGCACCTCCAGCGGATCAAGGCCAAGCTGTTGGCAAAGCTCGTCCACCACGCTTTCGACCGCATAGATCGCTTGCGGCGCACCGGGGGCCCGATAGGCCGCCTCTTTGGGGCGGTTGGTCAGGGCGTTGTAGCCAAGGGTGCGAACCGCCTGAAGGTCATAGGCCGCAAAAGCCGCCTGCGCGCCCATGTCGACGGTTCCGCATGGAAAGGCCCCGCCGGAATAGCGCAGATGCGCTTCGCCCGCCGTGATGCGTCCGTCTCGGGTCATCCCGATCTTGACGTCGATCGAGGAGGACACTGTTGGACCGGTCGCCCGGAACACCTCATCCCGCGACATCACGATCTTGACCGGGCGGCCCGCCTTGCGCGACAGGGCGAGGGCGACCGGTTCGATAAACACCGTCGTCTTGCCGCCAAAGCCGCCACCAATCTCAGAGGCGGTCACACGCAGCTGGCTCCCCTCCATGCCCAGCGCGGCAGAGCAGAGGTCGCGGACATTGTACTGTCCTTGTGTGCAGCACCAAAGGTCCGCCTTTCCGTCCGCCGTCATAGAGGCGAGGCAGGCGTGCGGCTCAATATAGCCCTGATGGGTGGCCGCCGTGGTAAAGCTGCGCTCGACCACCACATCGGCCTTCTGGAAACCGGCATCCAGATCGCCATGGCCAAACTCGCAATGGCTAGTGACGTTCTGGGACATGCCTTCGGGCACCGTTTCAAGGCTACGACCCTCTTGCACCACCGGGGCGTCCAGCGTCATCGCCGCGTCCACGTCGGTCACATGCGGCAGGGCCTTGTAGGTCACCTTGATCAGCTTCAACGCCGCCTTGGCAATGGCAGAGTTTGTCGCTGCAACGGCAACGACGGCATGGCCGTCATACAGCACCTTGTCGCGCGCCATGCAATTGTCGAGGACGTCCATGAGAAAGTCGTCGTCCTGCGGAGCAAAATCCTTGGCCGTGACGACAGCCTTGACGCCTGACAAGGCCTCGGCGGCCGAGGTGTCGATCGACACGATTTCGGCATGGGCGTGCGGGCTGCGCAGGATATGGGCGGTCAGCATACCGGGGGCAGAAACATCGGCACCGTAAAGGGCGCGCCCCGTTACCTTGTCGATCCCGTCGGGGCGCGGGGGCCGGGTTCCGACCACCTTGAAGACGCGCTTGGGGGTGTTGTCCAAAGCCATGTTATGCGCTCCTCATCTTTTGGGCTGCGTCCTGGACAGCATGAATGATCTTGTCATACCCGGTGCAGCGGCAAAGGTTTCCGGCCAGCCAGTAGCGGACCTCGGTATCGGTCGGGTCCGGGTTCTTTTCCAACAGCGCCTTGGCGGCAACGAGGATGCCGGGCGTGCAGATGCCGCATTGCAGGGCGGCATGGTCAATAAAGCTTTGTTGCAGCTGGTGCAGCGCATCGCCATTCGCCAGCCCCTCGATGGTGCCGACATCGGCCCCTTCGGCCTCAGCCCCAAGGACGAGGCAAGAGCAGACAAGCCGGCCGTTCAGAGTCACGCTGCAGGCTCCGCAATCGCCGGTGCCGCAGCCCTCTTTCGCGCCGGTCAGGCCAAGGCGATTGCGCAGGACGTCCAGCAGCGACTCGTCAGGCGCACAAATGAACTCCACCGCGTCGCCGTTGACGGTGGTTGATACGTGAATGGATTTCATACCGTGCCTCCTGCGCGGGAATAGGCGATCAGGGCGGCGCGTTTGGCCAGAACGCCCGCCACCTGGGTGCGGAATTCGATGGTGCCGCGCTTGTCGTCGATCGGGTTACAGGCCGCCGAACAGGCCTCCATCAGGGCGGCAATGGCCGCGTCGTCCAGCTTGGCGCCAAGGATCGCGTCGGCCGCTGCCGGAACCAGCCGGATGGTCGGGGCCACGGCCCCAAGGGCCACGCGGGCGGCGGTGACAGTGCCCGCCGCATCCAGCGTCAGGCTGACGGCGGCGGCGGCAACGGCAATGTCCATCTCGGTGCGGGGGATAAAGCGCAGATAGGCGTCACCCGAACGGTCCGGCCGGGCAGGCAGAAAGATCGAGGTCAGGAATTCGGCCTTGGCCAGTGTCGTCTTGCCCGGACCTACCGGGATCTCTGCAACCGGGCAGTCCCGCTCGCCGTCCGGTCCCATGATCCGGGCAATGGCGTTTGCCGCCACCAGACCCGGCACAGCATCGGCGGCGGGCGATCCGTTGCACAGGTTGCCAGCCATCGTGGCGCGGCCCTGCACCTGAGTAGAGCCAATGAGCTCGACCCCTTCAACGACACCAGGCCACAACGCCCGAACCCCCTCATGCTCGCCCAGCTCTGCGCCTGAAACGGCCGCTCCGATGCGAAACCCGCCGTCCTCGGGCGTGATCGCCCGAAGCCCGGGAATGTGCTTGATGTCGACAATCAAGTCTGGCTCGACCAGGCCGGACTTTAGTTGAACCATGACATCGGTGCCGCCGGACAGGATGCGGGTCAGACCTGCCTCCTGCGCGATTAGCCCCGCGGCTTCCTCTGTCGTTCTGGGTTGTGCAAAGCGCATGAATTCACCTCCGTTTCCCGGTGCTATCCGGGTCTCTCCACCTGAATGGAATTGGCCCCACCTTGGTAGGACCATCTTCGATGCTAGTACAGGGTCGTGGGAGGTTCCATCTTTCAACGCAGGGTCGGGGGTCCAAGAATCGGCGTCCTGAAGGGTTGTTCCGTCCGGTTCGACTATCCCTGATCTTGGACACCCTGATCTTGGACAGGCTCCGTCGGGATAGGCTTGATGGCAGGCGATGTAGGGGAAAGGGTCTCGTTCGGCGCGGTGATTGCCTCCACCCGCAAAGTGGCCACGACAAACAACCCACCCACCAACAGAACGGTCAACCCCAGCGGCGCAAGTCCGACCAACCGCGTTGACCTGTTACTTTCAGCGACCAGAAACCCCGCAACAGCCGCGAAAATAGCCAGCGCCAGCGCAACGATCTGTCCCCGCATCAGGACATCGAGCCGCGCGAAACCGGTATCAAGATTGCGCTCGCCCGCGACATTGACCGCCATGATGATGGAAAGGGCAAAGGCCGCCGCCCAGAGGATTACCAAAAGGTAGATCAGTCTCGTTCCACCCAGCCTCATCGCAACACCCCTGGACCATTCCCGGCCTTTGCCAATAGAGAAAGTATCATTTTTGGGTCGTTTTGGATAGTTGCCGAAAGGGGTCAGGCCCGCTCGGATTGTCCGGCACGCAAGACAGCCTCGGAAATTGCACCTGCCATCGCCCGCGTTCCAGCCGTGCCACTAAGATCGGGGGTGCGGGTGACGGGGTCTTTCAGGCTTGACCGCACGGCCTGTTCGACCGCCCGCGCCGCTGCTGCAAAGTCAGCGCCATGACCCTTTTCCGAAAGCCAGTCGAGAAGCATCGCCGCTGACAGGATCAGGGAGGCCGGGTTGGCAATGTCGCGCCCTGCCAGATCGGGGGCAGACCCATGTTGTGCCTGCGCCATGGCATGATCCGTTCCGGCATTAAGCGAGGCCGCCAATCCAAGGCTGCCCGAAAGCTCTGCCGCGAGATCGGACAGGATATCCCCGAACATATTGGTCGTGACGATCACGTCGTAGCGGTCCGGGCTTCGCACCAGCAGGGCGGCCATCGCATCAACCAGAACCTCGTCATAGGTGACGTCCGGATACCCGGCGGCCACCCGGCGCACCTCTTCCAGGAAAAGCCCATCAGACTCGCGCAGCACATTCGCCTTGTGGACGGCCGTCACATGCCGCGCCGGACGGGTCGCTGCGTGGGCAAAGGCGGCTCGCGCGATCCGGGCTGACGCCTTGCGGGTAACCTTGCGCAGGGCCAGCACCATATCGGGATCGGGCCGAACCTCGCCGGTGCCGGAGGCCATGTTGCGATCCGCGTAGAACCCTTCGGTATTCTCGCGAAAGATCACCAGATCAAAGGGCTGACCGCAGGGCGGGGGGTAGCCTTCAAAGGTCCGGGCGGGCCGCACATTGGCATAAAGGTCCAGTGTCTTGCGCAACAGGCCCGAGGGGTTTAGCCCCCCTTCGCTGACCGGCGGATAGGCGTTGTGCGACACCGGGCCCAGAACGATACCGTCCGCCGCACGCGCCTTGTCGATCACGGCATCGGGGATGGTAGAGCCTTCGGTGGCCAAGGCATCAAACCCGATCACGGCGGTCTCGAACTGCAACCCAAGGTCAAAACCATCGTCAGCAGCCGTCAGGACGGCACGCGTTGCCTCGACCAGCTCCGGCCCGATCCCGTCCCCGCCCAATAACAGCAGTCGCGTCACAGGCGCACCTGTGCGTCGCGGATCAGGGCGGCGAGCCGGTAGAACCCGTGGACCATCTTGGAATAGGGCGTGGTCAGAAAGAACGTCAGAACCGTCCCCAGATGGATGGCCAAGAGCGGCCCAACCAACGCCGTGCCGGTCGTGGCATAAAGGGCAAGGCCGGTCAGCCCCGTCAATCCCAGCAATAGGACGAAGGCCACCTCGCCCCCCCAGGCACTCGCCGCGCCCAGATCACGGTCCGACTGCAGCTTGAGCCGGATCAACCAGCCCGCCCCAATGGTCAGCAACAGACCACCGGGAACGCCCAGAAGTTTCGGCAGGGAAAACAGTCCATAAGGTGCCTCTAGCCCAAAGCCGTAATGCAGCACCGTCCCGCTGGATGTTGAGGCAAAGCACAGCAGGAACCCGTACATCACGAGTTGATGGGCCACCCGCCGTCGGTTGGAGTAGCGGTCCCCCTCTTCAAAATTGCAGCCTTGCCCTTGCCCGCCACCCAGATTGCGCATGTTGGCCGTCGCTGCCACAGCGTCGCGCAGGTGGGCAAACGTGATGCGCTGGCCCCCGACCTCGGCCCAATAGCGGCGCAGGCCGATCCCGATGGTAGCCAGAGGCAACAGGAAGGCCGGGGCAAAAATGGCGACCATGCCGCCGTGCGACAGATAGGCGTAGAACCCTTCCCCAGAGGCGGGCCGCAAGGCCGTCAGGGCCAGAAACAACAGCGCCAGTCCAATGATCAGGGCGACCGCGATGGGGGTTCCCTTGCGCTGGAAGGCACCGGCAAAGGGTTTCGGCCAGGCATAGCGATCCCAGCTATCTTGCCGCACCTCGGCCAGAATGCCCGGAAGGTTCAGATCAAACTCATGCGGGGCGGTATATTGGCAGGCATAGTAGCAGCCTCGGCAGTTGTGGCAGAGGTTGGCAAGCTGGGTGATATCGCCGTCCGCAAAGGCGCGTTGTTTTGTGATGGCCGGAAAGACGGCGCAATAGCCTTCGCAATAGCGGCAGGCGTTGCAAATCTCGACCTGCCGCCGGGCCTCTTCGGTCGGGGTGCGATCTGTCAGGTTCAGGATATCAAGCGACATATGCGGCGGCCTCCCTGCCTGCGATCCGGCCAAAGACGGTGCCGATGGTCATACCAAACCCGGCAAGGTAGCCTTGGCCCAGGATAGAGCCTGCCATGATTTCGCCGGCGGCCCAGACGTTGGACATGCGTCCCCCTTCCCCGGTCACCCGGGCGGTGTCATCGACCTTGAGGCCGAGGTAGGTGAACGTCACACCGGGGCGAAGCTCATAGCCGTAGAACGGCGGCTCTGTGATCGGCCGCGCCCAGTTTGTCTTGGGCGGCTCGATCCCGTCGGTTGCCAGACCGTCCAGCTCATTCCCGCGAAAGGTTCCGGGGCGGCAGGCGTCGTTGAACTTGTCCACCGTCTCTTTCAGAACGGTGCCCGAAATTCCAAGCTGCTGGCCAAGCCCCTCGATTGTATCCGCCTGAATCGGTGGAAAGACCGACGGCATGAAGGCGTCCATGCTTTTGGAATCGATGATCGAATAGGCCACCTGATCGGGCTGGGCGGCGACAAGCCGCCCCCAGATCGCATAGCGCTTGGGCCAGACATCTTCCCCTTCGTCATAGAAACGCTGGCCGTGGCGATTGACGACCACCGAGAAGGGCACACAATCCAGCCGGGTCACGATCCCACCGTCGTATTTCGGCGCGCGGCCGTCGATGGCGACGGCATGGCATTGGGTGGGGTCCCCCACGCTTTCGGCACCTTGGTCGAGCATATCCTTGAGGACGACGCCCCTGTTATAGGGCGTCCCCCGGATCAGAAAGTTCTTGGCCGCTGGCCCCCATGCGCGGGCAAGCCAATCCAGATCGGCCTGAAACCCGCCTGACGCCAGAACAACGGCCTTGCCATTGATCCGGGTGGGCTGTCCGGCAATCTCGCAATCGACGCCACCAAAGACGCCGTCCTGAATATCGACGTGTTTGACCTGCGCCTCATAGCGCACGGCCACGCCAAGATCGGCGGCGCGGTTGTAGTAGGCATTCACCAGCGCCTTGCCGCCCCCCAGAAAGAACGCGTTGGTGCGCGACAGCGACAGCGTGCCCGACAGCGAAGGTTGGAAACGCACACCCTGCTTTTCCATCCAGGGCAGGCACGTCTCGGACGTGCGGATTGTCATGCGGGCCAGGTCTTCGTCCGTCTCGCCCTTGGTCACGCGCAGAAGATCGTCGAAGTATTCGTCCTCTTCATAGCGATCGGTCAGGACTGACAGGGGACCGGCGTGCATGCAGCGAAAGTTGCGGGTGTGGCGCGAGTTTCCGCCACGATAGTCCAGCGGCGCGCCTTCCAGGATGATGACGCTTGCGCCCGCTTCGGCGGCTTCGATCGCTGCGCAAAGGGCGGCGTTCCCGCCTCCGACAATCACCACGTCCCAGGTTTTTGTACTGTCCGTCATGGCAACTGCTCCGCGCTGTCGTCGGACCGGAATTGCCGCAGTCTGATGCGATGGGCGGCGCGGATGTGGTGGCGCATCAGGGCCTCGGCGGCCTCGGCATCGCGATCATGCAGGGCGGCCAGAAGGGCCTCATGCTCTGTCTGGGCCTCGGCCGCGCGGGCGCTGTCTTCCATCGTCGAGGGGCCAAGGATCAGCATGGTCTTTTCCAGCCCAGCGACCGCGTCGATCAGAAACCTGTTGCGCGCGGCGTTCAGCAAGGTGCGGTGAAACTGGCGGTTCAACTCGTACAACCGAAGGTCGTCGGACTGAGCCTCTGCCATCTCGTGAGAAATCGCGTCCAGCTCGGCCAGCTCGACCTCCGATGCGGTGCGGGCGGAAAGCCGGGCGGCGGTGCCTTCCAGCACCATCCGCATCTCGTAAAGCTCGGTCACTTCGGAATAGCCCAGCCGGCGAATGCTGGCCCCGACGCGCGGGATGTGGACCACCAGACCGTCCGCTTCAAGCGCGCGGATCGCTTCGCGGACCGGTGTCCGGCTGATCCCCAGCCGCATGGCCAGGTCGGTTTCCGTAAGCCTGTCGCCGGGGCGCAGGGAACCTGCGCGGATCTGGGCGATCAGGCGTTGATAGGCGTCCTGACCCTGGCTGATGTCGCGGACCGAGGTGGCTGTTGCCGTCACCATATGACTCCGTCATTGCATTTTGTATCCCGGTGGATACAGTTGGATGCAATACCTGTCAACGAAAGCTGCTTGATGTCGGGCCTTGCCACATTGCCACCTATGGCCCGGACTGCCGGAACGTTGGTCCTTGCCGCCATTGGCACCGCAGCCTTTTCAGCGACGGGCCTTCCCTTGCCGTTCCTGTTTGGCCCCATGCTGGCGTGCCTTGTCGCGGCCCTTCTGGGCGCACCGCTACGGGGCACCGGTCAGGTGGCGGTCGGGGCGCGAACCATCCTTGGGGTTGCAGTCGGGGCATCCATCACGCCCGACCTTATCGGGGTGCTGCCACAAATGGCGCTGTCCGTGGCGCTGATCCCGGTTTACATCCTGTGCATCGGCGTTGTGGGTGTACCGTTCTTTCGGCGGGTCTGCGGCTTTGATCCTGTCACCTCTTACTATGCCGCCATGCCGGGCGGGTTGCAGGACATGGTCATCTTCGGGACAGAGGCCGGGGGCGACCCCCGGGCCCTGTCGCTGATCCACGCCACAAGGGTGCTGATCGTTGTGACCGTTGCACCGATCCTACTGACCCAGGTCTTTGACACCCCCCTGACCCAACCAATCGGTGCGCCGATCAGTGACGTTCCCTACATTGAACTGGTCCTCATGGTCGTAGCTGCCCTTGTCGGCTGGAAGGGGGGCGAGCGGATCGGGCTGTTTGGCGCCTCTATCCTAGGGCCGATGATCGTCACGGCAGCGCTGTCCCTGTCCGGTCTGATCCACGTCCGCCCCCCGGCCGAGGCCATCCTCGCCTCGCAGTACTTCATCGGGATCGGCATCGGGGTTGGATATGTCGGGGTTACACTGACCGAATTGCGCAAGGACGTTCTTGCCGGGATGGCCTATGTGGTTCTTCTGGCACTTCTGGCCATCGGTTTTACAGAGATCGTGGTGATCAGCGGGTTGGCCGCACCGGTCGAGGGGTTCCTTGCATTCGCCCCCGGGGGTCAGGCCGAGATGACCGTGCTGGCCATTGTCGCAGGCGCTGATCTGGGCTTTGTCATCGTTCACCACCTGACCCGGATCGTCCTGGTCATCACTGCCGCGCCAATCGTCGCCAAGATGATGAAGCTGAACCCAAGCCAAGAGAAAGGTGCCCCATGACGTTTACGACACGACCCGAGTTGAAGGGCACCTATGGCATGGTTGCATCCACCCACTGGATGGCCAGTGCGGTTGGCATGCGACTTCTGGAGCGTGGTGGAAACGCCTTTGATGCCGCTGCTGCCATGGGGTTCGTACTGCATGTGGTGGAACCGCATCTGAACGGACCTTTCGGCGATATGCCTGCGTTGATCCGCCCGGCCGGTGCCGCCGAACCCACCGTCGTCTGCGGACAAGGCACCGCACCGGCAGGTGCCACCATTGCCCACTACAAGGCCGAAGGGCTGGACCTTATCCCAGGCTCGGGCCTTTTGGCGACGGTCATTCCGGGCGCATTCGACGCATGGATGCTGATCCTGCGCGATCACGGTCAATTGCCCCTGCGCGACGTACTGGAACCCGCCATCCACTATGCCCGATCCGGCCACCCGATGCTGCCGCGCGTGGCGGCAACGATTGCGGGACTGGCCGATTTCTTTCGGACCGAATGGCCCACCTCTGCTGCGACCTGGTTGCCTGGCGACAACGTGCCCGCCGCCGACGCCCTGTTCTGCAACCCGGCCCTTGCCGACATGTGGGAACGTGTCCTGACCGAGGCCGAGGCAGAGACATCCCGCCCGGCCCAGATCGACGCCGCGCGGCGCGCCTCTTCCCAAGGGTTCATTGCCGAGGCCATCGACACCTACCTGCAAACCGCCTGTGTCATGGACGCCGCTGGCGGACGGCGCAAAGGCGTGTTGACTGGTGAGGACATGGCCGGCTGGCAAGCCACCTACGAGGCCCCCCTGTCCACCACGACCAACGGCATGACCGTGTGGAAGGCGGGCGCCTGGACGCAAGGGCCCAGCCTTTTGCAATCCCTGAACGTTCTTGACGGCCTGGACATTGATCCAAGGGACACCGCCAACTTTGCGCATCTGGTGACCGAGACGATCAAACTATCGATGGCCGACCGCGAAGCCTACTATGGCGATCCAAAGTTCCGCGATCTGCCCATCGAACGCCTGCTGTCCAAGGACTATGCCGACCAGCGCCGGGCCCAGATTACCGGTGAGGCCAGCCTTACCCTACGCCCCGGTGCGGTACCGGGCTACGAGGCCTGGGCGGACGCCGCCGTGGCGCGCTCGCTCAAGACCAACATTCCGGGGCCGTCTGTCGGGGCGGGCGAGCCGACCATGGCCCATCTGACCGAACGGCGCGGCGACACGGTTCATATCGACGTGGTCGACCGGTGGGGCAACATGATCTCGGCCACGCCGTCAGGCGGATGGCTGCAATCCTCGCCCGCCATTCCGGGGCTTGGAGTGCCACTGAACTCAAGGGCGCAGATGTTCTGGCTGCAGGACGGGCTGGCCACCTCGCTGGCCCCCGGTCATCGGCCCCGCACGACCCTTTCGCCTTCGATGGCGGAATACGAGGACGCGACCCGGATGGCCTTTGGCACGCCGGGCGGCGATCAACAGGACCAATGGCAAGTGATCTTCCTGATGCGGCTTTTGCATCAGGGGCTGGACCTGCAGGCGGCCATCGATGCGCCGCTGTTCCATACCGGGCATCTTCAGGCCTCTTTCTATCCGCGCAACCTCAAGGCCGGGCATCTGACAATCGAACCGTCAGCCGGGGCCGATGCAGTCGAGGCCTTGCGCGGGCGTGGGCATCAGGTCGAGTTGTCTGAACCTTGGGCCATTGGCCGTTTGACAGCCGTCACCCGGTCCCCGTCCGGCCTGATGCGCGGCGCCGCCACACCGCGACTGATGCAGGCCTATGCCATCGGACGATAGAGTTTGATGCAAGAGATTCATTAATCCGTCGAAAAATAGCGTTTGCCGAAGCTGCGACATCGTGCCACCCTCGAGAATTGTCGGACCTGCTCGGCCGACCGGGGGGAGGAAACGTGTGGTTTTTTGACCGCCGCGATCCCGGTTGGATGAGGCCGCGTCCTCGTTTTGATAGGGAGAGAGAAATGTCCATGAAATTGAAAGCGCTTGGCATGATTGCCGGCGCGGTGGCCGCAGCGACGGCCAGCATGGGTCAGGCACAGGACCTGGCCGGCGAAACCGTTGAATATGTTATTCCGTTTTCCGAATCCGGCGGCTCGGCCCGTTGGGCCAACTTTTACGCCCCGCTGCTAAGCGAGGCCCTGCCCGGCAATCCCACGGTCGTGGTCCGCTATCGTCCGGGTGCCGGTTCCACCGAGGGCGCCAACTGGTTTCAGGAACAGACGACCGACGATGGTACCCTGATCTTCGGCACCTCTGGTTCGACCCAGTTCCCCTACCTGCTGGGCGATCCGCGCGTGCGCTACGAATATAGCGACTGGCAGCCGGTTCTGGCATCGGGCACCGGCGGCGTTGTGTTCCTTCCGCCAGATCTGGGCGCACGTTTCGACGGCGACTTTGACGACCTTGGGGACGAATTCTTCCTCTATGGCTCGCAGGGTGCGACCACGCTTGACCTCGTCCCGCTTCTGTCCTTCCAGATGCTTGGCCTTCAGGTTGACCCCGTCTTCGGCATCGAAGGCCGTGGCGATGGCCGCCTGATGTTCGAGCGTGGCGAAGCCAACATCGACTATCAGACCTCGTCTGCCTACATCGCCAGCGTCATCCCGCTGGTCGAGCAGGGTCTTGCAGTGCCTGCCTTCAGCTTTGGCGCGCTGGACGAGAATGGCCTGATCGTGCGCGATCCCACCTTCCCCGACATCCCGAGCTTTAAAGAGGTTTGCGAGGCAACAGCCGCTTGCGACACCGAAGGCCTGGCATGGGACGCCTGGAAAGCGTTCTTCATCTCGGGCTTTGCCGCCCAGAAGATGGTTTACCTGCCCGGCACGGCATCGCCCGAAGTGGTCGCAATGTACGAGCAGGCGTTCCGCGACATCCTCGCACGGCCCGACTTTGCTGAGCTGGCAGCCGCCGAGCTTGGCGTCTACCCGCAGCTGACCGGCGACGGTGGCCGCAGCGCCAGCGATCAGGCCACGAAGGTTTCCGACGAAGCACGCGGTTTCGTCCTGAACTGGCTGAACGAGGCCTACGGCGTCTCGATGCAGTAGTGCAGTAATGCAAAGTACCTTGCCCGGCACGTAGCCGGGCAAGGTCCCCCCGAACGACTGCGACGTCAGGATCAGCCAAATGGATATGTTCGCCACAGCCCTGCCCGCCCTGGGCGAGGCGGTCACGCTAATCTTCCGCCCCGAACAGCTGATGTTCCTGGTCGCAGGTGTGCTTCTGGGTCTGTCGATCGGCGTTCTCCCCGGCCTGGGCGGCATTGCCGGCCTGAGCCTTGTTCTGCCATTCATGTTCGGGATGGAGCCGGTCTCTGGTCTGGCACTGATGGTCGGCCTGATCGCGGTCATCCCCACATCCGATACATTCTCGTCCGTTTTGCTGGGCATTCCGGGTTCGTCGGCGTCTCAGGCGACGGTGCTTGACGGCTTTCCCCTTGCCAAAAAGGGTCAGGCGGCCCGCGCATTGGCGGCGGCCTTCATGTCATCGCTGTATGGCGGGCTTCTGGGCGCGGTGGTGCTGACCTGCTTTATCTTCATCGCCCGGCCCCTGATCCTCGCTTTTGGTCTGCCAGAGATGCTGATGATCACCGTGCTAGGCCTGTCGATGGTGGCGATCCTTGCAGGGCGCGTGCCTTTGAAGGGTGTTATTGCCGCTGGCATGGGGCTGATGGCTGGCACCATCGGTGCCGCGGGCGCAGGCGGGTCCTTGCGGATGTCGACCTATGACATTCCCTACCTTGTCGACGGGCTTCAGCTTGTCATCGTTGGCCTTGGCATTTACGCAATCCCCGAAATCGTCTCGCTTTTGCGGCAGGACAAACCCATCGCAACTTCGGGCCAGCTTGGCCTTGGCTGGATGCAGGGGATCAAGGATTGGTGGGCGAATATCTGGCTCTCCACCCGCTCGGCCTTCATTGGGGTGACTGTCGGGATCATCCCCGGCCTTGGCGGATCGGTGGTCGACTGGATCGCCTACGGCTTTGCCGTGCAGACCGCCAAGAACAAGGAAAACTTTGGCCAGGGCGACATCCGGGGCGTCATTGCACCTGAATCGTCCAACAATGCCAAGGAAGGCGGCGGGCTTATCCCCACCCTGATCTTCGGTATTCCCGGGTCAGGGTCGATGGCGGTGTTCCTGGGCGGCCTTGCCCTTTTGGGCCTGTCACCCGGCCCGCATATGGTGCGGCAGGACCTGTCGACGACCTACACCATTGTCTGGTCGCTGGCGCTGGCCAATGTGATCGGGGCGGGCCTGTGCATCGTCCTGTCGAAATACATCGCCAAGCTGACCACCATCCGCTTTACCCTGCTGGCCCCCTACCTCTTTATGATCATCGCCTTTGCCGCGTTCCAGTCGCGTCAGTCGATCGGTGACCTTGTCGCCCTGATCGGCATCGGGTTTCTGGGCATCCTGCTGCGCCGGTTCGACTATTCGCGACCGGCATTCCTGATCGGCTTTGTGCTGTCGGCGCAGGCAGAGGGCTTTGCCAACATGGCCAACCAGATCGCGGCCTCGCGGTTCCGGCGCAGCTGGGAAGCCGGGTTCGACTATATCTTTACCCCCCTGTCCATCGGCATTCTGGTCCTGACGGTTCTGTCGATCTGGATCGGGATCAAACAGTCCAAGAACATCCGCGAGAACATCGACGCCCCAACGGGCGCCAAGCGGGCGCCGGTCATCTTCCTGCTGTGCATCACCGCCTATATCGCGGTTTCTGTCTGGGACGCGTCGACCATCACCCGCTTTGGCGACAAGATCTTTCCGCTGGTGGTGGGCATCGTGACGCTGGCGGGCTGTTTTGCCCTGTTGATCCGGATGCGCCTTTCGCCCGAGACGGATGAGGCCTTTATCGACCTGGAGGCCGGCGGATCGGACGCCGAAGCGCCGCAAGGGCTTTGGTGGACGCTGTCATGGTTCCTTGGCCTTCTGGTGATGACCTTCATCTTTGGCCTCGTCATAGCGCTGTGCCTGTTCCTTTTGTTGTTCTTCCGCATTCGCGGCGGCCTGAGCTGGGTGGCAAGCACCCTTTACATGGCGGGCGGCGTGGCCTTCATCCTGTTCCTGGCAGGCGTTCTGGGACGGGATTTTCCGCCCGGCCTGTTGCAGGCCTACTTTGACCTTCCCTGGCCCCTGACATGAGCACGTCCATGACCCAAATCGGCATCCCCGTCCTCTTTATGCGCGGAGGATCTTCACGCGGTCCCTACTTTCGGCGCGAGGATCTGCCCGCCGACCTGGAGACCCTGTCCAAGGTTCTGATCGAGGTTGTGGGGGCAGGCCACCCCAACAACATCGACGGTCTTGGCGGCGGAACCGCCGTCACAACCAAGGTGGCGATGCTGTCGGTGTCCGAAGAGGACGGGATCGACATCGACTACTTCTTTGGTCAGGTTGGTGTGTCAGAGCGAGAGGTCGACTACGGCCCCACCTGCGGCAACATTCTGGTTGGTGTCGGACCGGCCGCCATCGAAATGGGGCTGATCCCGGCCACGGGCGACGAGACGACCCTGACCATCCGGGCCGTCAACACCGGTGCGATCGTCAAGGCGGTGGTACAGACCCCCGGCGGACAGGTCACCTATTCGGGCGACACCGAGATTGCCGGCGTTCTGGGCACCGCCGCCCCTGTGGCCGTGAACTTCCTTGGGGTTGTCGGCACAAGCTGTGGAGCCATGCTGCCCACCGGCAATCAAAGGGACACGATCGACGGGGTCGACGTGACCCTGATGGACGTGGCGATGCCGATGATGATCGCCCGCGCCGACGCCTTTGGGCTAACGGGCTACGAGACCGCCGCCGAACTCGACGCCAACGAGGCGTTGTTCAAGCGGATGGAAGCGATCCGGCTACAGGCGGGAAAGATGATGGGGCTGGGCGACGTAACCCGCTCGGTCACGCCAAAGATCGGTCTGCTGGCCGCGCCGAAGGATGGGGGCAGCATCTGCGTGCGGTACTTCATGCCGTGGAAGACCCACCCGACGATGGCCGTCACCGGGTCCCAATGCGTCGCCGCCTGCGCCCTGACACCCGGCACCGTGGCGGACGGGCTGGCCAACCTGCCGGAAGGCACACCCGCCAGAATCTCGGTCGAGCATCCGCAAGGGCTGATGGAGGTCACGGTCGACTATTCCCAAGGGCCCGAGGGCACGACGATACATGCCGCCGGTCTTATCCGGACCGCCCGCCTGATCGCGCGGGGCGAGGTATTGGTCCCGGCGGCCCTGCTTCAGGATGTGGCCCCTGATGCCTAGGGTCTATGACGCCCTTGCTGCGGCGTTTCTGAACGAAGGGGTGGACACCTGCTTTTCCCTTCTTGGGGATGCCAACATGAACTGGGCCACCCGGATGGCCGATGGCGGCTGCCGGATGATCTATGTCCGGCACGAACATTGCGCCGTCGCCGCCGCGATGGCCTATGCCCGCAAGACAGGGTCCGTCGGGGTGGCGACCACCACCTGCGGGCCGGGCCTGACGCAGGTGCTGACCGCATTGCCTGCTGCCGTGCGCGCCCACCTGCCGGTCGTTGTCTTTGCGGGCGAGGCGCCTTTGGGCAAAGGTTGGTACAATCAGGGTATCGACCAGGGGCCGATCATCACGGCCACAGGGGCCGCCTATCATTCGCTTCACGACCTGGCGCGGATGCCGACGCAGATCCGCGACGCCTTTGTCCAGGCCCGGCAAGAGCAGCGCCCGGTGGTCATCGGCGTGCCCTTTGATCTGCAGGACAAGGTCTGGGACGGCCCTGACGTCCCGCCCACGCCGTCCCTCGACATGCTGCCAAAGGTCGGCCCGATCCCACCCAATCCCGCCGATATCGCGCAGGCAGCCGAACGGATCGCCAAAGCCAAGCGGATTGTCGTGATGGCGGGCCTTGGTGCCGTGCATGCGGTGGATGAGATCCGCCTGCTGGCCGCCAAGCTGGACGCAATGCTGGCCACCACCCTGCCCGCGCGCGGCCTGTTTGCCGGGGACGCGTTCAGCATCGGCGTCGCTGGCGGATTTTCGACCGATGTGGCCCGCGATCTTCTGGGTCAGGCCGACCTCGTCATCGCGGTCGGGTGCAGCCTTGCCCATCACAATGCCGACGGGGGCAAGCTGTTCGGCCAGGCCCATGTCCTGCAGATCGACACCCAGCCCGCGGTCCAGTCGCAAGGGCGCGTGGCCGCCGACAGTCATATTCGCGCCGACGCCGCTATGGGCGTTGCCACCCTCACCGACGCGGTCGCCAACCGACCGGCGGACTGGCGGACCGACGCCCTTGCCAACCGCATCGCCACCACACCTGCCGACGCAAGCCCCCGCCACCCGGAGCCAGAGGTTCATGATCCTCGCGACGTGGTCGCTGCACTTGAGGCCGCCCTGCCGCCAGATTGGGAGATGGTGAATTCCTCGGGGCACTGCTCTTTCTATTTCACCCAGATGCCATCCCGCCCCTACGCGCAGTTCCTGACGATCCGAGAGTTCGGGGCCATTGGAAATGGCATCGCCTTTGCCATGGGCGTGGCCGCCGCCCGGCCGGACAAGACCGTCGTCCTGTTCGACGGGGACGGCAGCATCCTGATGCATATTCAGGAACTTGAGACCATGGTGCGCCACGGCCTTAAGATCGTGATCTGCGTCCTGAACGACGGGGCCTACGGGTCAGAAATCCACAAGTTGCGGGCCGAGGGCCTGAGTGACGCGGGCGCGGTCTTTGGACGGACGGACCTTGCCGCCATCGCACGCGGATTTGGGGCCACGGGGCACCGGGTCGACGATCTGGACAGGGTGCCTGATCTGGTCAAAGACGTCGCCGGGGTCGCTCTTTGGGATTTCCCGATCTCTGACAAAGTGGCGTCACCGGTCATGCATCGCGCGCATCCGCACAAGGGATAAGGGCCATTAGGGTACACATCCTTGAGGATTGGTCGGACCCCCCTGACACAGGGCCAACCTTGGCAGGATCGGCCAAATGCGAAACCGCATCCATGTTGCCAGATCAGCTGCGAACCCGAGCCGATCAACGCGAATTGAGGGTTGGACAGACAATGTCGGCCCGAACGCCCGGCCAATGCGGCAACGGCCAGATGGCTGGTGTCGTGTCAGGCGTCGTCACTGTCAATAACTGCCATGATCTGATCCAACAGGGCCTGTGCGGCGTCAGACAGGGGCGCGCCGCGCCGCTTGAGGATGCCAAGCGTTCGGAACATATCGACATCGGCAAAGGGCAGTCCGACCAGACGTCCGACGCTCATCTTGGCAGTCAGGCCGGGCAGGACGGTGACCGCCGCCCCTTGCTGGACCATGGCCATGGCCATCGTGGCGTTCTGCACCTCGTACCGCCAGTCGATGGTATCGGCGACGGGGCCCAGAAAATCGTCGACCATCTGACGGTTCGTCGACTGTGTGTTGATCCGCACGAAAAGCTCGCTTGCCAGGTCATCCCGGACGACAGTCTTTTGCCCAGCCAGACGATGTTCGGGACCAACGAGAAGGACATAGGGCTCGCGGCGGATCGCCGTGAACTCCAGATCCCAGGGCTGTGCCCCCAGCAAGGTCACGCCGAACTCCGCCTCGCCCGAGGTGACGATCTCGGTGATCCGACCGGCGGGTTGTTCCTGCAAACGGATCGACATCTTCGGATGGGTGCGGGCAAAGTCCTCAAGGACGGACGGCAGGTAGAAATGGGCGAAGGTCGGCAGGCAGGCGAACGTGAGGGTCTGCTGCTGCGCCTTGGCCTGCATCTGCATCGCGCCGTAAGCCGTGGAAAGCGCCTCAAGGTTCCGCCGCGCCACCGGCAACAATTCTTGACCCGCCTCGGTCAGCGACACTTCGCGGGTGGTTCGCAACAACAGGCGCATCCCGATGTCCGCCTCAAGCTTGCGGATCCTATGACTGAGGGCGGTCTGCGACAGATTGAGGTGATCCGCGGCACGGGCAAAGGTGCCCAGTTGCGCAATGGCAATGAAGGCCTCCAGTCCGATATAGTCGATCCGGGTGGGCATGGGCCTGTCACTGGTCTTCCATTGTTGAATACCGCTCGATCATCGCAGCCAGAGGGGGTGAAGTCACCCACATTCGCGCCATGACGGAAACCCTTGTCGCCCTGATGCCGCCCGACCTTGGCGGGAGCATTATTGCCCTGCTTCTTGGCATGTCCTTTATCGGGTCATTGATCACCGTAGCCTTCGGGATCGGCGGCGGTGCCCTTTTGCTGGCTGTCATGGCGGTGACAATGCCGCCGTTGGCCCTGATCCCGGTCCACGGGGTCGTGCAGCTGGGCAGCAACCTTGGCCGGGCCGTCATGTTCGTCCGCCACACCTTCTGGCCGGCCCTGCCCTGGTTCGTGGTGGGGTCCATCGTCGGTGTCGCCATCGGCGGCAACATCGCCATGAACATACCGCCCTGGGTGGTGCAGACGGGCGTGGGCCTTTTCATCGTGTGGTCGGTCCTTGCACGCTCGCCCAAATGGCTTAGCCGGTGGCCCGTTCTGACCGGGCTGATCTCAAGTTTTCTGACAATGTTCTTCGGGGCAACCGGGGTCTTTGTCGCCAGCTACTCAAAATCACTGGCCCTGCCCCGGCACAAGCATGTCGCCACCCATGCCACGCTGATGACGGTGCAACATCTGCTCAAGTCCCTGACGTTCGGGATCCTTGGCTTTGCCTTTGTGGAGTGGTTCCCGTTCATCGCGGCCATGATCCTGTGCGGCCTTGCGGGGACCTTTGCCGGGCGGCGGGTTCTGACACGGATGACGGACGCGCGGTTTCACCGCGCTTTGGACATCGTCCTATTCCTGATCGCCGCCCGACTGATCTGGGCCGGGCTGGGCGAAGCGTTCTAGGCCAGTTCCGCCGCGACAAAGCCGTCGGCGATGGCCTTTGCCAAAAAGGCGTCGAGATCCCCAATCATCGGGCTATTTGCGCCGGGCAGAACCATCGCCTGCTCAACCTTCGTCACCACGTCGGGCAGGATTTCAATCGTGGGATCGTCCCCAAAGAACCTCTCAAGCGAGGCGCGAACGCCAGCGACCGCATCGCCCCGCCCCTCGCGGAATGCTGCAAAGCTTTCGGTCGGGGTGCCGGTCCGGTCGTGAACCGCGTGCTTGAGGTTTGCCGCCAAATACATGTCATAGGCAGAGCCGATGGAGGTGAGAACGGTCATACCCGCCCGATCCGCATCCTCGACCGATTGAACAGGGCCGCCCTTGCGCACGGCATAGGTCGCCTCGATGACATAGTAGGGCCGGGTAAAGCTGATCGCCTTGGCCCGCGTCGCGTCGATGGCAAGAAAGGCGAGGTCCCAGACATCGCCTGCCGCGTCGGCAAAGACCTTGCCTGCGCCGTCATAAATGACCGGTTCCATCGTGGCGCCGATTTCCTGTGCCAGCCTTCGCGCCAGTGCCGGGCAGATGCCTTGCGGGTCGCCGTCGACCATCTGGACGAGGGCGCTGTTGCCGGTGTTGATGGCCACCCGCAAGACGCCATTTGGCGCCAAGGCCCCGAGGGGATTTGTCAATTGAGTCACTCCTCAGGATCATCACCTGGTATTGGAGCCCGCAGGGCGGTTGGTTGCAACCTGCAAATTGCGCGGCACAAGCATCTTTGCCCTGCCGGCGCGGACCGGCAAGATGGACCGTTGTGCTAAAGCCGGGACAGCAACCGATCCATCCGGTCGAACAGGTCGTCTTGGCCCGCCGTGACACCGGCATTGGCAACCTGATCCTGCCATTCTGCGCTTGCCGCGCTCATATGATTGGGAAGGCCAAGGTCGCCCAGCGTCACAGCCACCTCGCGCATTTCGGCAGCTCGTCTGGTGCCATGGACTATCATGCGTTCCAGGTTGTAGCTGCCCCGCTTGCGCCAGGCGATATCGGGGTCCGAGGCCTCGAGTGAGGCGAGCACCTCTTCTTCGACACCTGCCCGACGGGCAGCGAGAAAGCATTCGGCCGTCAGGGCCTCAAGGCCTTTGATCATGACGGATCGGATCATCTTGATGGAGGAGGCCTGTCCGACCTTGTCCCCCACGACCTCGGGCCGCATGTCGAACTTGCGCAGCGCAGCGGCTCCGTCCTCGGCATGGGGGCCCGCAATCTTCAAGGGCACAAGGTGACGCTTGGGATGGACAGGCGACATGACGGCCACGTCGACATAGCGCCCGCCTGCGGCTTCGATCACCTCGGCGGCACGGCGCTTGGTCTCGGGGGCGCAGGAATTGCAATCGAACCACAACGCCCCCGGCATCAGCCCGCCAGACGCGGATTGCGCCACCGCCAGCGCTTGATCGGCGGTCACCACGGAAAAGATGTATTGGGCATCAACCAAAGCCGCCTGCGGCGTTGCCACACCTGTCACCCCGGCCTGCGCAAAACGCGACTGCATCGCGGGCGCTGTTTCGGGGTCATCGGTCTTGATGTCATAGGCAGTGATCCGGGCCGGATCGCCCGGCGCCCAGCCCGACAGGAACGCATTGGCCGCTTCGCCAAAGCCGAAAAAGGCCACCCTTGGTGTCATTTCCCCATCTACAGCCATTGGGCCTGTCCTCTTTCATTGGTCAAATCGTACTGGCCCCGGTGAATGGCCGCCCTTCATGGACGCAAAGCGCCGTAGCCGAAGCTTTGCAGCGATCCGCGCCAAAGGGAACGGCAGAATGGCGAAACGGTAGTCAAACCACAGCTCGCCGGGATGAAGGGTCCAAAAAGCGCGGTTGCGATCGGCCAGAGCCTGCTGCCACGCGGCAAGACGAAAAGGCCCCGCCCCCTTTTCAAAGGGCCGGACCAAACTCATCCAGCATAGGCCCAAACTTGCGTGCGTATCACAAGGGCGGGCCTTGCCTTGGCATTCTTACAGGGCGTTGACCGGCACCTTGAGCATCAGGTTGCCGTCCTTGTCCTTCGGAACTTCACCAGCCCGCATGTTGACCTGCAGGGACGGGATGATCAGGCGCGGCATATCCAGTTGCGCGTCACGCTCGGTCCGGAACTTGATGAAGTCCTCGCGGGTCTTGCCTTGTCCCACATGGATGTTGTGGGCCTTTTCCTCGCCGACCGTTGTCTCCCACTCGATGTCGCGGCCGTTCGGGCCGTAGTCATGGCACATGAAAAGGCGGGTATCATCCGGCAGGGCGAGGACCTTTTGAATGCTGTCATAAAGCTGCCCTGCGTCTCCACCGGGAAAGTCGGCGCGGGCCGATCCGCCATCCGGCATGAACAAGGTATCACCGACAAAAGCGGCGTCCCCCATCACATGCACCATACAGGCCGGGGTATGGCCGGGTGTATAGATGGCAAAGGCCTGCATATTGCCGACCTTGTAGGTGTCCCCGTCCTTGAACAGGGCGTCGAACTGGCGACCGTCGCGCTGGAACTCGGTCCCTTCGTTAAAGACTTTCCCGAAGGTTTCCTGCACAACCAGGATCTTATCGCCAACGCCGATCTTGCCGCCAAGCTTTTGCTGGATGTAGGGGGCGGCACTCAGATGGTCGGCATGGACGTGGGTCTCGATGATCCAGTCAAGGGTCAGGCCGCGCGACTGGACCTCGGCGATCAGGGCGTCGGCGTGATCATAGGTTATCCGGCCAGCGGCGTAGTCGATGTCCATGACACTGTCGATGATGGCGCAATGTGAACTGGAGGGGTCCTTCACAATGTAGCTGATCGTATTGGTCGCCTCATCAAAATGGGCGGAAACCTCGGGTTTTGTGGACTGGTCGATCGGGTAGGTCATATCATGTCTCCTATGGCAGATGTTCGTCGGTCCGTTCCCCGGCCAGGGCCGGGCAAGCGCGCCAGTCTCTTGCGGCTTGGGCCGGTCTGGCCAGGTCTTGGACACAGAATTGAGCTAAGACTTGGTTTGGGGGCCGGATCGGGCATGGCCTCAGGCCTTGGAACTCCGAAGCCCAAAGATGCGATACAGCGGGCAGAACCCGGTCACGGAGGTCACCACCATGACAGCGCCGACCCCGATGCCGACCACCATCCCGACGGTCGACTGAAACAGATCAATGCTGCTGATGAAGGGGGCCGCGATAAAGGCGATGCCCAGCAGCAACCGCAGAAGGCGGTCAATCTTGCCAACGTTGGCTCTCATTTCTTGGACTCCTTATTAAAGATGCACTCAACATACAACTTTGTGAGGACCAGTTCAGTGACAATGTCACCAATCGCCTTGGGAAGGGGAAGAGATCGGCCAAGGTGGCGCCTTTTTTGGGTTGGCCCTGCTCTGCCCCGCAAAGGGTCTCACATAGGGCTCTGCTTTGACCTGGACTGGCGCAACCACCGGGATTGCTGGCGCATGGCACGCACCTCGGTCTAGGGTTTGCGGGCAACAGCCAGGAGCGTGACATGCCCCGCGAGACGATCCGGACCATGTGTCCAATGAACTGCCATCCAACCCTGTGCGGCATGACAGTCACGGTCCAGGACGGCTCCCTCGTCTCAATCGAAGGGGACGAAACCAACCCCGACAGCCAGGGCTTTCTGTGCATGCGGGGCAAGGCCGCCCATGAGATCATCGGAAACCCTGGCAGACTTCTTGGCCCGCTCATCCGGGCCAAGCGGGGCAGCCCGGACTGGACGCCAACCTCCTGGGACGACGCGCTTGATACCATCGCTACAAGGATGCAAGCCGTGGGGCCCAAGGCGGTCGGCTTTTGGCAAGGCCACGGCAACGCTGCGAACGACTACGGCTTTGGCCTGAAACGCGCCCAGATGGAGCGGTTTGCAAATCTCTACGGGTGCCAGTTCTGGGACCCCGCAATGATCTGCTGGGGGCTGGGTGCCTTTGGGGCCGGACTGACCGGTGCGGTCGAAACCTCGACCAAAGAGGATCTGAGCGCCCATTCCGAGATGATCATCCTGTGGGGCGCAAACACGGTCAGTCAGGCCAGCACCCTGAAACACGTTGAAATCGCCAAACGGCGCGGTGCGCGGATCGTTGTGGTCGACGTGCGCCGGACCGAAGCCTCGGCCCTGGCGGATGAGGTGATCCTTTTGCGGCCGGGGTCCGATACGGCCCTGGCCCTTGCCATGATGCATGTCATCGTCGCTGACCGCCGCTGGGACGCGGACTTTGTCGATCAGCACACCCTGGGGTTTTCGGCGCTGAAAGAGCACCTGCAAACGATGACCCCGCAATGGGCCGAGGCCCTAACCGGAGTCACTGCGGAACGGATCGTCGGGCTTGCCCGCAGCTACGCAGCAATACGGCCCGCGATGATCGTGATTGGTGGATCATCGCTACACAAGGGCGGCAATACCTATGAGGCGGCGCGGGCGATTGCCTGCCTGCCCGCCCTGACCGGCAACTTTGGCAAACCGGGTGGCGGGCTTGGTCCCAGGCATGGCGGCCGCAGCCATGGGGCCGGTTTTGCCAGTCAGGCCGCCGCCGAACGGCGCGTGCCGGGGGACTATGTGCCCAACCAGTTGGAGGCCATCGTTGAGGCGCTTGAAACCGGTGCGGTTAAGGTCCTGTTTGCGATCGGATCAAATCTGCTGTCCTCCTTTCCCGACACCAATCGCCTTCGGGCGGCGCTGGCAAAGGCTAACCTTGTTGTGGCCTATGACATCTTTTCCAACCAAACGATCCGGGAAGCCGCCGATATCGTCCTGCCCGGCACGATCTGGCTGGAAGAGATCGGGGCAAAGGCCACGAACACCTATGTTCACCTGTCCGACCGCGCCATGACGCCGGCCGGGGACAGCAGACCGGTCTAAGAGCTTTACAAGGGCCTTGCGGCAAGGCTGGGGGTTGCGGATGTCTACCCTTGGGTCAATCAGGAAGCCGCGATGAACGCAGTGCTGGACCATCCAGCGACAGGGCATGCGACAGTCGCCGACATGCGGTCAAATGGCGGGCGGGTGGCCTTGAAAGTCTCGCACGTGGCCTATCCAACGCTGGAATTCGCGACACCCTCTGGCCGGCTCGAGTTCTATTCGGAACGCGCCATCAAAATGGGATTGCCCGCTTTGCCCAGTGCGTCGGCGGACGATCCTTCGGGGACCGCTTCTGCCAGGACCACTTCTGCAGGGACTGGCCTGACGCTCGCCCATGGTCGGACGTTTGCCCATTTCCATTCGTTCTACGATCACGGCAGGGCCTTGCCGACCCTCGCCGCGCGCGAAGACGTCCCGGACCTTTGGATCGCACCGGTGGATGCGGCGGAGAGAGGGATTTCAGATGGGGATGCGATTGATTTGTCTAATGAACGGGGCGCCTTTCCCGCAAGGGCCAAGGTCACACCCCGCATCCCCTCAGGCACAGTCTGGATAAGGGACGGTTGGCCCGGCCTCAATGCTTTGACAAGCGGGGCGTCGGTCTTGCCCAACGCCGCCTTGACCAGCTTTCCCTTTGCGGTCGGTCAGGCCAGCTTTGCCGCGAGGGTGGAGGTGCAGCGCAGCGATAGCGGACGGGCTAGGCCACCGCGATCCGACGCACGCCAAAGTAGCTGACCACCACCATTGCCGCGGCCGTGGCCAGGCACAGGGGCAGCCCGCCGACCTGATAGCTTAGCCCCGACAAAAGGGTCCCAACGAGGCGGCCTGCCGCGTTGGCCATATAGTAAAAGCCGACATCCATCGTCACCCGGCGGTCATCGGTGAAGGACAGGATCAGGTAGGAATGCAGCGAAGAGTTCACGGCGAAGATCCCGCCAAAGACCATCAGGCCAAGGATGACCAAAGTGGTCAGGGCCGTTGACGGCGCACTGGCCGCATAGACGGCGACAGCCAGCGCGGCCGGGCCGACGATCAGCAGGCCGACCCAGAACCGGGCCTGACCCAACAGCTCTCCGGGTGAGCGGGAGGCGGCCTTTAGCAGCCGAGGTGCCGCACCCTGCACGACACCGTAAAGGATCGTCCAGACGGCCATGAAGGTTCCGATCATAAAGAACGCCGCCCGATTGCCTGCCTCTGACCCGTCCGACAGGACGGCGTAGAAGTAGATCGGGATGCCCACGACAAACCAGACGTCCCGCGCGCCGAACAGGAACATCCGGGCAAAGCTAAGCCAGTTGATATTGCGGTTCTTTGAAAAGACCTCGGAAAACTTGGCATCCTTGCGTCCGGCGGGCAGGCCCTTTGGCATGCCGATCAGGACCCCGATCAGGATTGCGAACAGGATCGCCGCCATCGCAAGGATCGACGGGACAAAGCCGAACAGCGCCAAAAGCCCCGCCCCCAACAGAAAGCCCGCACCCTTGACCGCGTTCTTTGACCCCGTCAGCAGCGCCACCCAGCGGAACAGCCCTGCCCCGTCCTTTGGGGCCAGCAGTTTCACCGCGCTCTTCGAGCTCATCTTGGCGAGGTCCTTGGCGACGCCCGACAGCCCCTGCACTGCCATGACAAAGGCAACCGAGGCCGCAAGCCCCCATGCCGGATCAAGTTGCGCAAGCGCCAAAAGGGCCACCACCTGCAGCGTCAGCCCGGCATAAAGGGTTGAGGTCAGCCCAAAGCGGGCCGCAATCCAGCCGGCGGAGAGGTTGGTGATAACCCCCGCAACCTCATAAAGGACGAACAGATAGGCCAGTTGCACCGGCGAAAACCCAAGCGTGTGAAAGTGCAAAAGCACCAGCATCCGCAAGGCTCCGTCGGTAAGCATGAATGCCCAATAGGCTGCCGTGACGGTCGCGTAGGCGGCAAAACCGGCAGGTCGTGTCACAACCGGCCGCCAACCATCAGGGCCACGTCCACGAGACGTTGGGCATAGCCAAATTCGTTGTCGTACCAGACATAGACCTTCAGCTGCGTGCCGTTCACCACCATCGTCGACAGGGCATCGACGATCCCGCTGCGGGGGTCGTTGGTATAGTCCGATGACACAAGGGGCCGGGTCTCGTAGCCGAGGATGCCCTTCAGGGGGCCGTCTGCGGCGGCTTTGAACAGGGTGTTGACCTCTTCCACCGTGGTTTCGCGGGCCATTTCGAACACGCAATCGGTGATCGAGGCGTTCAGAAGCGGCACCCGGACGGCATGGCCATTCAACTTGCCCGCCAGTTCGGGGTAGATCAGCGTGATCGCGGTGGCCGACCCCGTGGTCGTGGGGATGAGGTTGGTCAAGGCCGATCGGGCGCGGCGCAGATCCTTGGCAGGCCGGTCCACGATGGTCTGGGTGTTGGTCACGTCGTGGATCGTGGTGATCGAGCCATGCTTGATCCCGATCCCCTCCAGCAGCACCTTGACCACAGGGGCGAGGCAATTGGTGGTGCAGCTGGCCGCCGTGACGATGTCGTGCAGGTCCGGATCATAGACGTCGTCGTTGACGCCGTAGACGATGTTTGTCGTCCGCCCGTCCTTGACGGGGGCCGAAACGACCACCTTCTTGACCCCGGCGGCAAAGTAGGGGGCCAGCTTGGCCTCGGACTTGAACGCCCCGGTGCAGTCGATGACCACATCGACCCCGTCGAGGGGCAGGTCCTCAAGATTGCTGGCGTTGGTCAATGGGATCCGTGTCCCGTCGATGGTGAGGGCGTTGTCCTCAGCTGCAAAGGTGGCGGGCCAGCGGCCATGGACGCTGTCGAACTCCAACAGATGCGCGTGCATCGCCGGGTCCCCAACGGCATCGTTGATAAAGGCGATCTTTGCCCCCCGCGCCAAAAGAGGTCGCAGGGCGAGCTTTCCAATACGGCCGAGGCCGTTCAAGGCATAGGTGGTCATGTGGTTCAGAGGTCCTGACTGATGGCATCCTGCCCGATGGCGTCGATGCGGGTCTGAAGCGACCCGCGATCAAGGCGATCGAACGGAAGGGCGGTGAAAACGGTTATGCGGTTGTGCAGCGCACCATAGGCCTGATGAAAGGCAAGGCGTTGTTCAGCAAGGGTTCCCGTCGCCTTGACCGGATCGGGCATCCCCCAATGACCCGAGACCGGTTGACCGGGCCAGGGTGGGCATTCTTCGTTCGCGGCCCGATCGCAGACGGTGAACACAAAGTCCATCGGTGGCGCATCGCCCCCCTGAAACTCGGCTATGTTCTTTGACCGCAGAACGCTGACGTCGTGCCCTTTGGAGGCGAGCATCTCGACCGCCAGTGGGTTAAGCGATGACCTTGGCATGGTCCCTGCCGAAAACGCCCTGAACCGGTCGCCCGCCAGATCACGCAGGATGGTTTCGGCAAAGATCGACCGGGCAGAGTTTCCGGTGCAAACGAACAGCACGTTAAAGACCTTGCTGGGTGCCACAGCCGTATCCTCCATAAAGGGCAAGGACTGCGGTGGGCAAAGGTCTGCCCGACCGCGACAGCAATCCTGAAAAAGGTCCGCAACGACCTCGCGCGTGGCCTCAAGGTTCACACGATAGAAGAGGTGCGTACCCTCCCGGTGTTGCGAGATAAGGCCCGCCTGCCGCAGGGCGGCCAGATAGACCGAAGTGGTACTTGGCTTGATTTCCAGCACCTGACCAATCTCGCCCGCTGAAAGCTCGTCCGGATACCGCCGCATCAGCAGCCGAAACACCCCCATGCGTTGGGGATGAGCCAGGGTCGAAAGACGGTCTGTGAGTCGCGATTCCATAATTCATGGATAATTAAATTATCGAGGTCTGACAAGTGGAGCTTAGCATCCATGCTGACCTAACAGCCAAAAGGTAGCACGTTGTGTCTGGACGCGCCGAGGACCACCCGACCGGCTGCGTTGACCCCGGCAGCAACCCCACCCGATGCCGCGCAATTTCTGGCGATGTCGTAAAATCGGGCCAGAGTTTCGCAGACCTCCCATTGCGCATGGCCGTGAACTTTCAGACAGTGCAGACTGAACGCACAACGTCCGCAACGCCTGGAGGCTCCGATGAACGATCAAAGCAGTATTCCGAACGATCTTGACAGCTTCTGGATGCCCTTTACCGCCTCGCGCTGGTTCAAGGACCGGCCACGGATGATGACCGGGGCCGAGGGTCTATACTACACTTCGATGGAAGGGAAAAAGCTGATCGACGGCACCGGCGGTTTGTGGTGCTGCAATGCGGGTCACAATCACCCTTACATCGTGGCCGCGATCCAAAAGCAGGCCGCAACCCTCGACTTTGCCCATTCGTTCAACCAGGGCCATCCCATCGCCTTTCAGGCCGCCAGCCGTCTGGTGGAACTTGCCCCCGGATTTGACCACGTCTTCCTGACCAACTCGGGGTCGGAGTCTGTGGACACCGCCCTCAAGATCGCGCTGGCCTATCATGCCGCCCGCGGCGAAGGGCAACGGCGCATTCTGGTTGGTCGGCAAAAGGCCTACCATGGCATCAACTTTGGCGGGTTGTCCGTCGGCGGGATTGGTCTGAACAAGGGGCAGTTCGGGACGCTCTACCCCTCTGTCCAGCATATGCGGCACACCAACCTGCCCCAAAATGCTTTTACCAAGGGCAGCCCCGAAAATGGCGCCGACCTTGCCGACGATCTGGCGATGATCTGCGAAACCCAAGGGGCCCACACCATCGCCGCCGTGATCGTAGAGCCTGTGTCCGGCGCTGGCGGTGTGTTCCCGCCACCCGTTGGCTACCTGCAGCGGCTGCGCGAGATTTGCGACGCCAACGGCATCCTTTTGATCTTTGACGAGGTGATCACCGGGTTCGGCCGGATGGGCACCGCCTTTGCCTACCAGCACTACGGGGTAAGGCCGGACCTTTTCACGGTGGCCAAGGGCATGACCAATGCAACCGTCCCGATGGGCGGTGTCTTTGCGACCTCCAATGTGCGCGAAGCATTCCTGAGCGGTCCGGCCAACATGCCCGACCTGTTCCATGGCTACACTTACTCCGGCCATCCCCTTGCCTCGGCCGCCTGTATCGCGACGCTGGACGTCTATCGTGACGAAGGCATCTTTGAGAACGTCGCCAAGATGGCCCCGCTTTTCCAGGAGATGTTGCACAGCCTTAAGGGGATCGAAAAGGTCGTCGATATCCGCAACGCAGGGCTGATCGGCGCGGTGCAATTGGCCCAGGACGGTCCGGTTGGCGCAGCCGGTCGCGCCGCCTATGAGCGGCTTTGGGACAAGGGGCTGGTCGTGCGCCCGATTGGCGACAGCTTTGCCCTGTCCCCGCCGCTGACCATCGACGCGGCCACCATCGAAAAGATCGGCGAGCTGCTGCGTGCTGACCTTTCCGCCTGACTCTTAAGACATCTTATGACCTTGGAACGTCCTCGCGAACCATCGCGAGGACGTTTTCGTTACTTCACCGCGCCCAGTGTAAGCCCGGCGATGAAGTGCTTTTGCATCAGGAAGAACATCAGAACCGGCGGCATCGCGGCGATGATCGATCCTGCGGACACCAGATGCCATGCCGCAATCCACTGACCGTTCAGCGATGACAGACCCGCCGTCACCGGTTGCGTGCTGGCAGAGGTCGTCAGGACCGTCGCCCAGAAAAAGTCGTTCCAGATAAAGGTAAAGACCAGAACCGACAGCGCCGCGATGGCGGGCCGCATGAGGGGCAGCACGATGTACCAAAAGATTTTCCACTCGGCCACGCCCTCGACCCGGGCCGCCTCGATCAATTCGCGCGGCAAGGCAGCGATGAAGTTCCGCATGAAAAGCGTGCAGAACCCCGTCTGAAAGGCGATGTGGAACATCGCAAGGCCTGCCGTGGTATTGTAGAGGCCCATGTTGAACGTGAGGTCGCGCACCGGAACCATCAGGATTTGAAACGGCACGAAGTTGCCAGCCACGAACAGAAAGAAGATCAGGATGTTCGAGCGGAACCGGTAAACGCCCAGCGCAAAGCCGGTCATGCAGGACAGGACAAGCGTGCCGATCACCGTGGGGATCGTTACCTTGAACGAGTTGAAGATATAGCGCCCGATGGGCGAGTTCTGGAACACCTCTGCATAGTTCGAGATCGCAAAGGACGAGGGCCAGCCAAAGTAGTTGCCCGCCGCAAGGTCAGAGGACGGCCGGACCGATGTCAGCGCCACCCCAAGCAGGGGCAGCAGCCAAAGGATCAGGGCAATCGGCAGGGCAACCTGATAGGCGGTGCGGACAAGGGGGGATGCCTGATCAACGGGACGTGGAAACATCTCAGTTCACCCCTCTTTCGTCACGGACCATCTTCCAGATGAAACCCGAGATGAAAACCATCATGATCAGAAAGAGGATGACCGCGATGGCCGCGCCATAGCCCATCCGGTAGCCGTATTCCGACAGGGCCTGTTCATACATGTAATAGGACAGTACCCGCGACGACCCGAACGGCCCGCCATTGGTCATGATCGACACAAGGTCAAAGGACCGAAGGGCACCGATGACCGTGACAACGACCGCGATGAATGTCGCCGGGCGTAACTGGGGCAGGATCACATACCACAGCATCTTGAACCCCTTGGCTCCATCCAGACGGGCCGCTTCGATCTGGTCGGGGGCCACGTTGTTCAGGCCGGTAAGGTAAAGGATCATGCAATAGGCAATCTGCGGCCAGAGACCGGCGGCGATAATCCCGTAAGTGACAAGATCGGGATCGGCCAGAACGGCAATCCCCTTGCCCGTCAGAAACTCGGTCAGCTTGTACAGAAGGCCAAAATTCGGGGCATAAAACCACGAGAACATCAGGCCGACGACAACCTGACTGATCACGAACGGAAAGAAGAACAGCGATTTGTAGATGCGGATGCCCCGCACCGTCTGGTTAAGAAAGATCGCGATGCCAAGGCCCATCGGGACGGCCAGCATATAGAGGACCAACCAGATGACGTTGTTCTTGAGTGATGTCTTGAACGCCCGGTCTTTGAACAATTCCTGATAGTTCGCCCAGCCCAGCCATTGCGCCTCGCCCAGTCCGTCCCAGTCGTAGAACGAGATGCGGAAGCTTTCGAAGATCGGCCAGACGACATAGAGGGCAAACATGATCATGCCCGGCGTCAGGAACAGCCAGGGCGTCAGCCATTGCTGATTGGACCGCCACCAGGAGCGTTGCCGCGTTTCGCTTGATGTCACGGACATGCGCGATCCCCCCACTCGTCTCCGCGGCCGCTACGGGCCGGAATGGTAGCGGCAGGTTTCCCCGCCGCCACCTATAGTCGTTACTGGTAGATACGCTCGCGCGCCTGCTCCAGACGGGCGAGGATATCGTCGAGGTTATCGGGGATAACCATGAACTCCTGGAAGCCTTCCATGCCAAGCTTGGCCATCTCTGCCGGGGCGTCCCGGTCAAAGAACTGGGCAATGCCGCCTGGGGTGGTCGACAAGAGCTCGAACCCGGCCGTGATGAACGGGTCGGATCCAACGGTGGAACCGCTGTTGATGGGCAGCTGGCCCAGCGCCTCGTTCAACTTGGTCTGAACATCGGCCTGAGCCACAAACGCGAGGAAGGTCTTGGCGTCTTCCACGTTGGTTGCACCGGCGGGGATGTGGATGGTGTCGGTCGGGGCTTCTTCGGCCCGGGCGACATCAGGGTTGATCGTCGGGAAGGGCATGAAGCCCAGCGTCTCGTCGGTCATCCCGCCGTCCTTGAACACGCCAACGGCAAAGTTGCCCATGACATAGTTCGCGGCGCGGCCCTGAACGAGCAGGGTTGCTGCGTCCTGCCAGTCGATCGCGGCGTGGTTTTCGGTGATGTAGGGCTGAATCCGTGCCCATTGGGCAAAGGTCTCGCGCACGCCATCGTCGGTCCAGGCCACATCGCCCGAGGTCAGGGCCATGTGATACTCATAGCCGTTGGTCCGCAGGTTCAGATAGTCAAAGATGCCGGCTCCGGGCCAGAGGGCAGAAGTGCCGGTGGTCAGACAGTCGATGTCGGCAGCCGCAAAAAGCTCGCAGTTGGCGACGAATTCGTCATAGGTGGTTGGCACTTCGGCACCGACCTGCTCGTAGGCGGTTTTGTTGAAGTAGATGCCCCACTGATAATAGGTATAGGGAACGCCCCACTGCTTGCCATCAATGGTCATCGACGCGATGGCAGAGCCCAGCGACTCGTCCAGCCCGTTGTCGGCCCAGACGTCAGACACATCCATGAACTGACCGGAGTTGACGAACGGCGCCATCCGGTTGCCTGCGTACCAGTTGGCCAGATCCGGCGCGTCGGTGGTCAGGAAGTTACGGATCGCGGTCTTGTACCCTTCGTGGTCGAAGTTCTGAAGAACAACGTCGATGTCGGGGTTCGCAGCCTCGAAATCCGCGATCAGCGCCTCAAAGGCAGCCAGCGGGATCGGATCAAAGTCAGCGTAGTAGTTCAAGGTCCGCTGCTGGGCCATCGCGCTGGTCCCAGCCAGCAAAGCGATGCCAAGCGCCAGCGGGGCGCTTTTCTTGAGGTGCAACATGAAGTCCTCCCTGTGTTGCTACAAAACTTGTTCCAATATTTGAAACTAAGTTTTGAATATTGAAAACTTAACCGCAACTCGCCTAAGGTTGTCAACAGCTGCGCGTGCCCCGTTAAAGAGAAGGGCACAGGGCCGAAGGAAACCGGGGGTTGAAAAAAAGGTATGTCGGAATTGGGCGATGGGACGGTCGGCAAGGCGCTTGATGTGTTGGACCGTGTTGCGTCCTTTGGTCGGCCTGTCCGCTTTTCCGAACTGCTGGATGACGCCCCCTACCCCAAGGCCACCCTGTATCGGTTCGTCCAGACCCTCACCAACCAGCGCATGCTGGCCTATGACGCAGACACTTGCACCTATTCGCCGGGCGTCCGGCTGGTCCGGCTGGCCCATTCCGCATGGTCCCAATCCTCGCTCGCCCCGATCGCCCGGCCCGAGCTGGAGCGGCTGGCAGCCGACGTGGGCGAAACGGTACACCTGGCCCAACTCGACCATGCCCAGGTTCTGTACGTTGACAAGATCAACCCGACGCGCCCCGTCCATATGTTCAGCGACGCGGGCAAGGTCGGCCCCGCCTATTGCACCGGGATCGGCAAGACGATCCTGGCCTATGAGCATCCCGACCGCGTCGAAGAGCTGATTGCACAGCAATCTTTTCACCCCTTCACCCCGGCCACTCTGGCTGACGCAAACAGCCTTCGCGCTGAACTGGTCGAGATCCGCGCGCAAGGCCATGGATTTGACCGCGAAGAGCATGAACCCAGCATCATCTGCATTGCCGCCCCGATCCTGAGCAGACAGGGCCGCGTGCTCGGGGCCGTGTCGATCACCGCCACGACCCAGCGGCTATCACTGGCCGCCCTCGAAAAGCTTGCCCCAAGACTGCACGAAGCCGCCGACAAAATCGGTGCCGCCGTCGGATCCTGGCGCTTTCCAGACATAGACCAACGGCCCAATTGCAATCGGGAGGACAGACAATGACCGGCGTCACACTGAATTCGGTGGTCAAGAAATACGGCGATACGCAGGTGATCCACGGTGTCAGCCTTGAGATCGACGATGGCGAATTCTGCGTGTTCGTCGGCCCGTCCGGTTGCGGCAAGTCCACACTTCTGCGGATGGTGGCCGGCCTCGAGGTCACGACCGGCGGATCCATCCGGATTGGCGAACGCGATGTCACGCGTCTTGATCCGTCCGAGAGGGGTGTGGCGATGGTGTTTCAGACCTATGCCCTTTACCCGCATATGACGGTCGAAGAGAACATGGGCTTTGGCCTCAAGATGAACGGCCACCCCAAGGCCGAGATCAGGGCCAAGGTGTCCGAGGCCAGCCGCATCCTGAAGCTGGACGAATACCTCAAGCGCAAGCCTGCCGCCCTTTCGGGGGGACAGCGGCAGCGGGTATCCATCGGCAGGGCCATTGTGCGCGGCCCCGAGGTCTTCCTGTTCGACGAGCCGCTGTCCAACCTCGACGCTGAATTGCGCGTCGAGATGCGCGTCGAGATTGCCCGCCTGCACAAGGAAATCGGGGCGACGATGATCTATGTCACCCACGATCAGGTCGAGGCGATGACGCTGGCCGACAAGATCGTCGTCCTGCGCAAAGGCGTGATCGAACAGGTGGGTCGCCCAATGGACCTTTACCGCGACCCGGACAACAAATTCGTGGCGGGCTTCATAGGGTCCCCGGCCATGAACTTTCTGGCTGGTGAAGTTAAGGCCGGGGTGCCCCATGTGGCTGGCCTTGGCGGCGAGGTTGATCGCACGATCCCCGAGGTGTGGTCGGGCAAACCGATCCATGTGGGCCTTCGCCCCGAACACCTGTCCCTCGACATGACCGGATCAACCCATAAGGTCGAACTGACCGAAAGCCTTGGCGGAGTGTCCTACGCCTATCTGTCGGCCCCGACCGGAGAGCGGATCGTGGTCGAGGAACGCGGCGATGAGAGGGTCGAGGAGGGGGCGATGGTCGGCCTGACAGTTGACCCTTCCCGCCTGTTCTTTTTTGATCAGGCGACAGAGATGCGGATCCGCTGACCGATCAGCTTTTGGCCGGGGGGCCGAAACTGGCCATGCGGCCCAGAACATCAAGTCCCTGCATGTTCAGGAAATGCAGCATGTCGATGAATATCCAGTTTTCGGCCAGCTTGTCACCGTCGCGGCGATAAATGTCGACGACCCGCATATCGGCGCGGGTGTTGCTGCCTGTCATGCCCATGTAACCGCCCGCATTGGTCAGGGTGAGGTTGGGCCAGCCGAAAAAGCCGCCGTATCTGCCCTCAGCCATGCGGCACAGATGGCCGTTGAACACCCTGTCGGTGATCTGGGTGCGGAACGGGCGTTGGTGCTGTTCGATATAGCGGTCAATCGTATAGGTCGCTCCGATCCCGGCAGGGCCCCACCAGATCATGTCGTCATGCCAGCACTCGGCCAGTTCCTCTTGCGGCGTCTGAAACCGTTGATGGGCATTGATGTCGCCGATCATCCGGTTGATCAGGTCCAGCGTCGCCTCCCCCTCGCCTGCCTCCTGCGGACCATACAACAGACCATCGTGGGTCATCGGGCCGGGCTGAACCAGATGGGCGGCGGTCTGCGGGGGCAGCGGCTGTAGCCCGGCCTGCGTCATCAGATGCAGGATGTCGCAGAACAATGCCGTCTCGGTGATCACACCATCTTCGACCTTGTTGAACTCTGCATAGCGCAAAAAGATCATCTTGCCGGTGGCAGGTATCCCCAACCACGGCGCATCAAAGAGGCCCATCAGATGCCCCATCGAGGCCGTCCAGACAGAGGTGAAACCATCCATCTCGTTCTGACCGGCGAAAAAGATGTCCTCGCGCCGCTGGACCCGGCTCATCGAGGTCAGGAAGGGGGCCCAGAACGTCGCCGCAACAGCAGCCGCGCCGGTCTGTTCGTGGAACGGGTGCATCCCCCGCCACATATAATCCGGGCTGACGGCGGCGGCGATGATGCCCCCGACCGTGTCAGGGCTGGCCCCCGCCAGAGCCTTATAATGGGCCTGGACGGTGGCTTTGGCGGCTTGCAGGTCGGACATGGTTACCCTTTGACGGCTCCGGCGGTGAGGCCGCTGACAATCTGGCGCTGGAAGAACATGATAAGGACAAACAACGGCGCTGTGGCCGAGACAACGGCGGCCACGGCATACATCACCTGCCCTTCGACCTGTGTCGTCCCCAAGAAGCTCGCGATCTTGGGCACCATCGTCTGGTTTTCCTGGCTTAGCAGCATCGCCGTGACGGCAAAGTCGTTATAGGCAAGAAGAAACGAGAAAAGTCCCGTCGTGATCACGCCCGGCCACATGACTGGAATGATGACATGGCGAAACGCCTGGAACCGGGTGCAGCCGTCGACCATGGCGCTTTCGTCCAGATCCTTGGGAATGTTCAGAAAGAACGAGTGCAGCATCCATAGCGTAAAGGGCTGGTTGATCGCCACCAGCACAATGATCGAGGTCGGCAGATGCCCCCAGAGGTTCCATTGAAAGAACGGCAAGAGGTAACCCGACACCAGCGTGATGTGCGGCATCGCCCGGAACACCAGCGCGATCATCAAAAGCCAGAATGCATAACGATACCCCGACCGGGCCAAGGCATACCCACCCAAGGTGCCGAAGGTGAGCGAGATGATGACGGTAAAGAACACGACGATGCCGGTGTTCAACACAGCGCGCCAAAACTCCCGCTCGATCCACGCGCCCTCATAGCCGGCACCCGTAAAGGCGTTGCCCGTCTCGGCCGTGGTGGCGATGCCCCAGACGGCATTCATCCAGTCGGCCTTGGAAAAGAAGTCGGCCTGAACCTTGAACGACCCCCAGACCGTCCAGACAAAGGGGAACGCGGCCAGGATCACCCAGATGCCGACAAAGGCCAGCGTCATGGTCACCAGAACCGGCGAGCGGCGTTGCGAAGCGGCAGCCATGTCAGGCCCTTTTCCTGTTAAAGTCGCGCCAGGTTCGGATCAGCACCGGGCTTAGCAGGGCGCAGACCCCAAGGATCGTCAGGACCGAGGTCGCCGCCGCAGAGCCGAACTGCTGGGTGTCCCCCCGCAGGTCGTTGTAGATGATCCAGGACAGCGAGGTGGCATTGGCCTGCGCCGAAAAGCCGACGATCGGCTCGAACACCCGGAAATTGTCCATCAACTGGATCAGCGCGATAAAGACGACAAGCGGGGCCATGTAGGGGATGACGACATAGCGGACCCTTTCCCAGCGGCTGGCCCCGTCGATCAGGGCGGCCTCAAGCGTGTCCTCGGGCACAGTCTGCAGGCCCGCATAAAACACGATGAAGGCGAAGGGGGCCGAGTGCCAAACGCCATAGACGATGAGGGTGATCCAGGTCAGGACCGGCGACGCCTTGAGCGATAGAGACCCATCGTTGAACAGGGTCTGCAAGGTGGCCCCGATGATCCCCCGCGCATCAATCATCCAGAACAGGATAAGCGAGCCGATCAGCGGCGTGATGATCATCGGCAGCAACGACACAAAGATCGTCGGCCCCTTGGCGAACTGCGGCAGCGAATTGACGCCCAGCGCGATGAACAGCCCCAGCACGATCACCAGCGGCGTCACCACGAAGGTATAGGTCATGGTAAAGGCAAGCGCGCTGTAGAACGGCAGGTTCGTGAGCCGCGAGAAGAACTCACCAATACTGGCCGAGGATGACCAGGCCTGCGATACTTCGAGGCTGGCGAGGTGGTTGCGGTCGAAATAGGTGCCGAGGCCGTTGAACCGACCGAGCGGTTCAGCCGCCTGCAGGGCGGCGGTGGCCTGAACGTCAATGCTGGTTGTTTCCGTGCAGCCGAAGGGCCCGCAACTCTCGCTCACGATCAGGACCTGCGTGTGTTCAACGAACAACGACTGGACGATGACCGATCCGATCGGCAGCGCGATGAACAGGATCATCGCGACAAGCGACGGCAGGATGAACCAAAGGAACGTGCGATGCGGCATGGGCGTGGCTCTCGCTTTGGGGGTGCCGGGCCGGGAGGCAATTCCCCGGCCCGGCGACAGGTCTACTGCAAAAAGCCCTGTGCGGTAGCGGCGGTCGTATAGGCCGCCTCGATGTCCGCCAGCGCCTGTTCAGCGCTTTCGGAGCCTTGCAGGAACTCGGCCAGATTGTCGCCCGCTGCGGAATGCATCAGGCCCATGAACGGGCTCATCGGATAGGGCACGGCACCGGCACTGGCCGAGGCAAAGACACCGACCGCAGCCGGTGTCGGCTCGTAGCCTTCACCCAACCAGACGGCCGCGTCCGAGTTGGCCGAAATCACTTCGGGCGAGATGCCGTTCATCATGGCGATAAAGGTCGCCTCGGCATCTTCGTCGCTGATGTTGGCGGCAATGGTGAACCCGTCCCACCACAGGGTGGTCGCCGGAACCGTTCCGCCGCCCGTGGTGACAGCGCCGGCCAAGACGGTGCTTTCAACAACGTCGGGTGTTGAGCCTTCGTCGTCGAGCAAGGTGCCCGCGCGCGATCCCCAAAGGGTGGCAAGGGCGACTTCTCCAGCCTCCCAAAGGGCGCTTGTGCCGTTGGAATCGAACGTCAGGAAGTCGGGGTTGGAGTATTCGGTCAGCGCCTTGAGCATGTTGAGAGCGGCAACGCCAGCCTCGTCATTGACCGCAGCCTGAGCGGTGCCGGGCACGAACATCTCGCCGCCGTAGCCCATGTACATGTTCACGAACTCTTCACCCAGGTTCCATCCGGCACCGGTGTTCAGGGCAACGGGGTACTCCATGATCCC
>JAQWWH010000004.1 GCA_029255105.1 Flavimaricola sp. | reverse complement strand
AGAAACGACAGGCGCGTTGCATGACCGTCTGAGCGCGCTGGGTGCGGATCTTATTGTTCAGGCACTGGCCGATCTGGAGGACCTTTCGCCCGAAGTGCAGCCCGAGGCAGGCGTCACCTGTGCGGCCAAGATCGACAAAGCCGAGGCGCGCGTGGACTGGACCCGCCCGGCGGCTGAAGTTGATCGGCAGATCCGCGGCCTTTCGCCATTTCCGGGCGCGTGGTGCATGGTGTCGGGCGAGCGGGTGAAGCTTTTGGGCAGCCGCGTTGCGTCCGGCGAAGGGCCGGCCGGGACCGTGCTGGGAGGCTTTGTCGTCGCCTGTGGCAGCGGTACCGTCGAGGTGACCGAGGTGCAGCGCGAGGGCAAGCGGGCGATGCCGGCGGGTGAGGTCCTGCGTGGTTTGGCCTTGCCCGAGGCCTTGGACTAGAAGAGCCCGCGCCGGACGAGGTTCAGCCCCGCCAGAAACAGGACGAGCAGCGTTGCCCGCCGAAAGGCGGTCTGATCGATCCGGTCGTTGATCCGCTGTCCGATCAGCATACCGATGAAGGCGGGCACCACCATGGCCAGCGACAAGGGCAGTGTCTCTGCCCGCATGACACCGGACTGGATATGGGCGCCGAAAAGGGCAACGGCCCCAAGGGCGTAGATGACACCCTGTGCTCTGACATGCTCTTGCTTGGGCAGGTCGAGAGCGGTGAGGAACATCACGGTAGGCGGCCCCCAGACGCCTGATAGCCCCCCGACGAACCCTGCAAAACTGCCGATCGTCGCCTCGACCCAATGAGCCCGCGCTGGCAGCCGGGGTTTCCAGCCTGACAGGTTGAGAAGGGCAAAGCCTGTGACCGGCAGGCCAATCATCAGGTAAAGCGTTTCGGAGGGGACGACCCGGACCAGTTGGGCGGAAATGACGAGAAAGACCAACCCACAGCCTAGATAGAGCTTGAACCGGCCCATCGCCTGCAGCGCCGCCTTTGTCCCTTGTCGCAAGGCCTGCATCCCGTTGGTGATGAAGGTCGGGACGATCAGCGCGGCCAGCGCAATCTCGGGCGGCAGGAAAAGCGACATGCCCGAAATCATGATCATCGGCATGGCAAAGCCAACCATCCCCTTGACCATGCCAGCCAGAAGGGTAACGAGAGCTGCCATCACCAGCGCCTGTAGGGTAAGAATGGAATAGAGGGCGTCCATGGCCTCCTCTAACCCGGCCGGTCTCCCAGCGCATCTGAAATCGGCCGCGACATCTTGTGCTGTTTTTCGCATAACTTTTGAATTAATGTTGCGCTGCATCTGCAAAGTGGCTAGGGCTGCCCTTGCGAGATATAAGGAGAGGCAAATGGCCCACGACGGACAGGACATGACGATGCAAAAGGCCCCTTTGCTGGCTGACCTGATCCGTTTGACGGGAGATGCCTTGCCCGCAGTCGATGAGATTGTCGCCCTGGCGACAGATCGCGTCCGCGCGTTGTGCACTGTCGATGGCCGGGTGTCCGGTGCGGCGGTCGAGGCTGAACAAACTGCCGCCCATGGTCTGGCCTGGCTGGCCACCTATGCACAGGCGCTGCGCCAGATGCAGGGCTGGGCCGAGCGGCTGGAGGCTGAAGGACTGTTTGGCGAGATCGAAGGGCTGATCCACCAGATCGCGTTTAGCGAATACCTTTGGCAAATCTACGGCGGAATCCCGATGAGCCAGGGCGAAATTCTGCGCCTTCAGGACATCGGCCTGTCCCAGGATGACATGCGGTTGCTGATGGTGCCCCCGGTCATGACCCTGACCCAGGACGGCAATTCCCAGTCCGCCCGCACCCGTCTGGTCGAGCTGATGCAGGAACAGGACGCCCGCATCACCGTGGGTCAGGCCGGCCTCGACGAAGAGATGGAGATGGTGCGCGAACAGTTCCGCCGTTTTGCCGTCGAAAAGGTAGAGCCTGTGGCCCATGACTGGCACCTGAATGACGAACTGATCCCGATGGAGATCATCGACGATCTGGCCGAGATGGGGGTCTTTGGCCTGACGATCCCGGAAGAATATGGCGGTTTTGGCCTGTCCAAGACAGCGATGGCTGTGGTGAGTGAGGAGCTGTCGCGCGGCTATATCGGTGTTGGATCGCTCGGAACCCGCAGCGAGATTGCCGCAGAGCTGATCCTTTGTGGAGGCACGGAAGAGCAGAAGCAAAAGTGGCTGCCGCGACTGGCCAGTGGGGAAACCCTGCCTACAGCGGTCTTTACCGAGCCCAATACCGGCTCGGACCTGGGCGCATTGCGCACCCGCGCCGTCAAGGAGGGCGAGGATTGGACAGTGACCGGCAACAAGACCTGGATTACCCACGCCGCCCGCACCCATGTCATGACGCTTTTGGCCCGGACCGATCCGGAGACCACCGATTATCGCGGTCTGAGCATGTTTCTGGCCGAAAAAACTCCCGGCACGGATGCAGAGCCTTTCCCAACCCCCGGCATGACTGGTGGCGAGATCGAGGTGCTGGGCTATCGCGGCATGAAGGAATACGAACTGGCCTTTGACGGGTTCGCCGTGAAGGGCGAGAACCTTCTGGGCGGCAAGACCGGGCAGGGCTTCAAGCAGTTGATGCAGACCTTTGAATCGGCCCGTATCCAGACGGCCGCCCGCGCCGTTGGCGTGGCCCAATCCGCCCTAGATGTGGCGATGCAATATGCCCGTGACCGCAAGCAATTCGGCAAGCCGCTGATCGCCTTTCCCCGGGTGTCGGGCAAGCTGGCGATGATGGCGGTTGAGATCATGGTGGCCCGCCAGCTGACCTACTTTTCCGCCCGCGAGAAGGACGCCGAACGGCGTTGCGATCTTGAGGCTGGAATGGCCAAGCTTTTGGGCGCGCGTGTGGCCTGGGCCTGTGCCGACAACGGCCTTCAGATCCACGGTGGCAATGGCTTTGCCCTTGAATACAAGATCAGCCGCATCCTTTGCGACGCCCGCATCCTGAACATCTTTGAGGGTGCGGCCGAAATTCAGGCGCAGGTGATTGCACGCAGGCTGCTGGACTAGCGCCCCTTTAGAAGCCTACTCCGGGCACGAGGATGCAGACGCCGATGGAGGTTCCTAGCAGGTTGGGGTCGATGTGCGAATCGCAGTCGGCGATTGCCGCCCGGTTAGCGTTTTCCTGGTTCTTGTGCCCCCAGACATAAGAATAGGCGCCCTCTTCACTGATCGCCATTGCCCGGAACTGGGGTTGGCTTCGCGCGTCGCGGATCAGGTCCGCGATGACGGGGGAAACGGTGATATCTCCCGGGCCCGGCGGCCGGTAGCCGACGGGAATGATCTCGGCGATGATGCGGCATTGTTCATTGAAGTTCAGACATTGCTGCATGGCAATCTGGCGGGCGGCGTCCAGTGTATTGGCGGTGGTCGAATATCCAAAGCCACCGTCCTTGGAATAGGCAAAAGCCGAATAATGGCTCGTGACCAGAAATGAATTGTCGAATGCCTCCTGCGCCGTTTCGGACAAGACGGGTGCGGAAATCTGCCGCAACTCTGACGCAGGATATTCAACGATCCGTTCGGCGGGCAGCTGAAACTGAACTTGAACCGCGTCGGGCAGGGCATCGGGTTCCTGCATCAAGGAAAACACAGCGATAAGTGGCAAGAACATCGGGCAGCGCTCCTCATTCTGAACTGGCGGAAGTTTGCCATCACTGCAACAATCCGTAAAGCCAAAGGCGCAATACCAAGGTGATCCGTGGGACTGGTTTTGCAATCCCCGGCATTGCGCGGCCGTGAGTGATCTGACAAGCCGAAGTAAACGTAATCTGATTAGTTCATTTGAGTTAGGAAGATGCATGACCCAAACCGTTTTGCTCACAGGTGCAAGTGGCTACATCGCCAAACACGTGGCGGTGGCTCTTTTGAACGGGGGGTGCAAGGTCCGGGGATCTGTCCGCTCGCTGTCCCGCGCTGACGAGGTGCGCGAAGCTGTAAAACCCGTGCTTGCCGATCCAACCGACCTTGATGATCGCCTGACCTTCGTCACCCTGGACTTGGGATCGGATGATGGATGGGATGCCGCGCTTCAAGGTGTGGACGCCCTCATGCACACCGCCTCTCCCTTTCCGCTCGAACAGCCGAAGAACGAGGATGAGCTGATCCGCCCCGCAGTCGATGGAACCCTTCGGGCCCTGCGGGCCGCCCAAAAGGCGGGTGTCTCGCGTGTTGTGCTGACATCCTCGGTTGTCGCAATTTCGCCGGGTCGCCTACCCGAAGGAAAGGTCGCCCATACCGAGGACGACTGGACCGACATCTTGGACCCGATTGTATCCGCCTATGGCAAATCCAAGACCCTGGCCGAAAAGGCCGCATGGGAGTTTGTGGCCAACAGGGCACCTGGAATTGCGCTGACGACGATCAACCCATCCCTTGTGATTGGCCCGCCGCTTGATCGCAACTATGGGACATCTGTTTCGCTGATCGAACGGATATTGGCGGCAAAGGACCCGTTGTTGCCAAACATTTGTTTTGGATGCGTTGATGTCCGGGACGTGGCGGCGATGCATGTCGCGGTTCTCGACAAACCTGAAACGGCAGGCGAACGCTTTATCGCCAGCGATCGCACCATGACCTTTGTCGAGATTGCAAAGGCCCTCAAGGCAGGTCTGCCCGACCGCAAGATCGTAACACGCCAAGCCCCGGGTCTTCTGATCCGCCTGCTGGCCCGGTTCGACAAGTCGATCAAGACCATTCTGCCGATCCTGGACAAGCGCGACGAGTTTTCGAACGCCAAAGCCCGGGACCGCCTTGGGATCACCTTCCGTGATACCCGCGACAGCATGGTAGAGACCGCAAAGACCCTGCTGAAGAATGGCTGGGTCAAGTAGCCCCGGTTCGGGCCAGCTGATCAAGCAGCCTTTGGCGGGCGGCAGGCATTGGTCTGCCGCCTGATCCCTGAACCAGCTTGTGTTCGATAAAGTAGCCCGTTGTCCCGAGGGCTGCGTGAACGGCGGCATCATCAGCGGCACCTTCGCCCCGCATCACAGGTGGCAGGGGCAGGAGTTTGTCGGCCCAATCCCCGGCACCTGCGGCGCTGACGGCACGCCCTGACCGGGGAGATACGTAAACCAGCCCCTCCGTTGCGCCAGTTACAGCGCAGGTCGTCAGGTCGAGGGCAAAGCCCATATCCTCAAGCAAGGCCAGCTCCCAGCGCAGGTAGGCCAGCGGCCAGAGGTCACCATCGCCCAAAAGGTCCAAGAGCCCCATGGTCCGACGGTAGAGGTCCGGGTGGGCATCCCGTTCCGGCAGAACGACACCAAGCAAGCCTGCCACGGCGTTCAGACCGGCAAGGGCAAGCCTGTCGCCCATGACCGCCGCCGCCCGGCTACGCAGAGGCTCAACCGTAAAGGTGCCAAGGTGTTCGTCGAGCCGGGCCTTCCAGACGACCTCGACCTGGGTGCCGGGTTGCAGGATGGGCGTCATCTTGCGGCTGACCCCGCCTCTGACGACACCGGCATGGCGGCCATGGCTTTGGGTAAAGACTTCGACGATGGCCGAGGTCTCTCCGTGGTGTCGGACGGACAAAACCGCCCCTTCATCGCGCCATTCGATCATGGGCGCAGTATCGGTCCGCAGCATTTCGACGCAAGGGGCAAGCGGGTCGCCAAAGGGAGAGGGGTGGTGCTAGGTTGGCAATGAATGCTGGAGGATCGGTCGTGACAAAGCCGCGTGAACACTGGGAAGACGTCTACCGGACCAAGGCCGACACAGATGTCAGCTGGTATGAGACCCGGCCAAAGGTCTCAACCGACCTGATTGCCGCGACCGGATTGGGCCTGAACAGCCGGATCGTCGATGTCGGGGGAGGGGCGTCGCATCTGGTCGATGCGCTGATTGCTGTGGGCTTTGCCCATGTCACGGTCCTCGACCTGTCGGCCGCCGCACTTACCATTGCGCGCGCCCGGCTGCCGGCCGACGCCGCGGTCGACTGGATTGCTGGGGATGTACGGGATTGGGTGCCGGACACGCTCTACGACATCTGGCATGACAGGGCGGCCTTTCACTTTCTGACGACCCCGGACGAGCGAGAGGCCTACCGGTCGGTGCTATGCAAAGCGCTGAGGCCGGGGGGCTATGCGATTATCGGGACTTTCGCACCCGACGGGCCCGAACGGTGCAGCGGATTACCGGTAAGCCGCCATGATGCCACATCGTTGATGGCGGTCTTTGGACAGTACTTTCGGCTGGTCAAATCGCTACGCCATGATCACAAGACGCCCGGTGGCGCTGTGCAACGGTTTCACTTTGGGCTGCTGCAACGAAGTTAGAAGCGGGCGACCCCAGAGGAGCAATTGGCCGTATGGCGCGACGAAGACCCAAGTGGATGAGCGTGACAGGAAGAGCCATCGCACTGCTGTTGGCCGTGTCCTCGGTTGTGACCCTTGCGATCACCTGGTTGGGCGTGCGAGAGGCCGGCGCAGACAGTCTGGCCGCGGTCCTGGCGCTGATCCCCAATCTTGCCGTTTGGGCCTGCGGCCTGGTCGCGGTGACCTTACTTGTCGTTGGGGCAAGGCAAAGGCCCTTTGGTGCAGTCTGGCATGGGGCGCTGGTTCACTGGACAGTGACGGCGGGCGTCATTCACCACATCGCCTTTGCCAGAGCCGATCCCTTGAACGGTTTGGCCTATGGGGCGGATGTAGGGCTGAACAGCGTGATGCCGGTTCTGGTGGCGGTTCACTGGCTAATCCTTGCCCCGAAAGCCGGCCTTGCGCTGCGCGATGTGCTGTTCTGGATCGCGGGGCCATTGGTTTGTTTCGCCCTGGCCCTGGGTCGGGGTGCGTTGACGGGTGACTATGGCTACCCCTTTCTTGATGTCACGGGGCTGGGCTTGGTGGTAGTGGCTGTCAATGTTGCCCTGATCGGCCTTGCTTTGGGTGGCGGCGGGCTGGTGCTGATCGGCCTTGCGCGGTTCCGGCCCTCCCCTCAGGCCAGGCCGACTTCGTCCAGAAGGTGACGGCCCTCTTTGCTCTCGACCTCGATCACCCAGATGTCGGGGTCAAAGCCACGCTGACGCGCGACAGAGGCATCAACCTCGGCCTCGGGGCCTTCGGCCAGAATCACCCAAGTCCGGTCGCCTGACATCAGGTCAAAGGAGCGTTGGAACACGCGGGCTTTGCCATCCAGCGTGTTGAGCTTAACCAGAACCGCGCCGCCGGTGTCATCGCCGTGGGCCACGACAAATGCCGGTATCTCGTTCAGCCGAAGCCGCGTCAGGTAAGCCGAGACCCAGAAGCTGGAGGTCAGGCGCGCCATGTCAACGCCGGCACCGGGTGGCAAGCGGGGAATATGAGTATTTTTGACAGAGCGAAGAGGGGAGCATGGGTCAGGCGTTGCCGTCTTTGAAATCAAGGCCCATTTCTGAGTAGCGCTCGGATTCCTCGAGCCAGTTCGGCCGGACCTTGACCTGCAGGAACAGATGGACGCGGCGGCCGAGGAATTCTTCGAGCTCTTCGCGGGCGGCTTTGCTGACCGCCTTGGCCGTTTCGCCACCCTTGCCCAGCACGATCCCCTTGTGCCCGTCCCGGGCCACATAGACGATCTGGTCGATACGGGCGGTTCCGTCCTCGCGTTCGACCCAGCTTTCGGTTTCGACGGTCAGTTCGTAGGGCAGTTCCTGGTGCAGGCGCAGCGTCAGCTTTTCGCGGGTCATTTCGGCGGCGATCATTCGCATCGGCAGGTCGGCAATCTGATCCTCTGGGTAGAGCCAGGGCCCTTCGGGCATCCGGGTCGCGAGCCAGTTGCGCAGGGCGTCGCAGCCGTGTCCCCGTTCGGCTGAGATCAGGAATGTCTCGGCAAAGGCATAGGCTTCGTTCATGTCCTTGGTCAGCGCCAACAACGTCTCGGCTTTGACCTTGTCGATCTTGTTGATGGCAAGGGCAACTGTCCGGCCCTGGCCGATCTCGTCCAGTTTCCCAAGGATCGCCTTGACCCCTTCGGATATGCCGCGATGCGCCTCGATCATCAGGACGACGACATCGGCATCGGCGGCCCCGCCCCAGGCAGCGGCGACCATTGCGCGGTCAAGCCTGCGGCGCGGTTTGAAAAGGCCGGGGGTGTCGACAAAGACAATCTGGCTTTGCCCTTCGATCGCGACGCCGCGGATGCGGGCGCGGGTGGTCTGGACCTTGTGCGTAACGATCGAGATCTTGGCCCCGACCATCCGGTTGAGCAGGGTCGATTTGCCTGCATTCGGTTCCCCGATCAGCGCCGCAAAACCGGCGCGGGTGGGGCCTTCGGTGGTGTCATTCATCGGATGTGACCTTGCTGAGGAGGGCGGCGGCGGCCGCCTGTTCGGCCTGGCGTTTCGACCCGGCGCGGGCGCGCTCGGACGGGCCGGAGGCAAGGCGCGCCTCGATGGTGAAAACGGGTTGGTGGTCGGGACCGTCGCGGGCGACCTCGACATAATCGGGCGGGGTCTCACCGCGGGCCTGGGCCCATTCCTGCAAGGCGGTCTTGGCGTCGCGGGCGTCGCTGTCGACCTGGGTGATCCGGCTGGCCCAATGGCGCAGGATGACGGACCGGGCCGCAGGCAGCCCTGCGTCGAGGTAGACGGCGGCCAGCACGGCCTCCATCGCGTCTGCCAGAAGCGCCTCTTTGCGTCGCCCGCCGGACTTCATCTCGGATCGGCCAAGTTTGAGCACGACACCTAGGTCGATGGCGCGCGCCACATCGGCGCAGGTTTCGCGCCGGACAAGGGCGTTGTAGCGCGGTGCGATCAGCCCTTCGGCAGCCGTGGGATCGGCGTCCAGCAAGGCTTCGGCCATCACGAGGCCCAGCACGCGGTCGCCCAAAAACTCCAACCGCTGGTTGTCGTCACGATGGGGAGAGGCGATCGAGCCGTGGGTCAGGGCCCTGACCAGAAGCTCGGGCCGCGAGAACCCGTGCCCCAGCCTTTGGGAAAAGGCCGCCAGATCGGCCGAGAGTTTCACCGCCCAAGCCTCATTCAATTGCCTTGAAGAAGCGGTCGCCCCGCCATGTCCAGAAGGCCAGCATCGACCGTCCGGCGGACGAGAACATGATCCGGTCAGCGCGACCCACGATATCTTCGTAAGGCACAAATCCGACGCCGCCTGCATTCTGCGGGACCCGGCTGTCGGTGGAGTTGTCGCGGTTGTCACCCATAAAGAAGTAGTAGCCTTCGGGCACATTGAACACGCCGGTGTTGTCCGAGGACTGGGTGCCGATATTCAGGATATCATGGGACACGCCGTTGGGCAGGGTCTCTGTCGTGCGGGTCTTGGTGCAATCCGCCCCCATGGCGACGGCCCCGTTTTCGCAGCGTGGCAGCAGGCCTTGTGGCCCCTGGCGCTCCATCTCTTCGACGAAGATACCGGCGGGTTCCAGCAGGACGGGTGTGTCGTCGATCGACAGGACGCCGTTGGTGACCTGGACCCGGTCGCCCGGAAGGCCGATCACCCGTTTGATGAAGTCGGCCCCGGTGACAGGATGGCGGAACACGACCACGTCGCCCCGCTCTGGTTCGCCACCCAACAGGCGGTTGTTATCGCCGCGGAAGATCCCGCAAAAATCGTCAGCAGAGATGTCGATCCCGGCGGCGGGAATGCGAATGGAGGGGCACGATGCGTAGGAGTAGCCATAGGCCATCTTGTTCACGAACAGAAAGTCACCGATGAGCAGGGTGTCTTTCATGGAGCCGGAGGGAATCCAGAAAGGCTGAAAGAAAAGCGTGCGAAAAACGCCCGCGATCAGGAGCGCGTAGACCACCGTCTTGACCGTTTCCAAGACGCTCGCGCCGAAACCCGTTTTCGCTGCCATACCTGCCAAGTCCTTGCCTGTTATTCCGGGCGAAGCCCTCGGTGGCTTCATGATCCCGGGCTTGTCGCGAGTCAACCCAAGGCGGCGTCAGGGGCCAGGGGACGCGCTTCGATGACGACAAAGGCCTGGGCCCAGGGATGGTCGTCGGTGAGGGTGACGTGAATGATCGCCTCGTGCCCCGGTGGGGTCATCGCATCAAGCCGTTCCTTTGCCCAACCGGTGACATGCATGACAGGCTGGCCCGACCGCAGGTTCGACACGCTCATGTCCTTCCAGGAGATCCCCATGGCGAGGCCCGTGCCAAGGGCCTTTGAACAGGCTTCCTTGGCGGCCCAGCGTTTGGCATAGGTGCCGGGGGTGTCCTTGCGGCGTTCGGCCTTGCGCTGTTCGACCTCGGTGAAGACCCGGTTGCGGAAACGATCGCCGAACCGCTCCAGCGTGCCGGCGATCCGTTCGATGTTGCACAGGTCCGAACCGATGCCGAGGATCATCTGTGCTCCAGTCTGTCTTGAGTGGTGGGCAGGTGCGCGCCCCGGGGGGTCAGGCGCGGGCGGCATCCATCAAACGGCGCATTTCGGCGATTGCGGGGCCAAGGCCCAGAAAGATCGCCTCACCGATCAGGAAATGGCCGATGTTGAGTTCCATCACCTGCGGCAGGGCCGCAACAGGCTGGACGCAATCATAGGTCAGGCCATGGCCCGCATGCACCTCAAGGCCGAGGTCGTGGGCAAGGGCTGCCATCTCGCGCATCTTTGCAAGCTCGCGGTCGCGGGTGGCAAAGTCGCCTTCGGCGTGGGCATCGCAATAGGCGCCTGTGTGCAGTTCGATCACCTGCGCCCCGATCCGGTGGGCGGCCTCGATCTGGCGGCGGTCGGCGGCGATGAAGATCGACACCCGGCAGCCTGCCTCGCGCAGGGGGGCGATGAAATGGGCGAGCTGATTTTCTTCGCGCGCCACTTCAAGGCCGCCTTCGGTTGTCCGCTCTTCCCGCTTTTCTGGGACGATGCAGACGGCATGGGGCCGGTGGCGCAGGGCAATGGCCTGCATTTCCGCTGTTGCGGCCATCTCAAAGTTGAGGGGGAGGGTCAGGGTCTCCATCAACCGCTCGATATCGCGGTCGCTGATGTGGCGGCGGTCTTCGCGCAGGTGGGCAGTGATGCCGTCTGCGCCAGTCTCTTCGGCCAGACGCGCGGCACGGACCGGATCGGGGGTGTCGCCGCCGCGGGCGTTGCGCACCGTGGCCACGTGATCGATGTTGACGCCCAGCCGCAAGCTGCTTTGAACCATCTCTTCCGTCCTTGTTGAGTCTTGGTGGATACTAGCCTGGGGATGATCCGCCGTCAGGGGCCAGCCCCGGTTTTTTCCGTAACTGCGACAGCTTGGCCTGAAGGCTTTTACGGCGCCGGTTCTGATAGACCCTGATGACCGGAACAGACAGATAATAGGCAATTGTTCCGGCGACGATGCCGGGGATGATCCCCCCGATCAGGAACGGCAGGAACACCTCGTCGTAGAATAGGCTCAAACGGTGCCAATCCATCTTCTCGGGAGAGAAGATGGCCATGAAATTGTGCCAAAGATCCTCGCCGGCTCCGGCGAACTTGGCCGCGAGCGAAACTTCGAAACCGTCGTGCGGCCGGCCCCCCAGGATCCTGTGTCCGAACCAAAGCGAGGTGGCTGCGATGGGGACATAGGTCAGCGGGTTGCCAAAGAAGGTGGCCAGCAGGGCAGCAAGGATATTGCCCCGCATGATCCGGGCGATGATCCATGCCACGATAAAGTGAAATCCGAACAGGGGCGTAAATGTCGTAAACACCCCCGCCCAGATGCCGCGCGCGATCTTCTCAGGCGTATCGGGCAGGCGACGGACCCGGTGTTTCACATACTCAAAGGCCCGGACCCACCCTCCGCGAGGATAGATAAAATCGACCGCGATCTGCCAGATCGGTCGCCTATCCCTGCGCTTGAAGACCACGTCCTATTGTCCTTCGTCCAAGTGGGACCCTCTGGCCCTTTTACATCCGGGCGGATTGCGCGGCCCGAGCAGGATCCCTGTGTCGTGCGATGGACGACACGTTGCTCTCTGCTTCAAGGGCCGTCATCACCCGGTGCATATGTTCAGCATCGCGCAAATCCACGTCGACCAACAGTCGATAATAGTCCGGTTTTCTATCAATGAAATTCAAGTCCGAGATATTTGCACTCTGTTCCCCGATCAATGTGCAAATCCGGCCCAAAACCCCGGCATCGTTGGTGATAGTCAGGTCAAGGGTGACGGTATTGATCGCCTGGTGATTGCCTTCCTGCCAGCGCAGGTCGACCCAACGTTCCGGTTGCTCTTCGTATTCCACAAGGGCGGGACAGTCGATTGCGTGCACGACAACGCCTTGTCCGCGAAACGTAATCCCCACGATCCTTTCGCCCGGGACAGGCTGGCAGCAGGGTGCGCGTCTGCGCGCCTGGTCGGCATCAAGGCCCACCACGGCCCGATCCTGATCGATCTCGTCCCCTTCGTGGTGTTGCAAGTCGGGGTAGATCGCCCGGACAACACTTCGGGCGGTGATCTCGGCGCTGCCCAGACGGGCCAGCATTTCGTCAACGTCTTCGATGGCGAGCGCCTTGGCGGCGGTGCGCAGGGCCTTGTCGGTGGCCCTCTTGCCGACGTTTTCGAAAGCGACGCGGGCCAGTTCTGTCCCCAGCTTGATAAAGCGTTCGCGATCCTCTTCGCGCAAGGATCGGCGGATGGCCGTCTTAGCCCGGCCGGTCACAGCGATGTCGACCCAGGTCGCCTGCGGCGTTTGTCCTTCGGCTGTTATGATCTCGACCGATTGACCGTTCTTGAGCCGGGTCCAGAGCGGGACCCGCATCCCGTCAACTTTTGCACCGACGCAGGCCATTCCGATCCGGGTATGAATGGCAAAGGCAAAGTCGATCGGGGTCGCGCCGCGAGGCAGCTTGATCACGTCCCCCTTGGGCGAAAAGCAGAACACCTGGTCGGTGTACATCTCAAGCTTGACGGCCTCGAGGAATTCTTCGTCCGCGTGGTCCTCATCTAGGCGCTCGGTGATCTGGGCAATCCAGCGGACAGGGTCCACGGCAAAACGGTTCTCGACCCGCTGGCCGTCGCGGTAGGACCAATGGGCGGCGACACCTGTTTCGGCCACTTCATGCATTTCGCGGGTGCGGATCTGCACCTCAACCCGCTTGCCGTCGCGACCCGATACCGTGGTGTGAATCGACCGGTAGCCGTTCGACTTGGGCTGACTTATGTAATCCTTGAAACGGCCCGGGACCGCGCGCCAGCGCTGGTGGATGGCACCAAGGACGCGGTAGCAATCGGCCTCGGTCGCTGTGATCACGCGAAATCCGTAGATGTCGGACAGGCGGGAAAATCCCTGATCCTTTTCCTGCATCTTGCGCCAGATCGAGTAGGGCTTTTTCGCCCGTCCAACGACGTCTGCGGTGATGTCTGCCTTGGCCAGTTCGCCGTGCATATCGGTTGTGATCTTTTCGATCACATCGCCGGTTTCGCGTTGCAGCATGACAAAGCGGCGCATGATCGAGGCGCGGGCCTCGGGGTTGAGAACCTTGAAGGACAGGTCCTCCAACTCTTCCCGCATCCACTGCATACCCATGCGGCCTGCGAGGGGCGCGAAAATCTCCATCGTCTCGCGGGCCTTTTGGGCCTGCTTTTCCACCTTCATGGATTTGATGGTGCGCATGTTGTGCAAACGGTCAGCCAGCTTGACCAGCGTCACCCGCAAGTCCCGGGAGGTCGCCATGAACAGCTTGCGAAAATTCTCGGCCTGGCGCGTTTCGGTGGACGACAATTGCAGGTTCGTCAGCTTGGTGACGCCATCCACCAGTTCGGCGATGACCTTGCCGAACCGCTTTTCAACCTCGGCATAACTTGCCTTGGTATCTTCGATGGTGTCGTGGAGCAGGGCGGTTATGATGGTGGCATCATCCATCTGCTGCTCGGCCAAGATCACGGCAACGGCGACAGGATGGGTAAAGTAGGGCTCGCCCGATCGACGAAACTGACCCTCGTGCATCTTCTCGCCAAAGTCATAAGCTTCGCGGATAAGGGCAGAATTGGTCTGAGGGTTGTAGCGGAGAACTATGTCAATGAGGTCCCCGACCGACTGAACGACGGTCAGGCCCTGTTTTGTCATCATGTCATGTGCAGGGGACATTGGGGGTCGTCTGTCCTGTTAAGAGTCGGCTGCCCCCGTCCACGGGGATCAGCGCTGACCTTGCGCTTCCATCAATTCCCGAAGCAAACGCTCGTCCGGCATATCATCGTGGACGGGCTTGTCCTGCTCTGCACCCATAAGGAGGGCCATCGAATCTTCTTCAGGCTCGTCAACCTCGATCTGGGTTTGATTGGCTTCGATCATCCGCTCGCGCAGATCGTCGGCCTGTTGTGTCTCTTCCGCGATCTCACGAAGGGATACGACGGGGTTCTTGTCGTTGTCGCGGGCAACCGTCAACGGTGCACCGGCGGCAATCTCGCGGGCCCGATGCGCAGCAAGCATCACCAGTTCGAAGCGGTTGGGGACTTTGTCGACACAATCTTCTACGGTAACGCGGGCCATCTGGCACTCCCCTTAGCGGTGGGTTCAGGTTCTGTCATGCGGACGACTCAGACCTCGGTACCAGCCCGACGATGAAACGCCCTTTCATGGGAAACATGCTATCTATGCAAGAAGCCACCAATTGACAAGCGTCTTTCCGGCGTCCCGCCGTCTACGATGGCAGGTCAAGAGGTACAACCGCCTCGATCTCATCGGCAGGCAGGGCTTCGTACATCTGCCGGATCGAAAGGCCCAGCAGGGGGTGAACCCAATCCGGCGCGACGTCAGCCATCGGTACCAGCACGAAGGCCCTGTCCTGTAGCCGGGGATGAGGCAGGATCAACCGATCCGGCGTCGCACTTACCTGGAGATCAGCTGGCATATTGCGCCATCGGGCATGGGTTGCCTCGTCGGGCAAAATCCTATCGCCAACGGCAATCAGGTCCAGGTCAAGCGTCCGCATGCCCCACCTCTGCCGACGTTCACGGCCGAACAATGCCTCGACTTCATGAAGTTTGGCCAGAATTTGTGCGGGATTAGCGTTGCTTTTCAGCAACATGGCCGCATTCACATAATCGGGACCTGCACCGGCGGGAAAACAGGGTGTCTGGTACAATTTGCTGCTTTCAACCGCAAAATATGCGTCTTCAAGCGCCGCCATCGCCCTTTTGATGGTCTCGGCCGGAGGTCCGCCCTCTGTCGTCGAAAGGTTCGCACCCAGTGCAATAAGTACCGACGGCGTTTCGAATTGTTGATTTGAAACCGGCGCCATGCATACAACTTCTTTACGTGTAGGTGTTCGATTTGGCCTATCTGGAACCGCTCCCAGAGAAAAGGTCATATCGTTTGTGTTTGTAGAAGGAATTAGTGATGTTTTACCGTGATGAGCGCTTGGCGCTCTTTATCGATGGTTCAAACCTTTATGCAGCGGCAAAAGCGCTCGGGTTCGACATCGATTACAAGCTCCTCAGACAAGAGTTCATGCGGCGGGGCAAGTTGCTTCGGGCGTTCTACTATACCGCCCTGCTGGACAATGAAGAGTATTCGCCGATTCGGCCTTTGGTCGACTGGCTCCACTACAACGGTTTCACCATGGTGACGAAGCCGGCCAAGGAATACACCGACAGCCTCGGCCGCCGGAAGGTCAAGGGCAACATGGACATCGAACTGGCCGTGGATGCGATGGAGTTGTCGAACCATGTCGACCACATCGTGCTGTTCTCCGGTGACGGCGATTTCCGCCCCCTCGTCGAAGCGCTTCAGCGCAAGGGTGTCCGTGTCTCCGTCGTCTCGACCATTCGCAGCCAGCCCCCGATGATCGCGGACGAGTTGCGTCGGCAAGCAGACGACTTTATCGAGCTGGAAGGATTGCGCGACGTTGTCGGTCGTCCGCCACGCGATAACCGTGCTCCGACCGAAGAAGACTACGTCGAATTGGCCCGAAACGTCGGATAGGTTTGGCCCAAACAGGGGTGGGTCAGCCCAAGGAGATTGAGATGACCCATCCCATGATTACCCAAGCGGATGTCGAGACCTATCAACGCGATGGCGTTGTCCTGATCCGGGGCCTATTCGCGGATCACGTTGAATTGCTTCGGGCCGGGGTGGATCGCAACATGACCGATCCCGGCCCTTACGCGGCTGAGAACCTCAAGCCGGGCGAAGGCGGGCGGTTCTTTGACGACTACTGCAACTGGACCCGCATCCCCGAATTCGAAGAGGTGATCCGGACCTCCCCTGCCGCTGAAGTCGCGGCAGATCTGATGGGATCGCAGGCGGTGCAGATGTTTCACGACCACGTGCTGGTCAAGGAACCGGGAACGGCCAAGCCGACACCCTGGCACCAGGACGGACCCTATTACTTTGTCGAAGGGGCGCAGAATGTCAGCTTCTGGTCACCACTTGATCCGGTAACAGATGCCTCCCTGCGCTGTGTTGCAGGGTCTCACCTCTGGCCCAAACCTGTCTTGCCAAAACGCTGGCTGGCAGACACCAGTTTCTATCCGGATCCCGATGCCTACATGCCCGTCCCCGATCCTGACAGCGAAGGGATGGATGTAAGGGAGTGGGCGATGGAGCCCGGTGACGCCGTCGCCTTCAACTACGGTATCCTGCATGGCGCGCGCGGGAATGAAACCGGGCAAAGGCGAAGGGCCTTCTCGTTGCGTCTGCTGGGCGACGACGCCCGCTACGTTGAGCGTCCGGGCCCCACTTCGCCACCCTTTCCCGGGCACCAGATGCAGCCCGGACAGCGACTGCGTGAGGATTGGTTCCCAGTGATCTGGCAAAGGGCCGACTGAATGGCGTGATCACCTACAAGGGTCTGGACGACCCGGCCCCGGCCCCTTAGGTCTTTTGGGGATGACCCAGGAGGTGCCCATGACCAAGCCATCGCTGACCCTCTACCTTGCCGCCCCCCGCGGGTTCTGCGCGGGCGTGGACCGGGCGATCAAGATCGTCGAGATGGCTTTGGGCAAATGGGGCGCCCCTGTCTACGTGCGCCATGAGATCGTGCACAACAAATTCGTCGTCGATGACCTGCGCGCCAAAGGGGCGGTCTTTGTCGAGGAGCTCGACGAATGTCCCGCGGACCGACCGGTCATCTTTTCGGCCCATGGTGTGCCCAAAGCGGTCCCGGCCGAGGCAGCGCGGCGCGAGATGGTCTATGTCGACGCCACCTGTCCGCTGGTCAGCAAGGTCCATATCGAAGCGACGCGGCATGCCGAAAATGGACTGCAAATGATCATGATCGGCCATGAGGGGCATCCCGAAACGGTCGGCACAATGGGCCAGCTGCCACCGGGCGAAGTGCTGCTTGTCGAAACCGTCGAAGATGTCGCAACGGTGGCCGTGCGGGATCCGAACAGGCTGGCCTTCGTGACCCAGACCACGCTTAGCGTCGATGACACCGCCGATATCGTCGCCGCACTCCAGGCCCGGTTCCCCGGGATCGTGGGTCCGCACAAAGAGGACATCTGCTACGCCACCACCAACCGGCAAGAGGCGGTCAAGGCCATGGCCCCGAACTGCGACGCCATCCTTGTGGTTGGTGCCCCCAATTCCTCAAACTCCAAACGGCTTGTCGAAGTGGGGGCCCGCGCGGGCTGTGGCTACGCCCAGCTTGTTCAGCGGGCCAGCGACATCGACTGGCGATCGCTGGACGGGATTCGCACTCTTGGGATTACGGCAGGGGCATCAGCGCCCGAGGTTTTGATCGAAGAGGTCATCGCCGCCGTACAGGACCGCTACGAGGTGACGATCGAACGGGTCATCACCGCAGAGGAGAACGTGGAATTCAAAGTGCCGAGGATCCTGCGCGAGAGCGCCCCGGCATGACGCATGGGCCATGATCCGCAAGACGACCCCAAACTGCAACGGATCACGCATCATTGATGACCCGGGCCACGTCGCTCTTACCGCAGACCTAAATCGGATCGCAAACCCGCAGGACACATGGCAGGATCAGCGTCCCCAATTCTCCCCTTCGCTCTGTTACAAATACTCAAAAAGGCACACCGCATGACCGATATTCCAAGAGGGCCGCTCCTTCTGGGCCTCGCCGGACTGCTTCCCTTTTTCTGGGGTGCACTCAGCGTCATGGTGCCCGAGGTCGGGGCATGGGGGATCGCAAACATCGGGGCGCGTTTTGTCGGTCCTTATGTCCAGCTGTTTTACGGGGCCATCATCCTTGCGTTCATGTCGGGGGTGCTTTGGGGCTTTGCTGCACGGCCCGAGGCCGGGGGCCGGGTTTCGGGCTATGTTCTTTCAGTGATCCCCGCGCTTTGGGCCTTCTTCATGACGGGTGGTGGGCCGGCGTCCGCCGCTATCAACCTGATCTTCGGCTTTCTGGGGCTGCTGGCGTTGGACTGGCATTTCTGGCGGCTCGGGCTGGCGCCACCGTGGTGGATGCAATTGCGGATCATCCTGACGTCCGGTGTGGTGATCTCTTACTTGCCGGTCGTGTTCTGATGGCGGACAGCAAAACCCTTGCGGTCTATGATGAAAAGGCGGCGGATTATGCCGCCCTTTTCCAGCCGTTCGGGCTGTCGCGATCGCTTCGCGATTTCCTGGCCGCAATCCCCGCTGGCGGGCGGATCCTGGATCTGGGCTGCGGACCAGCGACGGTCTCTGCCCAGATGCGGGCAGCCGGCTTTGACCCCGACCCGGTCGATGCCAGCCCTCAGATGGTATTGCTGGCCAATGCCAGATACGCCATCGGCGCACGGCTGGGCACCTTCGATGACATCAGCGGTCTGTCGATCTATGATGGCGTCTGGGCGAACTTCTCGCTCCTCCACGCCCGCCGGGCAGACCTGCCGCGCCATCTTGGGGCGCTGGTGGCGGCGTTGAAACCGGCAGGCGTGTTGCATATCGGCATGAAGACAGGAACAGGCGAGGCGCGCGACGGCCTTGGTCGGTTTTACACCTACGTCACGCCGGCGGAATTGACGGCATTGCTGACGGACCAGGGGTTGAAGGTTCTTTGGACCGAGGAGGGGCGGGAAGTGGGTCTTGCCGGCACCGAAGACGGATTTGTCCTGATGAGAGCAGAGAAACCTCAACATGGCTGAGCTGTTTGCCTATACGGATGGGGCCTGTTCCGGCAATCCTGGCCCCGGTGGTTGGGGCGCCCTGCTGGTCGCGCGCGAGGGCGAGACTGTTCTGAAGACCCGGGAACTGTCAGGTGGCGCGGCCGAGACCACCAACAACCGGATGGAACTGCTGGCGGCCATCAATGCGCTTGAATCCCTCAGCAAGCCAAGCGTGATCACCGTCGTCACGGACAGCGCCTACGTCAAAGGCGGGATCACAGAGTGGTTGTTTGGCTGGAAGCGGAATGGCTGGCGGACCTCGACCCGCAAGCCTGTCAAGAACGAGGACCTGTGGCGACGTCTCGACGAAGCCGCCGCAAGGCATCAGATCAGATGGGAATGGGTCAAGGGCCACGCGGGACACCCCGAAAACGAAAAGGCCGACGAATTGGCCCGCCAAGGCATGGCGCCTTTCAAGCGTTGAGTGAGGCGTAAGGTGGGTCTTGACCCACCTTACCGGTTCGCCCCCGGAACCCAGAGCACGTCCGCCGCGCCATCCTCGTTCGCGATCCGGCTGGCGACAAAGAACCAGTCCGACAGCCGGTTAAGGTATTTTACGGCCGCCACATTGACCTCTTCCATCGTCGCCAACTCGACGACGAGACGCTCAGCCCGGCGCGATACGGTCCGGCACAGGTGCAAATGCGCCGCCAATGCAGAACCGCCCGGCAGGATAAAGCTGCGCAGCGGGGTCAGCTTGGCGTTCATCACGTCAATCTCGGCCTCGAGCCGGTCCACCTGGGCCTCGACCATCCGCAGGACCGGATAGGGCGCTTCGGCGTCCTTGGCCATCTCAGGGCGGCACAGGTCTGCGCCAAGATCGAAGAGATCGTTCTGAATCATGGCCAGCAACCGGTCCAGATCACCGTCGGCATGAAGCCGCGCCAGGCCCACCGTGGCGTTCGTCTCGTCCACAGTTCCATAGGCGGTGACCCGAAGGGAATGTTTGGCCACCCGGGAACCGTTGCCAAGGGCGGTGTCCCCGTCATCGCCGGTCCGGGTGTAGATCTTGCTCAGGACAACCATCAGTTTCCTCCTCCGCGTCGCATCCAGACATAGAACAGGATCAGGCAGACGGCGACGAACTGCGCCCCGATCCGGTAGCGCATGATTTTGTTGGCGTTCTTGCGGTTGAAGTCGCCACCTTTGCCAAAGGTACCGACGCCGAACAGCATGATCCCAGCCACGATCAGCACCGCCACGATCACGAGTATGAAGAGAGGGTCTTGGGCCATCAGCTTTCCTTTGCTCTAGTCCGGCCCGATGTAGCAGTCTTGCCAGCGAAGGAAAGCCCCAGCGGTCCCACGGCGCATCAGACCCGGCCCTTCAGACCCGACGGGACAGCCAGTCGATTGCCCGTGTTGTCAGCACCCGGCGCGTCAAGCCTGCAAACCAGGTTGGCAGCGTCACATAGTAGCGCGGGCTTGGCCTGCGGCTTTCTACCGCATGGATGAGTTTGCGGGTCACGGCTGACGCCGGCAGTTCTCCGGGACTGCGTGCGGTGGTGTTGTAGATGCGGGCCCGCAGCCCGACGTATTCGTCCTTGCGGGCCGAGGCCTCCCAATCGATCCACCGTTCGAATTGCCTGGCTGAATTGACGCGGAACTCGGTGGTAATCGGTCCCGGTTCGATCAACGAAACCTCAATCCCGGTTCCGCGCATCTCAAGTCGCAACACATCTGTCATCCCTTCGAGTGCGAATTTCGTGCCTACGTAGGGGCCCCGCCACTTGATCCCGACCAGCCCCAGTCCGGACGAACAATTCACGATCCGCCCGCTGCCTTGACGTCGCATCACGGGGATCACTTCGCGGGTCAGGTCGTGAAGCCCGAAGAGATTGGTCGAAAAGATCGCTTCCAAAGCCTCCCGCGACACGTCCTCGAGCGCGCCGGGCAGACCGAAGGCTGCGTTGTTGAACAGCGCATCCAGCCGTCCGCCGGTGGCCGCAAGGACCTCTGCCAGTGCTTGCCGTATGCTGGCCGGGTCATCGACGTCCAAATGGGGGCTGGCAAGCCCTTCGGCCTTTAGCCTGTCGCAGTCTTCGGCCTTGCGGCACGAGGCGAACACCTGCCAGCCCCGGGCCCGCATCGCCCGTGCGGCATCAAGCCCGATCCCGGACGAGCAGCCTGTGATCAGAATCGATTTTCCAGCCATCAATCGCACCTTCGCGTGGGATCAGAGGGTTTACATTCGCGCCCACACTCGCTCCCCGAGGCGGGCAATCCGTCCTTGGATCAGCGGACCAGGAACCTGCTGGCCACCCAGCCTTCGGTACCGTCGCCCTCGACCCTGACCAGCGCCCAGCCATCGGCCTGTTCGCTGATGACAAGGACGAATTCCGACCGGGCGAGGCTGGTCAGGACCGAAGCGTTGGTCGATGGCCCGGCCCGAACGTTCAACGCGCTTGCATCAACCCATCTGACGTCACCGCCCGCCTGTAGGGTTTCATCCGGCTGCGTTCCGACATCTGCCGTCGATGCAATTTCGGGCGTCGAGGCTGCGGACGCCTCTGGATCAGTAGACGTGGATGTCGTTGAGGCTGCCCGTGCCGGAATGTTGGTGAGTAATACTGCCCCCGCTGGCTCTGAAAGTGACCGAAAGAGAGGCTGTTCTGCGCTGGCGTCGGCAATGGTCAGGCCCAGATCGGCCGCTTCTACCTCAACCGTTGGCAGCATTTCCAGGGCAACGGGTAGGTCGTTTGTTGCCGGATCGGACCCCGGTCCGGCTGAAGCGGATGCGACCTCGACCGTCTCGACTGCTACAGGCTCTGCCGCCGTCGGTGCCCTAGTCTGGGCCACCATCGGCTGATCATCCGTCTGGGCAAGCACGTCAATCGGTCGCAGCTGGGGTTCGAAATCTGCCCCGCCGGACAGCTCATAGTATCCAAGGCCCATGAACATGAATGAGATAACGATATACCGGTTCAACTGCCGCAAACTCCATTGCTTTGGCCAAGGGCCTCCAAGCGTGAAAGGTATACAGGTCTTCACCCGATTCGACACGCCCAAGAGTGAGCTGGTCGGAATGGGTCCCTTTGTCAGGCCCAGTAGCCGCCGTCGTGCGAGGGTCGGCTGACCAGACACGAAGGTGCGACCGTTTGGGCAGGCTGGCGAGGGTCGCAACCCATTGCGCTTTGCCTGTCATCAACCGCTAGACCCTGCCTGCGCCCGCGTGTATCGAATGATCCATGTCAGACAACCAAGACGCCACAGACCTTCCCGACATGAACCCGGTCGAGCCGCTGCGCCGCGCCATTGGCGAGCGATATCTGACCTATGCCCTGTCGACGATCATGAACCGGGCCCTTCCGGATGCCCGCGACGGATTGAAGCCGGTGCACCGGCGCATCCTTTACGCGATGAGCCGCCTTCGGCTGTCGCCAACGGGTGGTTTTCTGAAGTCCGCCAAGATCAGCGGCGACACGATGGGCGACTTTCACCCGCACGGAGATGCCGCGATCTACGACGCGATGGCCCGCCTCGCGCAGGATTTCAACGTCCGGTATCCGCTGGTCGACGGGCAGGGCAACTTTGGCAACATCGACGGGGATAACCCGGCTGCCAGCCGCTATACCGAAGCGCGGATGACCGTCGCCGCCGAGGCATTGCTTGAAGGTCTGGCAGAGGACGCGGTCGATTTTCGTCCCAATTACGATGGTCGTCTGGAAGAGCCTGTCGTGCTGCCGGCCAGCTTTCCAAACCTGCTGGCAAACGGGTCATCGGGCATCGCGGTTGGCATGGCGACCAACATCCCGCCGCATAACCTGCACGAACTGATCGACGCCTGCCTGCATCTGATCAAGTCGCCGGATGCCCGCGATGAGACGCTGTTGCAATACATTCCCGGCCCCGATTTCCCGACTGGTGGCACCATCGTAGAGCCGCCCGAGAATATCGCAGAAGCCTATCGCACCGGTCGCGGTGCTTTCCGGCTGCGCGCCAAGTGGGAGGTTGAGGATCTGGGCCGAGGCCAGTGGCAGGTCGTCGTGACCGAGATCCCTTACCAGGTCCAGAAATCCAAGCTGATCGAGCGTCTGGCCGAGGTCATCCAGATCAAGAAGGTTCCCCTTCTGGCCGATGTGCGCGATGAAAGCGCGGACGATATCCGGGTGGTTCTGGAACCCCGGTCCCGCACCGTCGATCCCGAACTTATGATGGGTATGTTGTTCCGAAATTCGGATCTGGAAACCCGGTTCTCGCTGAACATGAACGTACTGATCGACGGGCTGACCCCGCAGGTCTGTTCGCTCAAGGAAGTGCTGCGGGCGTTTCTTGACCATCGCCGCGATGTGTTGCTCCGCCGGTCGATGCACCGGATGGAAAAGATCGACCATCGGCTTGAGGTGCTTGAAGGGTTTCTGATCGCCTTTCTGAACCTTGATCGGGTGATCGACATCATCCGCTATGACGATACCCCCAAAGAGGCCCTGATGGCCGAAACCTGGGGCAGGGACATGGTGCGTGCCACGTCAGAACGTGACTATGTTTCGCCCCTGCCCGCCAAGGGCGAGGGCGAGTTGACCGATGTTCAGGCAGAAGCAATCCTGAACATGCGCCTCCGGTCCTTGCGCCGTCTCGAAGAGATGGAGTTGATCCGCGAACGCGACACCCTGATGGAAGAACGGGCGGGTCTTGAAGACCTTCTGGAAAGCGAAACGGTCCAGTGGAAAAGCATCGCTGACCAGCTTCGCGAAACCCGCAAGGCCTTTGGCAAGGACAGCCCGGGCGGCGCGCGTCGGACCACCTTTGCCACGGGTGGCGAGGTTGCCGAAGTGCCATTGGAGGCGATGATTGAGCGCGAGCCGATCACCGTCGTCTGCTCAGAAATGGGGTGGGTGAGGGCGCTTAAGGGTCATGTGGCGCTGGACAGCGAGTTGAAGTTCAAGGACGGCGACAAGGGCCGGTTCCTGTTCCATGCCGAAACAACCGACAAGCTTCTGGTGTTTGCGTCGAACGGCAGGTTCTACACGGTCCTTGGGGCCAATCTGCCCGGCGGGCGCGGTATGGGTGAACCTTTGCGCCTTATGATCGATCTGCCGAACGAATGCTCTATCGTTGCCTTCTTTATTCATCGTCCGGGTGGCAAGCTGTTGGTAGCCTCAACCGCTGGTGATGGCTTTATTGTTGCCGAAGAGGACGTGCTGGCCCAGACCCGGTCGGGCAAGCAGGCGCTAAATGTCCGCGACGATGTCGTGGCGCGAGTTTGCGTTCCGGTCGCGGGTGATCACATCGCGGTGGTTGGCGAGAATCGCAAGGTCCTGGTCTTTGCCGTGGAAGAGCTCCCCGAAATGGCCCGGGGCAAGGGCGTCCGCCTGCAAAAGTACAAGGACGGGGGGCTGTCAGATGCCCGGACCTTTACCTTGGCGGATGGCCTGAGTTGGCGGGACCCTGCCGGACGCACCAGAACCGAGACCGAACTGGGAGAGTTCATCGCCAAACGTGCGAGTGCGGGCCGCATGGCACCGCGTGGTTTCCCGCGCGACAACCGGTTCACCTAGGTGTTGGAGGGGCTGAGCGGGCCGGTGCGATGGCTCATCGTGGTGGCGGGCGCCCTTGTTCTCGCCGGGATCGTTCTGATCAACCCGATCGGCAAAATGATCCTCGTCATCCCGACCGAGGGCGGCGCTTGCAACGCTCCAGCCAGTACCGAGGGCCTCGATTTCCGTTCTGGCTTCAATTCAGAAAACCAGCTTGTGAATGGCTCTATGATCCGGAGCCTGCACAGCGACCCCAGCCCTGATTGCAGGCGGATCGGTGACAGTTATCGCTGCACTCAAGAGGGGCCGACCATCGTCGAGGTCCGTCTGACCAATATGCAGCTCTATTACGAAGTGCCTGAAGGCGCTCAGGCCACGATCTTTGGCCACAGCCGCGAGGTGTTTTGTGTAATTAACCCAGCCGATCGGTCGCAGTGAGTGTGCCCGGGTCGCTTCCCATAGCCTTTGTCGGGCAGCGAAAGCCGCTTGCCATTCTCGTGTTGCAGGTCGGGTTGCTTACGCTGGCGAGCCTTGGTTTCTACCGGTTCTGGGGGCGCACACGGTTACGCCGCTGGTATCTGTCGGCCATCCGGCCTGGCGGGCATCCGCTGGAATATGTCGGCGGCGGGTCCGAGAAACTGGCAGGGTTTCTGATCGCTGTCTGCTTTCTGGCCTTCTGGCTTGGTGTCGTGAACCTGATCCTGATGTTCGCCAGCCTGAGCGTCTTTGCCGCGCCGGCCTTGGCCTACGTCCTCAGCTTTGCGGGGCTGGTGCCGTTATGGTTCTTTGCCCGGTATCGGGCGCGGGCCTATCTGCTTGCCAGAACCCGGTGGCGGGGCATCCGGTTCTACCTTGCGCCCGGTGCCGGAGGCTATGTCATTCGGGTGTTCTGGCATGGGACAATCACCGTTCTCAGCCTTGGTGTGCTTTGGCCGCGCATGACCTTCAAGCTTGAGAAGTATCGGACCGACCGGACCTATTTCGGTTCCGCCCGGCTGAACCAAGGGGGGTCGTGGCAAATGCTGCAACCAGCCTTTGCGCATGTGCTGTTCGGGTCCGGCTTTGCCCTGATCGCGCTTGCACTGGCGCTGACCTCGACCCCGCGTATGGCGCTCTTGCTGCCGGTTTTTGGTATCTGGGCCGCAGTTGGCGTGGTCCATTATCGGGTTTCATCGCTTGTCCTGATGGCCAACAACAAGACAGCCGACGGGCTGGGCTTTGTGCTTGCAGCAAGCCCCTGGACCGTTATGCGAATCGTCGGCTTTGGCAGTCTCGCCATGGTCATCGCCTTGCTCGTTCCACTGGGTGGGTTGGGGATTGCTGTCACGCTGGCCCCGTCCGAACTGCTGGAGGGGGCGGTCGATCCGATGGCGATTGGGGTCCATGGCTGGGCTATCCTGTTGCTCGTGGTCGTTTTGTACTTTGGGCTATTCCTGGCTTGGGGAGTGTTGCGCCATGCTCTCATCACGCTGCCCCTCTGGCGGCACTACGCCCAGACCCTGACCGTCACCGGCATCGACACGTTGCCCCGCATCACTCGGCGCGATGCCGAAGCGGCGGGTGAGGCTGGCGGGCTGGCCGAGGCGCTGGATATCGGGGCGGCGATATGACAGAGCGGACGATCATCACCGTCGGCACCCGCCTGGCCCCCTTTGCGAGCGAGGGGACTTATTTCGACGGCATTCATCCGGTAGAACGCGACGTGGCAGTGAGGTTTGATGAGGCCGCTGCCGGACTCATCATCGACCTTGGAGAAGGTGACACGATCACCTGGCCCTTCAAGGCCCTGCGACGACTGCCCGATCAGGCGGGCAGTGGAGACATCATCCTGGCCAAGGCCCCATGGGACGATCCGGCCTGCCTGTTGTTGCCTGCCGCGGACCTGCGCATTCTGCGGTCGCGGGCCTCCGGTCTTGACCGCGGGCGCCCGACCCAACGACGGGGGCGACTTGCGATTCTCGGGCTGGCGGCGGTCGCGTCGGTTGGTCTCATGCTGGCCGTGCTAATCCCACTTCTGGCCGACAGGCTTGCGGACATCCTGCCGGCCGAGGGCGAGGTGGCGCTGGGCGAAGCGACACTGGAGCATGTGAGATCGGCCTTTGATGACACTGGCCTTGGACTTTTGCCGGTCTGCGAGGCTGAGGCGGGGCGGGCTGCTCTGGGGGCACTTGAAAGCAGACTAGGGGCAGGGACACCTGTGCGCTTGCAGGTGCTGGACCACCCCATGGTCAATGCCTTTGCGCTGCCCGGCGGGCTGGTGGTGATTTTCCGAGGGCTATTTGACGTTGCCGATACACCCGAAGAAGTGGCCGCGGTTCTCGCCCATGAAATCGGCCATGTGGCAGCCCGCGACCCGACCCGGATCGCGCTTCGATCCGCCGGGTCCATCGGAGTCCTGGGGCTGATGTTCGGCGATTTTGCCGGCGGAGCGATGGTCTTGTTCCTGACGGAGCGGATCATATCCGCAGACTATACCCAGGCTGCAGAAGCGGCGGCGGATGCCTATGCCCACGCTCTTTTGATCGAGGCGGACCTGTCGCCGGCGGCGCTGGCGGATCTGCTTGAACGCCTGCTTGGCGACGTGGGACAGGCTCCGCCTATCGTTCAGCATTTTCTTGCCCATCCCGCGATGGCCGATCGAATTGCCGCGGCCCGGGCCGCCGTGCCAGAGGGATTTCAGGCCCGTCCCGCCCTGTCGCCAGAGGATTGGGCAGCACTTCTGAGTATCTGTGCTGAGGAATGAGCCATCTTGCGCTTGATTTTCCGTCTAGCCTCAAATAAACGCCGCGCGACGTCGAAACGGGCCCGGGATGTGGCCCCAGAACCTACGAGGCGCGAGGCACATGGCGAAGGCAAAGTTTGAACGCAACAAGCCGCACGTTAACATTGGCACGATCGGTCACGTTGACCATGGCAAGACGACGCTGACAGCGGCGATCACGAAGTACTTTGGCGACTTCA
>JAQWWH010000003.1 GCA_029255105.1 Flavimaricola sp. | reverse complement strand
GGCACGTTGATATCCACACGGACCAGCACAACTTTATCGGCCAGTTCCATATCGTCCAAGGTCTTCCAAGGCATGACCTGTTCCTTTGTTCATTCGATTTGCCCCTATGGTTGCGATTCTTGGGCGAAGGTCAACGTGCTGCTTTGCCCTTTTACTTCTGCTGCGCGGAAACTAAGTAAGGCGCAAACACAAAACAGGAGGCTTTGATGGCCGATTACAAAGATCCCGAGAACACGATCCTGCTGGAACTCAAGGACGGCACTGTCGTTATCGAGCTGCTCAAGGACATCGCCCCGCAGCACTGCGAGCGCATGAAGGCGCTGGCCCGCGCGGGTGAATATGACAATGTCTGTTTTCACCGGGTGATCGACGGCTTTATGGCACAGACCGGCGATGTGGCCAACGGCAATATGGAAAAAGACTTCAACATCCGCAGCGCCGGGACCGGCGGCTCGCAGCACCCTGATCTGCCCGCAGAGTTCTCCAAGATCCCGCATGCGCGTGGCTCGCTTGGCGCGGCGCGCTCTGCCAATCCAAACTCTGCCAATTCGCAGTTCTTCATCAACTTCAAGGACAACCATTTCCTCAATGGCCAGTACACCGTTTACGGGCGGGTCATTTCCGGGATGGAACATGTCGATGCCATCACCAAGGGCGAGCCACCGGCCTCTCCCGACCGGATGATCAGCGTCAAGGTGGCCGCCGATGCTTAGTCCGATGCGTGGGCCGATGCGTAGCCTGGCGGTTTTGGCGATTCTGGCGGCTGGACCTGTCGGGGCCACGGGGATCGAGATCGATGTTCAGGGCGAGGCCAACGGGACCATCGTCATCGACCTGTTCGAGGATGTCGCACCGGCCCATGTGGCCCAGATCGCGGCGCTGGCCGCTGAAGGGACCTATGACGGGGTGGTCTTTCACCGTGTGATCGAAGGTTTCATGGCCCAGACGGGCGATGTTGAATTCGGTCGCATGGGTGATGACATGCGGCGCGCGGGCATGGGCGGTTCTGACCGTCCGGACCTGCCTGCCGAGTTTTCGGACATAAACTTTGGCCGCGGCGTCGTTGGTATGGCCCGGTCGCAAGACCCGAACTCTGCCAACAGCCAGTTCTTCATCATGTTCGCCGAAGGATCGTTCCTGAACGGCCAGTACACGGTCGTGGGCGAAGTCACCTCGGGTCTCGAGGTGCTGGATGCGATCAAGCGCGGCCAGGGACAAAACGGCGCCGTGATCGGCCAGCCCGACATGATGGCCGCGGTCCGCGTGACGGACTGATACCAAAATCCTCCCTCGCGGTCACAAGTCCGCGAGGGGGCGTTGGTGGTATCCGATAGAGCGCCTGCGGCGCATTCCTTTTGAGTTTGATCAGGGGCTCTGCCCCGCGCCTGCGGCGCCCCCTCGGGATATTTTTGATCCGAAGAAGGGTGATTGACTTCGCCTGACGGGCCGGTCAGTCGGTCGGGCATGCAGCGCAAAGACCATATAGATACATTTGGGGCGATCGCCCTGACCGGATTTTCCCTTCTGCTGGCCTTTAACCAGGTGGTCATCAAGGTGACGACGGGGGGCCTCCAACCTGTGTTCTTTGCCGGGCTGCGGTCGGCGGGGGCGGTGGTCTGCGTGCTGTTGTGGATGCGGTTGCGGGGCATTCCGCTGGACCTTGGTCCCCGGCCGGTTCGCATTGCGGGTCTTTTGGCGGGGATCGGGTTTTCGGTCGAGTTCATCTGCCTGTTCGTCGCCCTTGATCTGACGACCGTGGGGCGCAGCAGCGTGATCTTTTATTCCATGCCCGTCTGGATGGCGCTGGGGGCCCATGTCCTTATCCCCGGCGAGAGGTTGACCCGCCGCAAGGTTGCGGGCCTTGCCCTGGCCCTTGCCGGTGTTGCCATCGCCTTGTTGAACCGGGGCGATGGGCAGGCGTCGCTCTTGGGGGATATGGCGGCCCTTGGGGCTGCGGTGACCTGGGCCGCCGTGGGTCTGTTGGCCAAAGTCTCACCCCTGCGCCAGGCCCGTCCGGAAATGCAGTTGATGTGGCAGGTGGCGATTTCGGCGCCGGTTCTTTTGCTGTTGGCCCCCTTGTTCGGGGACCTTGTGCGCGATCTGCAACCGGTCCATCTGTGGGGCCTGGCGTTCCAGATCGTGGTCGTGGTCAGCGCGGGGTTCGTTTTCTGGCTGTGGCTGTTGTCGATCTACCCGTCGGGCGGCGTTGCCTCGTTCAGTTTCCTGGCCCCGGTTTTTGGCGTGGGTCTGGGATGGCTTTTGCTGGGCGAGGCTGTGGGTCCGGCGCTGATCGTGGCCCTGTGCCTTGTGGCGCTGGGGATTGTGCTGATCAATCGACCGTCCCGGAGCTGACTGCTGCCTTAAAGAAGGTCCGTCATCAGGGCGAGCCGGTGATCTATGGTAAAGCCCGCCCCGGCCAAGAACCCTGTCTGCACCCCGTCTTGTGCCGGTATCCGCGCCTGAAGCGCCTTGACGTCTGCCTTGCGCAGGGACACGGCGATGGCGTGCAGCACCTCTGTCCCGATGCCTCGCCGCCGCACAGAGGGCCGGATGTAGAGGTCTTCGACCCAGGCCTCGCGTCCGCCCAGGCCCAGCGACCAGCCAAAGGTGAGGATGGCGTAGCCCAAGGGCGCCCGGTTCGGACCGATCAGCCAGGCGGCGCCCAACTCACCCCCCGACAAAAGCGGGTCGATGGCCCGCGTGGCCCTGGCCCGATCGGTATCGTCCCACTCAGGTCCGCCGGCCTCTGTTGCGCGCCGTTCGACCAGCCCAAGCAGGATCGACAGTTGCTCTGGCCCCGCCAGGGTGATTGCGGTGCTCACAACCTTGCCAGCCGGTCGGTGAGAAGTCTGTAGAACCCTTCGGCGTCCAGATCGCCCATGAAGGTGGCATTGGGGGCCCGGTCGGTCACCCGCCACCAGTCGGCCACGGTCATCCCGAGGGTGAGGTCCGATCCGGTCTCGACCGCGACGTTGATATACCGCCCGGTGAACAAGTCAGGCTCAAGCAGGTAGGCGATCACGCAGGGGTCGTGCAGCGGCGCCCCTTCAGAGCCGTATTTGGCCATGTCGAACCGTTCGAAGAAATCCGTCCAGGCCGCCACCATATCCCCGACCCTTGTCCCAAGGGCGCGGAAGGCGTCGATGCGGGGTTTCGTGGTCAGCGCCTTGTGGGTCACATCGAGTGGCATAACCGTCAGTTTCACGCCCGAGGCAAAGACCTGTGCGGCGGCCTCCGGGTCGACGTAAATGTTGAATTCGGCCGCGGGCGTGATGTTGCCCACCTCAAAGTAGGCGCCGCCCATCAACACGATCTCTTGCACCTTGCCCACCACGTCGGGGGCGCGGGCAAAGGCAGTGGCGATATTTGTCAGCGGCCCAAGGGGGCAGAGGGTGACAGTGCCCGCAGCCTCGGCCCGCAGTGTGTCGATGATGAAATCGACGCCATGCCGGTCCTGCAGCGCCATGGTGGGGTCGTCCATCGGCGGGCCATCAAGGCCGGTCTTGCCGTGCACATGTTCCGCCGTCACCAGTTTGCGCACAAGCGGCGCATCGCAGCCGGCAAAGACCGGGATATCGGGCCTGCCGGCAAGCTCGCAGACAATACGGGCGTTGCGTTCCGTCAGGGGCAGGGGGACGTTGCCGGCGACGGCCGTCACCCCCAGCACCTCAAGCGCATCGGGCGCGCCAAGAGCGAGCAGGATGGCGACCGCGTCGTCCTGGCCGGGGTCGGTGTCGATGATGATCTTGCGCCGGGTCATGACAAACCTTTGTTGAGAGCCGTGTTGAAGTGGCCGGGTCACCCGGCCACTGCAGCAGACCAGCTATTGGCCGCCGGTTCCAGAAGGGGCCTCAGCTTTCGCTGACGGACCCGCGCGACAGGGCGGCCACACCGGTCCGGGCCACTTCTTCAAGGCCAAGGGGGCGCATCAGTTCTGCAAAGGCGTCGATCTTTTCGGGGGTGCCGGTGATCTCGAACACAAAGCTTTTCAGCGTCGTGTCGACCACATTGGCCCGAAAGATATCGGCCAGACGCAGCGCCTCGACCCGTTTTTCGCCTTCGCCTGCGACCTTGAAGAGGCCCAGTTCCCGTTCAACAGCCGCGCCTTCGACGGTGAGGTCGTGCACCTCGTGGACGGGGATGATCCGCCCCAGCTGGGCGCGGATCTGTTCGATGATATGGGCGGTGCCGGTCGTGACGATGGTGATGCGCGAGGAATGGCCCTTGTGGTCGATCTCGGCCACGGTGAGGCTTTCTATATTGTAGCCCCGGCCCGAGAACAGGCCGATGACGCGGGCCAGCACGCCCGGTTCGTTCTCCACCACAACGGCGAGGGTGTGACGCTCGATCACTTCGGCATTGGGGTCGCGCAGGTTGTAGGCGGAGTGGCTCGAGGAGCCTTTCTTGATCTTGAGCGGGGACATGTATTTGCCTCGGGTCTGGGGTCAGAATTAAACGTTTGGTTCAGGGGTCGGGGCTGCCCGGCGCATCACAACGCTCAGGCAAAGGACGAGGGCGGCCAGGGCGACGGGGACCACGAGGATCCGGGCGGATACCTCGCTGGTGCCGCCGACCAGCCTGCCGATGCTGACTGGGGCCGCCCCCAGCCACAGCAGGGCCAGAAGGCCAAGGTCTGGCAGTTGTGGCCTGAGTGCCCCGGCCCGAAACAGGAACAGGGCGGCGACAGCCAGGAAGACCGCGTCATAGTACCAGAAGTAGGGCAGGGCGAGAGGGATCGCGCAGAATAGCGCCGCCGCTTTGAGGTCATCGCTGACCCGCGCCCGCCAGACGATCAGGACAAAGAGGGCGCAAAGCGCCGTCATTACCCATTGCACGGCCATTGCCGACCCAAGTGGCACGCCGAACCCTGCCAGCAGCGAGAACGGGCTGGACAGCAGGGTTATGTTGCCTGCCTGTCCAAAGACCAGATCGGCCTGAAGGCCTGCCGCCTCGATCATCGTGCTCCAATAGGCGGTGCCGTAAACAAGGGTTGGCAGGCCGGCCAACAGGACCGTTGTTACGCATGCGGCCAGGATGGTCCGCCATGCGCCCATGCCAAGCAGGGCAAAGGGGATCAGAAGCCCGGCCTGCGGTTTGATCGTCAACAGTCCGATCAGAACCCCGGCCAGGATCGCCAGGTCCGATCGCAGTGCGGCGAGGGCGGCCAGAAGGCCCGCGACCCAAAGCAGGGTGTTCTGCCCCAGTAACAGCGCAGGCAGGCAGGCGGGGGCAAGGCCAAAGCCCAGCCAGACGGGCAGGACGCCCGCCGTAAAGGGGCGAACGGCCAGGGCAAAGGCCAGGACGGACAGCAACGTAAACAGCACCCAGGCCATGGAGAAGGACATGAGCCCCAGGGGCGTCACGGCCATCAACATCGCGGGCGGATACAGCCAGGGCAGATAATGGTCCGCCGCCAATCCGGCGGCACCGGCCAGTTGGGTCATGTCAAAGCTTGCCAGCGGGGTGCCTTCGACGGCAAGGCGACCTGCCCCCCAGAACACCCGAAAGTCGATCATGTTGGGAATCACGCCGTCTCGGGCGATGCCGATCAGATGGGTGACAAGGGCGCCTCCTGCGGCCAGCAGGGTGAAGGCGGCCCCAAGCACACCGAATTGCCAGCCCCGGGGGCTGAGAAAGGCGGCCAGTCGTGCGTCGCCTGCGGCATTGGCCGCAGTGGCAGAACCGGCCGCCCTTTTGGTCACACCATCACCGCGCCATCGGCGTCGATTGCATCTTTGGTTGAGGCTTCGCCCAACAGCATCTCGTTATGGGCCTTGCCCGACGGGATCATGGGGAAGCAGTTTTCGTGCTTTTCGACAAGGCAATCGAACAGGACCGGTCCTGGGTGGCGGATCATCTCCATGATCGCGTCGTCCAGATCGGCAGGGTCCGAGCACAGGATGCCCTTTGCCCCAAAGGCCTCGGCCAGTTTGACAAAGTCGGGCAGGGCCTCGGACCAGCTTTGGGAATACCGCTCACCATGCAACAGTTCCTGCCATTGGCGGACCATGCCAAGACGCTCGTTGTTCAGGATGAACTGCTTGACCGGAAGGCGGTACTGCATCGCCGTTCCCAGCTCTTGCATGTTCATCAGCCAGGACGCCTCGCCCGCCACGTTGATGACGAGGGCATCGGGATGGCCCATCTGGACCCCGATCGAGGCCGGGAATCCGTAGCCCATCGTCCCCAGCCCGCCCGAGGTCATCCAGCGGTTGGGTGCTTCAAAGCCGAGGTACTGGGCGGCCCACATCTGGTGCTGACCGACTTCGGTGCAGATATAGCGGTCCATGTCCTTGGTCAGCGCCTCAAGGCGTTGCAGGGCGTATTGCGGCTTGATCGTCTTGGTCGAGTTCTTGAAGCCAAGGCAGTCGATCTTGCGCCAGGTGTTGATCTCTTTCCACCACTTGGCCACGTTCTCGCGGTCGGTGACCCGGCCGCGCGATTTCCAGACCTTGAGCAGATCCTCAAGCACATGGCCGACATCGCCAAGAATAGGGATATCGACGCGGATCACCTTGTTGATGGACGAGGCGTCGATGTCGATATGGGCCTTCTTGGAGCGGGGCGAGAAGGCATCGAGGCGCCCGGTGATCCGGTCGTCAAAGCGGGCGCCGATGTTGATCATCAGATCGCAGTCGTGCATCGCCATGTTCGCCTCGTAGAGGCCGTGCATTCCCAGCATCCCGATCCACTGATCGCCAGAGGCGGGGTAGGCGCCCAGACCCATCAGGGTCGAGGTGATGGGAAAGCCCGTCGCATCGACCAGCTCGCGCAGCAGCTGGCTGGCGGCAGGGCCCGAGTTGATGACGCCGCCGCCTGTGTAGAACACCGGACGCTTTGCCTTCTCGATGGCCTTGACCAGATCGGTGATGGCGTCGATGTCGCCCTTGAGCTTGGGCTGGTAGCGGCTCTTGTTGGCGGTCTTCTTGGTATATTCGCCGGTGGCGAACTGCACATCCTTGGGGATGTCGACCAGTACAGGGCCGGGGCGGCCGGACGTGGCGACGTGGAACGCCTCGTGCAGGACGCCAGACAGCTTGTCGGTCTCTTTGACCAGCCAGTTATGCTTGGTGCAGGGGCGGGTGATGCCGACGGTATCAGCCTCCTGAAAGGCGTCAGAGCCGATCATGAAGGTCGGGACCTGGCCCGTCAGCACGATGATCGGGATCGAATCCATCAGCGCGTCGGTCAGGCCGGTCACCGCGTTAGTGGCGCCGGGGCCCGAGGTGACAAGGGCCACGCCGGGCTTGCCCGTTGCCCGGGCATAGCCTTCGGCGGCATGAACGGCACCCTGTTCGTGGCGGACCAGCACATGCTTGATCTCGTTTTGCTGGAAGATCGCGTCATAGATCGGAAGGACGGCCCCGCCGGGGTAGCCGAATACCGTGTCGACGCCCTGATCCCGAAGGGCCTGCACGACCATCTGCGCTCCGGTCATGGTTGAGGTCTGGCCTTTGGTCATAGCGGTTGGGTCCTTTGTTCTGTCAGCCGTGCATTACACATAAAAAAGCCCCCGGTCTTTTGCGGGGGCGCATGGGGGACCGGATCAGGGTCTGCCGTTACCGGCCCATGCGCCTTAGGGGTACGTCTACGAGAATGTCACTGGTCATGAGGCTCTCCTTTGGTGGACGGACCTTATGCACGGTCAGGCAAGAGGGTCAACACGATGCGCGGAGAAAATGTCGTGAATGGCCCGGTTTTCGCAACTTTCTTACAAGGGTCGAATTTGGGCGATCCTTGCGGCGTGCCGCGATCATCCCTGAAACGACCAAGTTCATTCCTTTTTGCGGCGCCGTGCCGACTGGCCTGGCCTTCTGGTCCGGGCGGTTGATGGTCCGGTCAGCAGCGATACTGCTTGTGAGGCCTCTGTGGACCTCTCCTCAACCCTTCGTGAACGTCGCAATTCTGTGACCTCGACTGGGTAGCGAAGGGCGCATTAACCACACCTTTTTGGGAGTATGACCATGAAAGATCAAATTACCGCGAACCTGAGCTGGGACGAGTGGGACGAGCTGCAACGCCCGGCCCCTGAGACCACGGATTTCGACCGCGTCGTCGAAGCCGCGATGTCGCGTCGCGGCTTTTTGCGCGGTGTTGTTGCCTTTGGATCGGGCGCTGCTGCCATGGGTCTCTTGAACACGACCTCGGCGCAGGCGCAGGCCGCATCCCGTTTTGCCTTTACCCCGATTGATGCCCAGACCGATTTCACCATCCATGTGCCCGAGGGTTACAACTGGCAGGTCGTGACCCGCTGGGGCGATCCGCTGTTTTCTGACGCCGAAGGCTTTGATCCCGAAACCGGTATCAGCACCGCCGGTCAGGCCCGCGCCTTTGGCGAGAACACCGACGGGATGGAGCTGTTCAACATCGGCGGCCGTGAGGTCATCTGTGTGAACCACGAATATGCCAACGCGGACATCAACCTGCCCGCCGCCTCCGAAGGCGTGCCTGCCTCTGCCGATGAAGTGATGCTGCTGCAGAACAATCAGGGTGTATCGGTGATGGAGATCACCAAGGGCGCCAACGGTTGGAAAGTGGTCCTTGATTCGCCGCTGAACCGCCGGATCACCCACAACAACCCCATGATGATCACCGGTCCCGCTGCCGGTCACGACCTTCTCAAGACCGAGGCCGATCCCGAAGGCACCACGGTTCTGGGCACCATGAACAACTGTGGGGCAGGGCGGACACCCTGGGGGACCTACCTGACCTGCGAAGAAAACTTCAACGGCTACTTCGGCTCTACCGATGAGGCTTTTGAGCGTCCGGAAGCCTTTGCCCGTTACGGGATCGGCCTTGAAGGTCGCTATGCCTACGAAAAGTTCGACGCCCGTTTTGACCTGTCGGTCAACCCGAACGAGCCGAACCGCTTTGGCTATATCGTCGAGATCGACCCGTCGAACCCGGACTCCATGCCCGCCAAGCGCACCGCGCTGGGCCGGTTCAAGCATGAGAACGCCGCTGTCGTTCTGGCGGCGGATGGCCGTCCGGTGGTCTACCTTGGTGACGATGAGCGGGGCGAGTTCCTCTACAAGTTCGTCGGTGCCACCCCCTATAGCCAGGGTGGCGACACCTCGGGCCTGTTGGACGAGGGCCAGCTTTATGTCGCCAAGTTCGCCGAGGACGGCACCGGCCAGTGGCTTGCCCTGACGCCCGAGGCCACGGGCATGGATGCAGCAATGATCGCGATCCACACCCGCATGGCCGCCTCTGCCGTGGGGGCCACCACGATGGACCGCCCCGAATGGGTCGCTGTGAACCCCGTCGCGATCGAGGCCTATTGTGCGCTGACCAACAACTCGCGCCGGGCTGTCATGACCGATGCGGGCACCCTGCGCACCAATGCAGGCGGTGAGGAGATGGAACTGAACGCGGTCAACCCGCGGGCGGCCAACAACTACGGCCAGATCGTGCGCTGGCGTCCCGATGCCGATGATCACGCTGCCGACACTTTTGCCTGGGACCTTTACGTCATGGCAGGAAATCCAGCCGTCCATTCGGATGCCTATGCAGGGTCGCCCAACGTCACCCCCGGCAATATGTTCAACTCGCCCGACGGGATGATGTTCGACGCCTCCGGCATGCTGTGGATCCAGACCGACGGGGACGACAGCAACGAAGGCGACTACGCGGGCATGGGCAACAACCAGATGCTGGTCGGTGATCCTGCAACCGGAGAAATCGCCCGCTTCCTGACCGGCCCGAATGGCTGCGAAGTGACCGGGATGACCTTTGCCTCGGACCGTCGCACCATCTTCATCGGCATCCAGCATCCGGGCGGCACCTTCCCCTCAGAAGCTGGTCTGCCCCGGTCCTGTGTTGTCGCCATCTCGCGTGACGACGGTGCGATCATCGGCTGATCTGCTGACGCCTGTCGACAGACCCGGCAGAGTGCACCCCAAGAGCCCGCCCCACGGCGGGCTCTTTTGGTTTGCAGAGCCAACTTTCGCAATCGATTGCGCTCGGCACGGTTTCACCAATGACGGTCGGGATGCGCTGGCAGGCCCCGAAAAAACAGTGGTCAGGGTCAGGTTCGTAAGGGATTGGCGGCTTATAGTGTCCTGTATTGTATCATTGTATATCAATGAATTACGGGCAATATCTGTGGCAGAACGTCCCCTGCGACAGTGTGCCTTTCACTAAAAAGCAAGATTGTACGGAATAGTGTTTGCCACTTGGTTTCTGCACATTATGGTCCGGGGACCGATAACCGATGGCTGGCACCTTGGGAGAGGTCCTGCCAAAGCATCCTTGGGAGGATACCGAATGGATCGCCGTTCTTTTCTGAGAACATCCGCAGTGGGTGGCACCGCTGCTGCAGCAACCACTCTGGCCGCACCCGCCTATGCTCAGGGCAACAGGACCCTGACGCTTGTCACCACCTGGGGCCGTGGCCTTGCCGGTGTGCATGACGCCGCTCAGCGTGCCGCTGACACCATCACCGCCATGACCGACGGCGCCCTGACCGTGGACCTCAAGGCCGCGGGCGAGCTTGTCGGCGCGTTCGAAGTGTTCGACGCCGTGACCTCGGGTCAGGCCGACATGTACCACGGTGCGGACTATTACTTCATCAACCAGCACCCGGCCTACGCGTTCTTTACCGGCGTGCCCTTTGGCATGACCCCGCAGGAACTGTCCAACTGGTACTACCACGGCGGCGGTCAGGAATTCCATGACGAGCTTGGCTCGATCTTCGGCCTCAAGTCGTTCCTTGCCGGGGACACCGGTCCGCAGTCGGGCGGCTGGTTCGCCAAAGAGATCACCGGCCCCGAGGATTTCCAGGGTCTGAAGTTCCGGATGCCCGGTCTGGGCGGCGAAACGCTGGGCCGCATGGGGGCTTCCGTGCAGAACCTGCCGGGCGCTGAAGTGTACCAGGCGCTGGCCTCGGGTGCGATCGACGGGACCGAGTGGATTGGCCCCTGGGCGGACGAAAAGGCCGGTTTCCAGGAAATCACCAAGTTCTACTACACCGCAGGCATGCACGAACCCGCCGCCGGCCTTTCGCTGGCCACCAACCGCGACGTGTTCGACAGCCTGACCGTGCCGCAACAGAAGATCATCGAGATCGCCTCTGCCGAAGCGCGTCAGTGGAACCTGGCCCAGTTCATGAACGAGAACGGCGCAGCCCTGGCCCGCCTTCAGGCCGGTGGCGTCACCGTTCTGGAATTCCCCGACACGGTCTGGGATGCCATGGGCGTCGCTGCAAAAGAGACGATGGACCAGTATCGTGGTGATGACATCTACGACCGGGTCATCGACAGCTACAACGCCTCCATGGCGGCCTCGTCGGGCTGGATCACCCGGTCCGAAGGGGCCTACCGGGCACAGCGCGACCGCGTCATGGGCTAACCGCCCCGGTGGCCCGGTCGTCGGGCCACCTTTGATAACGTCGATGCGGTCCCTTTCGGGGGGCCGCATTGCACCAAGAAAAGGCCGCGAAGCGTGGCATCGGCCCGATCGTCTAGGGGGGAAGCATGGGTCTCGTGGAAGCATGGGGCGGGACAGCCATAGGCTGGATCCTTGCGAACATCATCGAAGCATTCTGGAACTTTGGCTACGCCATCACCCATCCGGGGTTATGGCTGAACTGGTCCGATCCGCAGGCCCTCATGCGGTTCATTTACTATGGCGCCTCGGTCGAGCTGTTCTTTGTCTTCCTCGTCTTTGTCATCATCCTGACCGTCTGTGGCATGGTCTGGAACAGTTTCATGTGGGGCATGGTCCGGGCGTTTGAAGGGTTTTCGAACACCGTCGGCCGGGTCGCGGCCTGGGCCGGTCTGGCCATGGTACTTCAGCAGATCGTCATCATCTTTATGCAGCGGGTCTTTGCGGTGTCCGAACTGTCCTTCGGATTTGGCAAGGTTGTGACCTTTCCCATCAGCTGGTGGTCCGAAGAGCTGAAGCTCTATAACGCGCTCGTCGTGTCGCTGTGTATCGCCTGGACCTTTGTGCAGGGCGGGCATGTGCGGGTGGACCTTGTCTACAGCACCGTCCGCTTTCGGACCAAACGGGCCATCGACATGTTCGGGTCGATCTTTTTCATGCTGCCAGCCGCGACGCTGATCTGGCTGTATTCGTGGTTCTTCCTCTGGCGGCACCTGGTGGTGCCGAACCCATCGGCTTCGGACACGCTGGACCGCCTGCTGGCCAAAAGCCGGGCGCTGCGCTGGAACGTTGAGACGATCGGCTTTTCGCCCAACGGGTTCAACGCATACTTCCTGTTCAAGGTGCTGCTGGTGCTGTTCACCGCGCTCTTGTTCCTGCAGGCCATCACCTTTTTCTACCGATCTTACCTTGAATGGAAAGAAGGCGAGGAAAGCGAAGCCAAATATCTGGACCGTGACGTAACCGGCGATCCTACCGCCGACCTCGTTGCCAAGATCCACTAATCTGAGGACGGACAAGACATGCTTTTCGGATTGGACGGCGTCGAGATCGGTTTGATCATCGTCTTTATGTGCCTCTTTGGGGCTATCCTCTCAGGCTTTCCGGTGGCCTTTGCGATCTCGGGGGCGGCGGTCATCTCGTTTGCCGTGATTGCGGGCCTCGATTCCGGTGGTCTGTTGATCCATCAGGCCATCGACACCTCGTCGCCGGCCTATCATGCCCTGACGGATGCGGGCATCCGGCCCGACAGCATATCGGTCTTCCGATACCCCGATTTGCCAAGGGCCGAAGTGGCGCTGTTCCCGCAAGGCTGGGAAACCGCGCTGGACCGCAACCTTGGCTTTATCGTCAACCGGATCAATGAACGGGTCCTTGCCGGTGCGTCGATCGAGACGCTTCTGGCGGTTCTGATGTTCGTCATGATGGGCATCACGCTTGAGCGGAGCCGGATTGCCGATGACCTTCTGACCACTATGGCCAAGGTCTTTGGACCGCTGCCGGGTGGCCTTGCTGTGTCCATCGTGGTGGTGGGGGCGTTCCTTGCCGCCTCGACCGGGATCGTGGGGGCGACGGTCGTCACCATGGGCCTGCTGGCCCTTCCGACAATGCTGCGCAACAACTATTCGCCCGAACTGGCCACCGGCGTTATCGCGGCGGCGGGCACATTGGGGCAGATCATCCCCCCCTCGATCGTCATCGTCCTTCTGGGCACACTGGCCGGGGACATCTATTCAACCGCGCAGGAGGTGCGGGCCCAATCCGCCGGGTGCACCGATGCCCTGACCTTTCTGGGCAGGCCTGCGGTTGTGTCGGTCGGCACCCTGTTTCAGGCGGCCCTTCTGCCCGGCATTTTCCTTGCCTTCCTCTATGCGGCCTATGCCTTTGGTTTTGCCTTGCTCAATCCGTCTAAGGCACCCGCCGTGGCCATTACCGGTGGCGGTGGTCAGCCGACCACCCGGAATGAGCGTCTGACATGGTTCCTCGCAGCCCCCGTCGTGCTTATCTTTGGGACGATTGGCCTTGGCCAGATCGGCCTTGTCGGCGATCAGGACGTGACCGTCGACAGCTATTCGGCGGCAGGCGACCGGGCCAGCCTTCGGACAAATGTCTCTGAGGACTGCGCCGCCTCCATGATCGAACTGCATGGGCAAGAGGCCTGGGATGTCGCCGTCGCCCAACAGACCGCGATCGAAGAGGCGGGCGGCCAGGTCGAATCCCGGCTTCTGAGTGATGAAGAGAGGGCGACGCTGCGCGCCGAACGGGTTGCTGCTGCCCCGCCCATCGGCGGCGGTGTTGCAACCTTTCTCGTGCTTCTGGGTCTGGTCCTGACCACGGCGCGGGGCGTGGCCCCGTCCTATGACGGCAGACCGCTCGCCATCGGGGCGGCGGGTCTTGCGCTTGCGGCCCTTGTTGACATCCTTTTGATCACGCCGCTCACCTCGGCCGGGGCGACGACACTCTTGCTGGCCCTTCCGGTGCTGATGGCGCTTTACGGGTGTCGGGCCGCCGCCGGGATGCTGGGGCAAAGCGAGATCTTGCGCGTGGTCTTTCCGCCGCTGGTGCTGATCGTGGCGGTGTTGGGGTCGATCCTTGGTGGCATCACCAACCCGACACCGGCTGCGGCCCTTGGGGCGGGCGGGGCGATCATGCTGGCCACCTATCGCAAGCTGACCGAAACGGGGCGGTCCGGTTCTATCATCCTATGGGCCTCTGGCGCGATTGTTGTGATGCTGATGGTGGGCGTGAACTTTGACCTGCGGGTCAATCAAGAGAACGTCTGGCTGGAGCAATATGTCGCCTTCGGGGTTGCCTTTGGCTGCTTCATTTATGCGATGTTCGGTCTGTTCTACGCCTGCTGGGTTCTGCTGGCGGGCCATGTGCTGGCCCCTGTGGTGCGCGAAACCGCCAAGGTGACAGCGATGGTCTTTGCCATCCTCATCGGATCGCAACTTCTGAACCTCGTGATCATCTCCTTCGGTGGAGAGCATTACATCCAGCAGTTCCTGCGAAGTTTCGATCAGGAATGGACGGTGTTCCTGCTGGTGATGCTGATCCTGTTCATCCTGGGCTTTGTCCTCGATTTCCTTGAGATCATCTACATCGTGGTGCCCATCGTCGGGCCGGTGATCTACGGCGGCACGCTTGATCCGGCCTGGGTCACGATCATGATCGCGGTGAACCTGCAAACGTCTTTCCTGACGCCGCCTTTCGGCTTTGCCCTGTTCTATCTGCGGGGTGTTGCGCCAAAGGAGGTGACCACGGGACACATCTACCGCGGCGTCATTCCCTTTGTCATGATCCAGGTGCTTGGGCTGGTCATCCTGGCGCTGGTGCCCGGCATCGTCACCATCGTGCCGAACCTCTTGGGCGGGTAGGGGGGTAAGGTGGGTCCGGACCCACCTTACGTCAGCTGCAACAGATCCCAGCGGTTGCCGAAGGGGTCGCGCCAGACAGCGACGCTGCCATAGGCCTCGTGCCGGGGGGCCTCTTCAAAGGTGACCCCGGCGGCCGTCATGCGGGCATGGTCGGCCGCAAAGTCGTCGCTCATCAGGAAAAAGCCGACCCGCCCGCCGGTCTGCTGGCCAATTGCCGCTGTCTGATCCGCCCCGCTGGCCTTGGCCAGAAGGATCGCGGTCTCGCCGCCCGGTGGGGCGACCATCACCCAGCGTTTGCCAGCGCCCATGTCGGTGTCTGCGCGCTTTTCGAACCCAAGAACATCGACGTAAAAGGCCAGCCCCTCGTCATAGTCCGGAACGACGATCGTGACGGCATGGATGTGCATTCAGCCCCGGACCGGCCGCGTGTCGGGCAGGTTGATCCGGGCGACCTGTTCGGCGATGGGGTCGATCGACAGGGGATGGGTGTCCGAGGAATAGTCCTCGGGGTTCCCAATCGGCTGCCAGGCCCGGTTCTGATAGACCTCAAGGCCGGCAAAGCGCGACTTGTACCCCATCTTGGGGCTGCCGGGCACCCAATAGCCGAGGTAGACGTAAGGCAGGCCCATTTCCCGCGCGATCTGTATGTGATCGAGGATCACATGGGTGCCAAGCGAGTCTCGTTCGAGGCCGGGGTCAAAGAACGAATAGACCATGCTTAGCCCGTCATCGAGGATATCGGTCAGGCACACGGCCCGCAGCCCGCCATTGGCCTCGCGCCGGGCTTCTGGGTCGCAGTATTCGACCAGCCGGGATTTGACGGGGGTCTCCTCGACCATCGCGGCGAATTCGAACAGGTCCATGTCGGCCATGCCGCCGGTCGCATGGCGGCTGTCGAGGTAGTCGCGGAACAGGGCATATTGCTCTTCGGTTGCCCAGGGTGAGGTGGCCCGTCGCTGAAGGTAGCGGTTGCGCTTGGCGACCCGCGCCTGGCTGCGTGAAGGGCGGAACGCTTCGACGTTGATCCGGGCCGACAGGCAGGCCGAGCATTCAGCACAGGACGGCCGGTACAAAACGTTCTGGGACCGGCGAAATCCCTGCTTGGACAGGCTGTCGTTCAATCGCTCTGCCACGTCGCCCTGAAGGGCGGTGAACAGCTTTCGCTCCATCCGCCCATCAAGATAGGGGCAGGGCTGGGGCGCAGTCACATAGAACTGAGGAGCGATGGTTAGAGTGTGGCGCATGTGGTCCCGGAAGGCTAATCCTTGGATAGGTTAGCAACAGCCCGCGCACAGGCCAAGCCCCCCGGACATTTTCCCGTCGGGGGACTTGTTTGGGCAATCCGTGTCCGTAAATCAGCCGCCTAGGCCGGTCGGTTCAGGGCGGCGGTTCCCAGGATAACATCCGTCAGCCCCTGGCCCCGTTCCGTTACCAGCATCAGGATCACCGAGATCAGCTGCAAAAGCGCCATGGCCACAGACACCGAATACCCCAGCGTGTGCAAAAGGGCGGTCTGGCTGGAAAAGCGGCCGCCATCGGCCTCGCGCAGTTCGATCGACATCAGGCGCATGCCCCAGGTGGCTGATCCGCCAGACAGGGTGAACCAGCGGTAGAAAAAGCCGACCACGAGCATCAGGAACGGAAAGAAGAACAGACCGGTAAAGGCAGTAAAAGGAACGATCAGGGCTGCAAGCACACCGATCAGGACCATGTCAAAGACCCAGGCCACCGCCCGCTTGAAGGGCACACCGGCATAAAAGCCAGCGTTGCGCGCGGGGTCGGGCAGGCCGGTGAGGGTGGAGGACGCCATCACGAAAGATCCTTTGGTGTTGGTCAATGGGAAAGGGCGGCCCCGTAGGGCCGCCTGTCAGGGTCGCGGATCAGGCCGCGTTCGGTGCGCCCTCGGGACCCGTACCATTGTCGGTCGGGGGCTGGGACTTGGTGGCGCGGTCGTTCATGAACTGATCGAACTCGGCCTTGTCCTTGGCTTCGCGCAGCCGCTCGAGGAAGTCCTCAAAGCTTTTCTGCTCATCTTCCAGCCGACGCAGGGTCTCGGTCTTGTAGGCGTCAAAGGCAGTGTTGCCAGAGCTGCGCATGGCGGCCCGTGCGGCATGATGACGAGAGTGGCGGTCGCCGCACGACCAGTCGGAATTGCGGGATTTGTTGAACATACGCTTGCTCCAGATCATATAGGCGAGAAGGGCGAGGCCGATGGGCCAGAAGACGATAAAGCCGACAACCATGGCGGCGATCCATGCGCCTTTGCCACGTTCGTCAAGCCAGCCTTCGGCACGGGCGAACCAGCCGGGACGACCGTAGTCACGCGGCCCGCGGGCAGGGGGGTGGATGTCTGTGGTGGTCATATCGGTCTCCTTGCCGGTTTGGCGTTTGAGTTGTTAATGTGAATGTCTTTCACATCACCGATATTGGCAATCGCGCCCATTCGATCAAGGGTCAATGTGAATGTTTATTACATTTATTTTGATTGCGATTTGAAATCAGTTACTTGTGCGTTTGTAATTCTGAGAAGGTCGACAGGCTGGATGGCAAATACATGCCGTGGCGTGCCCGCAGCGGCCCAGATTTCGCTGAATTCCTGCAAGCGCGGGTCCAGAAACGCCCGGATCGGCGTCAGATGGCCCACCGGCGACACCCCCCCGATGGCAAAGCCGGTCTGGGCCCGCACCAGGTCCGCATCTGCCCGTCCCAGCGCCTCGCCTGCGCAGGCACTGGCCTTGTCGGGGTCGACCTGATTTCCACCTGCGGTCAGGAACAGGATCGCCTCGCCGGATGTGAGCCCCTGAAAGATGATCGACTTGGCGATCTGGTCCAGATGGCAGCCCACGGCCTCGGCCGCCTGGGCGGCTGTCCGGGTCTCTGCCGCCATTTCGACCGGGGTGCTGGCAATCCCGGCCTCGGCCAGGGCGCGGATTACGCGGTTCAGGCTTTTGCTCATGATCCATTCCTTCGGGTCTGCCGATGGCATTGAAACCAAAGCGGCGGGCCAAGGGCAACCCCGTCCGATGGTTGCCCCTCCCGCTGCTGGCCCCATTGACCCGCCCAAGGGGCAGGGACATGGTGATCGCATGACCACAGACCAAAGCCTGTCTGCCCGCATCACCCGCCACCCCCGTCCGCACGAACCAGAGCGGGCGGCGGATGTCCTCGCCGCATTGCCCTGGGCCACCGGTCCCTTGGCTGCGCTTTTCGGGGGAACGGCCGGGTGCAGCCCCTACCTTTCGGGCCTGATGATGAAAGAGGCCGCATGGCTGGAAGGGGCCTGCGCCGATCCCGAGGCTGCCCGCGACGCGGTTCTGGCGGAGGTGCGGGCATTGCCCCACGACCACCTCGCCCCCGGTTTGCGGCAAGCCAAGCGGCGGATCGCCCTTTTGGCCGCCCTTGCCGATCTAGGCGGTGTCTGGCCGCTTGAGATGGTGACAGGGGCGCTGTCCGATCTTGCCGATGCCGCCTGCCATGTTGGCGTGACCCGGCTTGTGGCGGCCGAGATCAAGCGGGGCAAACTGCCCGGCCAGACCGAGGCGGACGCCGCAACCGCCGCAGGCATGGTCACGATCGCCATGGGCAAACTGGGCGCTGGAGAGTTGAACTACTCGTCCGATATCGACCTGATCTGTCTGTATGACGAAAGCCGCTACGACCGCGACGATCAGCCAGAGGCACGGGCGGCGCTGGTCCGTGTGACCCGCAAGCTGGCCGCCCTGCTAAGTGACCAGACGGGCGAGGGCTATGTGTTTCGCACGGATCTGCGACTGCGCCCGGACGCCTCTGTCACCCCGGTCTGCCTGTCGATGGCAGCAGCGGAAAGCTATTACGAAGGCGTTGGCCGCACGTGGGAGCGGGCGGCCTATATCAAGGCCCGGGCTTCGGCTGGCGACATCGCGGCGGGCGAGCGGTTTCTGACCGCGCTGCGCCCCTTCGTGTGGCGCAAGCATCTGGATTTTGCGGCCATCCAGGACGCCCACGACATGCGGCTGCGCATCCGCGACCACAAGGGATTGCACGGGGCGCTGCAGTTGCCTGGCCATAATATGAAGCTGGGGCGGGGCGGGATCCGCGAGATCGAGTTCTTTACCCAGACCCGTCAGTTGATCGCAGGCGGGCGCGACCCCAGCCTGCGGGTGCGTCAGACCGAAGCCGGGCTTGACCGTCTGGCCAGTGCCGGCTGGGTCAAACCGGACACCGCCGACATCCTGCGCCAGCACTACCGCGCCCACCGCGAGGTCGAGCATCGGTTGCAGATGATCGCGGACGCCCAGACCCACGACCTGCCCGCAAACCCCGAAGGCTTTGCCCGGCTTGCGGACTTTATGGACACCACGCCCGAGGCGCTGACCCGCGACCTGACCGACCGGATCGAAGAGGTCCACGCCCTGACCGAAGGCTTCTTTGCCCCCGGTCCGGTGACGGCGGAGGGCCCGGCCGACTTTGGGACAGAGGTGACCGCCCGCTGGCCCGACTATCCCGCCCTGCGCAGCGAACGGGCGGTCGAGATCTTTCGCAGGCTCCGCCCCGAGATCATGGCCTGCCTGCAAGAGGCCGCCCGCCCGGAAGAGGCGCTGGCCAATTTCGACGGTTTTTTGGCCGGGCTGCCCGCCGGGGTGCAACTGTTTTCCCTGTTCGAGGCGAACCCCCAGCTGACCCGGCTGATCGTCGACATTGCGGCGACTGCACCCGCCTTGGCGCGGTACCTGTCGCGCAATGCCTCGGTCTTTGATGCGGTGATCGGGGGGACGTTCTTTGACCCCTGGCCCGGCCTGCCGGGGCTGGGCACGTCGCTGGCGACGGGTCTGGCAAGGGTGCCGGACTATGAAGGCCGGTTGGACGCCGCACGCCGCTGGATGAAGGAGTGGCACTTCCGCATCGGCGTCCACCACCTGCGCGGCCTGATCGCGGCGGCAGAGGCGGGGCGGCAATACGCCGATCTGGCCGAGGCTGTGGTCGCGGGCCTCTGGCCCGAAGTGCTGGCCGAATTCACCCGGCGCTACGGCCCGCCGCCAGGCAAAGGGGCGGTGGTGGTCGCCATGGGCTCGCTTGGGGCGCAGCGGTTGAACGCGGGGTCCGATCTTGATCTGATCGTGATCTATGACGGGGCAGGGCAGGAGGCCTCTGATGGGCCAAAGCCGCTTGCCACCCGGCCTTACTACGCGCGCCTGACACAGGCTCTGGTTACTGCGATCACCGCGCCCACGGCGGAAGGGCGGCTGTACGAGGTGGACATGCGCCTGCGTCCTTCGGGACGACAAGGGCCGGTGGCCACAGCGCTTGATGCCTTTCGCAGCTACCAAAGGGACGAGGCCTGGACGTGGGAGCATCTGGCCCTGACCCGCGCCCGCCCGGTGGCGGGACCGGAAGCGCTGTGTCTTGAGATCGAGGCCTTTCGACAAGAGCTGTTGGGGCAGAAATCCACCGGTGCCAACCTGCGGGCCGATGTGGCCGAGATGCGGGGCCGGATCGCGGCAGCCAAGCCGCCGCAAGGCGATTGGGACGCCAAGATCGGCCCGGGGCGGTTGCAGGACATCGAACTGGCGGCCCAGACCGCCGCGCTTTTGTCCGGTGCGCCCGATCGGGCGGTCGAAGGGCAAATCGGCGCCGGTGTCGCCGCCGGTCTCTTCACTGCCGCGGATGCACGCGACCTGACGCAGGCGGCGGGGCTTTTCTGGGGTCTGCAGGCCGCGGCCCGGCTGTTGACGGGCGGCATCCTGGTGCCCGGCGATCTGGGCGAAGGGGGATGCCGCTTTGTCTTGCGCGAGACCGGGCAAGAGAGCATGACATCCCTGCTGGCCGCGATGGCCGGAGCCGCCGAACGGGCGGCCCGGATCGTTGAGGCGTTATTGGAAGAGGCAGGAGAGAGTGATGACCGCTGACGCGCTGGACCCCAAGGGGCTGATCCGCGAGGCCTACGCGATTGAGGGGATCACCGCCCCCGAATGCCGGTCGATCTTTCTGGACTGGGCGCTGAGCCTGCCGGTCGGCACGGATGAGGCGGCGGCGATCAACGGCCTTCTGGTCCGCTACGGACAGGACGCGCCGGACCATCCGATGACACAGACGCTTACCCTAGGGCTGGGCCAGCCCCGGCAGACCGGCCGGCGCGGCGGGCGTGCCGCGCGGCTTGGGTACTAGGGAAGCTGACTCTGGGCAGTGTTGGGGCCGTAGCGGCGTGGGGCTTTAGCGGGGGAGGGCTTTAGCGGGGGAGGGCTGCAGCCTCTGCCGCAAGCGCCGTGATCCCGGCCCAATCGCCATCCCGCACCATCGCAGCCGGGGCAACCCAGCTGCCGCCCACGCAAAGCACGTTTGGCAAGGCAAGGTAGTCGCGGGCGTTCTTCAGGCTGATCCCACCGGTCGGGCAGAATGACATCTGCGGTAGCGGCGCTCCCATCGCCTTGAGCGCGGGGACCCCGCCATTGACCTCGGCGGGAAAGAACTTGGCCACGGAATAGCCCCGCTCGAGCAGGCGCATGATGTCCGACGGCGAGGCGGTTCCGGCCAGCAGCGGCAGATCATTGGCCTCGCAAGCATCCAAGAGCCGGTCCGTCGCACCGGGTGAGACGCCAAACGTGGCCCCGGCGGCCTTGGCGGCCTCTACGTCCTTGTCGGTCAGAAGCGTGCCCGCGCCCACAACACCGCCCTTGACCCCGGCCATGATGGCGATGGCCTCAAGCGCTGCAGGGGTCCGCAACGTCACCTCGAGCGCAGGCAGACCGCCTGCAACCAGCGCCTTGGCGAGGTTTTCAGCAGCACTTGCGTCGTCAATGACAAGCACGGGGATGACAGGTGCCAGGGCGCAGACCTGGGCATTGAGCTGGGAGGCGTGTTCGGGTGTCATGTCTGATGTCCTGATCTGGGTGCCCTTGGCGCGCATGCTGCCTCCGGCGGGAGTATTTTTGACAAAGCGAAGGGGGAGGGTCAGACCACGACGCCCGCGCCGGTGGCCGCAAGGCCGACGTTCTGGCGGAACACCTCGAAGAGTTCGCGCCCGACGCCGTTGCCGTTGCCTGTAAGGTCGGCCTCGGCGGGGCTGCGCCCAGTCAGATCGCTCAGGCAGGTGAGCGTGCCGGTCAGCGCATCGAGGCGGATAATGTCGCCGTCTTGCAGGAGGGCGATGGGCCCGCCGTCGGCGGCCTCGGGGCAGACGTGGATAGCGGCGGGCACTTTGCCCGATGCCCCCGACATCCGCCCGTCGGTGACCAGTGCGACCTTGAGCCCCCGGTCCTGCAGTACCGCAAGGGTGGGGGTCAGGTTGTGCAATTCGGGCATGCCGTTGGAGCGGGGGCCCTGGAAGCGCACGACGACCACGGTGTCGGATGTGAATTCCCCGGCCTGGAACGCCGCCTTGACCGCGTTCTGGTCGTGGAAGATGCGCACCGGCGCCTCGATCACCCGCCGCTCTGCTGCGACGGCCGAGACCTTGATCACGGCCTGCCCGAGGTTGCCGGTCAGCTGTACCAGCCCGCCTTCGGGCTGGAACGGATCGCTGACCGGACGCAGGATCCTGTCATTGAGGCTGGTTTTGGTGCCGGGGACATAGCTGATCCGGCCTTCGGCCAATCTGGGTTCCTGAGTGTAAAGCGACAGCCCGTCGCCCGCGACGGTCTTGACGTCCTCGTGCAGCAGCCCCGCGTCGAGCAGTTGGCCAATCATATAGCCCAGCCCGCCCGCTGCGTGGAAATGGTTCACGTCCGCCAGCCCGTTGGGATAGACCTTGGCCATCAGCGGTGTGGCATGGGACAGGTCCGAGAAATCCTGAAGTTCGAGGATCACCCCGGCAGCGCGCGCCATGGCGGGCAGGTGCAGCACCAGGTTGGTGGAGCCGCCCGTGGCCATCAGGCCCACGATACCGTTCACGAATGCCCGCTCATCGAGGATATCGCAAACCGGCCGGTAGTCGTTGCCAAGGGCCGTGATCTCGGCCGCCCGTTCCGTCCCGGCAACGGTCAGCGCATCCCGCAGGGGCGTACCCGGGTTGACGAAGGAGGCGCCGGGCAGGTGCAGCCCCATGAACTCCATCAGCATCTGGTTGGAATTGGCGGTGCCGTAGAAGGTGCAGGTGCCCGGCCCGTGGTAGGAGGCCATCTCGGACTTCATCAGCTCTGCCCGGCCAATTTCACCGGTGGCAAACTTTTGGCGGACCTTGGCCTTTTCGTCATTGGGCAGGCCGCTGGTCATCGGACCGGCGGGCAGGAAGATCGAGGGGATATAGCCAAAGGTGGCTGCAGCGATGATCAGGCCCGGCACGATCTTGTCGCAGACGCCCAGATAGAGGGCGGCGTCGAAGACGTTGTGCGACAGTCCGACCCCGGCGGCCAGCGCGATGACATCACGCGAGAACAGCGAAAGCTCCATCCCGGTCTGGCCCTGGGTGACACCGTCACACATGGCCGGCACCCCGCCTGCCACCTGTGCTGTGGCCCCGGTGGCGCGAGCGGCAGCGCGGATCAGGTCTGGGTAGCGTTCGAACGGCTGATGCGCCGAGAGCATGTCGTTGTAGGCGGTGATGATGCCGATGTTGGGCGCACGTTCCGCCACAAGGGCATCCTTGTCGGCGCCCATGGCGGCATAGGCATGGGCCTGATTGCCACAGGTCAGATGCGACCGGCGTGGTCCTTCGGCGGCCGCGCGGGCCATCCGGTCAAGATAGATCGCCCTTGGCCCCTCGCTCCGGGCCCTGATCCGGTCGGTGACGGCTGCGATTGTGGGGTGCAAAGTCATGCTGGCTCCTGTCGGTGACCGCAAATTTCGATTTCGCGGACTCCCTATCATACTACGTTAGCGCTAACAACATGCGACGTCTGTGCGACGTCTGTGCGATGTCGGGGCGACATCCATTCGAGATAACAGGGTAGCCTTATGGGTCAAAAACGGGAATTTGCCCCAGACTAGTACCCATATTAACGCATTTTTGCCCCGATTGCGGGGGATAACGCACCAGCGCATCGGGAATCCCCCCTTGTCGCGTAACCCGAGTTTTGGAGATTTGTTATGTCCACCCGTTTGATTGCAGCTGCCCTGCTAGCCCTTGGTCTGTCGGCCTGCGCCGCGCCCGAGACCGCGACCCGGAACGCGCCGCTCGACGTGGCTGGTCTTGCGCCCGGGGCCGTTCAGGTTCAGCAGGCCTACAATATCGTTCGTTTTGACGTTGATGTTCCGGGTGACCTGCAGGCCTCTGAGGCGAACCGTTATTACCCCATTGCCGACATCGTCTGGCGCGGCGACGCCCCCGGCGATCGTCATGAACAGGTCGCGTCCCTGTTTCAGGCCGCTGGAGAGCGGGCTTCGTCCAGCTTCCAAGGCCCGAACGACGTGGTTGTCCAGGTCCAGCTGGTCCGTTTTCACGGCGTGACCGAAAAGACCCGGCTGTCCGTCGGGGGCACCTACAACATGGTCTTCATGCTACAGGTCGTCGATGCCCGGACCGGTGCCATCCTCGAGCCTGCCCGCCAGGTCGTGGCCAACCTTGAGGCGCCCGGCGGTGCCCGGGGCCGTGCCCTGATCGAGGCGGGCCAGACCGAGCGGGTCCGAGTGGTCGACCATCTGACATCGGTTCTGATGTCCGAGCTTGGCGCGAACCCGGGCGTCTGAGACCCCTTACACTCGCGTTCTGAAACCGATAGGAGGACGGCTATGCAGCCGTCCTCCGCTTTTTTTGCCCCGCCTTATCCGACGATCCGCCTGTTGCCCAAGACCGAGGCGCGGGCCATTCGTCATGGTGCCCCTTGGGTCTATGCCAACGAACTGGTGCAGGACCGCCGGACCAAGGGCCTTGCCCCCGGTGCCATCGCGGTTCTTGAGGATGCCGAGAGGCGTCCCTTGGGGGTGGTCACCGTCAACCCGACCTCCAAGATCGCCGCCCGGATGTTGGATCAGGATCCTGCAGCGGTCATCGACGAGGCTTGGATGGTCAAGCGGCTGGAACGGGCGCTGACCCATCGGGCCCGGCTTTACGACGCCCCCTTTTACCGGCTGATCCATGCCGAGGCAGACGGCTTTCCCGGAGTTGTCATCGACCGTTTTGGCGATGTGGCCGTGATCCAGCCGAATGCGGCCTGGGCCGATGCCATGCTTGACCAGCTGACCGCCGCCCTTGTGGCTGTGACCGGCGTGTCGACCGTTATCAAGAACGGTTCTGGCCGGGCGCGCGGCCTTGAGGGTCTGCCCGAAGAGATGGGTGTTGTGTATGGCACCGCCCCAGTGGGTCCGGTCCCTGTTCCGATGAACGGGGCCATCTACATGGCCGATGTCATGGGCGGGCAAAAGACCGGCCTTTTCCTTGACCAGCGGCCCAACCATGCCTTTGCTGCCGGACTTGCCGGGG
>JAQWWH010000002.1 GCA_029255105.1 Flavimaricola sp. | reverse complement strand
GTCAGGAGCGCGTCGCGGAATTTGTTGTCGGTGGTGTCGAACTCCAGCATGGGTTCGCGCGGGAACAGCCCGCCGGGCAGGGGGGGCATCGCGGCCAACAGTTGCAGGTTGGTCGCCACCGCGATGGCCGACCCCCAGACATGGTTGATAACGGGCGTGAAATGGGCGTGGCACAGCGCCAGAACCCGCAGGTATTCGGATATGCCGCCCAGGGCGCAAACCTCGGGCTGGGCAATGTCGAGGCCCCGGTTCTCAAGGATCGACCGCCAGCCCCACCGGTTGAACTCGGCCTCGCCGCCGGCAATGTTGACGCGCAGCCCTGCGCGTAACTCGCGGTAGCCGTCAAGATCTTCGGGGGCGACCGGTTCCTCGAACCAATAGGCCCCCAGTTCATCCAAGGCATGGCCGACATAAAAGGCGTCCGAGGTGGTGTAACAATGGTTCGCATCGACCATGAAATCAAAGTCCGGCCCGATCCCGTCCCGCACCGCCTGACACAGGCGCACGTCGTCGCGGGCGCCCAGTCCCACCTTCATCTTGGTCGCGGCAAAGCCCATGTCCCGGATCGCCGCCGCCTCATCCCGGAAGCGGGCGACATGATCGGCGGTGCTTTCGCGTTTGAGCATCATGCCATAGCCATAGGCCGGCACAGAGGTGCGATGCGCCCCCCCGATCAGCTTGTGCAGGGGCAGGCCCGCCACCTTGCCCGCGATGTCCCAAAGGGCGATATCGACCCCAGATAGCGATTGCAGCGGCATGCCCTTTTGCCCGTGGTCCCGCATCAGGTTGTAGACCTTGTGCCAGATCACGTCCCGGTCCATCGGGTCCAGACCCAGAACCATCGGTTGTATGACCCCCTCGACGATCCCCTTGTTGGCCAGCGCAATCGCGCCGGGGCCAAAGCATTCACCCCAGCCGGTGATACCCTCGTCCGTGGATACCTCGACCAGATGGGCGGTTCGCTTGGCGTAGTATTGCTGCGAATACCCCAGCTCTTCCGGCATATCGTATTGCAGGACATGGCTTTGGATGCGGGTGATTTTCACGGTGGGCCTCCTTGCGGTGCGGGTGCGGTCAGTCTTGACGCAGGGGGCTAGTTTGGCAAGCGGGCTGCCGTTCCGCTTGGCTTGTCAATCGCGCTGGTATACCATTTGAGGCAACACAGGGAGAGCGTAGATGGCAGGCGGATCGGTCGCGATATTTGGTCTTGGGGCGATGGGCTATGGCATGGCGGGGGCCTTGCTGCGGGCGGGACTGACGACCCACGGATATGACGTGAATGCGGATGCTGTCGCGCGCTTTCAGGCTGCGGGCGGGGCGCCGGGCACCATTGCCGAGGTCGCCCAAACCCTTGATGCCGTTGTCATCGTCGTCGTCAACGCCGCCCAGACCGAGGCGGTGTTGTTTGGTGAGGCAGGGATTGCCAGCCAGCTTGCCCCCGGTACAGCCGTTCTGGCCTGCGCCACGGTTGCCCCGGACGTGGCCCGCGACCTTGGCGAGCGCTGCGCGGCGCTGGGCCTGCACTACCTTGACGCCCCAGTGTCGGGCGGCACGATCAAGGCGGCTGCCGGCACGCTGTCCATCCTGGCCTCTGGCAGCCCCGAAGCCTTTGCCAAGGCGCGACCCGCGCTTGACGCGATGGCCGCTCAGGTCTTTGAGCTGGGGGATGAGGTCGGCGCCGGGTCGTCGATGAAGGCGGTCAACCAGATGCTCGTCGGCATCCAGATCGCGTCGATGGCCGAGGCGATGACCTTTGGCATGACCCAAGGGGTGGAGCCTGCGAAATTTCTTGAGATCATCAGCCAGTGCGCTGGCACCAGCTGGGCGCTGGAAAGCCGGGCCCCCCATGTCATCGCGGGGGACTATACCCCTCTGAGTGCGGTGGACATCTGGCTCAAGGATCTTGGGATCGTTCTGGATATTGCCAAGGGGGCCAAGTTCGGCGCGCCCCTGACCGCTGCCGCCTTGCAGCAGTACCTTGCTGCCTCGGGCTCTGGCCTTGGGAAAGAGGATGATGCCGCCGTGGCCAAGGTCTATGCCCGCAATGCGGGTCTGACGTTGCCGGGCGCGGGACCGGTCGAAGGTTAGGGAAAGGGGTAGGGGCATGAAATTCTCGGCCAATCTGGGGTTCCTCTGGACCGATCGTCCCTTGCCCGATGCGATCCGCGCGGCCAAGGCTGCGGGCTTTGATGCTGTCGAATGCCACTGGCCCTATGACACGCCCTCCGCCGATGTTGCGGCCGCGCTGGCAGAGACCGGCCTGCCGATGCTTGGCCTGAACACCCGCCGGGGCAATCCGGGCGAAAACGGGCTCGCCGCCTTGCCGGGTCGCCAGTCCGAAGCGCGGGCCGCGGTCGACGAGGCGCTGGCCTATGCCCGGGCGCTGGGCACGCCAAACGTGCATGTCATGGCAGGCTTTGCCAAAGGGTCCGACGCCGAGGCCACGTTTATCGATATCCTGCGCTATGCCTGCGACAGCTTTGGAAACGGCACGATCCTGATCGAGCCTCTCAATCACTACGACGCCCCCGGTTACTTTCTGCAAACCACCACGCAGGCCAAGGCCATCATTGCCCGTGTTGCCCGGCCCAACCTCAAGATCATGTTCGACTGTTACCACGTCCAGCTGATGGAGGGGGACGTCACCCACCGGCTTGAGAAGTTGCAGCCGCTGATCGGCCATATCCAGGTGGCGTCTGTCCCTGACCGGGGCGCCCCCGATCATGGTGAACTGAACTACCCCCATATCTGGGCAACCCTGCGTCGGCTGGGGTGGAGCGCGCCGATCGGTGCCGAATACAAACCCGGCGGGGATACCGATGCGACACTGGGCTGGATGTCAGCCGTCTAGAAAGGCGGTCTGATCCTTGCGCAGGGCAAAGATGTCCTTGTCGTCCACGATCTCGACATCGTCCAGACTGACGATCTGGTCTTTGCAGATCGGCTTTTTCAGCTTGATGTGATGGGCCAGCCCAATCGGCAGGGCGTTCAGCCTTTGCGACTGGGTGGCCGGGATTGCCTTGGCCCAGACCTTATAGCCGCCTTCGCCGTCCAGATACTCCCCCGCCGCAAAGTCCCCCTTGGAGGTGGCAACGGCATCCGCCCGCCAGCGCGTTGATGAACCAGTCGCCTCGCCACGCAGGCAGGCCGACAGGACCGACACGCTCGTCTCAAGCCCGATCAGGTGGAAGGGCCGCCACATGGACCCGTACCAGCCCGACGGATCGGTCAGCAGGCCGTATTGCTGGAAACAGGCGCGGGTATAGGCGTCAGGGGCCTTGAAGGTGACAAACATGCCGTACTGGATGTTGTTCAAAACCACCCGCCCGTCCGGTTCCCGGCTTGACGCGATATCGACAAGGCCGGGTTTGGCCAGGTGGCCGCCTTCGCTGACAGGGCGGAACACGGTGGCGAGGTCCTGCAAACCGGCGGGGTGAAAGGCCAGACCGTCGTCGGGGCAGTCCAGCCCGGTGGCATTGGCGACCGCCGCCATCTCGATCGCGGCCTTGGTGCCATCGGTGAAGGAGTTATACATCTTGGGATTGAAGTCGCCCGCCGCCACCTCTTCGTCTGTCCAGCCAAAGTAGCCCCAGACCGTATCGGGGGTGGAATAGCGGTAGGGCGGGGCAAAGTTCATGCCCTTGCCCGCCGCGACAAGCTCGAACCCGCAGGAATGGACCCAATCGACCAGCTCGCAGATGGCGGCAGGCTGATCGCCATAGGCCATCGAATAGACGACGCCCTGCGCTTTGGCCCGGTTGGCCAGAACAGCCCCGCACAGAACGTCAGCCTCGACGTTGACCATGATCACATGCTTGCCCGCCTCAATCGCGGCAAGCCCGTGGCGGGTCCCGGCAAGGGGGTGGCCCGTCGCCTCGATGATGCAGTCGATGGCGTCACAGGCGAAGAGGTCGCCCGCATCCTCGGTCAGGCAGGTGGTGCCGTTCTGGACCGCATCGGCCATGCTGGTGGCGCTGTATTGGGCCTCGTCCCACCCGACGCGGGCGAGCGAGGCGCGGGCCTTGGTCTGGTCCAGATCGGCGATGCCGACGATGTCGTAGCCCTCAATGTACTTGGCCTGCGCCAGGATCATGGAGCCGAACTTGCCCGCCCCTATAAGGCCAATGCGAATTGGGCGGCCCTCGGCATGACGGGCGGCAAGCAGGGATGACAGGTTCATGGTAGACCTCAAAAGTGTTTCGCCCATTAGGCTAGCACGGCTCGCTATGGGGGACTGTTCAGCCCTGCTTAAAAGACAGGTAAGAGAACTGGATTGCGCAGCGCGCCCCCGGATGATGACCTGACACTGGATCGCAGGGGAGGTTTCATGCACAAGGCAACAGCCAAGAGCGGCTCGAACGTTAGCCTTGCCCGACGGGCCTGGGCCATCCGGCGCAACGCCCTGCTGATGGGCGAGGTGCAGGGGCAGGGCTACATTGGTCAGGCGCTGGGCGTGGCGGACGTGTTGGCCGTCTCCTACTTTCACGCCATGACCTATCGTCCTGATGACCCCGAGTGGGAAGGGCGGGACCGGTTCCTTCTGTCCATCGGGCACTATGCCATCGCGCTTTACGCCGCCCTGATCGAGGCCGACATTCTGCCCGACGCCGAGATCGGGACCTATGGCATGGATGACAGCCGGATGCCGATGTCCGGCATGGCCGCCTATACCCCCGGAATGGAAATCACCGGCGGCTCGTTGGGGCATGGGCTTGGGATAGCGGTCGGCATGGCGCTGGGCCTCAAGCGCAAGAAGAACCCCGCCTTTGTATACAACATGCTGTCGGACGGCGAGCTTGGCGAAGGCTCCACTTGGGAGGCGGTGATGTCCGCCGTTCAATGGAAGCTCGATAACCTGATCGCCATCGTGGATTTCAACGACCAGCAAGCGGACGGCAAATCCACCGCCGCCCTTGCGCAGGTGCCCGAGATCAGACGCTGGGCCGCCTTTGGCTGGTTCGCGCAAGAGGTTGACGGCAACGATATCGACGCCCTTGTCGCGGCCTTCGATGCCGCCCGCACCCATACCGGTGCGCAGCCCCGCGTGATCATCTGCAACACCACCATGTGCAAGGGCATCCCGTTTCTGGAACAGCGTGAAATCACGCATTTCGTCCGGGTCGAGCCTGAAGAATGGGCCCGGGCCCTCGACATCCTCGATGCGGAGATACCTCAATGAGCGATCAAGCCCTGTCCCGCCGCCGCTCAAAATACACGCCGCGCACCGCGCCCGAGGGCGAGCGGCTGGCAACCTCTGCCATGATCGCATCACTTGACTCAGAAGGACGCGAGACGATCGCCGCCCCCTTTGGTCATGCCCTTGTCGATCTTGCACGCGACCGCGAGGACATTGTCGGCCTGACGGCGGATCTGTCAAAATACACCGACCTGCACGTCTTTGCCAAAGCCTACCCCGACCGGTTCTACCAGATGGGCATGGCAGAGGCGGTGATGATCAGCGCCGCCGCCGGGCTTGCACGCGAAGGGTTCACCCCCTTTGCCACCACCTATGCCGTCTTTGCCTCGCGCCGGGCCTATGACTTTATCATCATGGCCATCGCGGAAGAGAACCTGCCGGTCCGGATCGTCTGCGCCCTGCCGGGCCTGACCACCGGCTATGGCCCCAGCCATCAGGCGACCGAGGATCTCGCGATCATGCGAGGGATGCCGAACCTGACCATCATCGACCCCTGCGACGCGGTCGAGATTGATCAGGCCACCCGCGCCATCGTCGATCATCCCGGTCCGGTCTACATGCGCCTTCTGCGGGGCAATGTGCCCAATGTGCTTGGGGAATACGGCTATCAGTTCAAGCTTGGGCAGGCCCAGATGCTGCGCGACGGGCGCGATGTCCTGTTCGTGTCCTCGGGCTTTATGACGATGCGGGTGCTGGATGCAGCCCGCAAGTTGCAGGCCGATGGCGTCGATTGCGGCGTGCTCCATGTGCCGACCATCAAACCGCTGGATACCGCGACCATCGTGGCCGAGGCGGGCAAGGGTGGGCGGCTTGTGGTGACGGCGGAAAACCATTCGGTGACCGGCGGTCTGGGCGAGGCCGTGGCCGCAACCCTAATGCGGGCAGGGGTTCATGTGCCCTTCCGCCAGATCGGTCTGCCGGACGCCTTTCTGGACGCGGGCGCCTTGCCGACGTTGCACGATCAATACGGTATCTCGGTCGATGCGGTTACTGCATCGGTCAAATCCTGGCTGTGAGGACACCCCATGAAACTGCTTGAGGGCAAGACCGCCGTCATCACCGGAGCGGCAAGCCCGCGCGGCCTTGGCAAGGCCACCGCCCGCCTGTTCGCCCAGCACGGCGCCCGCGTCGTCATCCTTGACCTCGACGCGGACGAAGCGGCAGAGGCCGCTGCCGATCTGCCGGGCACCGGACATATCGGCCGGGTCTGCGACGTGACCCAGAAGGCCGACTGCGACACTATCGCGGCAGAGCTGATCGCCGCCATGGGCCAGATCGACATCCTTGTGAACAACGCAGGCATCACCCAGCCGCTCAAGCTGATGGATATCGCCCCGGAAAACTACGACGCGGTTCTGGATGTGAACTTGCGCGGCACGCTTTACATGTCGCAGGCGCTGATCCCGCATATGCGTGAGCGGGGGCAGGGGGCGATCGTGAACATGTCCTCCGTCTCGGCCCAGCGGGGGGGCGGTATCTTTGGCGGGCCGCATTATTCGGCGGCCAAGGCCGGCATTCTGGGACTGACCAAGGCGATGGCGCGGGAACTGGCCCCGGATGGCATCCGGTCAAACGCGATTTGTCCCGGGTTCATCGCGACGGACATCACGGCTGGCAAACTGACCGACGCCATGCGGGCCGAGGTTCTGGCGGGCATCCCCATGGGGCGGGCCGGAACGGCGGACGATGTGGCGGGCTGCTGCCTGTTCCTGGCCTCTGACTTGTCGGCCTATGTGACCGGGTCAGAAGTTGACGTGAACGGCGGGTCCCTTATTCATTAAGCGGTGGGTTGGAAATCCGGCTGCCGGGTTCGATCAGGGTCGTGGTCAGGCCGTGCGCTGTCAGTAGGCCCTCGACCTCGGTCGCGTGGTTGGTTGCCTGCGCCTCCACCCAATCGAGGAACAGCCGCACCGGCCGCCGCTTGACGAACCGGTCAGGGCAAAGCGCCCAATAGGCCGGGAATTGCAGCACCGGCAAGTTGGGGGTCACAGGAACCAATTGTCCACTGGCCAGTTCCGCACTGGCAAGGGCCAGCGATTCCAGCACCACGCCGACCCCGTCGAGGGCCAGTTGCAGCGCCATCGACGACCGGTCCATCAGGACCGTCTTGCGGTTTGTCCCGGTGACGATGCCATTGTGCAAGAACCAATAGTCCCATTGGCAAAGGGCCCGGGCGCTGTCTATGAGCCGGGCCGCGGATAGCGGATCATCGGCGGGCAGGCTGGTCAGATAAGCGGGACTGGCCAAAGGCAGGACCTGATCCTGCACAAGCGGCCGGGCATAAAGACCCGGCCAGTCCCCGGTTCCGTAGCGGATATCAAGGTCCATGACCTCGCGGTTGAAATCGGTGGGGTCGGGGGCGGCGTCCACCCGCAGATCCCAGTCTGGAAACTCGGCCAGAAAACCCGCAAGCCGGGGGCCGAGCCAGCGGACGCCAAAGCTGGGCGAGACCCGCAGGTTCAGCCGGTGTGCGGTGCGGGTCCGACCAAGGTTGGCCTGGGCATCGGCCAGCATCCGAAGCGCGGTGCCGGCCGTCTGGGCCAGCATTTCGCCTTCCAGCGTCAGCGATAGCAGACGGCCGTTGCGGCGAAACAGCTTGACGCCAAGTTGTTGTTCCAAAAGCTTGATCTGCTGGCTGACGGCCGAAGGCGATACCGAAAGCTCTTCTGCCGCGCGCGATACGCCGCCCCGACGGGCCACCGCTTCAAAGAAGGGCATGGCGTTAAGGTTCGGGACGCGGGACATGCAGGCCTACTCGGCGGCCTGGTTGTCAACCTTGGCCGGGATGTCGGGGCCGGAAATGGGGCCAGAAACAGGGCCAGAAACAGGGCCAGAATCGGGTGAGGTGGTGAATTCCTCGGAAATCGCCTCGACGATGTCCTCGGCCAGCCGGGCAAGGTGAATGCCGATGGCCGCACGGATGCCGTCCGGGTCGCGGGCCTTCAGGGCGTCAACGATATGGGTGTGATGGTCGATCACCCGTTCCCGGTTGCGGCGTTTGACAGCCGCCAGAAACCGGGCGCGCCAAAGGCGGGCCAGAAAGGTCGCGTGGATTTCGGCCAGCGGGATGTTGTGAGAGGCGCGGGCAATGGCGCTGTGAAAGGTCATGTCGATCTCGAACATGTCGATGGGATCAACCAGATGATACTTTGCCGACATCTCGTCCACGATGGCCGAGATCGCGGCGATCTCGGCGTCGGTCGCCCGCTCGCAGGCAAGTTCGCCCGACAGCTTTTCAACCGCCAAAAGCACCTCGACCTGGTCCGAGATCTGCTTGATCGACGGGCGCGAGACGATGGGGCTACGGGCGGGTCGCAGCTCGACCAGACCCTCGGTGGCCAGAATGCGAATCGCCTCGCGCAGGGGGGTCCTGCTGACCCCCATTTCGGCGGCGTTATCGCGTTCCTTTATAGACGAGCCGGGCAACAATTTGCCACGCAGGATGTCGCGCCGCAATTGGGCTGCGATCTGTTCGGCAAGATTGGATTCAGTCATCCTAAAAAAGGCCCACCTTTGGCGGACGTCCCCGATAGGCAATCCGCACTCTTGAGAATTTTTGGTATACCGAAAAGCGTTGATTGTCGAGGTTGCACTCGCTATCGTGAAACACGATGGTATACCATCTGAGCGCGTGTCCTGGGAGGGGCGCGTGGAAGCGAAAAGGTGGTCGAAGATCGCCAAGGGAGGAACTACAATGAAACTCAAGACAGCTTTGATGACAGCTGCCGCAGCAGCGGTCGTGGCCGGACCGGCCTTGTCGCAGGAATTGACCCTTCGGATGCAGACGCACTACGCGACCGAGCATCCCACAGGCCAGATGCTTGCCACCTTTATCGACGACGTCCAGACCATGTCGGGCGGCGAGATTGCCATCGAGATGTTCTATTCGTCTTCGGTCGTCGCCACGGTCGAAACCTTTGACGCGGCCATCAACGGCATTCTGGATTGCGACGCCACCGGCGGTGCCTACCAGACCGGCAAAAACCCCGCGTTCCAGTTCGTCGGCGACATCATGGGCGGCTACGAGACCCCATGGCAGCAGTACAGCTGGCTCTATTACGGTGACGGCTACGCAGCCGCACAAGAGCTGTACAACGCGCAGGGCATGCAGCTGATCGGCTGGGCCATCTATGGCCAGGAATCCTTTGCCTCCTCGCGTCCGCTGGCTGGTCCCGAGGACCTCGTTGGCTGGAAGTTCCGTTCCCCTCCGGGCATGGAGACCGAGATCTTTGAAGAACTGGGTGCATCGCCTATCGTGATGGACTTCACCGAGATCTTTACCGCTCTTGAAACCGGTATCATCGACGGCGCCGACGCATCGGGCCTGGCCAACAACGTGGGCCTCGGTCTCTATGACATCGTCAGCCATGCGACCTATCCCGGCTTCCACTCCATGCCGTCCGACCACCTCGCCTGTAACCAGGCTGTGTGGGAAGGCATGACCGAACAGCAGCGTCGCATCATCGACACCGCCTGGCAGAAGCTGTCCTTCCAGATCGCTCTTGCGAACGAGAAGAACAACGCCGAAGCCGCAGCCGCGCTGACCGCAGCTGGCGTCACTCTGCATGACTGGTCCGCCGAAGACCGTGCCGCGTTCCGCGTTGGCGCTCAGGTGGCCTGGGAAGACTGGGGCACCCGCAGCCCCGAGGCTGCCGCGCTTCTGGCCAGCCACAAAGCTTATCTGTCCCAGCTGGGTCTGATCGGCGAGTGATCGGAGGGCCTCTGAGAGGCTGATCCAAAACAAAGGCGGGTCCAAAGCGGGCCCGCCTTTTCCAACCGGATCAGAGGTCTGGTTTTCATGTGGGGAGGCATGTGATGCAGAGCAATTCGCTTTGGCTTGGCCGTTTGCGAGGGCCGGTCAAGACACTTATGATCGTCTTTGTCGCTCTGACGCTGGCGCTTTACGTCTATCTTGTTGTGAACAGGATATTTTTTGCGGATGCCTACGGCATGCACGAAATGATCCGCCCCGCCGGGCGTCCGATCGTTCAGGCGATGCTTGCGCTCTTGTCGCTGTCAATCATTTTCGCCTCGGTTTTCCTGTCAGACACCAAGGGGGCCATCGAAACGCCGCCCGACGGGGTGTTTGATCTGGTGTCCGTGGTGTTGGGCCGACTGGCCATGATCATGACCGCCTTTATCGTGCTGGTCATGTTCTACGAGGTCGTGTCGCGCTATGTCTTTTCCAAGCCGACGCTCTGGGCGAACGAGCTTTCGCTTTGGATCGCGTCTTTCGTATTCCTGCTGGCCGGACTTTACGCCATGCAGCAGCGCAGTCACATCCGCATCTACATCATCTATGACATGATGCCCCGCTGGGCGCAGAAGGCCTCTGATGTCCTGTCTGTCCTGTTGATCGTGTTCTTTACCTTTGCCCTTGTCTGGGGCGGCTACACCGATGCCGAAAACCGCTTTATGCGGATGGAAACCTTTGGCACCGCCTGGGATCCGCCGCTTCCGGGCATCGTGAAACCTGCGCTTCTGATCATCGTCGTCATGGTCTGCCTTCAGGCCGTGTCCAACGTCATCGCGGACTGGAACAAGGCTCCGGAATCGCACACGCCGATGGATGAAATCGACGAGAGCGAGATTGAGAACATCCGCCGCACGCTTGAGGAGAAGTGATCATGGTCGATATCGGAACCCTTAGCCTGATCATCCTTCTGGGCATGTTCGCCCTGTTGGCCATCGGGATGCCGCTTGGCTTTGCCTCGGCCTTTCTGGCGGTGGTGACCCTGATGCTGAAGTTCGACCCGTCGCTGTTGTTTGGCGACTTCGGGCGGGGGCCGCTGTCGGTGCTGGCGCAGGCCGTTTACCGGCAAATGACGAACTACGTCCTGATATCGGTGCCGTTATTTATCTTTATGGCCGCGATGCTGGAACGATCCGGCATCGCCCGCGACATGTATTCGTCCCTTAACGTCTGGCTAAGCCGGACCCGGGGCGGCATCGCCATCGTCACCTCGATCATGGCCGTCATCATGGCCGCCATGTCCGGGATCATCGGGGGCGAGGTTGTCCTTTTGGGCCTGATCGCCCTGCCGCAGATGCTGCGCCTTGGCTATGATCGCAACCTTGCCATCGGCACCATCTGTGCCTCCGGCTCACTCGGGACCATGATCCCGCCCTCGATCGTGCTGATCTTTTACGGGCTGGTTACCGAAACCTCGATCAAGGCGCTGTTCACCGCGTCGTTTCTGCCGGGCTTTATGCTGGCATCCTTCTTTATCATTTACATCATCGTCCGCACCCGGATGAACCATTCGCTGGCGCCCTTGCCGCCGCCGGTTCCGGGTGAGCCTGAGGGCCGTGAAAAAAGCCTGATGTTCCTTGGTTTCCTTTCAAAGTTCACCCTTTGGTTTGCAGGCTTCCTGCTGGCCCGCGCCTTGTTCTTTACCCTGACGGGGGACAATGCGATCCGCGAAGGGCAGGACCCGATCCCACTTGGCATGGTCGCGGACATTCCCTGGATCGTTGGCACCTTTGTTCTGGCGGCAATCCTTGTCTATGTCGTCGTCGGTCGCGAGCGGTCCAATAAGGGCTGGGAAATGGGCAAGGGCCTGATCGCCCCCATCGTCGTCATCGGCGTTGTTCTGGGGTCCATCTACGGTGGCATCACCGGCATCACCGAGGCCGCTGGCATGGGGGTCATCGCGGTGTTCATCATTGGCATGATCCGGCGCGAGATGACCTTTGACATCGTCTGGGACAGCCTCATCCGGACCCTGCGCTCTACCGGCACCATCATCTGGGTGACCATCGGTGCCGCCGCCCTTGCTGCCGCCTATACGCTGGCAGGGGGGCCGACCTATGTGGCCAACCTGATCGTGGGGGCCGACCTGCCGACTATGGGGATCATCCTGATGATGATGCTGGTCTTTCTGATCATGGGCATGTTCATGGACTGGGTCGGCATCGTTCTTCTGATCATGCCGGTGTTCCTGCCCATCGTGGTGCGACTGCCCGCCGAAGAGATCGGGTTCCTTAGCAGCATCGACGCCCGCTACATCCCGATCTGGTTCGGTGTGGTGTTCTGTATGAACATGCAGGTCAGCTTTTTGTCGCCGCCCTTTGGCCCGGCAGCCTTCTACCTGAAATCCGTGGCCCCGCCCGAAATTTCGCTGACCGACATCTTCCGGGGGTTTCTGCCGTTCATCGCTCTGCAGCTGTGTGCCTTGTCCACCCTGCTGATCTGGCCGAACATCGTGACGGTGTTCCTGTGATGGTATCATGGCACGCATAGACCGGGTCATTGCGGATCATTACCTGATCCCGCTGCCGCGGGTTCTGGAAGACAGCATGCACGGCGCAATGTCCGGGTTCGAGGTGGTCACCGCCCGCGTCACTGACGCGGACGGGGCCGAGGGGGTCGGTTATACCTTTACCTGCGGTGTCAACGGCGGGGCGATTGCCGACATTCTGGGCCGCGAGATGGCCCCCCGCGTGCTGGGCCGGGATGCTGACCTGATCGAGGCGATCTGGAAAGGCATGTGGTGGGCGTTCCACTACGCGGGCCGGGGCGGGCCGACAGTACTGGCCCTGTCCGCCCTCGACATGGCGCTTTGGGACCTCAAGGCCCGGCGGGCCGGTTTACCCCTTTGGCGGCTGCTGGGGGGATTTGACCCCAAGGTGCCGTGCTATGCGGGCGGCATTGATCTGGACCTGACCGCGGCCGAGCTGATCGAACAAACCCACGGCAATATCGCCAACGGCCATCGGGCCATCAAGATGAAGGTGGGCCGCGACCGGCTGTCCGAGGACGTGGCCAAGATCGCCGCCATGCGCGAGACCTTTGGGCCGGACATGCCGCTGATGGTGGACGCGAATATGAAATACACCGTCGATCAGGCGGTGCGGGCGGCAAGGGCGTTTCAGCCCTTTGACCTGACCTGGTTCGAAGAGCCCATCCCCCCCGATGATCCCGCAGGACACATGCGTATTCTGCGCGACGGCGGCATTCCCATCGCCTCGGGTGAGAACCTGCGCAGCCTTTGGGATTTCCGCACCGCCATTGAAGGCGGGGTGACCTTTCCCGAACCCGATGTCACCAACTGCGGCGGTATCACCCCCTTTATGAAAATCGCCCATCTGGCCGAGGCCTACCACCTGCCGGTGACCAGCCACGGTGCCCATGACATCACCGTCCACCTTCTGGCGGCCTGCCCGAACCGCTCGTACCTTGAAGCGCATGGGTTTGGCCTTGAAAACTATGTCGAAACGCCTCTGATCATCCAGGACGGCTACGCCATCGCCCCCGAACGCCCGGGCCATGGGGTCGCCTTCGACTGGGATCGTTTAGAAAGTGTAAGAGCATGAGACTGACCCAAGCCCAGACCCGACAGTTCGAGGAACAAGGCTACCTCGTCATTCCGAATGTCCTGTCCGACGATGTCCGCCTCAAGGTGATCGCTGAGTATACAGAGCTTCTTGATGGGCTATACGCCCGCTGGCAGGCCGAGGGGCGGGTGCCGCAGACCTCGGGCGATTTCTTTGAAAAGCTGCTGATCAGCTATAAGGCCGGATGCGAATGGTTCCAGCCGATGGATATCTCGCTTCCCGGCAGCGAGATCGCGGCCGATACCCCGTTTCACATCGGACCTGCCGTCTTTGACATGATCACCGATGCCGGCCTTCTGGATATGGTCGAGGATCTGATCGGCCCCGAGATCACGTCGAACCCGATCCAGCACGTCCGCCTCAAGCCCCCGTCGCGCACCCTGCGCAACAATGAGCCGACTCCACATATCATGGTCACCGACTGGCATCAGGACCGGGCCGTGGCCCATGCCGAAGGCGACACCACCCAGATGGTGACTGTCTGGGTTGCCGTCACCGATGCGACCACTGAAAACGGGTGCCTGCAGGTTATCCCCGGCCGCCCCCAGATGTACCCCCATTGCCCCAAGCGGCAGACCGCCATTGCAGATGGGTTTCTGGACATGTCCAAGGCCATCCCTTTGCCGGTCCCTGCCGGCGGTGTGGTGATCTTTCATCCGCTGACGCCGCACGCGTCGCTCGACAATGTGTCAGACCGGTTCCGCTGGTCGTTTGACATTCGCTACAACGTGACGGGGCAGGCAACGGGGCGGTCGCATTTCCCCGATTTTGCCGCCCGGTCCAAGGCGCGGCCGGAAACGGTGCTGACCGATTGGCAGGTCTGGCGGGACATGTGGCTTGAGACGCGGCGCACCTCGGCCCGGAACGCCTACATTCCCCTTCACCGTTGGAGCTCTGACGCGCCGGTCTGTGCCTGATGCCTCTCGTTCCGCTTTGCGTCATCGGCGGCGGTTCGATCGGGATGCGTCACATCGAATGCGCGCTTGCATCGGACGTCGTTGACCTGACCGCCGTGGTCGAGGCGGATGCGGACCGCCGTGCCGCACTGCGCGACATGGGCCTGCCTGCCGTGGCGGGGCTGGACGAGGTTCCGCCCGCCACCAAGGGGGCCGTTATCGCCACGCCCACGCCCAACCACGCCCGGATGGTGCTGGACTGTATGGAGCGGGGCTGGGCCGTGCTGGTGGAAAAGCCGTTGACCGAAACGCTGGCGGATGCCGATCTGTTGTGCCTCCGGGCAGAGGAGTTGGGCCTGCCCTTGATCACCGGCCACCACCGGCGCTGCCATCCCTTTGTGAGCCATGCCCGCGACCTGATCGCACGGCTTGGCCAGCTTGTCGCGGTGCAGGGTATCTGGTCCCTGCGCAAACATGACACCTATTACGATCCGCTCTGGCGGCGCAGTGCCGGGGCCGGGCCGATCCTGACCAACCTGAGCCACGAGATCGACCTTCTCCATTGCATGGTCGGCGGGATCACAGAGGTTTCAGCCATGTCCGCCAGTGCCGCCCGCGGGTTCGAGATCGAGGATACGTCAGCGCTGTCCTTACGCTTTGGCAACGGCGCGCTTGGCAGTTTCGTGATGTCCGATGCCGGGGCCTCGCCCTGGGCGTTTGAGGCCGCGACTGGCGAGAACCCCGCCATCGCCGTACGGGGCGGTGATCCGCTGCGGTTCATCGGGATGGAGGGGGCGTTGTCGTTCCCATCGCTGGCCCTGTGGCAGGCCAGTCCGGGACATCCCCCCGATTGGCGGTATCCGCTGACCGAAGAGGCCGGGCCTGATCTGGCCAAGGTGGACGGGGTCGCAGTTCAACTGGACCGGTTTGCCGCCGTGGTAAAGGGCGGTCAGGACGACCTATTGGCCAATGGCCGGGACGGATGGCGCACCATGCTTGTTCTGGACGCGGTGCAGGCGGCGGCCCGGACCGGGCAAACCCAGACAGTGGCGCAATGACTGTAACCGGTTGCACTTTGGCCAGTTGCACCTCGACAAGTTGCACCTTGACCAGTTGCACCTTGGGCCGGGAGGCAGGACACTAGCGCATGGCACATCCCGTCGCCCCCAGAGAAGACCGGACCGCCCTTGGCCTTGGCGCAATGGCTGTGGCTGTGTTCTTTTTTACCTGCATCGATTCATCCGCCAAATGGCTGGTTCTGGCCGGATTGCCCGCCTTGCAGGTGGTGTTTGCCCGCTATTCCATGCACCTGGTATTGTCGCTTGTCCTGTTCCTGCCAAGGGAAGGGCTGTCGGCGCTAAAGTCGAATGCCCCTTACCGGCAGGCGATGCGGTCGACGTTTCTTTTCGTCAGCACGGCGATGAACTTTACCGCGCTCAAATATCTGCCGATCACGGTGACGACGACGATCATGTTTGCCGGGCCGATCGTTGTGACGTTTCTCGCGATCCCGATCCTGAAGGAAAAGGTGGGCATTCACCGGATGCTGGCGGTTTGCGTCGGCTTTATCGGGGTGGTCGTTGTCATGCAGCCCTGGGGCACTTCGTTTCATCCTGCCATGTTCCTTAACCTTGGGGCGCTGTGCGGGGCATCGCTCTACTTTATCCTGACGCGGATGCTGGCCGGGATCGAAAGCAATGCGACCAGCCAGATCTGGTCTTCGGGGCTGGCGACGATCTGCATCGCGCCGTTTGCCTTTTCGGTTTGGGTCTGGCCCGATGGGCTGGGGACCTGGGCCGTGTTTCTGATGATCGGGATCTTTGGCGGGGTGGCGCATATCCTGGTCACGCTGGCCCACCGGCTTGCCGATGCCTCGATCCTGGCGCCGGTCATCTATATCCAGATCGTTCTGGCCGCCGTGGCAGGCATCCTGATCTTTGACACATGGCCCACCGTCTGGACCCTTGGGGGCGGGATGATCATCATCGCCGCAGGCATCTACATCTGGCACCGCGAGCGTCGGAATTCCAAGGCCAAGCTCGCCTCGCCACAGGTCCCCCCACCCTGAGGCGGGGCCTGACCCCTAGCAGTCATCCTTGGGCATGAGGTCCGCGATCTGCTGCGGGGTCAACATCCGTACCGGCAGGCCGCGCAGCAAAAGCGCCAGCTTGGCGTTTTCCTCTAGCTCTTCCATCGCGTAAACCGCCGCCTCCAGCGACGCGCCTGCAACGACGGGACCATGATTGGCCAGCAAGACAGCCGACCGTTTGCCCGCCAGCCCGCGCACCGCATCGCCCATCGCCGGGTCGCCGGGCAGAAAGAAGGGTAGCAGCTTGACCTTGCCCATCTTCATGATCGCATAGGGTGTGATCGGCGGCAGGACGTTATCCGGGTCGACCTCGGGCAGCGTCGAAAGCGCGGTGGAATGGGTGGTATGCAGATGCACGACCGCCCCGGTTCCGGTCCGCGTTTCATAGAAGGCGCTGTGCAGCGGCATTTCCTTGGTGGGTTTGAGCCCTGACAGAAGGCGGCCCTGTGGGTCGATATGGCTGATCTCGGCCGGATCAAGGAACCCCATGGAGCTTCCTGTTGGGGTCACCAACAGGCTGCCATCCTCCAGCCGGACCGAGATATTGCCGGTGGATCCGTTGGTCAGCCCCCGGTCGAACAGGGACTTGGCAAACATCACCATCCGCTCGCGGGCGCGGGCTTCGGTGTGGGCCTCGGTGCGGGATTGAGAGGCGTCGGTCATGCGGTCTCCATTAGCGACAGCGCCTCGGCAAAGAAGTCGGGACCGCCAAAGTTGCCGGACTTCAGGGCAAGGGCCAGATCGCGCCCTTCGACCATCAGGGCCGGCACGCCTGTCGCAAGGCGCGGACCGATGACCAGCCTGTGGGCGGAAAGCCCCGACACGACAGCGCCGGAGGTTTCGCCCCCCGCCACGATCATCCGCCGCACGCCCGCATCCGCCAGTGCAGCGGCCAGATCGGCAAACAGGGCCTCGATCGCGTGGGCGATCCTGTCGGTCCCGTAAAGGTCCTGCGCGGCCCTAACGTCCGCAGGGTCGGCCGAGGTGTAAAGAAGCGGCGGGACCTCCTGTTCCAAGGCCCAGGCGACAAGGTCCGCCCGGCTGAGCGTGCCGTCCATCACCTCTTTGGCGGTGATCTCGCGGGCCGGCGCGATGGCGGCATATTTCGCAACCTGGCCCCGCGTCGCCCGGCTGCATGATCCTGACAGCACGACGCCCGGGCCCGTCACGGCCGTCCAGTCCGGGGTCCCGGGTGTCGCGCCGAAATTGGCGGGCAGGCCAAGGGCAATGCCGGATCCGCCGGTCAGCAGCTTGCGGTCCTTTGCGGCGGCGCCAAGGGTGATGAGGTCGGCCCCTGAAATGGCGTCAGCGATGACCATCGACGGAGGCAGGGCGGCGAGGGCGGCCCGCACCGCCTCGGGCCCTTGTGACACCATCGTCATCGGAAGGTGGGTGACGGGCCAGTCAGTCTGGGCGGCCAGCACCCGGCGCAGATCGGCATCGCGCATCGGGGTCAGGGGGTGATCCTGCATCCCGCTTTCGTTCAGCAGGACATCCCCGACGAACAGATGGCCCTGATAGACGCTACGCCCGGCCTCGGGAAAGGCGGGGCTGGTGATCACATGGGTCTCGCCCAGACGGGCGGCGAGTGCCGCGGCAACCGGACCGATATTGCCCGCATCCGTGCTGTCGAAGGTCGAACAGACCTTGAACACGATCTGCGTCGCGCCCTGTGCCAAGAGCCATTCGCAGGCCTCCAGCGATTGGGCCACCGCATCCGCCGGCGCAATGGTACGGGATTTGAGGGCCACAACCCCAGCCTCGACCGCGCCCGCGGGTCCATCGGGCACACCGACATACTGAACGGTGCGCAACCCCGCCTCGGCAAGGGTCAGGGCAATGTCGGAGGCGCCGGTAAAGTCGTCGGCAATCACGCCCAGATGCATCAGTGTGTTTCCTTCGATGGTCCCAGGTCCAGCCGGGTGATATGCGGTGCGATGTCTTGCGGAAACCGCGCTCGCACCAGCGGGTCGTGGCCCGGTATGATCAGGTCAGGCCGACTGGCCAACTGCCCAAGCCTTGTAAAGCCGTCCAGCATGTTCTGCATGTCCACCACGATGGGAAAGGGCATGCGGCGCTGAAAATTCTCGTAGTAATGGGCCGCGTCCGAGGCGAGGACGAGCCACCCGGCTGACGTCCGGACCCTGACCGCCTGAAGGCCGCGCGAATGGCCACCGATGCAATGCACGGTCACGCCCTCGGCGATTTCGGCGTCACCGTCGTGGAACACCACCTTGCCGGAATAAAGCCGCTTGACCGCTTCGCAGACATGGCCCGCTGTAAAAGGCATCCGCAGGGTGTCGTGGCACATGCAGGGGCCGGTGGCATAGGCCATCTCTGCCGCCTGCATGTGCAGGGTTGCATTGGGAAACAGATGCAGACCGCCCGCATGGTCATAGTGCAGATGTGTGAGGATGAGCGTGGTGATGTCGTCCGGGGTCAGACCAAGGGGGGCAAGCGCCTCCTGCGGTTCCAGCCGGATCGGACGGCCCCGCGCGGTCGCCTCTGCGCCATCATAGCCGGTGTCGACAAGGATCACCTCTGTCCCGCGCCGCAAGACCCAGATGAAATAATCCATCGGGTGAGGGGCATCGTGATTGTCGGCAAAGACAAAGCTGTCGGCCCGCGTCCGTTCGGCCCTGTCCGCATACTTCAGCGCGTGGACCTGCCAATCGGTCATTGGGCGACCTGAGTATACCGCCTGACGGACTTGGTTGCGATCATGTCTGCTGTGGCCGCGTCAAAGGCCTTGAAGTGGGTGCTGGCCAGATGGGCGTCGAAGGCGGCCGCATCGGTATAAAGTTCGTATAGCCCAACCTCATCGGGGAGGGAGGGGTCGGTCAGAACGTCGAACTGACGGCATCCCGGTTCCTCTGCCAGTGAGGTGCGGGCGTTTCGCAGCATCAGGGGCATGAAATCGTCCATGCGCCCGGGCGCAATCCCAAAGGTTACACAAACCGCAAAACTCATCCTGTTTCCCCCTCGTCAGTGCGCTCTGGTGGATCGGGGGCGACGGCATCCCGACCCTTACAGTCGGGGCGAGTATGGCTGCTAAGCCCGGACTGAGAAAGGCCAAATGGCCGGGACCGGAGCGGGCAGGGAAGGATGAGTCGATGGAAAATGGCAGATTCGACCGGCGCAAATTATTGTTGTGAGTGGGGGCCATCTTCGGCAATAAAAGTACTCTAACGCTCGAGGGGGCTGGTAGAGTTCTGAATTTGCAGGGTATACCAAGCGAAAAATCGCGATCTTGGGCACTTTTTAGCGCGTTTTTCCTTGCTTTCAGTGATGCATACGTTAATAAATGTGTAAATTCAGCCTGACAGCATTTCGCAAAGATTGGTTGACACTTTAGGATCCCGAATGATGGGGCATCATTTTACCATCGCGGTGTTCGAAGGGGACGGTATCGGCCCCGAGATCACGGCGCCAACGATTGAAATCCTGACCAAACTGGCCGGAACCAATCGTGACTACGACCTGACCTTTGTGAACGCGCCAGCAGGCGCCGCCCACTATGCCCGAACGGGAGAAAGCCTTCCGGCAGAATCGCTGCGCATCGCCGGTGAGGCGGACGCTATCCTGCTGTCGGCGATGGGTCTGCCTGATGTGCGCTATCCTGACGGAACCGAAATTTCCCCCCAGATCGAGCTGCGCAAGCACTTTGGCCTTTATGCCGGGGTCCGGCCGGTGCGGGTCCCTGTGGGTGGGGTGACACCGCTGAAGATGGCCAAGGACCAGTGGATCGATTTTGTCCTGATCCGCGAAAGCACCGAAGGTCTGTTCTTTACCCAAGGTACCGGTGAGGTCAGCCATGACGAGGCCCGCGAAACGCTGCGGATTACGCGTGCGGTTTCGGAAAAGCTGTTCGCCTTTGCCTTCAAGATGGCCGCAGATCGCAAGGCCTATGGTCGCGGACCGGGGCGGGTGACCTGCGTGGACAAGGCAAACGTGTTCCGTGCTTTTGCCTTTTTCCGCGGTATCTTTAACGAGGTTTCTGCACAAAATCCGGACATCAAGGCCGACAGCGCCTATGTTGACGCAACGGCCCTTTGGCTGGTTCAGAAACCGTGGGATTTTGATGTTCTGGTCACCGAGAACATGTTTGGCGACATTCTGTCCGATCTGGGGGCGGGACTGATGGGCGGGCTTGGCCTTGCGCCGTCCGCCGATATCGGGGACGAATATGCGGTCTTTCAGCCCTGCCACGGATCGGCCCCTGACATTGCCGGGCAAGGCAAGGCCAATCCCTTTGCCATGTTCCTGTCGGCGGCCATGATGCTGGACTGGCTCGCGATGAAGCACAATGTCCCGGCCATGTGCAAAGACGCAGACCTGCTCCGGCTGACCGTTGAGGCGCAGGTCGCGGCGGGAACGACGCTGACCCCGGATCTTGGCGGCACGGCCACGACGCAAGAGGCCTTCCAGGCTGTTGCGGACATCCTTTGCGCGGGGCGAAAATGAAGGTCGCCTGCCTTGGGGCAGGCTACTTCAGCCAGTTTCACCTAAGCGGCTGGCGGGCGATCGACGGGGTCGAGGTTGTCGGGATCTCGGACCTTGATGGCGATGCGGCGCGGGCCACCGGGCTGCCGGTCTATCCGACCCTGACCGACATGATGGCGCATACCTCGCCCGACATACTCGACATCATCATCCCCCCCGAAGGCCATGCAGAGGCGATCCGCGAGGGTCTGCGCCACGCCCCCCGCGCGATCATCTGCCAAAAGCCGTTCTGCACCTCAATCGACGAGGCGCGCGAGATGGCGCTATTGGCGCAAGAGGCGGGCATACCCCTGATCGTGCACGAGAATTTTCGGTTTCAGCCGTGGTACCGCGCATTGCGGACCCTGTTGGATGACGGCGCGATCAGCACGCCTTTGCAGGCCACCTTCCGGATGCGACCGGGGGACGGGCAGGGCCCCGACGCCTATCTGGCCCGGCAACCCTATTTTCAAAGGCTGACCCGTTTTCTGGTCCATGAAACAGCGGTGCATTGGGTCGACACCTTTCGATATCTGTTCGGCAACCCCACTTCGGTCTATGCCGACCTGCGCCAATTGAACCCGGCCATCGCGGGTGAGGATGCCGGGTATATCCTGTTTGATCATCCGGGCGGGGTGCGGGTGATGTTTGACGGCAACCGCCTGCTCGATCATGCCGCCGAAAACACCCGCTGCACGATGGGCGAGGGGCTGTTCGAAGGGACGGGGGGCAGCATCACCCTGCGCGGCGATGGATCGCTTTACCTGCGCGCCTTTGGTCAGCAGGACGAGGTTCGCGTTTTGCCACCTGACAACAGCGGCATCTTTGGGGGCGATTGTGCCCGCCACCTGCAGGCCCATGTTGTGGCCGCTTTGTCAGACGGTGGGGGTTTTGAAAACACGGCTATAGATTACCTGACCGTACTTGAGGTAAAAGAGTTGGTATACCAATCTTCATTTTTGAACAAAAAGATAGAAATGGCACGCCAATGACCCTGGATGCTGAGCGCACCAGATCAAATTCTTCCATCGCGGTCGACATGCTGCGCGACCTGATTTTTTCGGGTGAACTTGCCGCAGGCACCGACCATCTGGAAAGCGAACTGGCCGAGGTTCTTGGCATGTCGCGGACGCCTGTCCGCGAAGCTGTGGTTCTGCTTGAGGCGCAGGGCCTGCTTGAGGTACGGCCCCGCAAGGGCGTGCGGATCAAGCGAGTGTCGCCTGAAGATATGGCCGAGATTTACGATATCCTGACCGAGCTTGAGAGCCTTGCCGCCGAGACCGCTGCAAAGGCGGGTTATACAGAGCAGGAGCTTTCTGGAATGAAGCAAGCCCTCGACGCCATGGACGAGGCTATCGCTGTCAAAAATCGGGAAGCCTGGGCTATTGCCGACGACATCTTTCACCAGGAGCTTGTCAGCCTGGGCAAAAATGTTCGCTTGCAGGCCATCGCGACGATGATGTCCGATCAGGTGCGCCGTGCCCGTCTTGTCACGCTATACATCAGGCCCGAGCCGACCAAGTCGAACTCTGACCACCGCGCTGTTTACGATGCGATCCTGCGGGGCGATGCGGGTGCTGCCCGTGCCGTGCATCACGAGCATCGCGCACATGCCAAGCAGGTGATCCTGGAGCTGCTGAGCCGTCACCGGTTGAGCAGTATCTGAAGGTCATCCGGAGCCTCCTTTCCAGGTGCGGCGTGGCTTTGGCGGGGCAAGGGGGTATGATCAAGGCACATTCGCCAAAGGACGCCCCATGTCCACGCTGATCACCACCCACCTTGAGATCGTTCTAGTCACGCTGCTAAGCCTGTTGATGGCAGTGGTGGTTTTGCAGCAAAGGCGGTCGCCCCAGTCGGCGGTGGCCTGGCTGTTGTTCATGATCGTGGTGCCCTATCTGGCCTTGCCCCTGTTCCTCCTGCTTGGATTTCGCAAGCAAAGCGGCCGGTTTGCCCCCATCGTGTTCACCCCTGAGATGGCGCCGGAGGCCAGCGGCGGGGCAGAGGCGGCCCGTCTCGATCATGTGTTTCATCAGTTTGGCCTGCCCGCTGCGACCCCGGGCCACGACTTCACCCTTTTGGCCGATCCGGTTCTTGCTCATGCGGCCCTGTCGAACATCGCCGAAACGGCGACCGACAGCATTGATGTGCTGTTCTACATCGTGGCCGACGACCCGGTCGGCGTGGCCTTTGTAAAGGCCCTGACCCGACGCGCCCACGAGGGGGTCAAGGTCCGCCTGCTTCTGGACCGGTTCGGTAGCCTGCGCCCGCCACGCCGGGCCATCGCGGGCCTCAAGGCGGCGGGCGGTGAGGTGCGTTTCTTTTCGCCCCTCATCCAGCGTCCGGGCAATGGCAAGCTGAACCTGCGCAACCATCGCAAGATGGTCATCGCGGACGGGATGCGCGTCTTTAGCGGCGGCATGAACGTGGGAGAGGACTATCTTGGCCCTGAACCCGTCCCCGGCCAGTGGAACGATCTTGGCTTTGACCTGACCGGCCCGGCCGTGGCCCATTTCGAGGATATCTTCATTTCAGACTGGGAGGTTGCAGGTGGGGTGCCGGACCGTCGCCCGCACTCGGGGCCTGTCCCCCAAAAGGGCGATGCCACCGTTCAGGTTGTCCCTGCCGGGCCCGATCTGGTGCTGGACCCGCTGCACGACGGGCTGGTCCAGTCGATTCACGCGGCCCGTGAAAGGGTCTGGATCGTGACGCCCTATTTCCTGCCGACCGAATTGCTGGGCAACGCCCTGACCATCGCCGCCCGGCGGGGTGTCGACGTGCGGATCGTGCTGCCCCGCAAATCGAACCAGCGGCTCGCCGATTTCGCCCGGGGGGCGTATTTGCGCGAAATGGAGGATGCCGGGTGCAAGGTCCTGCTTTGGCAACCGGGCATGATCCACGCCAAGGCGGGTCTGATTGACGATGTGGCCTTTGTCGGATCGGCCAATTTCGACGTCCGCAGCATGTTGCTGAACTTTGAGGTCGACCTGTTCGTGTACGACGCCAGCGCGGTTGGCGCGCTTGAAGGCTGGTTTCTGGACCTCTTGCCCGACTGCAAGGCAGGGGTCCCCCGCGCAAGTTTCAGCCGGCGGGTGGCCGAAGGCGTGTTCAGACTGGGGTCGCCAGTCCTTTGACGACTGGGACCGGTTGTTGACGCCTAGTAGGTAAGGGGCACCAACGGTAAGCGGCCGTCGTCGGTCAGTTGGGTCGCCTTGCCATCCTCGATCACCGCGACGGTCAGCGGTCCACCATAGGCGGCACCGGTATCAAGGTTCAGGCGGTTGCCGTAGTGCTTTGGCACGTCCACGGGCGTGTGCCCATGCACCACAAGGCCACCGTGATCGCGCCGGTCGTTGTGAAACTCGGCCCGGATCCACATCAGATCGGTCGGCTTTTGCTGGTCCAGCGGGATACCGGGACGCAGGCCTGCATGGACAAAGATGGCACCTGCGGTCTGGTGCATCAGGGGCAGGGCCTCCAGAAACTGGCGATGTTCGGGCGGAACCTTTGCCAACGCCTCTTCATGCAGATCGTCGAGGGTGCGGGCCGCGACATCGGCAATGCCGTAGCTGGCCAGCGTCGTCGGTCCCCCCAGTCGGGGGTGCAGCCAGCCAAGGTCCGACCGCAGGCCGGGGTCCTTGGCGCGGGGATCGTCAAGGAACAGGGCAAACATGAAATCATGGTTGCCCTTCAGCGTGATCCAGGGACCGCCCTTGGCCGGGCCCGCCACCAGCCAGTCGATGACGCCAGCGCTGTCCGGACCCCGGTCCACCAGATCGCCCAGATGGACAACGGGGGCGGTGTCGTCACCGGTCAGCCGCCGGTCGCGGGCGATCAGGACATGGGCCTCTTGCAATAGCCCAAGGTGGCCATGGATGTCGCCAATGGCATAAGCGCGCATGAATTTGGTCCGTTTGTTAGAGGATGACGTCCGGCAGGCTGTCGAAGGCCATCTTCAGGGCATCTCCCCAGCCCTGCGAGATGGTCTGAAAGTCGGTGTCATCCGCCTCGACCCGTCGCTCAACACCCTTTCTCAGGGATCCGGTTTCGTAGATTTGCAAGTCCAGCGGAAGGCCGACCGACAGGTTTGCCTTGATGGTCGAATCAAAGCTGACAAACAGCAGCTTGGCCGCAGCCTCAAAGCTCATCGCGGGATCAAAGGCCCGGACGAGGATGGGGCGGCCGTATTTCATTTCGCCGATCTGGAAAAACGGGGTGTCGGGACCGGCCTCGACAAAGTTGCCTTCGGGATAGACCAGGAACAGGCGCGGTTCGCTGCCCTTGGTCTGACCACCCACGATGACAGAGGCGTTGAAGGTGTTTGACGCTTCCATCCCGGTGCGCTTGTGCTCGGCGATCACCTCTTTGAGGGTGGTCCCGATCAGGCGGGCGACCTGGAACATCGACGGCAGGCCAAGGATTGACGGGTTCCGATCACCGGGGGCTTTCATCCGCTCTTCGATCAGGCTGACGACGGACTGTGTCGTGGCCAGATTGCCCGCGGTCATGATGGTCACAAAGCTTTCGCCCGGATCCTCCCACGAGAACATCTTGCGATAGGTCGAGATGTTGTCGAGACCGGCATTCGTCCGGGTGTCGGACATGAACACAAGGCCACGGTCGATCCGAAGAGCCACACAATAGGTCATTGCCTGCGCCTGTTATTGTTGCTGAACCTCAACGGTCACCGACATGCGTTCGCCGCTGGCTCCGAATCTCATCCCTGATACAGGGGCGGCCTCGAAATAGTCCAGACCCGTTGCGATACGGACGTAACGGGTATCGGGCGATATGGCGTTTGAGATATCAAATCCGACCCAGCCCAGTTCGGGCAACCAGGCCTCGGCCCAGGCGTGGGTCGCATCCTGCACCACCCGGTCGTCCATCATCAGGTAGCCCGACACATAGCGGGCGGGCACGCCCATCAGGCGGGCGCAGGCGATAAAGACATGGGCATGATCCTGGCAGACACCGCATCCCGCGGCCAACACATCCTCGGCCCCCCAGCCGATTTCGGAGGACCCCGTCTCATAGATGACGGCGTCGTGGATGGCCTGTGACAGGGCATGCAGGCGGGCCAGAGCGGGGGCGTCGCGGTCCAGCTCGGCCACCAGTTTGCGCGACAAGGGGCCGGGCTTGGTGGCCGGTGTCGTGCGTTCGAACATCCAAAGCGGCATGAACCCCGCATGAGGGCCGGTGACGCCCGAATTGTCGCGCACCTCAACCTCGCCTTCGCAGCGGACCACGATTTCGGTCGTGCCGGGGTCCGAGCTGATAAGATCCACGGTATTGCGGTGGGCATCCTCAAAACTAAGCTGCTTTTTCCCGCCGGTGACTTTCGTCGACCATGACAAAACGGTTTGGGCCCCATGGGATTTTGGGGTCAGGCGGATCTGTTGCAGCCCGTAGGTGACCGGGGCGTCGTAGGTATAGGTCGTCGTATGGGCGATCCGAAGGTGCATCAGGTCATTCATAGAAACGGTAGTCCAATTCTGTCTGCCTGCTTAGGGCGACAAGGTCGACAATGAAGCTGCCGATGAATTCGTGCAGGCCGGTGTCGAAAATATCCTCGATCCTGCGTTCCGAGACCTGGCGACACAGGCTGTCGGCCATGTCGTGGCAGGGCAAGCGGGTGCCATAGTCCTGTGCAAGATAACCAAGGTTGTCGCGGATCTTTTCGCAACAGAACACAAGGCTACGCGGCATCCGCTTGTCCAGGATCAGGAATTGCGAAATCTCGCGCGGGCGGACCTCTTGTCCGTAGGTCAGGCGAAACCCGCCCTCGGCCGAGACTGAGCGCAGGATCGACTCCCACTGCACGTTGTCGATTGAAGAGCCGACCGCCGAGGCAGAGGGAAGCAGGACGTAATATTTGACGTCCAGGATCCGCGCCGTGTTGTCTGCCCGTTCGATGAAGGTGCCGACGCGGGCAAAGTCATAGATGTCGTTGCGCAGCATGGTGCCATGCATCGCGCCCCGCACAAAGGCCGCCCGCTGCCGGATCTGGGTGATGACGTGGGGCAGGTCCCGCTCGCTGACCTTGCGGGCAAGGGTGTCCTTGAGGACCATCCAGCATTCATTGACGCTTTCCCAGACTTCGCGGGTCAGGGCGGTGCGCACCAGCTTGGCGTTGTTGCGGGCACTTTCCACGACAGACATCACGCTTGAGGGGTTTGCACGATCACGCAGCATCCAGTCGATGGCCTGATCGCGGGTCACCTCGTCATATTTCTCGTTATATCCCCAAAGCACGCCAGCCGATTGCAGGACGCTGGTCCATTCATCGTCCGAGGCCGATCGGGTCAGCGCGATCCGCTGCCCCGCCTCGACCATCCGGGCGGTGTTTTCAGAGCGTTCGAGGTTGCGGAACATCCAGAAGAGGCCGCCTGCGGTTTTTCCTAGCATGGCCCTATTCCTCCAGCACCCAGGTGTCCTTGGTGCCGCCTCCCTGGCTGGAGTTCACCACCAGACTGCCTTTCTTGAGCGCCACGCGGGTCAGACCGCCGGGCGTGATCTTGACCCCTTCGGGCGAGACCAGAACAAAGGGCCGCAGATCGACGTGCCGGGGGGCAAGGCCCGCTTTGGTAAAGATCGGCACCGTCGACAGGCTAAGCGTCGGCTGGGCGATGTAGTTCGAGGGTCGTGCCTTGAGCTTGTCCCGGAAGGCCGCGATTTCCTTGCGGCTGGCCGTCGGCCCGATCAGCATCCCGTAACCGCCTGATCCATGAACCTCCTTGACCACGAGGTCGGGAAGATTGTCGAGGACATAGGCCAGGCTGTCAGCCTCGGAACAACGCCAGGTCGGCACGTTCTGAAGGATCGCCTTTTCGCCTGTATAGAACTCAACGATATCAGGCATATAGCTATAGATCGCCTTGTCATCGGCGATCCCGGTTCCCGGCGCATTGGCGATCGTGATCCCGCCCGAACGATAGACATCCATGATGCCGGGCACGCCAAGCGCGCTTTCTGGGTTGAAGTTCAACGGGTCGAGGTAGTCGTCGTCGATGCGCCGGTAGATCACGTCGATGGGCTGGTAGCCCTGGGTCGTGCGCATGGCGATGCGGCCATCCACAACGCGCAGGTCATGGCCTTCGACCAGCTCCACGCCCATCTTGTCGGCAAGGAACGAGTGTTCGTAATAGGCCGAGTTGTAGATGCCCGGCGTCAACACCGCGACGACCGGATTGCCGGTGCAGGCCGCGGGCGCGCAGGCCGACAGGCTGCGGTGCAACAGCTTGGGATAGTTCGACACCGGCTGGACCCGGTTCTTTGAAAACAGCTCTGGAAACATCTGGAGCATGGTTTCGCGGTTTTCCAGCATATAGCTGACGCCGCTGGGCGTGCGGGCATTGTCCTCAAGGACAAAAAAGTCGTCGTCGCCGGTGCGGACCAGATCAATGCCCACGATATGGGTGTAGACGCCGCCGGGCGGGGTGACCCCGATCATCTGGGGCAGAAAGGCCGCGTTCTTGGCGATCATCTCGGCCGGAACCCGGCCCGCCCGGATGATTTCCTGACGGTGATAGATGTCGTGGAGAAAGGCGTTGATCGCCCGGACCCGCTGTTCGATGCCGCGGGCAAGTTTGCTCCACTCCCGGCCCGAGATGATGCGGGGGATGATGTCGAAGGGGATCAGACGCTCGGCCGCTTCTTCGCGGCCATACACGTTGAAGGTGATGCCGGTCAGGCGGAAAACCTCTTCGGCCTCGCGCTGCTTGCGGCGTAATCGGGCCGGGTCCTCATCGGCGAACCAGTTGTTGAACGGAGCATAGGGTTCGCGCAGGCCTGCCTCGCGTCCCCACATCTCATCGAATGTCTGGCTTTGGCTTTGGCCTTGGCCCTGGCTTTGCTGTTGTGTCATGCCCCGATCATATGGGGCGCTGTGGAATTGACAATGATTGGTGTGAAGTTGGTTAGGCTTGGGCCGCGTTTGCATAGGAAATAATCACCGCTCACCCTCGGGTTGTGCTGTTAATGAAAGTCCCGACTTTTCGGGATGATACGGGCATCTCGGGGATGGCCCCGGTTGGGGGCTGACATCGGGTCGGCCAATGGGCTGGACAGGGGGCGGTTGACCTCATCGGCATGGGCCATGGGTGGCGCCATCGACGGGGCCAATCCATCGGGGGCCAACCGCAAAAGGGCGTCAGACCGGTTCTCCAGCCGTTCGGCCACCACATGGATGATGTCCACATCGCGCTGGACATAGCCGTGGATGACCAGAAGGCGGGATTGCATGACCACCTTGCGAAACTGCTCCATCACCTTGGGCCAGACCACCAGGTTGGCAACGCCGCGTTCATCCTCGAGCGTGATAAAGCAGACCCCCTTGGCGCTGCCCGGCCGCTGGCGGATCAGGACAAGACCGGCCAGCTTGACCCTTTGCCAGTTGCGGCTGCCCTTGAGGTCGGATGTGGCGATATAGCCCTGACGGGTCAGGCTTTTGCGCAGAAAGGACATCGGATGGGCCTTCAGGGACAGGCGCAGGGTCTGGTAGTCGGCCACCACCTGTTCGCAGACCGGCATGGCGGGCAGAGGAACGGGCACCTCTTCTCCCTCGGGGTTTGCGTCGCGGAACAGGGGCAGGTCGGGGGCATCCTTGATCGCCTTGGCCTCCCACAGGGCCTGACGACGGTCGATAAACATCGACCGCATCGCGTCGGCCTCGGCCAGGCGGCGCACCTCGGCAGCGGTCAGCCGGCCCTTTGTCTTGAGGTCCTCGACCGCGCGGTAAGGGCCATCGCGCAGGGCGGTCAGGCGCAGGGCGGCCTCTTCACGCAGGCCGCCGATCTGGCGCAGGCCCAGACGGACGGCAAAGCCCCCCTGGCCCAAAGGCTCCAGCGTGCTGTCCCAGTCCGAGTAATTCACATCCGGCGGACGCACCTCCACCCCATGCTCGCGGGCATCGCGCACGATCTGGGCCGGGGCATAGAACCCCATCGGCTGCGAGTTTAACAACGCCGCGCAAAATACTGCAGGATAATGACATTTTAGCCAGGATGAGACATAGACAAGGTGGGCGAAACTGGCCGCATGGCTTTCGGGAAAGCCATATTCGCCAAAGCCCTTGATCTGGTTGAAACAGCGGCGGGCAAACTCTTCCTCATAGCCCCGGGTGACCATGCGGCCGACCATCTTTTCCTCAAGCAACCCGATGGTGCCCTTGGACCGGAAGGTCGCCATCGCCTTGCGCAGTTCATTGGCCTCTGCAGGGGAAAAGCGGGCCGCCTCGATAGCGATCTTCATCGCCTGTTCCTGAAAAATCGGGACACCAAGGGTGCGGCCCAGGATGTTCTTCAACTCTGCCGGATCATGAGGCGCACCGGGAGAGGGATAGTCCACCCGCTCTTCCCCGTTGCGGCGGCGCAAATAGGGGTGGACCATATCGCCCTGGATCGGGCCGGGGCGGACAATGGCCACCTCGATCACCAGGTCGTAGAACTCGCGCGGGCGCAGACGGGGGAGCATGTTCATCTGGGCCCGGCTTTCGACCTGAAAGACGCCGACCGAATCCCCCCGGCACAGCATCTCATAGACACGGGGGTCCTCGCGCGGGGTGGTCGCCAGCGTGAAGGTTTGGTCGTAATGGGCTGAAATCATGTCAAAACACTTGCGGATACAGGTCAGCATCCCAAGGGCCAGTATATCCACCTTCAGGATGCCCAGGGCGTCGATGTCATCCTTGTCCCATTCGATGAAGGACCGGTCGGGCATCGCCCCGTTGCCAATGGGTACCGTCTCGGTCAGGGGGCGTTCGGTCAGGATAAAGCCGCCCACATGCTGGCCCAGATGGCGGGGCATGCCGATCAGCTGCTGGGCCAGAAGGATGGTCTTGCGCAACAACGGCTCGGTCAGGTCAAGACCGGCCTCGCGGACATGGGTGCCATCGACCTCCTTGCCCCAAGACCCCCAGATGGTCTTGGCCAGCGCGCCGGTCACATCCTCGGACAGGCCCATGACCTTGCCCACCTCACGAATGGCCGAGCGGGGACGGTAGTGGATGACGGTGGCGCAAAGGCCGGCCCGGGCGCGGCCATATTTTGAATAGATGTGCTGGATCACCTCTTCGCGGCGCTCATGCTCGAAATCGACGTCGATATCGGGGGGTTCCTTGCGCTCTTCACTGATGAAGCGTTCAAACAAGAGGCTGTGCTGGGCCGGGTCCACCGCGGTGATGCCCAGCACATAGCAAACGGCCGAATTGGCAGCAGAGCCGCGGCCCTGACACAGGATCGGCGGGCTCGTCTCATGGCGGGCAAAGCGGATGATGTCGTGGATGGTGAGGAAGTAGCGGGCAATGTCGAGCTTTTCGATCATCGCCAGTTCTTTCTTCAAAACCGCAACGGTGGCCGGCAGAACCCCTTCGGGATAGCGCCAGGCCGCCCCCTCCCAGGTCAGTTTTTCCAGATGGGCCTGCGGGGTGGAGTCCTCGGGAATGACCTCGCGGGGGTATTCATAGGCCAGTTCGCGCAGGGAAAAGGCGCAGGCATCGGCCACCGCCCGGGTGGCGCGGATGGCATGGGGCCATTCGGAAAACAGGCGGGCCATCTCGGCCGGGCTCTTGAGGTGACGCTCGGCATTGGGGTCAAGGCGAAAGCCGGCTTCGGCCAGGGTGCACTTCTCGCGGATGCAGGTCATGACATCCTGCAAGGGGCGGCGGTCGGGGGCATGATACAAGACATCATTGGTCGCCAGCAGGCTCAGGCCATGGCGGCTGGCAAGGCGGTCTAGGGCATTGATCCGGGCACGGTCATCGCCGCGATAAAGATAGGCGGCCGCCAGGTAGCCCAGACCCGGCAGGCGGCGGATCAGACCGGGCAGGCGGCGGGCAAAGCGGGCGATATCCTCGCCCGGCAGGGCGATCAGCTGCAGGCCCTCCGCTGCGCTGGCCAGATCGTCAAGCGTCAGGTCGCAAACCCCCTTGGCCTGCCAGACCCCGTCAGGATCATGCATCTTGCCCTTCGACAGCAGGCGCGACAGGCGGCCATAGGCCTCGCGGTCGCGAGGATAGGCCAGAAAGGCGTCGCCGGTCACCAGCACGAGACGGCAGCCGATCAGGGGGCCGATATGGGCCTTTTCCGCCTCTACCTGCAGGCGGACAACACCGGCCAGGGTGTTGTAATCCGCAATGCCAAGGCGGTCATACCCCAGACGCCAGGCCTCGCGGGCCAGATCCACGGCATCTGATGCGCCGCGCAGAAAGGAAAAGCACGACACCAGGCCCAACTCCACATAGGAGGCCGGGGGATTAGGGGTAAAGACGCCATCGTCAGGCAGGGTACGACGAGGGTGGGCATGATCGTTTTCAGGCATCATGGCCCCCCCTGGCTCCGAGGGACAAGGGGGGCTCTGCCCCCCATCGCCTGCGGCGCTTCCCCCCGGGATATTTCCAATCCAAAGAAGGGATCATCAGGACCATTTCATTTCTTCGAAGTATAAATATCCCGGGGGAGCGCGCAGCGCGGGGGCAGAGCCCCCAACCGCACGCAGTGCCAGAAAGGATGCGCCGCAGGCGCGCCATTGGAGTGCCGGGGTCATCTATTGGGGGGATCATGCAAAGATCCCGTGGATGAACCAGCGTGGGTCGCCGCCCCGGCCGTCTTCCTGAACGCCCTCGCGATAGAGCCAGAAGCGGCGGCCGGTGTGGTCCTCGATCCGGTAGTAGTCCCGCAGCCTTGTACCGGGGAGGTCGGCCCACCATTCCGGGGCGATACGCTCTGGCCCGGCAAAGCGGGCGACCCGGTGGGTGACCCGCCGCCAGACGAACTGGGCGGGCGGCCCTTCGGGGACGGCGTAGATGACCCGGACCTCTTCGGGCGGGTCGAACAGGCGGACGGGGCGAGGCAATGTCCCCGGCTCTGGCCGGCGCGGCGGGCCGGCCATGGCGGGGGCCCAGACCTCGCGCCGCTCGGGCACATGGCTTTCGCGCATGGCGGGCCGTCGCAGCGACCTGGGCCCGAACCGCGCCGACAGACGGTCCACCAGCTGCGCCATATCGGGTCCTTCTTCGGGCTGCCCGTCCAGCCGCGCCTGCACCACCCCCATCTTTTCGGCCACGCTGGCCGCCAGAGTGATCAGGTCAAAGCCAAAGCCTGGATCGATCCGGTCCAGCTTGCCCTCGAACAAGCGAAGCAGGTGGCCGGCCGCCCGGCTGGGCTGCGAGGTTGTGGCGTCCAGGTGGCTGACCTCGCCATCGCTGCGATAGACCGTCAGCGTCAGCCGCCGCGCCCCGAAGCCCGCCGCTGCCATTCCCTGGCAAAGCTCGGCCACAAGGGCGGGCAGATGCGGTTCGGGGTCCTGCACGGGTTCGGCCAGCTTGGCCTGGACGGCAAAGCGGGGCGGGTCGTCGGGGGCCGAGACAGGTTCGGCCAGTTGTCCCATCATCTGGTCCAGCCGCAGCAGCGGATTGCCGGGCAGCGCCGCCTGTGAAAACCGCCGTGCCAGAGACAGCCGGGGCACCGCCGCCAGCTCTCCGACCGTTTTGAGCCCCAGCCGCTTGAGCAGGAGCACCGTCTGCCCGTCCAGCCGCAAGGCCCGCACCGGCAGGGACCCCATCCGCAGGGCAAGGCTGTCAGCTGTGCAGATCTCGCGCACTGCCCCGAACCGCGACAGCGCCCAGGCGGCCCCATGGGTGGGGGCGATGGCCAGCTGGCTGGACAGCCCCAGGCCGGACAGCTTTTCCTCGATCTCGCGCATCAGGGCCGCTTCGCCCCCCCAGAGGTGGTCGGACCCTGTGGTATCCATCACCAGCCCGGCCCCCGCTCCAACGCCTGTGCTGCTCCCGCTCACCGCCGACCTGTCAACTGCTGTCCAGGGGCACCAGCGCCGGGACCAGAGCATCAGCCGCTCAAGCGCGGCCCGGTCACTGCCCAGGTCGGCGTAGTCCAGCTTGAGCGTGGGCACGAGCGCCCGCATGTCGACCACCCTTGCCCCCACCTGCACCCCGGCCAGCCCGGCCGCCCGGTTGATGGCATGCACGACCGGGCCGTGGGTCCCTTCGACGGCTAGGGCCTGGGGCAGGTCCTCGGGTAGGGTATCCCCCCGGGCGGCTGCGCTGCGCTGCCAACGTTCCATGCTGAAATTGGGCAGGTAGAGGGCCAGGATGCGCCGGGTCAGCCCCCTTGGCCGCTCGGGCGGGGCGATGGACCCTGCGGCCGCGCTTGTCCGCCCGGCTGTCTTGCGGTTTGGCCCGTCTTGTTCCTTCGGCCCCTCTTCCTCGCTGGGTCCCGCCCGCCAGGCCAGGGCTGTGCTGGGTTGGGCTGTGCTGGGTTGGGCTGTGCCGGGTTTGGCCCGGCTTGGTTGGGGGATGCCGATTGGGCTGAAGGCCTCTTCTTCGGTTCTTTGTGGCAGGCCCGGCTCCCGCAGGTTGCGGGGCTGGGCAACCTCGGCCTCCAGCGCGCTTTGCAGGGCGGCAATGGCGCGGGCCAGGTCATCGGGATCGGTCCGTGATGCCGGGGGACGAGACGGGGCCGGTGCCGGGGGAGCCGACGGGGCTGGTGCCTGATCCTTGGCCTCGCCTGCGTTTGCCGGGCGGCCCGTAAAGGGGGTGACGCGACCGGTTGTGGCGGGTTGGGGGGCCTTTGGGGAGAGGGCGGCGCGGTCTGGCAGCTTGACCTCGCCCCTCATCTGTTGGCCCCGCCTAGCTTAGCCCTGCCTATCTTAGTCCTGCCTATGTTGGCTCTACAGGTGCTTGCCCTGCCGATGGCTGTGCCTGATCCTCGTCTCATGGCTTAGCCCAATGCCCCGGCTGCCCGGCTTTGCCGGTCCGGATCGTCGGTAGCGGCGACGGCGTGATCAAAGGTCAGGGCGTGGTCGCCATGATCATAGCGGGCCACCCAGGAACCCGGTGTCCGCCAGCGGGCGCGAAACAGCTCTGCCCGCCATTGCGGCGCGCCGGGGGCCCGCATGTCGTCAGGTTCCGGCAGCGATGGCAGCGAGGCCAGCCGCCAGCGTTCGCGTGCCGCGCTCAGGTCCGCGCGGGCTGCCCGGCGGATCAGCCAGGCCGGGACGGCATGCGCCTCGGATCGCAGGGCCAACCGTTTGGAGGCGGTGAAGTCCAGGGCCGGCGGATCGCCCCAGACCTCGCCCACAACGGCAGAGAGGCCGGTGCAGCCCAGCCCCTGTTCCATGGCCCAAAGCACATCGACCGCCCGGTTGACGGTCAGAAAGTACATCTCGGGCGGGCGGGCCATGCCGGCCAGGTAGGGCCGCCCGCTTTCACGCAGGGACAGCCGGTCCTGGATCCAGAGCACCGGCCGTGCCTCATCGGGCAGATGGGCGATGACAAAACCGGGGGCGGCCCCGTCCACCACAGTCTCGGGAAAGACCTCTGCCAGGGTGGCCTGCCGCCGGTCGCCATCCTGTCCTGTCCGCCCATGGGTGGCAGAGGCCAGCCCGGGAGGAAGGCTTGGGGGCATATTGGGGGCGGGCGGGCTTTGCACGGGACTCATCCGTTCCTGTTTGTTCTTCTTTTGTTCTAGTTCGTGTTCACCCCTTCGTCAAATCGCTTCTGCGCCTTTTGCATTGCGAGGGCAGGGGCGCTGAGGCATTGTCCGACAGGTCAAAGGGAGGGCAGGGATGCGTCGAATTCATCTTGTCGGAGGGCTGATCAGCCTGGCTGCTGGTGCGGCATTGGCGCAGGGAACATCGTTTACCTTGCCAGCCCCGGTGACGGATGCAGATTATGCCCCGGTTCGGGCGGATGAGGCGGCACTGGGGCAGTTGCTGTTCTATGATCCGATCCTGTCGGGGAACCGCGAAGTGTCCTGCGCCACCTGCCATCACCCTGCCTTTGGGACCGGCGACGGAGTGTCGCTGTCGCTGGGCGACGGGGGGATCGGGCTGGGGCCGAAACGCACCCCTGACCCCGATAACCTGCCCGAGCAGCGCATCCCCCGCAACGCCCAGGCCCTGTTCAACCTTGGGGCGGCGGAATTCACCGTCCTGTTCCACGATGGCCGGATCGAGGCGGACCCGGACAAGCCCGGCGGCCTGCGCACGCCGCTGGACGAAGAGATGGTCGCGGGCTTTGCCTCGCTCCTGTCGGCCCAGACGATGTTTCCCGTCCTGTCCCCCGACGAGATGGCCGGGCATTATACCGAGAACGAGGTCGCCCGGGCCACCCGCCTGGGCCAGATCACCGGAGAGGGCGGGGCCTGGGACCTGATCGCCCGCCGGGTGGCGGCGATCCCGGCCTATGCAGAGGCCTTCGAGGCGGTCTATGACACTGTCCAAAGCCCTGATGATATTGACTTTACCGATATCTCCAACGCCATTGCCGCTTTTGTCGCCCTTGAATGGCGGTCGGATCAGAGCCCTTTTGATGCCTATCTGCGCGGTCAGGGCACCCTGTCGCCCGAGGCAGAGGCCGGGATGGCGTTGTTTTATGGCGAGGCAGGCTGTGCAGCCTGTCATTCCGGCCCCTTCCAGACCGACCACGGGTTTCATGCCATGGGCGATGTCCAGCTTGGCCCCGGCAAGGGCGCCCGGTTTGAAACCCATGCCCGCGACGAGGGCCGGTTTCGCGTGACCGGTAATCCCGCAGACCTTTATGCCTTTCG
>JAQWWH010000001.1 GCA_029255105.1 Flavimaricola sp. | reverse complement strand
GCCTGAGCGGTGCCGGGCACGAACATCTCGCCGCCGTAGCCCATGTACATGTTCACGAACTCTTCACCCAGGTTCCATCCGGCACCGGTGTTCAGGGCAACGGGGTACTCCATGATCCCGGCGGCGCGGATCGCTTCGGCGGCGGCCAAGACCTCTTCGTAGGTGGTCGGCGCATCCAGCCCAACCTCGGCCAGGATATCCGAGCGGTAGAACAGGTGCTGGGCATTGGCCATGAAGGCAATCGCCATGATCTGACCGTCGATGGTGATCAACTGCGTCGGCTTGAGCCCGGCCCCATGTGCGGCGACCAGATCGTCAAGCGGGCGGATCAACCCGGCGCTCAGCAGCGGCACGATGGACGAGTTGGCGACAACGGCGGTGGTGTATTGCGCCGGGTTTGCGGTCAGGGCGGCGACCTGAAGGTCGCGGTGCTCTGTCGTCTGGTTGGCAGTGACGGTCACGCCGTCGCCCGCGCATTCCATTGCCCCGGCAGCGACTGCGTTCACGGCTGCAAAGTCATTCGACAGGATGCTGACATTGCCGGCGGTGATACCGCATCCGGCCGTTGCCGTGGTCCCGCTCAGCGTCACCAGAACGGTGGCGAGTGCGGTCATTTTGGTGGGTGTCATAATCTGGGATCTCCCTGGCTGATCTTCTGCCGCGTCTTGCGCACGGCCGGTGTTCACTTGCCCTGCGCGGGCACGGGATGCCGGACAGCCGAATCCCAGCCGCCATGCATACGAATGCAAGATAACAGCACTTTCCACACTCTCAAAACAAATAATGATGCGCAGTATCCAAAATTTTGGCAACTTACTGGCTATTCCTGTCGCAATCGCTCTGATATGCTTTGTTGCATTCGTATTCAACTTGGAGGCCGGAAATGGCCGAAATCCAGCTGCGCAACATATCCAAGCGGTGGGGCACCTTCGTCGGCGTCGACAGTCTGGACCTGACCATCGCGGACCGCGAGTTCCTTGTCCTTTTGGGTCCGTCGGGCTGTGGCAAGACGACGACGATGCGGATGATTGCCGGGCTTGAAGAGGCGACCGAGGGCGATATCCTTGTCGACGGCAAGCGGATCAACGACCTCGACCCCAAGGACCGGGATGTGGCGATGGTGTTCCAAAGCTATGCGCTGTACCCCAACATGAACGTCTACGAGAACATCCGCTTTCCCCTGAAGGTGCGCCGCATCGACCCGTCCGAGCATGACGCCCGCGTGCGCCGCGCCGCCGAGATGGTCGAGTTGACGGAATTCCTGCATCGCAAACCGGCGGAACTGTCCGGTGGCCAGCGCCAGCGCGTGGCCCTTGCCCGCGCCATCGTGCGCGAACCAAACGTGTTCCTGATGGACGAACCCCTGTCAAACCTTGACGCCAAGCTGCGCGTTTCGACCCGGGCGCAGATCAAGAACCTCAGCCACGAGCTGAAGGTAACCACCGTCTACGTCACCCATGACCAGATCGAGGCGATGACCCTCGCCGATCGGGTGGTCGTGATGAAGGGTGGCATCGTGCAGCAAGTCGGCACGCCCACCGACATCTATGACCGCCCTGCCAATACCTTTGTCGCGGGTTTCATCGGCTCTCCTGCGATGAACCTTCTGGAAGGGTCGATTGATGGTGGCGTCTTTACCGGCACAAACGTCCGAGTGACTGGCCTGCCCGAAGGGCCAAGCGGCCCGATCACCCTTGGCTTTCGGGCAGAGGATTCGTCCGTTGTGGAACAGGGCGAGATTTCGGCACCGATCTATTCGCTGGAACTTCTGGGCGATGCCACGCTGGTGACAGTCAAAGCGGGCGGCGGACTGGTGGCGGTCAAAGCCGCCAAGGATTTCCGCGCCGAAATTGGGGCCCCCTTCTCGGCCTCTATTCCCGCATCCATCTGCCATCTTTACGACAGCACGACCGGAGAAAGGGTCTGATCCTTGTTCCGATGTCAAAGCCACTTTGAAATCAGCCGGATAGCAGGCAAAAGCATTGCCATGCACCGCGCCTGACGCGACCCACTAAATCAAGGACCCGAATATGACCATCACGCACCTCAAATCCGGCAAACCCGAAAGCGAACGGCAGGAGGATGATGCCAAGGTGCGGGCGGTGGTCGAAACCACACTCGCCGATATCGAGGCGCGCGGGGATACTGCCATCCGCGAGCTGTCGGCCAAATTCGACAAGTACGAGCCCGACCATTTCCGCCTGACCCCGTCCGAGATCGAGGCCGCGATGAGCCGTGTGTCAGCCCGCGACATGGAGGACATCCGGTTTGCCCAGACCCAGATCCGGCGCTTTGCCGAGGCGCAGCGGGCCTCGATGACCGATATCGAGGTCGAGACGATGCCCGGCGTTATCCTGGGCCATCGCAACATCCCCGTGCAATCGGTTGGCTGCTATGTGCCGGGTGGCAAGTTCCCCATGGTCGCCTCGGCCCATATGTCTGTTCTGACGGCAAGCGTGGCGGGTGTGCCCCGCATCGTGGCCTCGGCCCCGCCGGTCGACGGCGCCCCCCATCCCGCCATCGTGGCGGCGATGCACATGGGCGGCGCGCATGAGATCTATGTCCTTGGCGGCATGCAGGCTGTGGGTGCGATGGCCATCGGCACCGAGACGGTCGAACCGGTCCACATGCTTGTCGGTCCCGGCAACGCCTTTGTGGCCGAGGCCAAGCGCCAGCTTTACGGCCGCGTCGGCATCGACCTTTTTGCCGGCCCGACCGAGACCATGGTGATCGCAGACGACACCGTGGATGCAGAGTTGTGCGCGACCGACCTTCTGGGTCAGGCCGAGCATGGCTACAACTCGCCCGCCTGCCTGATCACCAACAGCCGCAAGCTGGCCGAGGCGACACTGGCCGAGATTGACCGCATCCTCGAGATCCTGCCAACCCGCGAGACCGCCTCTGTCAGCTGGCGCGATTATGGCGATGTCATCCTGTGCGACACCCATGAAGAGATGCTGCAGGTCGCCAATGACATGGCCTATGAGCATGTGCAGGTGATGACCGACCGCGATGACTGGTACCTTGAAAACATGCAAAGCTATGGCGCCCTTTTCCTTGGCCCGCGCACAAACGTGGCAAACGGTGACAAGGTGATCGGCACCAACCACACCCTGCCGACCAAGAAGGCGGGCCGCTATACAGGCGGTCTGTGGGTGGGCAAGTTCCTCAAGACCCATAGCTACCAGCGGGTCACGACCGACGAGGCGGCGACGCTGGTCGGGGAATACGGCTCGCGCCTGTGCATGCTTGAGGGTTTTGTTGGCCATGCCGAGCAATGCAACATCCGCGTTCGGCGCTATGGTCGCAAGAATGTGCCCTACGGTACCGCCGCTGAATGACACCCAAGGCCCTCAAATCCCTGATCGCACCCTTTCAGGAGGCGGCCGCGAACGGGGCCGCCTCGGACGTCCGGGCGGCGCTTGACGCCGCAATGTCGTCGGCGGCCGTGGTGCACCTGTGCCATCCTTTCGGGGATGTGACCGGACCATCCGGGCTTTGGTCGGCGGCCCTCGGCCCCCTCTTTGACGCCCTGCCAGATCTGGAGCGGCGCGAGATGATCGTGCTGGCGGGCACGACACCGGAAGGGCAGGACTGGATCGGCTGTTGCGGCAATTACATGGGCACCTTTGTCCGGCCCTTCCTCGACATTCCGCCGACCGGCCACCTTGTCCATATGCGCTATCACGAGTTCTTTCGTATCGAGAATGGCCAGATTGTCGAAATGCAGGCCATCTGGGACCTGCCCGAACTGATGATGCAGGCCAGGGCCTGGCCCCTTGCCCCGCAACTTGGGGCCTACCTTTGCACCCCTGCCCCGATGACACAGGACGGCCTGACAGCCGGAGGCGACGGTCAGGCGACGATGGACCATGTTCTGGCCATGCTCACCGCAATGGTCCGCCACCCAAGTCAGGGCGGGCCCGAGGTGATGGAGCTTGAACGTTTCTGGCATCCACGCTTCAACTGGTATGGACCGGCCGGGATCGGGACAAGCCGGGGCATTTCCGGGTTTCGCAACTGGCACCAGATCCCGTTCCTGCGGGCCATGCCGGACCGCGCGCTTGACCCGTCCGGGCTGACCTCGCACTGGGTGGCCGAAGGGGCCTATGTCTGCGAGACCGGCTGGCCCAACATGCGCCAAACCCTGAGTGAAGGCGGTTGGCTTGGGCTGCCGGCGACCGGCAAGACGGTCCTTTTGCGCAGTCTTGATTTCTGGCGCATGGACGGCGGTCTGATCCGGGAAAACTGGGTTCTGGTCGATCTACTGGACGCGATGGCGCAACAGGGCCTCGACGCGCTGGCCCGCATGCGCGAGGTCAACAAAGCCCGGCCGGGCTATCATCCCGACACTGGAAAGGCGCTGACATGACCCTGCCCCGCACACCCTCTTTCCGCCTTGATGGTCAACGCGCCATTGTTGCGGGTGCCTCTTCGGGCATCGGCATGGGCTGCGCCGTGGCGCTGGCCGAGGCCGGGGCCGAGGTGACCCTTGTGGCCCGCAACGCAGACAAACTCGCCGCCCTTCAGGCCGAGATGACGCAGGCCGGAATGACAGCGCATGCCTTGCCGCTTGATGTAACCGACACCGAAGCAACCGCCGCTGCGGTCGCCGAGAACGGCCCCTTTGATGTGCTGGTCAATTCTGCCGGTCTGGCCAGGCACAGCCCGGCCATAAATACAGCAGAGGCGGACTATGATGCCGTGACCGACGTGAACGTCCGGGCGGCCTACTTTCTGACCCGCGCGGTCGCAAAGGGGCTGATCGCAGCGGGCAAGCCGGGCAGCCTGATGAACATCTCGTCCCAGATGGGCCATGTTGGTGGCGTCGACAGGGCTGTCTACTGCGCGACCAAACACGCGCTTGAAGGGATGACCAAGGCGATGGCCATCGAATGGGGGCCGCATGGGATAAGGGTCAACACCGTCTGCCCAACCTTCATCCGCACACCGCTGGCCGAGCAGACCTTGGCCATCCCGGAACGGCGCAAGTGGATCGAAAGCATGATCAAACTGGGCCGCGTGGGCGAGATTGAGGATGTTATGGGCGGCGTCGTTTTCCTGGCCTCGCCGGCTGCCGGACTTATCACCGGGACCTCCCTTCTGATCGACGGGGGCTGGACGGCAGACTGATGGCAGAGGCCCGGATCACATCGCAGGACGTGGCGCGACTGGCCGGTGTCAGCCAGTCGGCGGTCAGCCGTGTGTTCACCCCCGGTGCGTCGGCGTCCAAGGCCACGATCGCCAAGGTCCGAAAGGCCGCCGAGCATCTGGGCTACCGGCCCAACGCCCTTGCCCGCGCGATGATCACCGGCAAAAGTCGGATCATCGGGCTGGTGGTGGCCTATCTCGACAATCAGTTTTACCCCGTCGCTTTGGAGCGGATTTCCAACGCCCTGCAGGCCAGCGGCTATCACGTCCTGGTTTTCATGGCCTCCAACACCCAGGACGGGATCGAGCCGGTCGTACAGGAGTTGATGGGTTATCAGGTCGACGGGATCATCACCGCCTCGGTCGCCATGTCCAACGATCTGACCGACCGTTGTGCAGCAGCAGGCATTCCAGTGGTGATGTTCAACCGGGGGCAGGACGGGTCGGGCCATTCGGCGGTGACCTCTGCCAATGTCGAGGGCGGGCGCAAGGTGGCCGATTTCCTGATCGCGGGGGGCCACAAACATATCGCCCATATCGCGGGGTGGAGCGGATCGTCCACAGGCCGGGACCGGCAGCGCGGTTTCGAAGAAGGGTTGGCCGCCCATGGCCAGACGCCCGTCGCCGTGATCGACGGGCTCTATGACCGGCAGGTGGCGGCACAGGCCACCCGGGATGTCATGGCCCTGACGCCCAGACCGGATGCGATCTTTGTCGGCAATGACCACATGGCGTTCGCCGTCCTCGATACCCTGCGCAGCATGGGCATATCAGTGCCCGGCGAAGTGTCCGTGGTAGGATACGATGACGTGCCGCTGGCCGCCTATGGCGCTTATGAGCTGACCACGGTGCGCCAACCCCTCAACCGCATGGTCGAGGCGACGGTCGAGACCCTTCTGGCCAAGATCGAAGACCCGGGCCGCCCTGTCCAGAAGATCGAAATTGACGGCCCGCTGATCCTGCGTGGATCGGCCCGGATACCCCAAGGATGGACGACATGAAGGGTTTTGACCCCAAGTTCAAAGACTTTCCCGACTACATAATCAAGATCACCCAAGAGATCTGGGAAGGTCGGGGTGTTGCGACCCTGAACCACTACTACGCGCCCGACATTCCTGTCCGCACGCCCATGGGCGTATCGATCGGCAATCAGGCTGTGATCGCCTCAACCATGGCGACGATCAACGAATTTCCCGACCGCCAGCTCTATGGCGAGGACGTGATCTGGAGCGGCGACGAGGATGCAGGCTTTCTGTCCTCGCACCGCCTGCTGACCACCGCCACCCACACCCGTGATGGGCAGTTCGGCCCGGCGACCGGGCGCAAATGGGTGGTGCGCGTCATTGCCGACTGTGCGGCGAAGGATGACACCATCTACGACGAATGGCTGATCCGGGACTATGGTGGTCTGGTCCGGCAGCTTGGCCTCGGCCCCCGCGACTATGCAGCGGGCCTGATCGAGGCCGAAGGCGGGATCGCCAATGCGGCCCAGGTGTTTACCCCCGCAATGGATGTAGACGGCGGCTACCACGGGACCGGCAATGACAATATCTGGGGGCAGCGCTACGCCGGAACCCTGTCGCGGATGATGGATAAGGATTTCGCCACCATCGGCACCGATTATGATCGCGCCGTGATTGGTGAGTATGCCGGGGCGGTCAACTCTATCGGGCGCGATGAGACGACCCAATTCTGGCTTGGCCTGCGATCCTCTTTCCCCAATGCGACCTTTACGATCCATCACCAGATCGGGATGGACGGCGGGATGATGTCCCCCCGATCGGCGATACGCTGGTCGCTGGACGGGCTGCACGAAGGTTGGGGCAGCTTTGGCAAGCCTAGCGGCGCACCGGTGCATGTCATGGGCATGTGCCACGCCGAATATGGCCCCTTCGGCCCCGAAGGCCATGCGATCCGGCGCGAATTCGCCCTGATCGACGAGGTAGCGATCTGGAAGCAGATCCTGATGCATCAGTGACAGGCCCCATCGCCGCGATCCCCAAGGAGACTAAAATGACCACCGCCGACCTGTCCGATCGCATCGTCCGCTACGGCGAGCTTAGGCCCTGCAAGACCGCGTTCATTGACGCCCACACGCCGGGCAGCGACCAGAAAGAAAACTTTACCATCATCGGTGGCGGTGTTTCAGAGTCACCCGATCAACATGTCCACATCGCCCTGCCCCATGGCTTTAACATCGGTGCGGCGGGGCAGCCGCCGAAATGCCGCAACTCGCTTCACTCGCATCGGACGGCCGAAGTGTTCTTTGTCCTGTCAGGCCGCTGGCGGTTTTTCTGGGGACGCTGGGGAACAGCGGGCGAGGTGGTTCTGGAAGAAGGCGACATCATCAACATCCCCACAGGCATCTTTCGCGGGTTTGAGAATATCGGGACCGACTACGGGATGATCATGGCGATCCTGGGCGGCGACGATGCCGGCGGTGGCGTCATCTGGGCCCCCCAGGTCATCGAGGACGCCCGCGACCACGGACTGATCCTGTCCGAAAAGGGCAAACTTTACGACACCAAGAAGGGCGAACAACTGCCGCCCGGTGTTGGCCCCATGCCCCTACTGACGCAGGCCGAGCTTGAGACCTTTCCCGAACCCACGACAACGCAGGTGCTGCCCAATCACGTCGCGCGGTATTGGGACATGATGGCCCTGTCGGATCGCCAGCCGGTCGAGGTGATCGGGGCCGAAGGCCTGCTGCGCGACAAGCCGGGGTTCGAGGTTGAATTCGTCTCGCGCGGGTCGGCGACGGCTGAGATGCATCAACACGACCGGCCTTCGGTTCTGATGCCGATGCGGGGCCATTGGCGGGTAAGCTGGCCCGAAGGCTCTGCCGTGCTGAACCCCGGCGACACGATGAGCATCCCTGAAGGCTTGCCCCATGCCGTCGTACCCGCCATGACTGGCGAAGCAAGCCTGTTTCACGTCGTCGCCACCGGTGACCCTGCCGGTTCGACCTGGGACATTTGAACTGGCACAACGGACGGCCAGACGGCACAATAATACCCGACTGAAAGGATACCGCCCATGAGCCGGATCAAGACCACCCATGTGGGCTCTTTGCCCCGGACGCAGGACGTCGTGGACTTTATCTTTGCCCGCGAAAACAAGGAGGCCTATGACACCGCCGCCTTCGACGCCGCAATGACGGCCGCGGTTTCGGAGACTGTCCGGAAACAGGTGGCTGCGGGTGTTGATATCGTCTCGGACGGAGAGACATCCAAGATCAGCTACGCCACTTACGTCAAGGACCGCTACACCGGCTTTGACGGGGACAGCAAACGCAATGTGCCGGGGGACCTGCGCCTGTTTCCCGCCTTTTTGAACCGACTGGCCAATGACGGCGGCACGCCCAAATACGCCCGCCCCATGTGCGTGGGCGAGGTCCGGTCAAAGGGCCAGGGTGAGCTGGAGAAGGACATCGCCAACCTAAAGGCCGCGATGTCCAAACATGGGGTTGAGCGCGGCTTTATGAACGCAGCATCGCCCGGTGTCATTTCCCTGTTCCTGCAAAATGCCCACTACAAGACCCGCGACGCCTATCTCGCCGCTCTCGCCGATGCCATGAAGGCGGAATACGAGACGATCGTCGCCTCGGGCCTGGACCTGCAACTCGATTGCCCTGACCTCGCGCTGTCGCGACATATGCTGTTCACCGACCTCACAGACGCCGAGTTTGTGAAAGTGGCCCAAAGCCATGTCGACGCGCTGAACCATGCCCTGTCGGACATTCCGGCCGAAAAGGTGCGCATCCACATCTGCTGGGGCAACTACGAGGGGCCGCATGTTTGTGACATCCCGATGGCGACGATGTTCGACACGCTGATGTCGGCCAAGGCGCAATATGTGCTGTTTGAAACGTCAAACCCCCGGCACGGCCACGAATGGTCGGTGTTCCGCGACAGGGCGGACGACATTCCGCAGGACAAGGTGCTGGTGCCCGGTGTCGTCGACACCACGACCAACTTCGTCGAACACCCCGAACTGGTGGCCCAGCGGCTTGCTCGTTTCGTCGATATCGTCGGGGCTGATCGGGTGATCGCCGGCAGCGATTGCGGGTTTGGCACATTTGCCGGCTTTGGCACGGTGGACCCCGATATCGCCTATGCCAAATTGGGGGCGATGGCCGAAGGGGCTGCCTTGGTCAAATGACCCCGCTTGTTCTGCTGCCCGGTATGATGTGCGACGCCCGGCTTTTCGGGCCGCAGATCGCCGCCCTTTCGGGGCGGATCGAGGTTATGGTGCCGACCCTGACCGCCCATGACACCATGGCTGGTCTGGCCAAGGACGTCCTGGCCACCGCCCCGCCCAAGTTTGCCCTTGCCGGGCTGTCGATGGGCGGGATCGTGGCGATGGAGATGCTGGCCCAGGCGCCTGAACGGATCACCCGTCTGGCGCTGATGGACACCAACCCAAAGTCCGAGGCCCCCGAAGTGCAGGCGCGACGCTTGCTACATATGGTTGCGGTCGAGGATGGCCAACTGGATCGCATCATGCAGGATGAGTTGAAGCCAAACTATCTGGCCGACGGCCCCGATAGGGCGGCGATCCTGGACCTATGCATGGATATGGCGCGCAAACTGGGTCCCGAAGCCTTCATCCGCCAATCCCTTGCCCTGCGCGATCGCGAGGACCGGCAGGATGTGTTGCGACAGGCGGACCTCCCGGCCCTTGTTCTGTGCGGTCGCCATGACAGGTTGTGCCCGGTCCACCGCCACACCCTGATGCACGACCTTATCAAGGGGTCCGAGCTTTGCATCATCGAGGACGCAGGCCATCTGCCGACCCTCGAGCGACCGGCAGAAACAACGGCGGCTTTGGTCCGCTGGTTGTTTGAAACCGGAGATGACAGGGTTTAGTCCGGACCCACGACTGTGTGCCGGACCACAAAAACCACAAAGTAGCAGCCAGCCTGAGCCTTGCTTCGTGCGGTATCGACGCGGACGGGGCAATTGGTGTCGCAAACCCGTTCGCACCCAATCAACTTTGAACCTATGAGTGATGCGGTCTGGCCATTTGGCATTGCACGGAAGAGATGCGGTGAAGGTATCGCGCGGATGAAGAAATTCGGCCTGGATTCTGCGGACATCCGCATTCTGAGCGCAATTCAGCAGCATGGGCAGTTGAGCAAGACCCGGTTGGCCGAGATCGCCAATCTGTCCCCGACACCATGCTGGGCCCGCCTGGACAAGTTGAAGGCAGCGGGCTTTATCCGGGGCTATCGGGGCGAGCTTGCACTCGAGCACATCTGCGCGTTTACGCAGGTCGTCGTGACCGTCTCATTGACCCATCACCGCAAGACGGACTTTGACCGCTTTGAAGGCTTTGTCCGAAGCCAGGACGAAATCACTGAATGCATCGCCACAGGCGGCGGGACGGACTACGTCATGAAGGTGATCTGCCCAAGCCTTGCCTGGTTTCAGAGCCTGATGGATACGATGCTGGCCGCCGACCTGTCGGTCGATCGCTACATGACCTACATCGTCACCCGCAGCGTCAAGGCAAGCCAGCCAAGCCTGGTCAAACTGGTGGCCGGGGATGGATCCCAACCACACTCGCCCAAACGGTCCGACTGATCCGGGATAATCAGCCTGTTCGGTCTGGAAATGGGCCATTTTCAGTCCGCGCTGATCCAGAATTCAAGAGTAACAGATGCCTCATGGTTAGACAGTCCTCAGCCGATCCGGTTGCAGGCTTACAAGGCGAGAATGTAGATGCAGGCAGATGACTTCGGGTTCGGAACCCAGATCCGCAAATCCCCCTATTTCGACGCAACCGTCCGCTGGGGTGCCACCGCTTTTTCCGTTTACAATCATATGTATATCCCCCGAGACTTTGGCGATCCCGTGGAGAATTTCTGGACCCTCGTGAACGACGCGATCCTGTGTGATGTCGCGGTCGAACGTCAGGTAGAAATCACCGGCCCCGACGCCGCGGCGTTCGTCCAGATGCTCACCCCGCGGGACCTGTCCACGATGGCAGTGGGACAATGCAAATACATCCTGATCACCAATGCGGATGGCGGCATTCTGAATGACCCTATCCTGCTGCGTCTGGCCGAAAACCATTTCTGGATCTCACTTGCCGACAGCGACATCCTGCTGTGGGCGCAGGGCTTGGCCATTCACTCTGGCCTTGATGTGACGATCACAGAGCCGGATGTGTCACCCCTCCAGCTCCAGGGCCCCAAATCGGGTGAGATCATGCAGGCGCTGTTTGGCGACAGCATCCTGGATCTGCGCTACTACTGGCTGCGCGAGATCGATCTTGATGGTATTCCATTGATCGTATCCCGCACCGGCTGGTCCAGCGAACTGGGCTATGAGATTTACCTGCGCGACGGATCCCAGGGCGATGCCCTGTGGGAACGGATCATGGCGACGGGGATGCCCTTTGGCCTCAAACCCGGCCACACGTCCTCGATCCGGCGGATCGAAGGCGGGATGCTGTCCTACCATGCGGACGCGGACATCAACACCAATCCCTACGAACTGGGCCTTGACCGTCTTGTGAACCTCGACATGGAGGCGGACTTTATCGGCAAGGCTGCTTTGCGCCGCATTCACGAAAACGGGGTCAGCCGCAAACAGATCGGCCTGATCATTGATGGCGAACCGCTCAAGGGGCCCAACACCACGTTCTGGACGATCAACAAGGATGGGGTGGCCATCGGCAAGGTCACATCTGCGGTCTATTCGCCCCGGCTTGAGCGGAACATCGCATTGGCCATGGTCGCGGTGGATTACGCCCATATCGGGATCGAGGTTGAGGTGGTGACGCATTCTGGTCCAAGCCGGGCAACCGTTGTAGAACGGCCCTTCTATGATCCGAAAAAGAAAATCGCTGCCGCCTGATCTCGTCAGCCAAATCAAGGACCACACCATGTCCGATCTCGCTATCGAGTTGCACTGGCAACGCAATGAGCCTGCCTTGCAGCCCGGCAAATACTCGGCCGAACACACAGTGCGCTTTAACAACAGCCACGAGGTCCAGGTAGACGCCGCCCCTGATTGGGGCGGCCAGCCTGACTGTACCAACCCCGAACAGGCGCTGGCCTCTGCCCTGTCGAGTTGCCACATGATGACGTTCCTCGCGCTTGCGGCCAAAGCCGGTTGGCCGGTGGCCAGCTATCATGATTATGCAGAGGCTCATCTGGGCAAGAACGCCAAGGGCCAGATGTCGGTAACCCGGATCGACCTTCATCCGGTCGTGCGTTTCGACACCGGGTTTGCGGTCGATGCCGCCCAGATGGCCGAAATGCAGGACCGCGCGCATCGCTACTGCTTTATTGCCAACACACTGGCCGATACGGTGGAAATCAATATTCTATAGTCCTTGAGGAAGGATCTGCCCCATGGACAAGAGCGATATCCTGCTCCGCGATCTGGATGACGAGGGCATTCTGCAGCTGACCCTTAACGACGCCGGCCGCCGGAATGCCCTGTCAGAGGCGATGCTGGCACAACTGACCGCCGCCTTTTCGGATGCCGGGGCCGATGCCTCTGTGCGGGTCATCGTTCTGGCCGCCAACGGACCGGCGTTCTGCGCAGGCCACGATCTGAAAGAGATGACCGCGGGACGGGCCGCCCCTGATCGGGGTCAGGCCTATTTCACCAAGGTCATGGCCCAATGTTCGGCCATGATGCAAGGCATCGTGAATTGCCCCAAACCGGTCATCGCCGAGGTGACGGGCATCGCCACCGCAGCAGGGTGCCAGTTGGTGGCCAGTTGCGATCTGGCCATTGCCGCGGACACGGCACGGTTCAGCACACCGGGTGTGCATATCGGCCTGTTCTGTTCGACCCCCATGGTGGCGCTGTCGCGCAATGTGGCCAGCAAACATGCGATGGAGATGCTGTTGACCGGCGACATGACATCCGCCAATCGCGCGGCAGAGATTGGACTGATCAACCGGTCGGTCCCCATTGAGGTGCTGCAAGACGAAACCATGGCGCTCGCCCGCAAGATCGCCAGCAAGTCCAGCCTGACCCTTTCCACCGGAAAGCGCGCCTTTTACACACAACGCGAGATGACCCTGTCCGAAGCGTATGACTACGCATCCGGGGTTATGGTCGAAAACATGCTTGCCCGCGATGCCGAAGAAGGGATCGGGGCCTTTATCGAAAAGCGCGCACCGCGTTGGCAGGATAGCTAAGGCCATGGAACCAAGCCCCTATAACGTCGGACTGGACCGCAATCCTGCGAACCATCAACCGCTGACGCCGCTGACCTTTCTGGACCGTGCCGCCAGCGTCTTTCCTGACCATACCGCGATCGTTCACGGCGCGCTCCGGCGCAGCTACGCCGCGTTCTACGCGCGGTCCCGGCAACTGGCCTCGGCTCTTGCGGGAACGGGGATCGGGCGCGGGGATACGGTCTCCGCACTTTTGGCAAACACGCCTGCCATGCTGGAATGCCACTACGGCGTTCCCATGTGTGGGGCGGTCCTGCATTCGATCAACACCCGCCTGGATGCGGCCATCATCGCCTTCCAGCTCGACCATGCGATGGCCAAGGTCGTGATCGTGGACCGGGAGTTCATGCCCCTGATGCAAGAGGCGCTGGAGCTGGCAACGGTCAGCCCCCTCGTAATCGAGTACGATGATCCGGAATTTACCGGACCGGCCACCGAAAGCGATGCCCAAGACTACGAGGCTTTCCTGACAGCGGGGGATCCGGATTTCGCCTGGCTTATGCCCCTCGACGAATGGGACGCGATTTCCATCAACTATACCTCGGGGACAACGGGGGATCCCAAGGGTGTCGTGTCCCATCATCGGGGCGCTTACCTTTTGGCGCAGGGCAATGCCCTTACCACCTCGATGCAGAAGCACGCCGTCTACCTCTGGACCCTGCCGATGTTTCACTGCAACGGCTGGTGTTTCCCCTGGACGATGTCGGCCATCATCGGCACCCACGTCTGCCTGCGCCAGGTTCGGGCCGAGCCGATCTGGAACGCCCTCGCCGATGAGGCTGTGACCCATCTGTGCGGGGCGCCTATCGTCATGTCGCTCATGATCTCGGCCCCTGATGCGGTGAAACGCGATCTGGATCGCACGGTTCAGTTCTTTACCGCCGCGGCACCACCCCCCGAAACGCTTTTGGCGGATATGAAGACGGCGGGCTTTGACGTGACCCATCTCTATGGGCTGACGGAAACCTACGGTCCGTCGGTGGTCAACGACTGGCACGACGACTGGTCGGATCTGCCCCCGGCCCGTCAGGCCACGCTGAAATCGCGCCAGGGCGTGCGCTATCTTGCGCTTGAGCAGCTGGACGTTCTGGACCCCGAAACGATGGTTCCTGTCCCGAGGGACGGAAAAACCATGGGCGAGGTGATGTTTCGCGGCAATGTCGTGATGAAGGGCTATTTCCGCAATCCGACTGCGACACAGGACGCCTTTGAAGGCGGTTGGTTCCACTCGGGCGATCTGGGCGTAATCCATCCCGATGGCTACATCCAGCTTAAGGACCGGTCCAAGGACGTCATCATCTCGGGCGGTGAAAACATATCCTCGATCGAGGTCGAAGAGGCGCTTTACAGGCACCCGGCCGTCGCCGTCGTGGCGGTGGTGGCTATGCCGCACGAAAAGTGGGGCGAGACCCCCTGCGCCTTTGTCGAACTTGCAGCAGGTCATGAAGCGGACGCCGAAATGCTCAGGCTTTGGTGCCGCGATCAAATGGCCCCCTACAAGGTGCCGGGGCGCTTTGTATTTATGCCGGTTCCAAGAACGTCGACCGGCAAGATCCAAAAGTTTGTGCTGCGAGAACACGCCAAGGGACTTTGCTAGAGCTTCGGTTTTGGCGTTTGTGTTTTCTTCAGCGGAAGGCTGGCTTGGTTCGAGGGAATGTCAGCACATTTCTAGGATCGTTTTTTGATATTTTGGGATGCGGACGCAAAAAAGCCCCGGCTTTTGGCCAAGGCTCTGTGAGTATACTTTTGGTTGCGGGAGTAGGATTTGAACCTACGACCTTCAGGTTATGAGCCTGACGAGCTACCGGGCTGCTCCATCCCGCGCCAGGATGTTTTGGCATCGTATTGAGAGAATGATTATGC